>DJVQ01000029.1:2472-92039 GCA_002441265.1 Syntrophaceae bacterium UBA6252
CTGGTCGTTCCTCAGCTTCAGTTCGACCAGCCCATGGACAACAAGGGGCTGCTGGTCGTAGGCAACTACGGCACCGGTAAATCGCACATCATGTCCGTGATCTCCGCCCTGGCTGAAAACGGCGATCTCGCAATGCATCTGAACGACAAGAGCGTGGCCAGCGCCGCGGGCAAGATCAGCGGGCGGTTCAAGGTGGTCCGGACTGAGATCGGCGCGACCACCATGTCCCTGCGCGACATCCTCGTGGCCGAACTGGAGGAGCACCTGGCCGCAATGGGCGTGTCTTATTCCTTCCCGCCCGCAGACAAGGTGTCCAATAACAAGCACTCCTTCGAAGAGATGATGACCGCCTTCCACCAGGAGCATCCCGACCATGGACTGCTCCTGGTGGTGGACGAACTGCTCGACTACCTGCGCACCCGCAAGGATCAGGAACTCATTCTCGATCTCAACTTCCTGCGCGAGATCGGCGAGGTCTGCAAGGACCTGCGGTTCCGCTTCATGGCCGGTGTCCAGGAAGCCATTTTCGACAGCCCTCGTTTTTCCTTTGTGGCCGACAGCATCCGCCGGGTGAAGGACCGCTTCGAGCAAATCCTCATCGCCCGCAAGGACGTCAAGTTCGTGGTGGCCGAGCGTCTGCTCAAGAAGACCGCCGACCAGCAGGTGAAAATCCGGGAGTATCTGACTCCCTTCGCCAAGTTCTATGGCCGCATGAACGAGCGCATGGACGAATTCGTGCGGCTCTTCCCCGTGCATCCGGACTACATCGACACCTTCGAGCGGGTCACCGCGGTGGAAAAGCGCGAGGTGCTCAAGACCCTGTCCCTGGCCATGAAGAAGCTCCTCAACCAGAACGTGCCCGACGACCGGCCCGGGGTCATCGCCTATGACGGCTACTGGACGACCCTGCGCGAGAACCCGTCCTTCCGCGCCGTTCCGGACATCAAGGCGGTCATCGATTGCAGCATGGTGCTGGAGTCGCGCATCCAGCAGGCCTTCACCCGCCCGGCATACAAGCCCATGGCGACCCAGCTCATCCACGCGCTGTCCGTCCACCGGCTCACGACGGGCGACATCTACGCGCCCCTGGGCGCGACGGCGGAGGAACTGCGCGACGGGTTGTGCCTCTTCCAGCCGGGCATTGAGGAACTGGGCGGCGATCCGGCCGATGACCTGCTCTCCCAGGTGGAGACTGTCCTGCGGGAAATCCACAAAACAGTCAGCGGGCAGTTCATCTCGTCCAATCCGGACAACCGCCAGTATTACCTGGACCTCAAGAAGACCGACGACTTCGACGCGCTGATCGAGAAGCGGGCCGAGAGCCTCGATTCCTCGCAGCTCGACCGCTACTACTACGAAGCGCTCCGGCGGGTCATGGAATGCACGGACCAGACCTACGTTACGGGCTATAAAATCTGGCAGCACGAGCTCGAATGGCTGGAGCGCAAGGCCGCGCGCCAGGGATACCTTTTCTTCGGCGCACCCAACGAACGCTCCACAGCGGTGCCGCCGCGAGACTTCTACCTCTATTTCATCCAGCCCTTTGACGCGCCGCATTTCAAGGACGAGAAAAAACCCGAGGAGCTATTCCTGCGCCTGACGAACACGGACGAGGAATTCCGTACCGCGCTTCGAAGCTACGCCGCTGCCCTGGACCTTGCATCCACCGCTTCGGGCCATGCCAAGTCCACCTACGAATCCAAGGCATCGAACTTCCTGCGCGACCTCGTGCAGTGGCTCCAAAAGAATATGACCACGGCCTTCGAGGTCACCTACCAGGGGCGCGCCAAGTCCCTGACTGAATGGGCCAAGGGTAAGTCCATCCGGGAGCTTTCCGGCATCGGCTCCGTTGATCGCATCAACTTCCGCGACCTGGTGAACACCATCGCAGGAATTTGTTTGGGTCCCCATTTCCAGGACCAGGCTCCCGAATACCCGTTCTTCTCGGTGCTCATCACCGGGGCGAACCGGGCCCAGGCCGCGCAGGACGCCCTGCGCGCCATCGCCGGACAGAACCGCACCAAGCAGGCCACCGCGGTGCTGGATGCGCTGGAGCTTCTCGACGGCGAGCGGCTCGATCCCTACCGGTCCAAGTACGCCAAACACATCCTTGGCGTCGCCAAGAAAAAGGGCCACGGACAGGTGGTCAACCGCTCCGAGCTGATCCAGGATGTCCTCGGTGTGGAATACCTCGCGCCGCAGACGCTGCGCCTCGAACCCGAGTGGGCCGTGGTGGTGCTGGCCGCGCTGGTCTATGCCGGCGAGGTGGTCCTCTCCATTCCGGGCAAGAAGTTCGATGCCACGGGTCTGGCGCAATTGGCCGGAACCGGCATCGACGAGCTGGCCCAGTTCAAGCACATCGAGCGGCCCAAGGACTGGAATCTTCCGGCGCTCAAGGCGCTCTTCGAACTGCTTGGACTCACGCCGGGCATGGCCCAACTGGTCACCCAAGGCAAGGACGAGCCGGTTCAGGAGCTGCAGAAGGCTGTCACCAACGCCGTCGAACGGCTGGTGCTGGTGCAGCAGAGCATGCAGACCGGATTGTTCTTCTGGGGCCGCAGTCTGCTGGCCGAGGATGAGATCAAAAAGCTCCGCGCGAAACTGGACGAGACCAAGACCTTCCTCGAATCCCTGCAAGCCTACACCACGACCGGCAAGCTCAAGAATTTCCGCTATGACGCCTCGGAGGTAACCGCCCATCGGAGCGGGCTCAGTTCCCTTGCCGAGATCAAGTCGCTCGAGGAACTGGTGGTGGACCTCGGGTCCACGGCCTCGTACCTCTCCACCGCCGAGGCGGTCCTGCCCACCGGCCATGAGTGGATCGACAAAATGAAGGCGGCGCGGGACGAGGTGCTCGCCCAGATCGGCGACCCTTCCAAGCGGAGCGCGGCCACCTTCCGCCAGCAGACCCAGCGCAAGCTCGGCGACCTCAAGAAGGCCTACCTGCTGGCCTACCTCTCCATGCACGCGAAAGCGCGTCTTGGCGTGAACGAGGATAAGCGCAAGGCCCAACTCATGGGCGACGAGCGGCTCAAGGACCTGCAGAAACTTTCCACCATCGACCTGATGCCGCGCCAGCATCTTTCGGATTTCCAGAACCGGCTCGCCGGATTAAGGAGCTGCTTTGCGCTCACCGAGCAGGAACTGGAGGCATCGCCGGTCTGCCCGCACTGCAACTTCAAACCGGGCGCGGAACCGCCCACGGCTCCCGCAGCGACGATACTGGACGCCTTGGACGGCGAACTCGACAAGCTGGTCGAGAACTGGACACAAACGCTGCTCGCCAACCTCGAAGACCCGACCACCAAGGGGAACCTGAGCCTGCTCAAGCCCGAGCCGCGCAAACTGGTGGACGGCTTCATCAAGAAGCGAACCCTGCCGGACGACCTAGATCAGGACTTCATCCACGCCTTGCAGGAGGTGCTCTCCGGGCTCACCAAGGTTTCGGTCAAGATCGCGGACCTGCGCGACGCCCTGCTCTCGGGCGGCTCACCGGCTACCCCGGCGGAGATGCGGAAGCGGTTCGAGGAATACCTGGACGGACTGACCAAGGGCAAGGAGCCCGACAAGGTCCGGATCGTGTTGGAGTGACGGCAATGCCGCTGGTGAAACCTGAACAGAAAGGAGAACGACCATGAGCAAAGGCAGAGATCGGACCGTTTCACGTCGCCCTGACGGGACGTGGGAAAACAAACGCAACGACGCGCAAAAGGCTTCGAGCGTTCACAAGACGCAGAAGGAAGCGGAGCAGGCGGCAAAGGGGATGCTCAAGAATCAAGGTGGTGGCGAGCTGACCACCAAGGGCGTGGACGGCAAGATTCGCAGCAAGGACACCATCGCGCCGGGTAAGGACCCCAACCCGCCGAAGGACAAGGAACATTGAGCGGAAGCGGAACTGTACGGATGATCCGGAACACCAGCGCCTTCAAGGCAGGCGGAAGTTGAGGAATGAAAACGATGGGCGACCTTTTCAATCTTGAGCCGAAATCAGCGCCGGCCGGTCCGGTGGAATGTCTCGGCATGACGTTCCCGAACGACGAGGAGCGGCGTAAGCATTTCCTGGGCCTCCTGCGCGAGAAGCTGAAGGACCCAGAGTTCCGCAAGATCGAGGGATTCCCCATCGGTTCGGACGAGGACATCCTGGCGCTGTCCGATCCGCCATACTACACCGCCTGCCCGAACCCGTTCATCGCCGACTTCATCAAGCATTACGGCAAGCCCTACGACCCGAGCAAGCCATACAGCCGCGAGCCGTTCGCCGCGGATGTGAGCGAGGGGAAAAACGACCCGATCTACAACGCCCACTCCTACCACACCAAGGTGCCGCACAAAGCCATCATGCGGTACATCTTGCACTACACGGAGCCGGGGGACGTGGTTTTCGATGGATTTTGCGGGACCGGGATGACGGGTGTGGCTGCAGCTTTGTGCGGGGATTCCGGCAAAGACAGAACATCTGTTTTCTCGAAAACTTTGCTGGGGCCGCGATTGGCTATTCTTGCAGATCTCTCGCCCATGGCAACATTCATCGCCAGCAACCTGCTTAGGCCAATCGACCGGAGGAATTTTCAAACGGCCGTTAAGACTGTTTGTGCTTCAGTTGAAAGCGAGTTGGGCCATCTATACTTGACTCGCCATTCGGGATGGAAAGTGCGCGACAGAAAGGCTGTAGAGCACAAACAATATTCTCACCGCTCTGCACAGCAAGGTAGTGTCGAATTTACCCTTTATTCCGATGTCGTCAGATGTCCTGAATGCACCACGGAGACGACACTCTACGAGGTGCTCGTAGATGAGACTAACGACTCGCTACGGTCGGAGTTGAAATGCACTCACTGCAAGGCTGTGGTTCCAGAGTCAAAGTGGGAGCCGGTGCATACGACGTTTTTCGATCCTATTCTCAAGCAGACCATCCGACAACTCCGCATCGAACCAGTTCTCATCAATTACACGGTCGGATCGACAAGGTACGAGAAACTTCCAGACGATCAAGATAGGCAGACGCTAAATACTGCTGAGAGTCTACTCGGCACTCGTGGCTTACCGGCAATCGCTTTGATCGATGGGAAGGAAACACAGCGAAATGCACCAATTGGAGTGACTTATCTCCATCAGTTCTTCACCTCGCGCGAGCATCTGTTCGTGGCTGCTTTGTTGCATCAGATACAGAAATATCCTGATAGCAATCTGCGCCAAATGTTGCTTTTTGCCCTCACCGCTTCCCTCCCGTACACATCACGAATGCGCCGGTTCCGCGCGGATCGAAAAGGCGGAGGACCACTATCCGGAACTCTATACATAGGCTCCTTGATCACGCCTCCACACGTGTTAAAGACCTTTCAACGTAACGCAGCGACTATTGCTGATAGCCTGACACCCCCCATTGATCCGCGAAGAGGCCATATCATCAGCACACAAGACGCTGGGAATCTGCGGCATATCCCGGCCTCTTCTGTTGACTACATTTTTACAGATCCTCCCTTCGGCCATAACTTCGATTATTCGGAATTGAACTTCTTTTGGGAGGGATTGCTCGGAGTCGTGACCAACCAAAAAGCTGAAGCGATAGTCAGCGCATCTCAAGGAAAGGGCATCGACGAGTACCGCGATCTCATGGAGAGAAGCTTTTCTGAATATTACCGGATATTGAAGCCTGGTCGATGGCTAACAGTAGAATTCTCCAACACGAAAGCATCTGTGTGGAATGCGATCCAATCCGCTCTCGAACGGAGTGGATTCGTTGTGGCGAATGTGGCGTCGCTCGACAAAAAACAGCACTCGTTCAAAGCGGTAATGACGCCGACGGCTGTCAAGCAAGATTTGGTTATTTCTGCCTACAAACCGAATGGAGGCCTTGAGGATCGTTTTCAACTCGAATCTGGAAAAGAGGAAGGTGTCTGGGACTTCATCCGTACCCACCTGAAGCAACTTCCGGTTTTCGTCTCAAAGGACGGTCAGGTCGAAATCATTGCCGAGCGTCAGAATTACTTGCTTTTCGACCGCATGGTCGCCTTTCACGTCCAGCGCGGCGTGACGGTGCCGCTGTCCGCAGCGGAGTTCTACGCCGGGCTTGTCCAGCGCTTTCCCGAGCGGGACGGTATGTACTTCCTGCCCGAACAGGTGGCTGAATACGACAAGAAGCGCATGACCGTCCGAGAGGTTTTGCAGCTCCAGCTCTTCGTTACTGATGAAGCCTCGGCCATTCAGTGGCTCAAACAGCAGCTTGTCAGGAAGCCGCAGACCTTCCAAGAAATCCACCCGCAATTCATCAAGGAAATCGGCGGCTGGCAGAAACACGAGAAGCCACTGGAGCTCTCCGAACTGCTCGAGCAGAACTTCCTGCGCTACGACGGCAAGGGCGAGGTGCCGAACCAGATTCACAGCTACCTCTCCACAAATTTCAAAGAGCTGCGGAACCTGCCCAAGGATGACGAACGCCTGCGCGCCAAGGGCAAGGACCGCTGGTACGTTCCCGACCCGAACAAAGCCGGAGACCTGGAGAAGCTGCGCGAGAGGTCACTGCTCAAGGAGTTCGAGGACTACCGGACGTCCAGCCAAAAGCGCCTGAAGGTGTTCCGTCTCGAGGCCGTCCGGGCCGGCTTCAAAAAGGCCTGGCAGGAGCGCGACTACGCCACCATCATCACCGTGGCCCGCAAGGTTCCAGAGAACGTCCTCCAGGAAGACCCCAAGCTCCTCATGTGGTACGACCAGGCGCTCACTCGCTCGGGGGAGGACGCATGATGACGATCCAAGGAGAAATTGCCCATGCATGCGCATGACCGGTTTCTGCCGGAATGGTTCAACCGTATCCGGTCGCGGCAAATCACGTTGCCACGGTTCCAGAGGTTCATGGCCTGGGGACATGGAGAGGTCTCCGGACTCTTGACGACGGTTCTGCGCGGTCTGCCTTCAGGCGCGACGCTGATCCTGGAGGTCGGCGATGAAGAGAAATTCAAGAGCCGCACCATGGTCGATGCGCCGGAGTCGGGTGAAAAGGTGACCGAGCAACTCCTGGACGGCCAGCAGCGGCTGACGGCCCTGTGGCGGAGCCTCCACGGCAAGTACCCGGACCGTAGCTACCTGATCGGCTTCGAAGATGACCCCGGCGATGGGTCCACGAAGCTGCCCTATGTCTATGGGCAGGCCCGCTGGAGGAAGAACGGCAGCCGCTACCCCATGTGGGTGGACGATCCAAAGGAGTGCTGGAATCGAGGGTTTATCCCGATCACTCTACTGCGACCGGATGACATCCTCCCGGAGATTCGTCAGTGGATCGCGACCTCTGTCGGAAACGACCACGATAAGAAAGACAAGCTGTTCGACGAGATCATCGCACTGCGCGACAAGGTGAAGGCATTCAATCTGCCGTACCTGGCGCTGCCGGCCAAGACGCCCAAGGAAGTAGCGCTGGACGTCTTCATCAAAATGAACACCAGTTCGGTGCGCCTGTCCACCTACGACATCGTGGTGGCGCTGGTAGAAGAAGAGACGGGCAAGTCGCTGCATGAACATGTGGATGCTCTGAACGTGGCCGTTCCGCGGGCGGCGGAATATGCTGACCTGCCGAGTCTGGTATTGGATGTGGTGGCTTTGCGTCAGGATCGCATCCCCAGCCAGGCGGGATATCGCGGAATCGACTACACCCGGATGCTCAACGAGTGGGACACGGTCGTCAAAGGTATCAAGGGTATGGTGAGCTTCCTCGAAGACGAGAGTATTTTCGACGCCCAGCGGCTTCCGAGCTACACGGCCATCCCCATTATCGCCGCGTTGTGGGAGCATTTGCCGACACAGCCGGACAAGCTGGGCAATGCCCGACTCCTCCTGCGCAAATACCTCTGGCGGGCCTTCCTGACCTCGCGTTACGAGCAGTCATCCACATCCAACGCCCTGCAGGATTACCGCGGATTACGAAAGGTGCTCTGCGACGGTGCGGCCGAGGACGTTGTGCCGATTTTGAACCAGGAATCGTATCCGCTTCCCTCGAAGGAAATGGTGTTGCAGGCCGATTGGCCGAAACGCAAGTCCATCCTTGGCCGTGGGTTGTTGTCGCTGCAGCTCAAGTGCGGTGCCGAGGACCTGGCCGACGGGGCGCGGGCAACGGTGGCCACCATTACGTCCAAAGAGCATCCCCGCGAGTATCACCACCTCTTTCCGGCCGCGACGCTCGAGGATGCGGGAATCCCTGATGAGCAGATTTTTCGGGCGCTCAACTGCGCTCTGGTGACTTGGCGGACAAACCGCACCATCTCGGACAAGGACCCCATTACCTATCTGAAGGAACGGGCGGACAACTGCGCCCTTGGGGAAGAGGAGATGAAACGCCGACTGAGAACGCACCTCATTCCCTACGCTCGGTTGGCGGTCGGCTATGACGGCATCCCCGACGATGAGCGGCGCGGGCGGGTAAAGAACGACTATGACGCATTTCTGTCCGCCAGGGCCGAGGTTCTGGCAAAGGCGGCTCATCGCGTGTGCGAGGGCAAAGCTCTGGAGCTAAGCGAGCTGTTGAATGATGCGGATTGATGCAAATAGCTGGTACTACAGCCCGGACCACGGGCAGATTTGTCAAGTCATCGAAGCCCAGACGCTTTGGGGGGAGACGACCTGCCGCGTCTGGCTGCCCGGCCGCGACTCCGTGGTCCGCATCCCGGCTTCCAGGCTCAAATCCCTGGAGAGCGCAGGCACCGGCTCGCCGGACGATATCGCCTACATCGCTGCTGCCGCGCGGGTAGCCGACGCTCTGACCCAGGACGTCCTGCTCGCGCCCATCGAGTCCTCCGTCATCCCGCTGCCGCACCAGATTCGTGCTCTATCCCGCGCCATCGCCAACGACCGCGTGCGCTATCTCTTGGCGGACGAGGTCGGCTTGGGCAAGACCATCGAGGCTGGGCTCATCATGCGGGAGCTCAAACTTCGCGGGCTGGTCAAGCGAACGCTGGTCATCGCCCCGAAAGGGTTGGTGAGCCAGTGGGTCAGCGAGATGCGCTTTCACTTCGGGGAGACCTTCCAACTCGTGCTTCCCGAGGACATCAAGACATTGAAACGAATTGCCCCGGTGACGGGCCCGGGAAACGGCGAAAAGGGCAATTCCGACTTGGAAGTTCTGCCCGCCAATGCCTGGCAGATGTTCTCGCAGGTGGTCGTGCCGATGGACTCGGTCAAGCCTCTGGACAAGCGGCGCGGCTGGAGCGCGGCCCAGGTGAGCGAGCACAACCGGGAGCGGTTTGAGGACCTGATCTCCGCCGGCTGGGACCTGGTCATCGTGGACGAAGCACACCGTCTCGGTGGCAGCACCGATCAAGTAGCCCGATTCAAGTTGGGCCAGGGCCTGGCCGAGGCTGCGCCATATTTCCTGATGCTTTCGGCCACCCCGCACCAGGGCAAGACCGACGCCTTTCATCGGCTGGTTTCCCTGATCGACGCCCAGGAGTTCCCGGACATCAGCAGCGTCACCCGCGAGCGGGTCCAGCCGCATGTCATCCGCACCGAGAAGCGCCGCGCCATCGATGCCGATGGGAAGCCCCTGTTCAAACCCCGGCGCACGCAGCTTGGCCCGGTCTCCTGGGAAGAGCGACACCGCAGTCAGCAACTCCTCTACGAGGCGGTCACCGAATACGTGCGCGAAGGTTACAACCAGGCCATGCGGGAGAAGCGGAGCTACATCGGCTTTCTAATGATCCTGATGCAGCGCCTGGTGGTCTCCAGCACAAGCGCCATCCGCACCACGCTTGAAAGGCGGCTCGAAGCGCTCGCCGCACCCCAGGAACAATTGACCCTGTTCCCACTCACCTCCGAAGAGGAATGGGCGGACCTGGACGGCCAGGAGCAAATCGATGTGCTGCTCCGCACCCGTCTCAAGGCGCTCAAGAACGAGCGCGTCGAGGTCAAGCTGCTGTTGGAGGCTGCGGCCCGATGCGAGCAGATCGGACCGGATGCCAAGGCCGAGGCGCTACTCGACTGGCTCTACCGCCTCCAGTCCGAGGAGAGCGACCCGGAGCTCAAGGTTCTGGTGTTCACCGAGTTCGTTCCCACCCAGGAGATGTTGCGTCGGTTCCTGACCGAGCGCGGGTTCTCGGTCGTCTGTCTGAACGGCTCCATGGACATGGAAGAGCGTAAGCGAGTCCAGGAGACGTTCGCCAAGGATGTCCGCATTCTCATCTCCACCGACGCCGGCGGGGAGGGCCTGAACCTCCAGTTCTGCCACGTGGTGATCAACTACGACATCCCCTGGAACCCGATGCGTCTCGAACAACGGATCGGCCGGGTGGACCGTATCGGTCAGGCCCATGCGGTGCGCGCGGTCAACTTCGTCTTCGAGGGCTCGGTTGAGCACCGGGTCCGTGAGGTCCTGGAGCAGAAGCTCGCCGTCATATTCGAGGAGTTCGGCATTGACAAGACCGGCGACGTCCTCGACTCGGCCCAGGCGGGCCACATGTTCGACGAGATGTATGTCGAGGCGATCCTCAATCCCGAAAAGGTGGAGGACTCCGTCGAGAGCGTGGTTGCCCGCTTGCAGGAGCAGGCTCGCGAGGCGCGCACGACCGCATCGGTACTTGGCGCGACCGAGGACCTGGAACCTGGCGAAGCCCAGCGGCTCTTGACTCACCCCTTGCCCCATTGGGTCGAGCGCATGACCGTGAGCTACCTGAAGGCGCACGGCGGCCAGGCCGAGAAAAGAAGCCAGAGCTGGGACCTCACCTGGCCTGACGGCGAGACCTATGAGAATGTGGTCTTCACCGGCAAGGAAGCCGAGAGGCTTCCGGCCGCCCGGCATCTTACCCTTGAAGAGCCGAAGGTCCGCGGACTGGCCATGCGGCTCCCACGTTTTGCGCCGGGCCAGCCGGTCCCCATCGTGTCGATCCCAGGTCTCTCCGAGGAAGTTCAGGGCGTCTGGTCCTTGTGGCGGATCGCGATTGCCACTATGGAGTGGAACCGTCGACGGATCATGCCTCTCTTCCTGGCCGACAACGGCATGGTCTATATGCCGACGGCCAGACACGTGTGGGACCAGCTCCTCGCGGCAAGCACAAAGGTCCGGTCCGTCCTGGACGCCGAGGTCTCCCAAGCCGCTTTCGCAAAGCTGCAAAGCGCCGCGGAGGAACACGGAAAAGCTATCTACGAAGCGCTCGTGCAAGAGCACCGGGGGCGCATCGCACGCGAGCGCGAGAAGGCTGACTACGCATTTGCCGCGCGCCGCAAGACCGTCGAGCGGATCGGCCTGCCCCAGGTCCGTAATTATCGCCTGAACCTCCTCTCGCAGGAGGAGCGGAGCTTCCAGGAGCAGCTCGATCAGAAGGCCCATGCCTATCCCGAAATGGTGCCGCTGCTTGTGATTCGGGTGGAGGGCGGTGTTCATGAGTAGCTGGCGCGATCAAATCCTGAAGGAATTTACCCCGAAGGTCGCCCGACTCACCCTGGTGGCCGATCCGGACGGACTCCTCCTCGAAGAAGGGATTCTCGAAGGCATCCGCGATCGCGGATTCGAGCTGATCCCGTTCGAAGACCACATCGCGTTCCGTTATGCCTACGAGTCGAAGTTCCGCTCCCGCTGGGACCGTGGCGAGCACACGGACCTGGTCGTCGTATTGCGCTCGCAAGCAAGCGACCTCAGTGGGTTGCCCTATGATCTCCTCCAGGCCGGTCGCAGACTCTCCTTCAACCTCGGCGACATCTTCCCGAACCTCAGTTACCCGGTTGTGACCACCCTGGATCGTGGGGACCTCGATGCCTTGTATGAGGCACAGAAGAGACATGCACCCGGTCAATTGGGCGACAACGCCACCAAGGAGTTCGTCCTCCGGCACGTCTTTGAAATCGCGCCCGAGCTGGTCAAACAGCCATCGGACCTNNTGCGGGTGCTGCTGCGCCGTCACTACCGCGGACAGCGCATCCCAACCGACCTCGACGAGCGGTTCATCCAACTCCTGCGCCAGAACAACGTCTTCGACGACTGGCCGCTTGAGACGCTGGTTTCGGACCGGGAGGCGTTCTTCGCATTCCTCCAGGAGCGCTGGCCTATCTTCCTTGACCGTGAAGCAGCCAAAGGGACGTCCGGCGTTCGTGAGGATGAGAAGCCCTACGGTCTGTCCATTGAGGGACCGGTCGAACTGCCCTTCGACCACCATGACATCCGGGTCTACATCGATAACCTGTTCGTCGAGGGCTTGCTGCACTCCGTATCACACGATCATGCAGACGCCCTTTCCAAAACTTGGGTAGGCATCGGCGTTCGAACCGCTCCCATCGAAGACAGGTCTCGTCGCCTGGGCAAGCTCATCGACAGCCTGGAAGTATCCATTCCGGCCGAGGACGCGAAGCACACGGACTGGTTCCACTTTGCCCGTGGATGGGCGGAGGCGATCCTGCTGGCGAACGATCAGGCCGAGGCTATTCCCGAATCGACGGGCGAACGCATCAAGAACTTGCAGGCGCAGGTGGATGCCGGTTTCGCAGGTTGGCTCTTCAAGCGATACGCCGGGCTTGTCAACCTGCCACCGGTGCCTCCGGTCATGTTGCATCACCTCCCGCGATTTCTTGCCCGCCAAATGGGAGAAGACCGCAACTCCAAGATCGCACTGATCGTGGTGGACGGCCTTGCCATGGACCAATGGCTGGTAGTCCGGGATGCACTTGCCTCGCGTCAGCCCGGTTTTCGATTCCGGGAGCAGGCGGTCTTTGCCTGGATTCCCTCGCTCACCTCCGTCTCGCGCCAGGCAACCTTTGCCGGCAAGGCTCCCATCTTTTTCCCGAACAGTATCCAGACCACGGACAAGGAACCCGCTCTCTGGGCGCAGTTCTGGGCGGATCAGGGCCTTATGCCAAACGAGGTCGTCTACCTCAAGGGCCTGGGCGACGGCGGCCTGGAAAATGTTTCCGAAGCGCTTTCTCATCCCAAGGCAAGAGTCGCCGGGCTGGTCGTGGACAAGGTCGACAAGATCATGCACGGGATGGAAATGGGCACCGCCGGGATGCACAACCAGGTGTGCCAGTGGGCCAAGCAACCATACCTGAACACACTTCTCGATCTGCTCTTGGATCGGGGCTTCCGTGTCTACCTGACCTCTGATCATGGCAACGTCGAGGCGGAAGGTTGCGGTCGTCCATCCGAAGGGGCTGTGGCGGACCTGCGCGGCGAACGAGTCCGCATCTATCCAGACGCGGCCCTTCGCGGAAAAGTGAAAGAACGCTTTCCAGCCGCGTTGGAATGGGGAACCGTTGGTCTCCCGGAGGACTACCTCGCCCTGCTGGCCCCTGCTCGGCAGGCGTTTGTCCAGGAAAAGCAGCGCACCGTGAGCCACGGCGGCGTTTCAGTCGAGGAACTCATTGTCCCTCTGATCCAAATTGACAGGAGGGGCGAATGACCAGACGGACCGACCAGATCGGATTCAGTCAGCGAGTGCGTCTGGAATGGCTTGAGCAGACGGCCAACCTGATCCTGGCAGGGAATGACAAGGCTGCGGTCAACGATGCCTTGCAGGAACTGCTGAAGGACAAGGTTTCCGTCGGCGGCCAGGCCGAGCGCGGCAATCGCGAGAAGATCATTACTATTCTTCTCAAGACGTGGCTGACGGTTCCGAGAGAACTCGAGTCATTGCGCGTCGAAGGACTGGAACTCCTCAAGCGTGTTCCTCGACGCGATCATCTGGCCATCCACTGGGGGATGGTCATGGCCGTCTACCCGTTCTGGTCGGGTGTAGCCATCCAGACCGGCCGTCTTCTGAGGCTTCAGGGCTCCGCTGCCGCGGCTCATGTCCAGCGCCGGGTTCGCGAGCAATACGGCGAGCGGGAAACTGTTTCCCGAGCGGCCCGCCGTGTGCTACGTTCGTACCTGGACTGGGGCGTACTTCAGGAGACCGGCGCAAAGGGCATTTACTCCGCCGGGACAACGCTGGCTGTTGAAGATTCCCGACTGATCGCATGGCTGGCCGAAGCATCCCTCCACGCCCGCGCCAACGGCTCGGCTCCGCTGAAAGATCTGATCGACAGCCCGAGCCTCTTCCCGTTCCGGATCAATCCGGTCCACGCCGAAAGCCTCGTGGCTGCGTCATCCAGACTCGATCTTCTCCGCCACGGGCTGGACAACGACCTGGTCATGCTGCGGAAACAGACGACAAAAGGAGGCGCACCATGACCCCGGCCCAGCGCGCCTCTCAAGTCAAACCGCTTTCTGCCGAACCCAATCAGCAAACGACTTTCACGGCCTTTCCCAAAGGCACTCTGCTTGAAGCGGGGAAGGTCCCCATTGCCGAGATCGCCGAGCTCGCTCTTCGTGAAGGTCAATGCACCAATCCGATCTACCGGGTCCATCGCTGGTTTGCACGGCGTCTTGGCTCACAGTTCAGGGCCATCCTGACTGGCCTATCCCTAAAACCCGAGGAAGCCGACCGGTTCTGGGACCTGTACCTCGGAGACCTATCACTTGACGGTGCGGTCGTGCTCGATCCCTTCGTGGGCGGAGGCACCAGCCTTGTCGAAGCCGGGCGCTGTGGTGCCCGCGTGATTGGGTACGACATCGATCCGGTTGCCACCTTCATCACGCGATTCGAACTTGAAACAGCTTCTTACGATCCTTTGTCACCGGAAATCGCCACACTCTGTGCAAAGGTGTCCGCACAGATTAGCCCCTTTCACCGGACAACCGTTCCAGATAAAGGCGAACGCGTGGTTCTCCATCATTTCTGGGTCGAGTGTCGAACCTGCAAGGCCTGCGGAACAACCTTTGAAATTCATCCCCATTACCAGTTGGCGTACAGCAAGGAAAAAGGTCTTCAATGGGTATTCTGTAAAAGCTGCCATGAGGTCTCGGAGATTCCAATTGCCCGCAAGGAAATCCGATGCGGATGCGGGACGCGTACCAGGATCGCGCAAGGAACCCTTGACCAGGGAAAGGTCATATGCCCAGGGTGCGGTGACGTGTCGGGACTCGGCGAGCGTGGGGATGCGCCAACGCGACCTGAATGGCGACTCTTTGCGCAGGAGTATCTTGAAGAGACACGGACCGGTGTCACTCGCCACTTCAAAACGGCGAGCAAAGGCGACCGTATTCGCTACGGTCGGGCGCGCAATCTTCTGGAGGATGTTGAAAAAACCGACGGTGGCTTTGCACCCACCCGCGCCATTCCGGCAGACGGTCGGTCCGACGCGCGGCCTCTGATCCACGGCTTCACCCGATACCGCGATCTCTTCAACGACCGTCAACTGCTCCACCTGACACTGTTGGGCCAAGCCATCACCAGAGTCGAGGACCCGAGGTCGCGCAGGCTTCTGGCCATTGCTTTCAGCGAACACCTTACAACGAACTGCATGTATACGGCCTATGNNTCCTCGGCAAGATTGCCAAGGCAGTAGCGTTCGCCACGGCGCCCACCAATCTGGACCCAAAGGGTGGGCGAAAACCAGCGATGATCTATCGCCAAACCGTCGCAAAAGAAGTCTCAACGCACCCATGGAGAGTACTGGGGGGATCATCCCGGGCTTCGATCTCCACCAAGACGTCAGAAAGCCTCGAAGGGATTCCGGATGGCAGTATCGACCTCATCCTCACTGATCCGCCGTATTTCGACAATCTGAGCTACTCAGAACTATCCGACTTCTATCTGGCGTGGCACCAGTCCCTCGGAATGGCCGAACCTCCTTACGACAATCCGGCCATTGCAGCGCCGATTAAGGAGAACCTCGCTCTGACTGATCGCGGCGACCAGTCTATCGAAGTCTACCGGAACAGCTTGCACCGCATTTTCTGTGAGTGCCGCCGCGTGCTCAAAAAGGACGGCATTATGGTCTTCACCTATCACCACAAGTCACCGGTGGCTTGGGATGCTCTCGGGGACGCGCTTGTTCGTTCCGGGTTGAAGTGCGCGACCGTTTTGCCCCTGCGGGGTGAAGGCCAGGGTGGGCTTCATTCTTATGACGGCACAATCAAATGGGATGCCGTGTTTGTCTGTCGTAAAGGCAGTCAGGTGCCGTCAGCGAGTTCAGATAATGCGGTGGTTCCGCGCACCGCAATCAAACAGGCCAAAGAGCAGGCATCCGCATACGCCGAAGATCTGGCTAAGACCCGACAGATTGGTTTCCGCGACCCGGATCGCCTGAACCTTGAACGCGCCATGATCGTGGCATCGGCTGTCATCGCTCCAACCCATCCCGATTTTATGCCACTCTCGGACGCCTTGAAAACGAGCTCTACTGGAGGACCCTGACACATGCCACAGGTTGGAAAAGAGGCCCTATCGCAATTCATTAGAACCGAATGTCTTCGTCTGCTCAGGCTGAACCTGAGTCCTGACACCCAGGCTTTCCAGCAGGAAAGAACGGCTGCTGGCATGCCACCCGTACAGCCTCCCCGTCCTGGCCTTGAATACCTGGCCCAAGCCGGTGAGGAATGGCAGGCGGAGAAAATCGCAGACCTCTCGGACACCTTCGGCACCGCCGTTGTCATCGGCGACCGCTACACGAATCAGGCGGGCCAGGAGCGATTTCGGGAGATCGAACTTGTCAACCACCTGACCACCGCTCCGCAGGGCTCCTTCCTTGTTGAATCCCAGTTTGACGTTGGACCTGCTTTCGAAAGCGCACTGGGGATTGCGGGTTATAGGCATGCCTATGGACTGAATTACTCCCGGTTGCGGCCCGATCTCATCGAAGTGCTACCACCCACTTCGAACATCGACCGGTACGTCACACCGGCCGGCGCGGTCCTGTGGCTGGCCGCTGACGACCACCGGATCAAACTCCGGGTCATCGACATCAAGCTCACGGCTGAGCCATCTCCTTCATATTTCGCGGAAGTCACTTTTTACTCTATGGCCTTGGCCGGATGGCTCGTTGATCATGGCTTGGACAACCGTTACGTGGTCGTTCCGGATGCCGCGATCTGGCCTGGTTCGCACGATGCCTCATGCTTGGTGCGGACTTGCCGGGAGATCGAAGATCAAGGAGGCACTCCCACATATGTCCAGATGTGGGATGCGATGCAGGAAGACCTCGAGGCAGTTCCTTTCGAGGTGTTCGTCGGCAGGGTCAAGCACTTCTTCATAGCTGATCTTCCCCGGGCTTTCGCATGTCCCTGGCAGCAACACCCCTGGCACGTGGACAACAGGTGCAAGGGGTGTGACTACCTTGGATACCCGTGGATTGATCGAAACGGCCAGCCGACTGCTCACGCCCTCCATTGTATGCCGACCGCTCAGCAGACGGATCATCTCAGCAGAGTCGCTTTTATTTCCCGAGGGGCATCTGCCGCCTTAACCGACCAAGGAGTGTCGGACGTTTCTGCATTAGCGCAACTGCCGCCAACCTCAGCAGCCTTTAACGCCCACTACTCGCTCAGGGCGACACGTCACGTCGTTGCCGGTAGAGCAGCATCCCTCCACGCCCAGCAATCTGCGATATCGCCACAGAGCGGCACCTCCGGGGTCATGCCCAAGTATGCCGACCTGCACATTTACCTCTCGGTCGATTTCGACTTGGGAAGTGCGATTACCTTCTCGTTGGGTGTGAAGGCCTTTTGGGTAGAACCGCAGCCGTTCGGATATGTTGGCCAGAGAGCCACCCATGGTTATGGACCGCACACGCACGTGATCGACCAGAAGGACCTGCCCGTTGAACGCCGTGAGCTTTTGGCCTTCCTGAACAACATCAACGCGATTTTAACGGATGCCAGAAACCGCAACGCTGGTACGACGGTCCAGTTCTACATCTGGGATTCAGTCCAGTACAAGCATCTCACGCGAATTATCGGCCGCCATTTGCAGGCCATCCTCGCCGACCAAACTATCCAACACCTCGCTTGGCTGTTTCCGCCAGAAGAGCTGCTGCCCAACGCTGCCATGGAAACACGGCGATCACCGATCACCATTGTCCGAGAGGTAGTGCGGACTTTGCTCGCCGCCCCGATTCCGCATTATTACACGCTCTTCCATACGGCCCGTGTTTACCACCAGGCTTCTCTGCCCCAGCAGGTGGCGGCGTTCTCGGTACACCCGCTGTTTGAAGACACGCTGAGCGACCAGATTCCGAGTGAGCGGGCCCATGAAATCTGGGCGCGGGTAACCAGGCCCAGACTATGGTCCGATCAGCTTGTGACCCTGCGAGAAACGGTGACCAAGCAACTCGGCGCTCTCGAGGCTATTACCAGGCGGCTCGAAGAGGACCTCCGGCCTACGCTTCAGCAGATCGCACCAGAAATCCGTATAGAGCCGCCACAACGACAATCAGGAATCAGCTTTGACGGGCAGTTGTGGTATGGATTCGCGCGGCTCAACGCCGCCCTTGGCGAACTGGAGGTGCACCAGATCAGGGCCATGCCGCCAGAGGAGCGTGAGGCCAGGTATCGCAGTGCAAGGTTGACCCGTCGGCTTACCGGGGCTGCAGAGGCGGCAGCGCTGGCCCAGTTGGGGATTGCCGCGCTTCCAAGGATGCGCGTTTACGAGATGAGCCCGGAATCGAGGGAAGTGAAGGCGCGCGAGGGAGATTTCAGCTTTGCGCTGGCTCCCGAGAACATGCCCGGCTTTCTCGACAGGTCGCTTCAGGTGGTGACGCAAGGAACTCCATTGGAACCGCCCAACGGCTCCGGATGGCGAACATACATGGAAACGGCAACAGGAGTCAGGATCGTTGGTATCGACCGCGACGCTGGCCTGATCGCTGTCCTCCCCAACAACCGCTATCCAACGATGCTTGACGATCTGGAGAGACAAGGACTGGCGGATTTCAATCAAGACGTTGTTCTCGATCCTGTGTGGATTGACACCTTCACAAAGAAGTTGCGAGAGACGTTGCATGCCATCGGCAATCCTCCCAACGCGCGGAGCAATGCGCTTGTGCGTAGGGCGGTGGGACTTAGCACAAGGCGGAGTGGTCGGCAAACAGCAGGGAGTCCGGTAGCGGACCTGCTGTGGTCTGGCAATGCGATGGCGAATGCGGCGGTGATCAGAAATGTGCCTGCGATCAGGCAATACCTTGAGCAGAATGGAATAACCCTGAATCCGTCACAGTGGACCGCTTGGGAGGCCTCGCTAAGCCACCGGCTTCAGACCGTTTGGGGCCCTCCTGGAACCGGGAAGAGCCGGACACTCCGTGCGGTAGTGGTCGGCGCGGTTGTTGACGCGGTGCAACGCAATATCCCTTTGCGCCTTCTGGTCTGCGCTCCCACTTACAACGCCCTTGATAACGTATTGTTGGAATCTGTCGCGGCCATCGGTCAGATGGTTCAGCATCCCGATCTGCGGTGCGTGCGCATCCGCTCCAGTTACCGGCCAATAGACCAGAATATTCCTGCCGGCCTCGATCTGGAATTGAACAAATGGAATCCATCTGTCGCGGTACAGCAGCTACGGCAGCGCTTGCAGAACAGCACGGGCATCACGGTGGTGGGTGCTACCCCTGAGCAGACGCACAACCTTCTGGTGACTGGAAACGCCGCCGCACGTCAGGAATTCTTCGACTGCATCATTCTCGATGAAGCGTCGCAGGTGGATGTTGCCCATTCGATCCTTCCGTTTGCGTCTCTGGCAGCGGACGGAGTCGTTGTGGTCGCGGGCGATCCAAAACAATTGCCACCGATCCACCAAGCGAAAGCGCCAGTCGGTCTTGAAGCGATGGTCGGCTCGGTCTACAGCTTTTTTGAACAGCTCCACCAAGTTCAGCCCGCCATCCTGGAAGAGAATTATCGCTCAAGTCGCGTGATCGTCGAGCTTGCCCACGAAGCAGGCTACGACAGATCACTCACGAGTTATTCTCCGGATATGCGGACTGATATCATCACACCTTTCTCGACGGTTCAACCTCCCGCTGGATGGCCACAGACGCTTTTCTGGACGCCCGAATGGGCATCGCTGCTTGATCCGGATGCCCCGGTCAGTTGTTTTGTCTATCCCGAGGGTCGCAGCAGTCAATGGAATCCTTTTGAGGCTGATTCGGTGGCAGCCCTGGCCTTGCTGCTGTATGGCCGCCTCGGCAACCAGCTCCTAAATGAAAGAGACCCAGCGTCCGGTGCCGCGATAGCCTCATCGCACAGCCCATACGCGATGGATGAATTCTGGCGCAGTGGGATTGGCATCGTCACCCCACATCGGGCGCAACAGGCATTGATAGTCGCGAGGCTCCAGCAGGTGTTCGGGCCATTAGGCGCTGCAAATCAACTTATCCGGGACGCTGTAGATACAGTAGAGCGATTTCAAGGGCAGCAGCGTGATGTGATCCTCGCCTCTTTTGCCCTGGGTGACCAGGATGCGATTCAGGATGAGGACGAATTCCTGATGAGCCTCAATCGGTTCAATGTGATGACTTCCCGCGCCAGAGCAAAGCTGATCACCCTGGTGACGCAAGAGGTAGTGAACCATCTCTCTGGCGAACTGGACATCCTCCGTCAGAGCCGGTTGCTGAAGGTGTATGTCGAATCCTTCTGCAACAATTTCCGGCCCATGACTCTGGGCTATGTTACGGCGAACGGCGTCCTCCAGGTCGATGGGATGTTCAAGTGGAGACAATGACCGGATGAGCCGGGACTTCCGCGACATCGATATACTCTCCCACGCCCAAGGGTGTCTTCTTGGCCAGCTTGCCGGAGACTCTCTTGGTAGTCTGGTCGAGTTTCGTTCTCAGGAGGAAATCCTGCGGGAATACCCGAATGGCGTTCGTGAGCTTGCCGACGGGGGCACCTGGAACACGATTGCCGGGCAACCGACCGACGATTCCGAGATGGCGCTGTTGCTGGCCCGCATGCTGGCGGATCAGGGACGTTATGATCCCGAGGGAGCCAGGAAAGCGTACATTTTCTGGCTGGACTCCGGGCCCTTCGATTGCGGCATGACCGTCGCCGGTGGTCTGCGGGGCCGTCCCAATCCGGACAGCCAGGCCAACGGCGCGATGATGAGGATCAGCCCGCTGGGCATCTTCGGAGCCAACCATGACGCTGGGTTGGTTGCCGAGTGGGCACGGCAGGACGCGGCGATCACCCATCCCCATCCGGTCTGTCAGCAAGCCAACGCATTGTTCACGATGGCGATTGCCTATGCCATCCGCCAGGGGTGCGATAGCCGAGGTCTGTACGAGCAGATCGTGACCTGGGCGGAAGACATGAAGGTGGATGGGAGCCTCCTGGAAGCGGTCCGAGGTGCCGCCGAATCACCGCCAGCGGATTATGTCCACCAGCAGGGGTGGGTGCTGACGGCATTCCGCAACTCCCTGTGGCAGCTTCTGCATGCCACGAATCTGGAGGAAGCAGTTGTGGACACCGTCATGCGCGGGGGAGACACCGACACCAACGCCGCCATCTGTGGCGCGCTTCTGGGCGCTGTGCATGGCAGGGACGCCGTCCCCGGCCAATGGGTCGAATCCCTGCTCAATTGCCGCCCCGCAGCGGGACAACCGAATGTGCGCCGTCCTCGTCCGGAGTGCTTCTGGCCGGTGGATGCTTTGGAACTGGCGGAGCGACTTCTCAAATCAGGAGAGGCGCGATGAGCTTCTCAAAAGATGTCGTCGAGTTGGCCCTTGTCGCTGCAGGACGCTGCTGTTGCATCTGCCACAAGTTCTGTGGCGTCAGGATCGAGACGCACCACATTCGGCCTGTTTCAAAAGGGGGAGACAACAGCTTCGAGAACTGCATTCCCCTCTGTTTTGATTGCCACGCGGAGGTTGAACACTACAACGATCAGCATCCAAGAGGACGTAAATTTTCCGAGAGCGAGCTCCGGAAGCATCGTGACACATGGTTCTCGAAAGTCGAAGAGATGAATACGCTCACGCCGTCTCCCAGCGATTCACCCCAGGTCATTCAGGCAGTTTCAGGAAATGGCAACATGGTTGCCGGGCGTGATTTGAACATTCGCACCGAACGGGTGGTCCGCAAAACGGTTGTCCAGACCGATCCGGGAGGCAGGCACATTTCAAACACGACAGCCCGCAAAATCCAGGACCTGGTGAAGGATTATATCGATATCCACACGACGGCGGGCAAAGACACACAGCGAGCAGCGCAACGGATTTGGAGCAGCCTGAAGAACGAATTCAACGTGACCAGCTACAAGGAGATTCCCGCCCAGGATTCCGACCGCGCGATTCAATGGCTTCAGGCCCAGGTCGCCATGGCAAGGCCCAAAATCCGAAGGAGGGCCCCTGATAAGTGGAAGGAGAGTCTATACAAGCCGATCTACGCACGCGCGGGCGATCTTGGGATTTCCAAAGAAGATCTCTATCTGCTGGCGCAAGAGCGATTGGCCCTCAAAAAGCCGATTCGATCCCTGAAGGAACTGACACAGCGCGATCTTCAGCGGCTTCACCATGTTATGATCTATGAAGTCAAAAAATCCGGGAACAAGCCATGAAATCTGGTGATTGTCAGGCAGAGGGATGAAATCCGGGTCAACGCCGCTTCTGCCTCGCCGGGAACGGCCTGATCTTTGATAACCCGTTGATATTGAAGGTTTTCGGTTAACTGCGAGAGAAAGAGAACGGTTATGAAGAGGGTTGCACACGGGGAGCCAGAAATAAAACCGCCGATTCCGGCGGTTCCCGTTTCACGCAAGACCCCGTGGGGCGATCCCCCCGGGGTCTTGTCATATCCGACGTACTTACGACCGGTTACGCCACCTTTCGCATCCTTCCCGATTCGACGTTTCGAACTCCCCTCCGGCAGGTATCTGCCGAAAGACGGACCGGTGGGTCCGGTGCAAGCGGATTACCGGACAGGCGGTGCAAACGGCCATGAAAAATCCTGCGGAAATGCTATTCCACCGATTCCGGCAGTTCGAGGAGAAAACGCCACGCCGGGACCACTTCGATGTTCCCCCCTCCGGCCTCGATCCGATCGTCCTCGTTCCGGGTCACGATGGTTGCGGTTTTCAGCCTCAGTTCGGCCATCGCCTCACTCAAGGCCGCAGCCTCCCGTTTCCTTGTTTGCGGTTCCGCCAGGGAATCGCATACCTGGACAAGTGTTCTCGACCGGCCGCGAACCGGGACGATGAAATCGACCTCCCGGCCGGTCTTGGTCTTGTAATAATAGATTTCCGGGTGAAGACGCCGGAGGGCCGTGAACACGAGGTTCTCAAGGAGATGGCCGGAGTTGACCAGAATTCCGGACGACACTGAAGTGACCATGGCATGGTCGATGCAATAGACCTTTTTCGGATTGGTGTTGCTGCGCGAGAGTGACGGGTCGAATATGCGCACGGTAAACAGGAAATAGGCGTCCTCGAACCATTCCATGTAATCCGACACCGCGGACTTCGGGGCCTTGTGGCCCAGGGACTTGAGATAGCCCGTGAGACTGTTGACCGAGTATAGCGAGGCCGTGTTGTCCGCCAGCCAGTGCGCCAGATCGGTCACCGCCTTCGGGTGTGAAACGTTGTGGCGTTCGACCAGATCACGGAACAGGATGGTGTGAAAGTATTCCTGGTGGGTCTTGATCCGCAGGCTCCGGCTGAGACCGGCGACCTCGGGGAAACCTCCGGTCGCCCAGTATTCCTCGAAGGCCTTCTGGACGAAGAGCCGCTTTTTCGTCGACAGTGCGCCCTCGCTCTTGATTCCCTTGTAGTCCAGGAATTCCCTGAACGAAAACGGAAACATCTCCCACGAGAGAGCCCGACCGCGCATCTGCGTGGCGACCTCCTTCGACAGCATCCTGGCCGACGAGCCGGTCAGGTACACCTCGCATTTCTCCGTGCGCATCAAACGATCGACGAAGGGCTCCCAACCGGTGGCGGCCTGGATCTCGTCGAAAAAGCAGTAGACCGTCTCGGTGTTTTTCTTCTCCGGGTAGAGGGAGTAATAGGCCTCGGCGATCAGGCCGAGATTGTCCTGCCGCAGGTTGTGAAGGCGGTCGTCGAAAAAGTTCAGGTACAGAATGTTCTGCCGGGGGACCCCGCCGTCCAACAGCCTCTGGACAACCTGGAACATGTATGTCGACTTGCCGCCCCGGCGCACCCCGATGCAGACGGCGGCCTTGCCGTGAACCGTCTCGATACGCAAACGCCGGGGCACTCCGGTCTCCAGCCGGTTTTCCTGGAAATCCAGGATGATGGATTTGATCGTCTCGATCATAGGGCCACCCCTGGTTATTATTCTTTCTGGTTGTTGCCTCATCCGGTCATAATTATTACCGGTTAAGCCTCCAACTGTCAAGGGATATTTCCGGATACGATCAGGGCGCTCTCACGAACAATCCCTCGCCAATGCGGAACCCCTCACGAAAGCTCGATCCATGGACGACCGCGCCGCGTTTACTTTTACTTTGGGGTCCTACTTCAGCGTCGGACCAAGATAACCTGCTTAGATAACATGATATATTCCCGATAGTCGACTGTTTTGGGGCCTTAAACGCCCATTTTCAGCTTCGAAAACGCTCTCATTGGTTTTGACGGGGTTGGTAGGATCTGTGAATTTGTTTCTTTGCGGCGGCGCGGAACCGGTGATGAGTATCAGTAACGCCCTAATTGGCGATTTGATGTCTGACCATGGTGTGCTGTTGCAGCCGCCCACATGAGGCCGGACTATTCGGAAATGCCCCTGTCAGTGACGAAGCGCTCGCCGTGCTTAATCAGCTCGCGCGGGAGCCCGGGATGCGTGAATGAACCGGAAACCTTTCGGCATTATGATTTCATCGGGCGCCAGCCGGCTTAAATATCGGGACCTGGCCTTTTGGGGTGGTTTTTACGAGGGATGTATCCTGCGTAGCGAGAGGAAGCTCAAGCCTCATGGCAAGATCCAGGTAGGAGGCGTCATAGGTTGAAAGTCCGTGTTCCCGGGCGAGCGAAACGATCTCCTTGAGCATCCGCTCGGGGGATTCCTGTTCCACGATGATGGGCAAGCCACTCTGGAGTGTGAGAAAGCAGGCGACGGAAGACTGTCCGAGGTGTGTTTTTTTAAACGACAAGAAGGACGTTTTTCACCTCGAGCGGCCGAACGGCCGGCACGAAGGCCTCTCCGGATTCGAGGCTTTCGAGGACGACTTCCGCGTGGCCTTTTCCTCATCATCGAAGCACCAAGATATGACAACGGAATTATCGACCACCAACGGTGCGGACATCAGCGTCTCCCCTCCTCGATCATGCAACGAACGGAAAGCCCTTCGAGGCGGTGGCCCCTTCGAAACCGTTTCAATTGATCGATGACGTCGCAAACGGGCGTCCTTTTCGTAAAATCGACAGGCTGCAAGGTCGCCACGGGCATGCCGTGTTTCGTGATGGAATGCCGGCGTATTTTTTTTCTTTCCGGGGAGACGCGTTGCGGTACACATATCTTCCGAACCATAGAGAACGACCACGTAGCAAGATTCAGGAAAGCCCCAGCCGGCTTTTCGGCCGGATGGATCGCCTTTCGGGATGCTGAAAAAAAGACTTGACAGCGACGGGGGAAAAGATTATTAGATAAGCAAATCTAAGTTAGGTAAATCTAACAAAGAGGTCCCCATGAAGGAATCCCGCAAGGAAGACGAAATCTCCGTGAAGCCTTTGACTTCAGTCATGGAAGACTATCTGGAGGCCATATTCGATCTGGACCGGGAAAAAAAGGTGGTTCGCGTCAAGGACATCGCCAGGCGGCTGGACGTCAAAATGCCCACCGTGTCCAGCATGCTCAAAACCCTGAATGACAGGGGCCTGGTGAACTACGAGAAATACGAATACGTGGAGCTGACGAAAAACGGTGCGGATGTCGGCAAGGAGATGCGGCGCAGGCATGAGGTCTTGTCGAAATTTCTGACCGGGGTCCTGGAAATCGAGTTCAAGACCGCCGACGAGGAAGCCTGCAAGATGGAACACACCCTCAGCGCCACCACCCTGGACAGCCTGACGGAATTCATGGAATTCATACAGGAGTGTCCCCGCGCAGGGGAGAGTTGGCTGAACCATTTCAAGGAGTATCGGCTGCACGGCCGCAGGCCCGAAAAATGCCGGGCACAAGGGGAAGCGTTCTCCCGCGACTTCGAGAACCGGATCCATGCCGCCGATGTTTCGGCCTCCAAGGAGAAAACTGACAAGAATTGACCCGTTCGGCCGTCTTTGCCGGGAAGGGGCGAAAGGCGGCTTTTTTTACGACCATGAAGTTCGATACTTCTAACAATAGAAGGAGATGCTAAATCGATGGGGGACGACAAGCGGGATCTGATCGACGTGCTCAACACCAGCGTCAAGGAACTGCGGCAAAGAATCGATGTGCATTGCTGCCTCGTAACCTCGATATTGGAGGGACGGGTGGACGAGAACGGCCTGCGGTCCCTCATGGACCCGTGCCCCAGGCGATCGCGGGAACTGATGATGAAAACGGCGATCAAAGAGGCCATAGACGTATTGGAAGAAAGCAGGAAAGCATTCAAATCCAAAAGGCTTGAAGCCTTGCGCAGGAAGCTTACCCAGGTGTTGATCGACGCAGATTGATCCTGGAAGGGATGTCTTACGGGTTCCATGTCGACGGAATGACATGGAAAAAGTGAAGGCGTACCCCGATGTCGAAACGACAAAGGTACGCCTTTTTTTGTCCTTGATGCGCAACGGGTCGAGGAGGTGGATATGTTGGAAGGAGAAAATAACCTGAAAAACGACGAAGACGGTGTCATCCGGCATGAGGACGGCTTGTTGCATTGCAGATCCCGATTAAGGTTCTGGCGTGTCGCGTCTTTTTTCAAATGCCCGCTGGTCGGCATGTGCCTGACGCTTTCGGAGCAAAAACAGCTTCTCAAGAGGGCCGGCGTGCCGTGCACCAGGAAAAGCCCTTTTGAAATCCATGAGATTCTGGTCGCCTGTTCGAATGATGAAAACCCCCTGTCACGGAGAATCGACGACTTTTTGAGCTGCAAGTTCGGAAAGGGTGCGGCGGCATGGCTTGTCCTCGAGGATCGGATTTTCATGGACCGCTTCAGGGCCGCCATGAGGTCCGGTGAGTTCACCGAAGCATTGTGGGCCGCTGCGTTCAATCCCGGATTGTCCATGAAATGCAGGGGGGAGGTGTTCGGCGAAGGTCACATGGCCATGCACTGTACCGCGGAAGAGCGCATGACATTCGCCCGCGAGATGGCGAGGCGGCAGCGGGAATCGAACGATCTGCGCCGGGAGCTCAAGGACACCGCCCGGCGGTGCCGGCTGATGCGGAAAGAGATTGAAAGTCATCAATCGGACCGGGCGGCTTTGCGGTTTGCCGTCGATTTGCTGGAGAAGGAAAAAAATGAATTGCGGGAGGCGGTTTCCGAATCCGGTATCCGGGCATGCGATGCCGAACCGAAACCGGAAACCTGCGGGCTTCCCCGGGATCATGACGAATTGCGCCGGAGGCTGGAGGAGGCACGGCGCCAGGTGGAGGTCCTCGAGGAAAAGAACGGGAGACTGTCGGCGCAACTCGATCAGCAGATGGACGTGAATCGTCATTTCCTGGTGGAACTCAGAACCGTCATCGCCGAAATGACCGCGTTGAACCGGTGCAACGCAAGCTGTCCCGCCTTCGATCTGTGCCGGAAAAGAATTCTCGTCGTCGGCGGGATTACGCGCATGGAAGCCCTGTACCGGGGGCTGATCGAAGGCAGCGGGGGCATTTTCGAAT
This sequence comes from Syntrophaceae bacterium UBA6252, assembly GCA_002441265.1. Taxonomy (GTDB): domain Bacteria; phylum Desulfobacterota; class Syntrophia; order Syntrophales; family UBA6807; genus UBA6807. The sequence continues at coordinate 30,004 of DJVQ01000029.1, forward strand.
ATCACGACGGTTATGTGAAGAAAGGCGCCAAGGCGCTCGAGTGCAGTCTCCGGCGCGCCGATGTGGTGCTTTGTCCGGTGAGCTGCAACAGCCACGCGGCCTGTTCCATCGTCAAGAATCTAGGTAGAAAACACAACAAGCCCGTTTACATGCTCCCCAATTCCAGCCTCAGCGCCATATCCAGGGTGATCTGGGGGGGCGACGGCACGGTGAACGAGTGTTTCGGGAATATCCCGTAAATTCATTCATGGAGAGGAAAATGAGAGCGAATTTCCAGATTGAGTCGAGAAAAAGCGAAGGGGACTGGCACATTGATCCGGTTGGAGATTTTGACGGGGCTTCCGCCCTGGAACTGATTCACCTGCTTTCCAATCAATACAGCGGCGAGGGACGGATTCTCATCGATACGGGAAAGCTTGGGACCCTGTGCCCGTTCGGCTGCAGGATGTTTCAATGCCAGTTTTACCAGTGCCGCATTCCGGCCGACCGCATATCGTTTCATGGAGAAAAGGGATATGCCCTGGCGCCGGAAGGCTCCCGGGTCGTCGTGGAGCCTGAAAAACACGAGTGCCGCTGCAACGGGAACTGCGTCAATTGCCCTTGCGCCGGGAAGAGGAATCGAAAGGAGACCACGGTCCGGAATAATTGAACATGGCGAATGTCGGCGGCAAGTTACGCATCGAGGTGGCGGAGGAAACCGTCTACCGGCTTCTGGAAGAGGGTCGGGTGTGCGTGGCGGATTTTCGGTGTCTGGACTGCAAGTCCAAGGATTGCCTGTGGCGGCTCTGTCTTGAGTGCTGTGCGAAAAAGCCGCCGGCCTGCCATCGCGATCCGTCCACGGACGGCGTCTTTTGTCTCGCTTGCGGAGGGCACTCGAAGGAGGACCGGCGGGAGCTGTGATGGATACTGCGACGGATCGGCAAAAAAAACTTGACAAAAAATGAAGGACATGTAAATTAGAATTCTCTTTGTAAGATAGAAAACTCTAATCTTGCAAGGTTCACCTTACGGCCTCCGGCCCCTGCCGGTGCGGAGGAAGTGAAGGCGTAACGCGAGGTGCCAGTGCACGCTCCGGTTACGCCTTTTTTTATGGTCCGTTCCAATACGTTTTTTCCCGAGGGGAACGGAGAGCTTTTCTGGAGGCATTATGGAAAACGTTGTTTCGATGGTTGGACGGCGGCGCGCACTCGAAAGGGCAAGGCGGGATATCATGACGTCAACGAGGGACCGGCCGGGCATCGACGCGGGGGCGCTTCCGCTGCGCCTGGCCCGGGAGGGCGAATGGGTCAGGATCGTTGCCATATGCGGCGGCAGGGGGTTCCACGAACGGCTGGCCGGGGTGGGTCTCCGGGTCGGCGAGAAGATGCAGGTCTTGTGCAATCCCATGGATGGAAAACTGTTGATCGGTCACGAAGGTGCCCGTCTTTATCTGGGCGGCGGCATGGCCCATAAAATCCAGGTCGTCGTCGTGTAAGGAGAATGCAAATGAAAGCAACATTGCGGGACATGGCGGTGGGCGAATCCTGTACGGTCTCCGGATACGTCAAAGGGGCATCGGCCTATCGGGAAAAACTGCTGGCCATGGGATTGACCAGGGGAACGGAAATTTCCGTCGAGCGGATCGCCCCCATGGGGGACCCTGTGGAAATCAAGGTGCGGGGATTCGCCCTGTCGCTCAGGAAAGACGAGGCTTCCGCCTTGCTGGTGGAAAGGAGGATTCAATCATGAGTGATTCTGTGATCGGGGTCGTGGGAAATCCCAATTGCGGCAAGACGACCCTTTTTAACGCATTGACCGGAGCGAGGCAGCGGGTGGGCAACTGGCCCGGCGTTACCGTGGATCGCAAATCCGGCGAATACGCACATGAGGGCAAAAAAATCGAGGTCGTCGATCTTCCCGGCATCTACTCGCTTTCCGCGGCCTCGCTGGATGAAGAAATCGCCCGCGACTACATTCTTTCGGGGGAGGCGGACCTGATCGTCAATATCGTGGACGCCTCCAACCTGGAGCGCAATCTGTACCTGACCGTCCAGCTGCTGGAGATGCAGGTGCCCCTGGTGCTTGCGTTGAACATGATGGACATCGCCGGGGAGCGCCGGATCGAGATCGATATTCCAATGTTGAGCCGGCGGCTGGGCTGTCCGGTGATCCCCCTGGTGGCCTCCCGGGATGAGGGCGTCGACGCGCTGCGTCTGGAAATCGATCGATGGGCGCAAACGAAATCCGCTTCCGGGCTTCATGTGGTCTATCCCGCGGAAATTCAGGAGGCCGTGGATGCGTTGGTTCCCCTGGTGCGGGAGGCGGCCTCCCGCGGAAGGATGAATCCGCGCTATGCGGCGGTGAAACTGCTGGAAGGCGATGACGGGATCGCTTCGCTGGTAAGCGGGGAGGCACTGAAAGCGCGCGACGATCAACAGAAAAGGATTGAAGCCGAACTCGGCGAGGAAACCGACATCCTGCTCGCCGACAGCCGCTACGGAACCATCAACTGGTTGACCAGGGAGGCTGTGAAGAAAGGCAACCTCCTCGACAAGACCCTGTCGGACAGGATTGACGGCATCGTGCTGAACCGGGCGCTGGGCATCCCCATCTTCCTGGTCGCCATGTATCTCATGTTTATGGTGACGATCAATATCGGCGGCGCGTTCATCGATTTCTTCGATATTTTCGCCGGCACGATCTGTGTCGACGGCTTTGGAGAACTGCTTGCCGCCATGGGATCGCCCGAGTGGCTGGTGGCGATTCTCGCCGGAGGCGTCGGCGGAGGCGTCCAGACCATCGCGACCTTTATTCCGCCCATCGGGTTCATGTTCCTGTGCCTGTGCTTTCTCGAGGACTCGGGGTACATGGCCCGGGCCGCCTTTGTCATGGACCGTTTCATGCGGTTGATCGGCCTGCCCGGAAAGTCCTTTATCCCGATGCTGGTGGGATTCGGGTGCAACGTGCCGGCGATCATGGCCACGCGCACCCTGGAGAACCAGCGTGACCGCACGCTGACCATCATGATGAATCCTTTCATGTCCTGCGGCGCCCGCCTGCCGGTCTATGCGCTGTTCGCGGCCGCGTTCTTTCCGTCGGGCGGCCAGAATCTGGTCTTCGGCTTGTACCTTTTGGGCATCGGTTTTGCGGTCGCTACCGGCCTGGTTTTGAAAAATACGATCCTCAAGGGGGAAATCACCCCGTTCGTGATGGAACTTCCGCCGTATCACATGCCGACGGTGAAGGGCGTGGTGCTGCGCGCGTGGGATCGGCTCAGGACGTTCATCTTTCGGGCCGGCAGGATCATCATCCCCATCGTGGTGATCCTGAGCTTTCTGAACGCCGTGGGTACGGACGGCTCCTTCGGCAACGAGGACGGCGACAAATCCGTCCTGAGCGCCATCGGCAAAACGATTACGCCGGTTTTCTCGCCCATGGGACTGACCCGGGAAAACTGGCCGGCGACGGTCGGCATTTTTACGGGCGTGTTCGCCAAGGAAGCGGTGGTGGGAACCCTGGATGCCCTGTATGCCCAGATCGGCGACGGCGAGGTCGAAGCCGGAGATCCAGGCGGGGAGACCTTCGATTTCTGGGGCGGCATCAAGGAGTCTTTCGTCTCCATCCCCGAAAACCTGGCGGGGGTAGCCGGTACCGTCCTCGATCCGCTGGGCCTTTCCATCGGGGACGTCGGCGACATCGAGAGCGCCGCCGAAGAGCAGGAAGTCGCGGTGGGAACCTTCGGCGCCATGGTGCGTCTCTTTGACGGCAGGATCGGTGCGTTCGCCTACCTCCTTTTCGTCCTGCTGTATTTTCCCTGCGTGGCAGCCATCGCCGCCGTCTATCGGGAAACCGGTTGGAGGTGGACCGCCTTTGCGGGGGCCTGGACCACGGGCCTGGCGTACGCGGCCTCCGTCCTGTTTTATCAGGCGGCCACCATCGGCCGCCACCCGGTTTCCTCGCTGTTCTGGATCGTCGTTCTGTGCGGCGTCTTCCTCGGCGTCGTCACGATCATGCGGCGGATGAGCGACAGGGAAAGAAAAGTGATCCCGGGCCTTCCGGACGGCGCAAAGGCGTAGGCGCCCATCGGTTCCCGGGCCTGGAACATGATTCCGGCTGAAATTCTTCTTCGCGCCCTGCCAAGGGCTGTGGACTGTTTTCGAGGAGGTGTCAGGGATGATCCTTTCCGACATCAAGGAGTACCTGGTGAAACACAAGCGGGTGACCCTGTGGGACCTTGCCGTGCATTTCGGTACCGAACCGGAGGCCATGAAAGGGATGCTGGATCTGTGGATTCGAAAGGGCAGGGTCGTCAAATCCGATGCGCGGGCGTGCTGCGCCGGGAGCTGCGGAAAATGCGCCGAGGCGGCAGCCATGGAAATATACGAGTGGAGGTCCTGATCCCCCCGTTCGACGGCCCTTGAACGGTCATTCCACGGGAAAGCGGCGGGCCGGAGACGTCCCGCCGCCGGGGTGTGACCGGGAAGAGGGGGAATGGGGCGTAAGTTTCTAAATAAATGTCTTAACTCCCTTGACATGCAGGGGTTCTCTTCATATAGTCCCGTAGCAGGACGGTTTTCACTGATCTCATTGGCGGATGTGATCGCACCATTGGGAAATGACGATGTAACTTCTCCTGATCGGAAGATGTGAAAAGCGGCGAAAGCCGGATCGAGACAGAAAATGCGTAGAACGGCCGTCTTCCTGTTTCTGCTTGTTTCCTTGTCCGTCGCATCCGTATCCCATGCGCAATCGAACCTGCTGGTGTCCGAAATCACGAGTCCATCGGAGGCCAACGGACGGTATCTGTACAACGGGACGCTGTACGACCACGATTCGTGGAAACACGAAAGCCAGGATTATTATATTTATTACCACTATTATACCGGTGGAGACGGCGGTTACTACTGGAACATCGATGTCGACACCGATGATGCCGACTCATTGTTTTACTCGGAAAAGAATCCCCCGGAAGATTCTCCGATAAACGTGGCCGGTTGGACCCCGCTTTCGGGGACCGGTTCCCCCTACATCGTGCAAGACGGCGTTGCAGAGATCAACGTGAGGGGAAACGGCAACCCCATCGTAGACGGAGACTCGACCCCCGATTTCAACAACCATACGAAATTCGCATCCGTCGATGTTTCATCGGGCACGGCGACGCGAACCTACACCATCGAAAACGTGGGATCGGAGACCCTCACCCTGGGCGATGTCACCATCAGCGGCACCAATGCATCCGATTTCAGCGTAACGACGGCACCGTCGTCGCCGGTTGCAGGTTTCGGGTCGACCACGTTTGTGGTGACCTTCAACCCCTCCGCCCTGGGAAACCGCATTGCGACCGTATCCATCGTCAACAGCGATTCCGATGAAAACCCGTATACTTTCGTGATTCAGGGATACGGATTCACCCCGAGGGATCTGGTGATTTCGGGCATCACGAACCCGTCAGCGGCGAACGGGAGCTACACCCATCAGGGGATGCTCTTCGATTTCGAATACTGGAAACACGAAAGCGAGAGCTACTACCTCTTCAACGACGAATACGGCGGCAGCCGGTATTGGAATCTGGACGTCGACACGGATGACACGAATACCGATTATATCTTTTACATTGCCTCCGACGCGGGTTCCCCCGTCGGTTTGACCGGATGGGAGAACAATGACAATGAATCAGTCGCCAGCACGGGCGACCCATCCATCGCCGAGGCGAATCCGGTGCCCGATATCAATGTCCAGGGAAAAACCGTCACGATACCGGATGACGACAACACCCCGTCCTTTACGGACGACACCAAATTCGGGCCCCTCGAGGTCTCGTCGGGGACGAGGACAAGAACGTTCACCATCCAGAATACCGGCGGCGCCACGCTGACGCTGTCGGGATCGTCCCCGTATGTCACGATCGGCGGGGACGCCGCGTCCGATTTCAGTGTCACGGCGGCCCCCTCGTCGACGATCGCCGGTTACGGATCGACCACTTTCGATGTGACGTTCGATCCGTCCGTCGAGGGAACCCGGACGGCCACGATTTCGATCGCCAGCGACGATGAGGATGAAAATCCCTATAATTTCACCATTCAGGGGGACGGATTCACGCCCAAGGATTTGACCGTATCGGGCATCACCACTCCGGAGGGGGCGAACGGCAATTATCTTTATCAGGGAATCCTGTATGAGTTTCCATACTGGCTGCATGAATCGGGCGGATACTATATATACAACGATGAGTTCTCCAACGGAACCCGCTACTGGAACATCGACACCGACACCGATGACGAAGCATCGAATTTCTATTCGAACAACCATACCGAAGACGCTGCACCGGTCGACGTGGACAGCTGGCATGTTGAGGACGGGAATGAAGGGACGCCGGTCATCGTTTACAGCGGACCGGAAATGGCCGTTGAAGGGAATTCCGTCGAAATCCTTTCCGGGGATGACAGCCCGTCGACGTCGGACCATACCGATTTCGGTTCACGCGACGTGGATTCCGCAACCGTATCCAGGATCTATACCATCAAGAATACCGGTTCCCAGGAGCTGGTTCTCGACGGAACGCCCAAGGTGGCGATTTCCGGTTCCCATGCGGCCGATTTTACCGTGACCTCCCAGCCGTCAAGTCCCGTCGCGGCGGCAACGGGAACGACCCCCTTCACCGTGCGGTTCGACCCATCGGATTTCGGCGTCAGGAGCGCAACCGTCTCCATCTCCAATGACGATTCGGACGAAAATCCCTATACGTTCGACATACAGGGCACGGGAATCGCGCTGCCGGTGATCTCCAACCTCGACGGCGACAGCCTGTCGTACAACGAGGGGGACGGGGCGGTTGCGATCGACCGGGGCACGGCGGCAGACGTGACGGACGCCGACAGCGCCGATTTCAACGGCGGCAATCTGACCGCGACCGTCAGCGCCGGGGAGGACCCGGCCGAGGATGTGCTGTCTCTTGACACCGGAGGCGCTGTGACGCTTTCCGGAACAACGGTGGGCAGCGGCGTGTCGGTGGACGGCACGATCGTCGGCACACTGGGCAACAGCATAGCGGCCGGAAACGATCTGGTGGTCCATTTCAATACCAACGCCACCCCCGCCCGGGTTGCCGTCCTGATCCAGGCGATCACCTATGAAGACGCCGATGCCGCCGCCCCCACCGCGGGCGCGCGTACGATCGACGTTACGGTCAACGACGGCGACGGGGGTGTTTCCGCGGCGGCCGGCGTCACGGTGACCGTATCCGGCGTCAATGACGCGCCGACACTGACCGCGACTGCATTGAATCCGACCTTTACGGAGGGGGGTGCCGCCGTCGCAATCTATACCGGCGCCGCCGTCAGCACGGTGGAACCGGGCCAGACCCTCGATGCGCTCGTTTTGACGGTAACCAATGTCAGTGACGGTGCGAACGAGATTCTTTCCATCGATGGAAGCGATGTCACCCTCACCGATGGGACCTCCATGACAACGGCGACGAACGGTTTTGGCGCTTCGGTGAGCGTAACGGGCGGCACGGCGACGGTCACCCTTTCAGGCGCGAACGTCTCCGCCGCCGCCATGCAGACCCTGGTGGATGGAATCGGATATAGAAACACGGAGGATGCCCCCAGTATCGGCAACAGGGTGGTGACCCTGACCTCTCTTACGGACAGCGGGGGAACCGCCGGCGGGGGCAGCGACACGGCGACACTGTCCCTGGCCTCCACGATTACGGTCAGCGCGGTCAACGATCCGCCCGTGGTCTCCAATGTGAACGGGGATTCCGTCGATGCGGTCGCGGCGGGGACGGCGGCGGGAATCGATCAGAACGGCGACGCGGCGGTGGCGGACGCGGACTCCGCCGATTTCAACGGCGGATCCCTGGTCATCGCGCAGACCGGAGGCACCGCGAACGGCAGCTTCTCCGTGGACGGAACGAACGTCACCTCGGGCGGGGACAGGACCATCGCCGCCGGGGAGACGGTGGCCGTGGGCGGGACCGCCGTGGGCACCGTCGACGGGACCGATGACGGACAGGACGGCGGAACGCTTCGCATAGGCTTGAACGCCAACGCCACGCCGGCACGGGTGCAGACCCTGATCCGGAACCTGACCTATGCCGCGCCGAGCGGTCTTGGGGCCCGTACCTTCAGCCTCACGGTCGATGACGGCGACGGCGGTTCTTCCACCAGCAACGCCTCCGTTTTCACCGTAAACGTGACACCCAACCCGCCCGTGATCGTCAATCTGAACGGGGACGCCGTGAACACCCGGCCGAACGCCGCCGTCAAAATAGACGCCGGTGAAAACGCCGTCGTTTCCGATCCCGACAACGGCAATTTCAACGGCGGCCATCTCCTGGTCACGGCAACCGGCATTGCCGGAGGTCTTAACGTGGACGGAACGAACGTCTCCTCGGGCGGGGACGGGACCATCGCAGGAGGGGAGACGGTGGCCGTGGGCGGCACCGCGGTGGGCACCGTCGATGGGACCGATGACGGCCAGGGAGGCGGCGACCTGCGTATCGACTTCAACGCCAATGCCACGCCGGCGCGGGTGCAGACCCTGATCCGGAATCTCACGTATTTGAGCGCCAATCTCGGGACCGCCGCCTTCGATCTGACCGTCACCGATGCGGGGACGCTCGCGGCCACCAGCACGGCCGCTTCCTTCTCCGTGAATGTCATCGCACCCGAGATGAACATCCTGGGAAACGGCGTTTCCATCTCGGACGGGAATCTCGACCCGGAGGCATCGGACGACACGGATTTCGGCTCCGCGGGACTTGGCGGAGGCGGCGTCACCCATACCTTTACCATCGAGAACACCGGAACGGACACCCTGACCCTGACGGATCCCTCTCCCCATGTGGCGATTTCGGGAACCCATGCGGGAGACTTCACCGTATCCGCCATCCCCTCCGGCAGCATCGCTTCCGGCGGCGGGGATACCACCTTTGCCGTCACCTTCAGCCCGGGCGCCGTGGGACTGCGTGAGGCCACGGTCAGCGTCGCAAACGACGATTCCGATGAAAACCCCTATAACTACAGCATTCGGGGAACGGGAATGCCGGACGTCACCATCTCGGGCTTCGTCACGGACGGCGCCAATCCCATAGAAGGCGCGACCGTCACCTTCTCCCACGACGGGCACACGGAAACCACGGCTTCCAACGGCACTTACTCATACAAAGTGCATTACGGCACCACCACCACCATAAGTCCCAGTCATCCGGGCTACGGCAACTGGAGCCCCGCCGACCGCACCTTGAACGACATATCCGCCGACCAGCCCGGGCAGGACTTCACGTCCACTTCCGACGCGGACGGAATCCCCGCTGAAGAGGAATACGGGCCGTCCGGGACCGACCCGCTTTACGATGGAAACGGGGATGGAATCCCCGACGGCAATCAGCCCAATGTCGCGTCTTTCCATACGGGGGATGGAAACCACTACGTCACCCTTGAAGCGCCGGAAGGGACCATCCTTTCGGATGTTCAGGCCCTGCCTGCACCGGTGCAGGGGACTTTCCCGTTCACCGTCTCCTTTCCATACGGCCTGTTACGATTTACCATAAGCGGCGTCACGCCGGGCGGGGCGGCGCAGGTCCGCCTTTTCCTCTCCGGAAGCACCGCTCTGGATTCCTATTGGAAATACGGAAAAGAGCCCGGCAACGAAACGGAACACGCCTACGACTTCACGGGCACGGACGGCGGCACGGGCGCCGAGATTAACGGGAATATCGTCGTGCTCCACTTTATCGACGGTCAGAGAGGCGATGACGATCTGATCGGCGGAAACGGCGTCATTGTTGATGACGGGGGACCGGGGACCTCGGCGTACATCATCCCCGCCCTCTCGAGCGAGGGGAGGATCGCCCTCTTGATCCTCCTGTCCCTGCTTGCCTGCTGGATGATTCGAAGAAGGGCGAAGGCTTCGTAAGCAAAGTACGTGCGCGCCGCCCGCCATCACCCAGGCTGCCGGGGCGCACAGGAGGGTATGCCTCGGCCCCCGGGGGGATTCGGGCGCATGGATTCCGGGGCTTTTCCCTTGCCGTTCGAAAAAGCGTTTTTGCGCATTATCGCTGAGTCTGTCAAGATCGGAACAGGGAGGAAATTGCATGAAAAAAGTGGTGTTGCTCGTTTGCATCGTCCTTATGGCACTTGCCGGATGCACGGAAAAGAAAGGTTCCGCCGTCCTCAGGGCGGCGGTCTGCCCCACGTCCCCGCCGAATCTCTTCCTGGAAGACGGCAAATACCGGGGTCTCGATCTGGAACTTTTTGAAGGATATTGCCAGGCCCGGAACCGTCAGTTCAAGATCGCCGCATACGACTGGCAGGGGATGCTGGACGCCCTTGTCGCGGGCCGGGCCGACGTGGCCTTCTCGGCGATCTCGATCACGGACGAGCGAAAGGGGAAAATGGATTTTTCCCGTCCTTACATGGACAACACCTGGAACCTGGTGAGCCTCCGGAGCCGGAACATCCGGATCGCGGACCTGGCCGACCTGAAACGGTACACCATCGGCTATCCCCGCGGCATGGCTTACAGCGGCTTCATCGCAAATGAACTCGAACCCAGGGGGATTTACCGGCTTGATGACGTGAGGACATATCCCACCTACAACGAGGTGATCGCCGACCTGCAAAACGGAAACCTCGATCTGGCCTTTCTCGACGGAACGGTCGCCGCGGTTTATAAAAAGAAGATCGCCGTTCAGGACAGCTACGTGTTCACGGGGTTCGACACCTTCGGCTTCGCCTTCCCGAAGGATTCCCCCCTGCGCGCCGATTTCGACCGTTATCTGGACGAACTGGGACCGGAGAAGCTCAGGGCCGTTATCGGAAAATGGCTGGAATAGAGGGACGCGGGGAGATTTTTCATGATTCCCGCCATGCTTCAAAGCGCGTTCGGGCTTCTGGCCTTTGTACTCATCGCCTGGATTCTGTCCGAGAACCGCCGGGCCGTAAGCCTGCGCCTGATCGTCGCCGGGCTTGTCCTGCAGCTGCTTCTGGCACTGACCCTGTTGAAAATCCCGGTCCTGGGGAAGGGCTTCCTGCTGTTGAACGGGGTCGCGGAAGCCCTGGAAGCGGGAACCCGGGCCGGAACCACCTTCGTGTTCGGCTATCTCGGCGGTGGCCCGCTGCCGTTTGAGATCCCCCGTTCCGGCGCGGCCTACATCTTCGCATTCAGGGCCCTGCCCGTCATCGTCGTCACCGGGGCCCTGACCACGTTGCTGTATCACTGGAAGATCATCCCCGTTCTCGTCAGGGCGTTTTCCGCGGTGCTCCAGCGCGTGATGGGCATCGGCGGGGCGCTGGGCGTGGGGTGCGCGGCCAACATCTTCGCGGGAATGGTCGAATCGCCCCTTTTCATCCGGCCCTATGTCTCGTCGATGACCCGCAGCGAGCTGTTCGCACTGATGACCTGCGGCATGGCCACCATCGCCGGGACCGTGTTCGTGCTCTATGCCGGCATCGTCGGAAAGGTCGTGCCGGACGCCCTGGGGCACATCCTCACGGCCTCTCTCATCAGCGCGCCCGCCTCCATCCTCATCGCCGGGGTCATGATCCCGGAAACGGGACAGCCCACGCTGGGCGAGATCTCCCCTCCCGTCCAGACCCGCAGTTCCATGGACGCCCTGGTCCAGGGAACCATGTTCGGGGTGAAGATATTCATCAACGTCGTGGCCCTGCTGGTGGTCCTGGTGGCGGTGGTCAGCATGGTCAACCAGGCGTTGGGACTGCTGCCCGCGGCCGGGGGGGCGCCGCTGACCCTGCAGGGCATCCTGGGGTACCTCATGAGCCCGCTGGTCTGGCTTGCCGGAATTCCGTGGAAGGAAGCGCATACGGCGGGAAGCCTCATGGGGGTCAAGGTCGTTCTCAATGAACTCCTCGCATATGTGGAACTGGCCGCACTGCCTCCCGGCGCGCTCTCCGAGCGGAGTGCGCTGATCATGACGTACGCCCTGTGCGGCTTTGCCAACATCGGAAGCCTGGGCATCCTCATCGGCGGGCTTTCGAGCATCGCTCCCGACCGGGCCGGTGAAATCGTCGCGCTGGGGCCCCGTTCCATCCTGGCCGGCGTCCTGACGACGCTGATGACCGGGGCGGTGGTGGGCGTTCTGTACTGACGCCGCCGCCTGGGAGTCCTTTACAAAAACGATAGAACCATTACATTAAAAAAAGGGCGGTTCCCTTCCAGGCGGGCGGCGCCGGAGTGCAAAGAACCGGTCCGATGGATCATGGGTTCTAGAATATCGATTGCACGGGAGGATGGAAGATGTTCGGAAAACGCATCGATCTGCTTCGAATTTTCGGATTTGAGATCCGGATCGACCCGAGCTGGGTGATCATCGCGATTCTCATTGCATGGTCCCTTTCGGCGGGACTGTTTCCGTTTCGCTACGAGGGGCTGTCCACCGGAACTTACTGGATCATGGGGATCGTGGGCGCCATCGGGCTTTTTTTCTCCATCATCGTCCATGAAATGTCCCATTCCCTCGTAGCCAGGCGTTTCGGGATATCGATCCAGGGGATCACCCTGTTCATCTTCGGCGGGGTCGCAGAGATGAAGGATGAGCCGCGGGATCCGAAGGCGGAATTCATGATGGCCGTTGCCGGTCCCCTGTCCAGCATCCTCCTTGCGGCAATCTTCTACGGGATGTCGCAGATCGGGAAGGGCGCCGGACTGCCCGAGGCCGTCTACGGGGTCATCCGGTACCTGGCATGGATCAACGGCGTCCTTGCGGCCTTCAACCTCATTCCCGCCTTTCCCCTGGACGGGGGGCGCGTTCTGCGGTCCATCCTCTGGGGCTGGAAGGGCAATCTCCGATGGGCCACACGGATCTCCGCGGGAGTCGGTTCCGGATTCGGCCTGCTTCTCGTTTTTCTGGGCGTCGTCCAGTTCTTCGGCGGTAATTTCATCGGCGGGATGTGGTGGTTTTTCATCGGCATGTTCCTCCGGCGGGCGGCCGGGGCGTCCTACCAGCAACTGCTGGTTCGAAGGGCCCTGGAGGGCGAACCGGTGCGCCGATTCATGAAGCGGGACCCTGTCACGGTCCCGCCCTCCGCGACGGTCGAGGATATCGTGGAACACTACATCTATCGATACCACTTCAAGATGCTTCCCATCGTCGACGGTTCGGACCGTCTTCTCGGATGCGTCACGATGAAACAGGTGAAAGGGATCCCGAGGGAGGAATGGGGCCGGAAAACGGCGGGAGACCTGGCCGCGGCCTGCTCGCCGGAAAACACCGTCGCTCCGGAAACGGATGCCATGGAGGCGCTTTCGCTGATGAACCGGACCGGCTCCAGCCGTCTCATGGTTCTCGAGGGGGATCGGCTGGCGGGGGTGATCAGCCTCAAGGACCTGCTCAAGTTTCTCGAACTCAAGGTCGAGCTCGAGCCGCATCGATGACGGGAAATCCCGGACCACCGTGACGGGCCCGACCCATGTCCCCCGGTGTTTGTCACGGGTTCGGATCGCCGCATTGCGATCGAACCCGGAGAAACCGGTTGACAACGATGCCGCACTTCATCCATTTTAGATGGGCTGTTCCGAGTCGGGCCGAATGAACTCGAAAGAACGTTCCGGGACCGGACTGTTTCGATGCAAGGAAACCCCGAAGGGGTCCGGAGAAACGAATCGCCTGCATGGGGCCAGAAGGAACGGGGTTGTTGTCACAGGGGTGAAGTCGTGTGACGAAAAAAGGAGCGGTTATGCCCCGCCGGGAAAGCGTCCTGGGCGAGAAGCTCAGGATCAAGAACAATCTTCTGAATCATCTCTTCGAAATCAGTTCCCTCCTCACGAGTTCGCCCGATCTCCGTGAAGTCCTGGACAAGATCACGAACAGCGCCATGAACGGTCTGAACTTCGACCGGGCGATCGTCATGCTCCTGAACCACGACCACACCCGTCTGGAGTGCAAGTGCATCCAGGGATTCACGCCCGCAGGGGAACGGCTGGCCTGGGAAAGGCCGCTCTTCCTCGAAAGGCACGACTGTTATGAAACGAAGGTCGTCAAGGAGGGGAATCCCCGCTTCATTCCGGACACGGAACGGGCGGCCGACGTTACGGCCATCGACCGCGTGATCAACCACAACCAGGAGAGAACCTCTGTCCTGTACGTCCCCCTCAAGATCAAGAACAAGATCCTCGGCCTGCTGGGCGTGGACCGCTTCCGGACCCGCATGAAAATCACCCATGACGATGTGGAGTCCCTCACGATCTTCGCCAACCAGGCCGCCATCATCATCGAGAACGCCCGGCTGTACCAGGCGCTCGGCGATGAGAAGGCCCTTTCCGAGAACATCATCAAATGTTCCTCGAACGGGGTCATCGTGACGGACCTCATGGGTCGCGTCCTGAACGTCAACCCCCGGGCGGAAGAGATCCTGGGTCTCCCGAAGAAGCGGGCCGTGACGCTCCGGATCCAGGACATCTTCCGATTCAACAAGCGGGATCGAAAAAGGATATACAGGGCGCTGAAGAAGAACGAGGACATCCAGTTCTTCGATTATCCTTACCACGGGGAGGACGGCAATCGGAACCTGATCCTGAACCTGAGCGGTTTCGCCGTCCGGGACGAGCATCTCCAGACCCTTGGCGCCGTGACGATCATCACGGACCTGACGGAAAAAAAGAGGATGGACGACTACCTTTTCCGCGTGGAGAAGCTGGCGGCCATGGGGCGCATCGCGGCGGGAATCGCCCATGAAATCCGGAACCCCCTTGCAGGCATCTACACGACCGTCCAGATCCTGGAAAGCGATCCCGGCGGGGTCGATACCCGGAGGACGGAGCTGAGAAACATTCTCCAGGAGATCGACCGGGTCGAGCACCTGATCCGGGAAATCCTCGACCTCGTGAGGGCGGTTCCGCTCCAGATGGAGGATTTCGATCTCCGCGAACTCCTGTTGACGACCCTTGCCCTCCTGAAGGAGGGGATGTCCCGCAAGAACATCGCCTGGAAGACGGAATTCGAAATGGAACCCTGCATCCTCCATGCGGACCCCGACCGGCTGCGGCAGGTATTCCTGAACCTGATCATCAACGCCATGGAGTCCATGAACGGCGGCGGAACGGTCACCGTGAGGACGGGTACGGCAAGGGGGAAGTCCCGGAGCCGGGACTGGCTGTTCATCGATGTCGCCGATACGGGTGTCGGGATTCCCTCGAAGGACATGAGCAGGATCTTCGACCCCTTTTTCACGACCAAGAACGCGGGGACGGGACTGGGCCTCACGGTGACGCACAAGATCATCGAGGACCACCGCGGCCGGATCGAGGTGGAAAGCAAGGCGGACGGGGGAACGACGTTCCGCGTGCTTCTGCCCGCAGGAAGAACGATTCATGCGCATAGGGGGAAACCATTGTGAGACCGTCCGTACTGGTGGTAGACGACGAGAAACTGCTTCTCCACTCCCTTGACAGGGCCCTCTCCCGCGAGGGGTACCGGGTCGTGACCGCCGTCCGCGGCGACGAGGCCCTGGCGGCCTTCAGGGAACACGGTCCCGACGTGATCCTCCTCGATGTGAAACTCCCGGACATCAACGGCCTGCAGGTCCTCGAGCGGATCAGGGAGGCGGACGGGAATGTCCCGGTCATCGTCATGACTGCTTTCAGCGGGATCAAGGGGGCCGTGGAGGCCATCAAGCTCGGCGCGCACGACTACATCGCGAAGCCGTTCGACATCGAGGAGATGAAGTTTGTCCTTGCCCGGTGTCTGGCCTCCCGGAAGGCCATAGAAGAAGTGGACAAGATCCGGTCGAAGCGCAAGGAGTGCTACAGCTACGACAACATCGTCACGGCCCACCCGGAGATCCGGAAGATGATCGATCTCAGCCGGCGCCTTGCCGCAAACGCACGGTCGACCGTGCTGATCATGGGGGAGAGCGGCACCGGAAAGGAACTCTTCGCCAACGCCATCCACTACAACGGGCCCCGATCGGACAATCCCATCGTCACCGTCAACTGCGCGGCGCTCTCGGAAGGACTCCTGGAGAGCGAGCTGTTCGGACATGAAAAAGGCGCCTTCACGGGGGCCATCAAGGAGAAGCAGGGGATGTTCGAATTGGCGGACCGGGGGACCCTGTTTCTCGACGAGATCGGAGAGATCACGCCGAAGACCCAGGTCAAGCTGCTGCGGTTCCTGGAGGAGAAGAAAATCCGGAGGGTGGGGGGAACGCGGAAGATCGAGGTGGATGTCCGGATCATCGCGGCCACCAACAAGGACCTGTCGCGGGCGGTCGAGGAGGGGATGTTCCGGGAGGATCTGTATTACCGGCTCAACGTGATTTCGTTTGTCATCCCTCCCCTCCGGGAGAGGAAAAGCGATATTCCCCTTCTCGTTGCGCGTTTCGTGGAGGACTTTAACCGGGCGCTGAACAAGAATGTGAGGGGGTGCGACGAGGAGGCCCTGGCAATCCTGTCGGACTATCCCTGGCCCGGCAACATCCGGGAATTGAGGAACATCATCGAACGGGCGATTCTGCTGTGCGAGGGGAGCTGGATCCAAACGACGGACATTCCTCTGGAACCCGTCGCCTCGCGGGGAAAATCCGATATGACGAAAATCGCCTCCCTCGACCCCTTTCCACTGGACAAGGTCGTCAAGTCCTATACGGAAGGCGTTCTCTTCCGTTTTCAGGGAAACCGGTCCCGTGCCGCCGAGGCGCTGAAAATCACGAGACAGCGGCTGAGGCGGATC
Source organism: Syntrophaceae bacterium UBA6252 (assembly GCA_002441265.1). Lineage (GTDB taxonomy): Bacteria > Desulfobacterota > Syntrophia > Syntrophales > UBA6807 > UBA6807. The sequence goes on from DJVQ01000029.1 coordinate 46,673, forward strand.
CTGAAATCCCAGGTGGATTGATTTCGTTCAGGGGCTGGTCCGGATTCATCCAGTCCCGCAATGATCCTGAATCAGGGCTTTTCCCCCTTTCGAGGACATGCTCTTCATGGAATCCCCGGCCGGGGGTGGATGAGATTCATCCGGATCCCCTCCCGGGCGGTCTTCCGGAAAAGATGTCTCCGGGACTTTCCGGTCCGGCCCGCCGGCGATCCCCGCCGGTGATTTCCCGCACGCGCCCGTCCTTCGATCCCCTTTGAGATCAATCCGTTGTTCCCGCCGCCGGGACCTCCCGGGCTCCCGTCTCACGACACCCTCGTCCTTTCGTTCCCGGAAACCGGAACCCCTTTTCCGGAAGCGGCATATTGCTTGCAATCCTCACGGCAGCGAAAGCGGGACTCACGGCCGCCGGCATCCGCACCGCGTTTCGGAAGGGAGAACAGGGATGAAGGAAAAAGCGATTGTCACCGCAGCCATCACGGGCAGCATCCACACGCCGAGCATGTCCCCCCATCTGCCCGTCACACCGCAACAGATCGCCGATGAAGCGGTCGCCGCCCGGGAGGCGGGTGCCGCGGTCGCCCACATCCACGTGCGCGATCCCCGGACGGGACAGCCGTCGGCGGATATCGGCCTGATGGAGGAGGTGCTCGTCTCCATCAAAAGCCGGTGCGACGTGGTCGTCTGCATCACCACCGGCGGCGGGCTCGGTATGACGGCGGCGCAGCGCCTCGTTCCCGTTTCCACCTTCAAGCCGGAACTCGCCTCGTTCAACGCCGGGTCGCTGAACTTCGCCCTGTTTCACGCCCTCGACAAATTCAAGGAGTTTCGGTTCGACTGGGAGCCGAAATATCTCGCCATGACGGAGGACCTGATCTTTCCGAACACGTTCAAGTCCATGCGGGATTTCACGGCGATATTCAATGCGAACGGGACCGTTCCGGAGTTCGAGGTCTACGACTCCGGCATGGTCAACAACGTGGCCTTTCTCATCGAGCGGGGCCATGTGAAAAAGCCCGTCTACATCCAGTACGTCATGGGCATTCTCGGCGGCATCACGGCGAGTCCGGAGAACCTGATGTTCCTTGTGGACTACACGAAACGCCTCATCGGGGATTTCGAGTTTTCCGTGTGCGTCGCCGGCCGCGCCCAGTTTCCCCTCTGCAGCCAGTCCCTCCTCCTGGGAGGCAACTGTCGCGTCGGGCTGGAAGACAATCTCTATCTCGATAAAGGCGTCATGGCCGGGAGCAACGCCGAGCAGGTGGCGAAGATCGTCCGGATAGCCCGCGAACTGGGCATCGAGCCCGCCTCACCGGACGAAGCGAGAAAAATCCTGGGTCTGAAAGGGATCGATCACGTGAAGTTCTAGGCGGCCGAGTCACGGGACCGCGGGAAAGGAGGGATCATGGATTTTCGTTTCAGCGATCAGCACGTCATGTTGAGGGAGAGTGTCCGGAATTTTGCGGCGAAGGAAATCCGGCCCATCGCCGAGGAGATCGATTCGGAAGACGAGTGGCCCGAAGGGATGTGGGGGAAACTGGCGGACCTGGGGGTCATGGGGATCACCGTGGACGAGGAATACGGCGGCGCGGGGGCCGACCTGCTTTCAGCCGTGATCGTTCTCGAGGAGCTTTCCAAGGCGAGCCCTTCCATCGCCCTCTCCTGGGGCGCCCACGCCAACCTGTGCTGCAACAATCTGAACCACAATGCCAATGCGGCCCAGAAGAAGAAATATCTTCCGCCGCTTTGCTCGGGAAAGCATATCGGCGCCCTGGGCCTTACGGAACCCAACGCGGGCTCCGACGCCGTCAATATCCAGACCGTCGCGGTGAGAAACGGGGATCATTATGTGGTGAACGGCACGAAAATGTTCATCACGAACGGCACCATCGCCAACACGGTCATCCTGTACACGAAAACGGACAGGGCGATGGGGGCGAAGGGCATTACCGCCTTCATCCTCGACACCGCCTCCCGGGGTTTTTCCGTCTCCAGGAAGCTGAAGAAATACGGCCACCGCGGTTCTCCCACGGCCGAACTGGTTTTCGAGGACTGCCGGATCCCGGCGGAGAACGTCCTTGGCGCGGAGAACAGGGGCATCAACGTGCTCATGTCCGGCCTCGACGTGGAAAGGGCCTTCTACGCGGGGGAGTCCATCGGGATTGCCGAGGCCTGCCTGGAACTTTCCGTCAAGTATGCGAAAGAAAGGGTCCAGTTCGGGAAACCCATCGGCGCCTTTCAGCTCATTCAGGCCAAGCTCGCCGACATGTACACCCAGCTCGAAGCGGGAAAGATGCTCTGCTACAAGGCGGCCGTCCTGGCCGATCAGGCGGCGAGAGGCGGAAAGGGCACGGAAATCCACAAGCTCTCCGCAGCCTCGATTCTCTTCAATGCCGAGATGGCGAGCCGCGTCGCGGACCAGGCCGTCCAGATCCACGGCGGCTACGGCTACATGCTCGAATATCCCGTCCAGCGCTTTCTGCGGGATGCCAAGCTCATCGAGATCGGTGCCGGGACCTCCGAGATCCGCCGTCTCATCATCGCGCGGGAGATCCTGGGCATCTGAAGGGGAACGGCATTCAAGGGGAAACGCCGTTCGCCGGGCAATGAAATCGTTTGCGCGAACCTCTTGAACCGGAATCGTCGAGGAGAGAACATGCCGAAAGATTACGAATACATCGATGATTACGCCGCCGGGGAGAAATTCATTTCCCCGGCGAGGACGATCACGGAAGCGGACATCGTGAACTTCGCCGGTCTCACCGGGGACTGGCATCCCCTGCACACGGATGTGGAATATGCGGCGACGACGCCGTTCAAGGAAAGAATCGCCCACGGCATGCTGATCCTTTCCGTGGGCATGGTTCTCCCTTTCCGGCTCGGTCCTTATTCGAGTTTTCTCCCCCGGTCCTTCATCGCTTTTTACGGAATGGAATCCGTCCGTTTCACCGGTCCCGCGAAAATAGGGGATACGATTCACTGCGAGGTCGAGGTCAGGGAGATCACGGACAAGGGCCCCGGCCGGGGAGTGCTGACCACGCAAAACAGCATCGTGAACCAGCGGGGGGAACTGCTCGTCACGTATGTCATCAAGGTCATTTGCGGGAAACGGCCTCAAGGATGAACCGTTCCGGGTTTGAAGTCCGACGGTTTCGCAAACATCCATGTGCCGTGTCGCCCTTCATCTCTCGTGACCGCGGCGTGCCGTAAGTGCGCCGCGGCCCCCGGGAGCCGGGCGACTTGCCCCGGGAGCTTTTAACTTTGCCGTTCGGAAAAAGCGTTTTTTGACTTTTTCCGGGTTCGTCACGTTTCACGCTCAAAAGGAGGTGGAAACATGCAGAGGGTTGCCATCACCCATGTGGCACAGAGTTCCGGTATGGAATCAAAGGAAAGCCTGATGGATTTTACATATCGGGTCAACAAGGAGATCCTCGACAAGGCGGGCCTCAAACGCCGGGAAGTGGGATGCATCGTCGCCGGGTCCGCGGATATCTTCCACAGCGGCCTGTCCTGCGCCAACGCCTTCGACTGGGACGGCATCGGAGCCTTTCTGAAGGAGGGGTCCCGCGCGGAGGAATCGGCCTTCTCCTTTATTTACGGGTGTATGCGAATCCTCTCCGGCCGCTATGAAACGGTCCTGGTGACGGCCCTGGTCAAGGGGTCCGAGAACCCGGACAACGACCCCATCACGAGCTTTTACGGCGATCCTTTCTATCTGCGGCCCGTGGGCGTCAATGAAAGCGTTGTGGCGGCCATGCAGATGCGGCAGTACCTGGAGCGCTACGGGGTGACGGAGGAACAGTGCGCGAAGGTGGCCGTGAAGAACCTGGGCAACGCACTCTTCAATCCCTATGCCGACCGCAAGCGGAGGGTCAGCCTCGAGGATGTCATGGCCTCCGAGCGGGTCTACGATCCGCTGAAGGCGCTGGAGTGCGCCCCCAAGTCCGACGGCGTCGTCGCCGTTCTGCTGGCCTCGGAGGAAAGGGCGAAAACCCTTTCGAAGAAGCCCGTATGGCTTTCGGGATACGGATGTTCCATGGACCACTTCCACCCCGGCGACCGGGACCTTCTGAAGGGACAGCTTCCGGCGGCGGCGCAGCGGGCGTACAAAATGGCGGGCATCGACGATCCGGGGAAGCAAATCGACGTGGCGGAGGTCTGCGAGCCTTACGCCTTCCAGGAACTGCTGTGGTGCGAGCACCTCGGATTCTGCGGAGAGGGACAGGGAGGGCGGTGGATCGACAGCGGCATGCCCCTGATGGACGGGGCCCTTCCGGTGAATCCATCCGGCGGTGTCCTGGCCACGAACCCCTATCCGGCCAGGGGCCTCTACCGCATCGCCGAGGCGGCGCTGCAGATCAAGGAGGAGGCGGGGGAACACCAGGTGGGGAAAAAGGTCCGGACGGCCCTGGCCCACAGCACCCATGGCTTCGGCGGTCAGTGCCACTCCGTTGTCATCTTATCCGCTTAGAGGAGGAAAAGGACATGGGAAACGCGGTTGCGATCATAGGAACAGGCCAGACCAAACACGGCAGGAGGTCTGACGTATGCTATCCCGACCTGGTCAGGGAGGCCGTAACGGCGGCCCTGGAGGATGCGGGGATCACGCTGAAGGATATCGACGGGATCGTCCTCGGGACCATGCCTTCCATGATGGAAGGGGTTTCGTCGACCCACTTCTATTTCGCCGAGGCCATGGGATCCGTGGGAAAGCCCGTGCTGAAGGTGGAGACCTGCGGAAGCACCGGGCAGTCCATCGGGCACTGCGGGTTCTTCTGGGTGGCCTCCGGGATGGCGGACATCGTGCTGGTCGTGGGATCCGAGAAGATGTCCGAAGGGGACGGCCAGGCGACCATGACCACGGTTTTCGACCCCTTCTTCCAACGGACCTTCGCTGCAGGCGCCCCGGGCGTCTTCACCATGCAGAGCATGGAGTGGATGTACCGGTTCAAGATCCCGGAGGAGAAGGGAAGGGAAGCGGCGGCGCGGATATCCGTGAGCAATCACGACAATGCCATGGACAATCCCCACGCCCACATCAGGACCAGGGTCACCATGGAGGACGTCAAGAACGCACGCATCATCACCTATCCCGTCCGTCTCCTCGACGTCTGCCCGGCGTCGGACGGCGCCTGCGCCGTCATCTTCGCCACCGGGGAAAAGGCGAGGAAGATCTGCAGGAAACCCGCATGGATCAAGGGTCTGGGTTTCCGGGGGGAAGAGTTTTTCTATGGCGAGAGCGACAAAGCCATCTGGATGAGCGCCACCGAGGCCGCCGCCGAGGCTTATCGGCAGGCGGGCATCCGGAACCCTCTCAAGGAACTGGACGTGGCCGAGATTTACAATCCCTTCACCTACCAGGAGATGATCTTCTACGAGTGCTTCGGATTCTGCCCCCGGGGCGAGGCGCCGGATTACGTCCTCAAGGGAACCTTTCTCAAAGACGGCGAGCTTCCCTGCTGTCCATCGGGGGGTACGCTCTGTTCCAACCCCATCGGCGCCACCGGGCTGATCCGGCTGGCGGAAGCGGCCCTCCAGGTGACGGGCAAGGCGGGGGCGCGGCAGGTGGAGGGCGCAAAGCTGGCCCTTTCCCATGCCATGGGAGGGGTGGATCAGTTCAACGGCGTAACCATCGTCGGGTCTGAGTTGTGAGAGGAGGAGAGGCAATGGCGAAGGAAGAACACAGAATCGTCAAGGGGCAGGTCATGGTTCCCTACGAGGTGGCGCTGGGAAAGACCTGGAGCATGTTCTACGATTTCCTGAAGGAAGAGAAGATCATGGGAAAGAAGTGCCCGCAGTGCTCGCGGGTGCTTGTCCCCCCACGGAGTTTCTGTCCCAGGTGTTTCGAGGATATGGACGAATGGGTCGAGGTGAGCCAGGAGGGGATCGTGGAAACATGGGTTTACGTGAACATGCCCTTCTTTGCGCAGGAACTCAAGATTCCTTTCATCTCCGCGCAGATCCGGCTGGACGGGAGCGATACCGGGTTCATTCATCAGGTGGCCGGGATCGACCTTACGGAATTCGAAAAGGTCCGGGAAATCGTGAAGCTCGGGGGGAGAGTGAAGGCGGTCTGGAGCAGGGAGAAAAAAGGAAACATCCTCGATATCGCCTACTTCGAGCCGGTTAAGTGAGGAGGACGAGACCATGGCAAAAGAATACAGAACCATGAGAAACGATGTGACCCTGCCCTATCAGTGGGCTCTCGGAAAAACATGGTCCCGGTTTTTCGATGGATTGAAGGATGGAAGGATCCAGGGGACGAAATGCGCCGGCTGCGGCAGGGTATACGTCCCCGCGAGGAGCTTCTGTCCCGTGTGCTTTACGGACACGACCCAGTGGGTCGATGTGAAGCCGGAAGGGAAGATCCTCACCTGGACCCTCGTCAGGGAAAAGTACCTTGGCCAGGTTCAGGAGCCCCCTTATGTGGTCGCCCTGATCCAACTCGACGGATCGGATTGCGGCTTCAGTCATTTCATCGGCGGGTTCGATCTCTCGGATGCCGGGCAGCTCAAACGGAAACTGAAGACCGGCGCGAAGGTGAAGGCCGTCTGGAGCCCCGTGAGAAATGCGGACATCCGCGACATCACCTGCTTCGTGCCTGTCGAATAGGACGGCCATGCAAAAAGTCCCTATGCCGCCTTTCATCTCCTCGTGTCCGCGGCGTACCGCAGGTACGCCGCAGGACCCGGGATTCGGTCGCCTGGCCTGCGGAGCTTTTTCCTTCGCCGTTCGAAAAAGCGTTTTTTGAATGGTTACGAGTTCGTCAAACGGGGGTGCGGCAAGTCGTCGACGTTCAGGATCTTTTATCGGAGACCGGTAAAAAGGAGGAAGTGCTTATGCAGTCAGGAGACTGGAAGGAAGTTTACAAAAGCAGGTTGTGCAAGGTGGATGAAGCGGCGAGGGCCGTGAGAAGCGGAGACCGGATCATGACGCCTCTCATGCTGGGTCAGCCGACGAATCTGATCATGGACGCCATCGCGGATCGCAAGGACGAGCTGAAGGGTTGCGAATTCAACGCTCTCCTCACCATGCGGCCCTACAAGATGATGAAACCCGAGTACAAGGGGAGTTTCCGGATCAACGCGGGCTTTCTGGGAACGCCCGCAATCCGGGCCTGTTTTCCCGAGAGCGAGAGCTACGGCCGCTACGTGCCGGTGTCTTCCTTCTCCACGTCGAAACAGTACAGTTACTATCGGAGACCGGACGTCGTCGTCATGATGGTGACCCCGCCCGACAGGGACGGATTCGTGAATCTGGGTCCGGACCTCTTTTTCACCCGTGCCATGGTCGAGGGTCTCCAGACGGGCCGGGGCATTATGGGAGGCGCCCGGGTGGTCATTGCCGAGGAAAACGACCAGTACCCGCCCGCTTTCGGTTACACGAAACTCCATGTCTCCAAGCTGACCCATATCGTCCCCAACTCCAGCAAGCTTCCCGCCCCGCCGCCGCCGAGCCCGACGGAGACCCATCACAAGATCGCGGAGAACGTCGTCTCCCTGCTCAGGGACCGTGACACGATCCAGATCGGCATCGGCGCCCTCCCCATGGTGGTATCGGATCTCATCGTCAAGTCGGACCTGCGGGACATCGGGGTCCTCACGGAGATGCTCCCCACGGGGGCGCCGCAGTGGGTGGAAAAGGGCATCTGCACGGGGAAATTCAAGAAGTTCCGGCCCGGCGAGATCAACTGTACCTTCATGGGACCGTCGGCGGAACTCTATGAATTCATCCGGAAGAACGATTTCGTGAAATTTTTCCCCAGCAATATGACCAATCATCCCGCCATCCTCGGTGCCGAGGACCAGCTGGTGGGCATCAACGGCGCCCTTGAACTCGATCTGGCCGGGCAGGTCGCCTCGCTTACCTGCGGCGAACGGATTTTCAGCGGCCACGGCGGTCAGATCGACTTCGCCATGGGCTGCCGCATGTCCGAGTTCGGAAGGATGATCATTGCCACGGAATCCGTGGGGCGGGACGAAAAGCGCAATCCCGTCAGCCGCATCGTGAAGTTCCTGAAACCCGGTGGCCTCGTGAACATCCCCTGCCATCTCGTGGACTACGTGGTGACGGAAAACGGCATCGCGGGCCCGCTCGAGGGGATGTCGGTGGCGGAGAGGGCGGAGGCGTTGATCAAGGTCGCCCACCCGCAGTTCCAGGATGAGCTGGTGAAGGCGGCCCGGGACAGGGGCATTTTTCAGTAACGAGGCATCGGCGAACCCGGGAAGGGGGCCGGACGTTTCCATCGCGGCTCCCTTCCTCTTTCCCGGGAACCTTGCAAGACTTCCTTCATCCCCGGTCTCAGGGGGCCTGCAGCGAAAGGTTCCAGATGTCGGGGTCCCCGGTGCTTGTCGTGATGACGGGCCTTTTCGCGGCGCCGAGGACACGCTGCGTCTCGTCGGGCATCACGGAATTGAGGAAACCCCGAAGCTCGCCCATGGTGACCCTGCCGTCCTTGGGGCCGATGCTCTCGTACCCGTCGGCCTCGCCGGACAACCCTTTCAGGAGGGTGTGGGTGAAGGCCCCGTTCGTCCAGGACGAATGCTCGATGGCCTGGCGGTCCGAATCGGCCCCGACCATGAAGATCCAGCCCTTTGGAACGGCCTGATCCCTTCTCATCCTGTCGATCTGCGGCACGATGGAGATCCCCCGGCCGCCCCGGGTGATGAGCTTCCCGGCGTGGCACGTGTCGGCGAGCACGATCACGTTCCGGGCCCTTCTCTCTTCGAGGGCCTGGCGCACCTTGTCCATCCGGTATCCCGTGGCGGGAATGCGGATGTCGGTGTCGTAGCAGGCCATATAGACTTTCTCCGGGTCTTCCGGATCGGGAAAGCCGTGGCCCGACCAGAAAAGGACGATCAGGTCGTCGGGACCCGTTTTGGTCAGCCAGGATTCCAGGGCGATCACGATGTTCCGCATGGTGGCATCCTCGTTGATGAGGAGCCTGACGTGGCTCTCGCTCCAGCCGAGCGTTGCCAGCGCCCGGGCGAAGGCCTTTGCGTCGTCGTCGGCGAATGCGAGATTCGTGAGGCCGTCCCCGTTGGCGTTGAGGTATCTGGAAATGCCGACGACCACCGCCCAGGCCTGCGAGACGCCGCCGGGGGACGCCCTGGGAACCGGCGCCGGCACGGCGGCAGGGGGTCGTTCCGATTTTCCGGCCGTCCCCTTCCCGAATTTCACTACCGGCGCAATGAGCGGATCGTTCAACAGGAAAGGCTCGGCGGATGTGACGACGAGACGAAAGTCGATCGGCCGGCCGTCGCGAAGGATCGTCGCGGTCAGGAATCCGCCCGGCTTTGATTTCACCACTTCTCCGAACATGCCGGTCGCGTTGGAGATCTTCCTTCGGTCCACGGCCGTCACGATGTCGCCGGGCCGGAGGCCGGCCTTCCCGGCGGGGCCGTCCCGAAGGACATCGACGATTTTCACCCCGCTGACGGACCCGTCCGAATAATCCTGCATGCTGATGCCGATGAACCCCTCGCCCCCGCGATGCTGCCAGGCTTTCTGCCTTTCCCCCATGGCGTGATACAGGAGCGGCAGGTCGCTGCCGCTCATGTATTCCTTGTTTGCGGTGATGAAAGCCGTTGCCTCGTCATACCGCCCGAGTCCCACCAGCGCGTAAGCCTTTCCGCGGGAGGCATCCTGGCCGCGGCCGAAGAATTTATCGAAAAACTCCTGGGATTTCTGATTGTCGAACGGTTTCGATTTTTCAAGATCGCCGAGGACGCTGTCGAAATCGGCGAGCGCCAGGGAAAAGTTTCCCTGGTAGTAATGGGCCCAGCCCCGGCCCCGATGCGCGTCTTCCGCCGCCAGGCGGTTGCCCGGCTCGATGATTCGGAGCGCCTCGTCGAAATCCCCCACGGCTTCGTTGTACCGGGCCCTGTAATAAAGGGTCCATCCCCGTTGGCGCAGGGCAAACTCGTTCCGGGGCTGAAGCTTCAGGACCAGCGAGAAGTCGTCGATTCCCCGGTCTTTCTGTTTATCGGACAGGAACATGGAGGCCCTGCCGCGGCCGAGGAGCGCGCTGACATGTGTCGGGTCGATCGCGAGCGCCTTGCTGAAGGTTTCGACGGCCCTGTCGTATTTGTCCGTGTTGAGGTACGACCAGCCGAGATATTCGTAAGCGGACAGATGATAGGTCTTGTACAGGTTCAGATCGAAGGCCCGCTCCAGGGACTTCGAGGCGTTGTCGAAATCTCCCTTCTTGTAGCGGCCGATTCCAAGCCAGTACCACACGGCTGCAGACGACGGGTTGCGCGCCGCTTCCGCCTCCAGGATCTGGATCGCCTGGTCGTACTGGCCCTGGACTTCGATCAGGTTTTTGCTCCTCAGGATCGCGTCGCCCGTCGAGTGGGCGCAGGCGGCAAGGAGCAGCATGCCCGCCATTCCGAGGGCCCCGAGGATTCTCAGCCATTCCGTAATGCACCGATCTGTCATAGAAACCCACCTCCGTCACGGGTCCGGCGGAAGGCCGGCTTGCCCCGTTCGATGCCCCGGCCCATGATCCGCGTCGTTTTTGTTCAACTGCAACCGTCCGGGGCAACAAAAGGATTGTTCTATGTTTCCACCGCGCTGTCAAGTGCCTGAGCGGGGAGCGGACGGACACCCCCTTGATTCTCCCGTGCCCTGAGGGAACCTTTTTGACTTTCGGCGCTTTATTGTGTTACCGGATCTCAAGGGAAAGACGGCGGCGACGGCCGCCGCGGTTACAGGCGCCGGACGGGGGGACGTCCCGCGGCACAATCATCGATCAGGAGGTGATCTTTATGCCGTTGATGACACCGAACGCGTACGAGGACAGTCTCCGAAGGATGAAATTCAAGGTGTACCTGATGGGCGAAGAGGTGGAAAACGTCGTCGACCACCCCATCATCCGCCCGTCCATGAACTCGGTCAAGATGACCTATGCCCTTGCACAGGACCCGGAACACGAGGCGCTGATGACGGCCACGTCCTCCCTGACGGGCGGGACGATCAACCGCTTCTGCCACCTGCACCAGAGCACGGGGGACCTGGTGAAGAAGGTGAAGATGCAGCGCCTCATGGGCCAGAGGACGGCGGCCTGCTTCCAGCGCTGCGTGGGCATGGATGCGGTCAACGCCGTGGACAGCGTGACCTTCGAGATGGACGCCAAACTCGGCACGGACTACCACCGGCGTTTCCGGAACTTCATGCTCCGGATGCAGGAGGAGGACTGGACCGTGGACGGCGCCATGACGGACGTCAAGGGCGACCGCGGTCTCGGTCCCTCGAAACAGGCCGACCCGGACCTGTTCTGCCGCGTCGTGGAAAGGCGGAAGGAGGGGATCGTCGTCCGGGGCTGCAAGGCCCACCAGACGGGCGCCCTCAACTCCCACTGGATCCTCGTCATGCCCACCCTCACGATGACCCGAGAGGACGCCGACTTCGCCCTTTCCTTCGCGGCGCCCGCCGACGCCGAAGGCATCGTCTACATTTACGGCCGCCAGTCCTGCGACACCCGCAAACTGGAGGGCGGGCGGTTCGACATGGGCAACCGGGAGTTCGGCGGGCATGAGGCCATGATGATCTTCGACGACCTTTTCGTGCCCTGGGAAAACGTGTTCCTATGCGGCGAGTACGAGTTCAGCGGCGCCCTGGTGGAGCGCTTCGCCGCCTATCACCGCCAGAGCTACGGCGGCTGCAAGGTGGGCGTGGGGGACGTCCTCATCGGCGCGGCGGCGCTGGCGGCCGACTACAACGGCGCCGCCCGGGCCTCCCACGTGAAGGACAAGCTCATCGAGATGACGCACCTGAACGAGACCCTGTACTCCTCCGGAATCGCCTGCTCCGCCGAAGGGCACCGGACGGCCTCCGGGAACTACCTCGTCGACCTCCTCCTGGCGAACGTCTGCAAGCAGAACGTCACCCGGTTCCCGTACGAGATCGCCCGGCTCGCCGAGGACATCGCCGGCGGGCTCATGGTGACCATGCCCTCCGAGAAGGACCTGGGACATCCCGTGGCGGGCCGGTACATCGAAAAGTACCTCCGCGGCGTCCCGTCGGTTCCCACGGAGCACCGCATGCGGATTCTGCGGCTCATCGAAAACCTCACCCTCGGAACGGCGGCCGTCGGCTACCGCACCGAGTCCATGCACGGGGCCGGGTCTCCCCAGGCGCAGCGCATCATGATCTCCCGGCAGGGGAACCTCGAGCACAAAAAGGCGCTGGCGAAGCGGATCGCCGGGATTCCCGTCTGATGGATGTTCCCCGGCGTTTGGCCGTTGACGGGTTTTTTTCGGGGGCGTCATGAGCGGCGGCAGGGAAGAGGAATCCGGGTCCGCCGTGGTGCGCATCCTGTTCTGCGGGGGGTGCCACCCCCGGATCGCCCGGGGCCGCATCGCCGTCGAACTCCGGGAGGCGCTGGAGGGCATGGGCTGCCGCGTGGCCTGCGGCGGCGGGGACGAGGCCGATTTTGTGGTCTTTCTTTGCGGCTGCCTGTCGGGGTGCGCGTTCAGGGACAACCCGGGGGACGTCCCCTCGGTCGCGGTGGCGGAGACCACCGTGGATTTCAGGGAGGTGGGCGAGGAGCGGATCGTCCCGGAGGTGCTGGCCAGGGTGGAAACCTTCCTGAGAGGCAGGGGGCGCCGTTTCGGCGGCGCTACCTCCTGATCGCGAAATAAAGTCCGATGAAGACGAGAACGCTTCCCGCCAGGTGGTAGGACTGGAATTCCTCTCCCAGGAACAGGAAGGCGAGCAGGGACCCGAAAACGGGCAGCAGGTACATGAAAAAGGCGGCCCTTCCCGATCCGATCTTCAGCACCCCGTTGTTCCAGAAAAAATAGGCGAGAAGGGAGGGGAACAGGGCGAGAAAAAGAAAGACGGAGGCGTTTTTCGCCGTGAAACGGAGCAGGTCCGAATGGACCGCCTCCGCGAGGTAGAAGGGGAAGATCATGACGGTGCCGGCGGTGACCGTCACGGTCAAAAGTGTCATGAGGTGAACGGCGATGCTGAATTTCCGGAGGAGGACGGAATAGAGGGCCCAGCTCATGACGGCCAGGACGACCAGGAGATCCCCGGACCCGAACCGCAGGGAAAACAGATTCGCCGGAGAACCCTTGAAGATGATGGCCAGCATGCCCAGGGCCGATATGAAGATCCCGGCGATCTGGATTTTTTCGGGCTTCTCCCCGATGAGGATCCATGCGGCCAGAACGGTGACCGCGGGGAACGCGGCCGTCACGATGGACATGTTCATCGCCGTGGTGAACTGGGCGGCGATATAGAGTATCGAATTGTACAGGGCCACGCTGAAGAGGGACAAAGCGGCCAGTTTCCATTTGTTTGCGGCGATGATTTTTATTTCCCTGCGGACATAGGGGAGCCCGAAGGGGAGGAGGATGACCCACGCCGTCACCCACCGCCAGAAGGACAGGGCCATGGGGCCGGTTTCGTGAACCACGCCCCGGGCCAGGACGGTGTTGGCCGCCCAGCACAGGACGGCGAAGGCGAGCCCGAGGCAGGCGGCCGCCCGTTCGCTCCGGAGCCCTTCCGGAACGGCGAGCCCGAGGTATTTCCGCGCCCGGGCAAGGAAGACGTTTCCGTTCGTGTTTTCCATCAGCCAAGGCACCGTATCATTGCTTTCGGGACATCGAACATGGTTCGCAGGGGAATGAAATGACCTTTCCCGACCCGGGCGATCCGTTCCGAAAATTCGGCCTTCCCCCCGGGCAGGTTGATGACGTGGAGCCGGGGAAACCGCCGGGCGACGGGCAGGGGATCTCCGCCCGCGTTTTGCTGCCCGTCGGTGATCAGAACGGCGGTTTTCTGTTCCACCGTGGAGCGGTGGATTTCCTGCAGCCCGGCCAGGAGTCCGAGACGGATGTCCGTTCTTCCGCCGGGAAGGATGTCCAGAACGTTTCGAATCACGGCGTCCAGGGGCTTTCTCTGGGTCACGCTTTTGAACAGGTTGACCTTTTCCGAGAAAAGAACCACGCCGTACTCGTCCCTTCCGTCCAGGTTCATCGCCATGGAGGCGACGGCGATGGCGGCCATGGATAGATTCTCACCCTGCATGGATCCCGAGGCGTCCAGGATGATGACGGCGCAGATCCTCCGTTTTTTCCTGTTCATGACATAAATGCTGTCGTAGGCGGGAACGGGGCAGTCCACCATTTGCTCCATCGTCCGGTCCAGGTCGATCTCGTCCCCCTCGAAATCGAAGGGTCGGGACGTCTGTTCCCCCGTGGGCGTTCCCTCTCTTGGAAGCTCGCTTTCCGAAACCCTGTGTATCATATTCAGCATGAGATGCATGAAAAGTTTTTGGGTGGACCGGTCCAGGCGGTCCCAGGTGCGGGCGAGAAGCTTCCTCAGCAGATCGGGATTCGTTTCCTCCCATTGGGCGAGGACCATCGGATAGTCGCCGAGCCTGTCGCCCACGGTTTTCACGTACTCCCGGGAAAGGTCGAGGATGGACTGCAGATCTCCCTGTTCCAGCAGGGAATCGATCCGCTGCCGGATCGGCATGTAGCCGCTTTCATGCCGGCCGGGGGTTCGTTCCGTCGCCGTTCCCGGCAGGCCGGGGGGAATCCCCCTTCTCACGAGGGCTTTTTTTTTACGCGGTGGAGCCGTTCGAAGATCTCCGTCAGGATGTCCTCCGCCTGGCGTTCCGTCGTCTCGTAGATCCAGATCCGGTTCCGGAAGGCCATGAGGGCGGAGCGAAGGAGGATTTCCTCCGTGTCCCCGTTCCCCGGCGGAAGCAGTTCCAGGGCCCGCCTGTAGATGTCGACCATGTCGATGCTGCCGCGGACGGACGACCCCAGTTTGATGTCCGGGTGGCGCCGGGTTTCCCGGGCGATGTCGACGGCAAGGTCGATGATGCCGTCGGTGTCCCGCACCGATCTCCGTCTGACGATCGCCCTTTCCTCCTCTCTCGACTGGTAATCCAGCCGGATCGAGGTGAAGCGGTCTTTCAGCGCCCGGGAGATTCTGCTGATCCCGATGTCGTCCAGGGGGTTCAGGGCGGCGATGATGCGAAAGTCCCGATGGGCCTCCACCATTCCGAACCGGGGAACGGAGAGCCTCTTTTCGGACATGACCGTGACGAAGACGTTGGTCGTCTCGTCGGGAAGCCGGTTGAATTCCTCGATATAGAGGAACAGCCCCTTCTGCATGGCCTCGGTCAGGGGGCCGGGAACGAAGCATTCGGGACGGTAGCCCCTGGAAAGCGTTTCGGCGGGGTCGAAATATCCGACGAGCTTCGACGTGGAAAGGTCGCTGTTTCCGGTGATCAGGCTGTACCCGATCCGCGTGCATTCCGAGATCGCCTGAAGGATCGTCGATTTGGAGGTCCCCGGGGGGCCTTCGAGGAAAATGTGCTTTCCCGCATGGAGCGCGGAAAGGATCATGAGGATTTCCTTCTTCCTCCCGACGACCCGGTCGCAGACGCATTCCATCAGTTCGTTCATGGCGTTTTCACCTCTTTCATCCGCCCGATGAGCGTCTCCGGGTGGAGGGGGGTGGTCCCCCCTCCTGCCCGGAGCAACTGGTTTCTGTTAACGGGCGGTGTATCCCCCGTCGATGGCGATCAGCGCTCCCGTGATGAAGTCGGCGTCGCTCGATGCGAGGAAAACCGCCAGTTTCGCGATTTCCTCGGCAAGGACCCAGCGGCCCAGGGGCGTGACGTCCTCCACGAATTTCTTGACCGTCTCATCCTCGTAGTAGGGCCGGCACATGGCCGTCGGCGCGTAGTTCGGACAGATGCCGTTCACGGTGATCTTGTCGGGGCCGTAATCGATGGCCAGTTGCCGCGTCAGGTTCGCCGCCGCCCCTTTCGATGCGCAGTAGGCCGGTTCATTGGCCAGGCCGACCAGCCCGCCGATGGAAACCAGGTTGATGACCTTGCCGCCCTGGCCCTGCTCCAGAAACCGGGCGATGGCCTGCTGGTCGGAATTCCATACGCCCTTGATGTTGACGCCCATCGTGAAATCGTATTCCTCTTCCGTCGTCTCGTGGATTTTGGACATGCGGGTGAAGACGCCCGCGTTGGCCATCATGATGTCGAGCCTGCCGTATGTCTTTACTGCGGCATCGACGCAGGCTTTCACTTCGTTGACCTTTGTCACGTCGCACTTGACGAATACGGCCTGCCCCCCGGCTTTCCGGATGGCCTCGTGGGTCGGCGTGGCGATATCCGTTTCGTAGCCGCCCTCGCGGGCATCCGGCTTGAGGTCGCTGCACACGATCCGGGCGCCCTCTTCCGCGAAGGCCTTCGCGATGGCCCGCCCGAAGCCCGAACTCGCTCCCGTGACAATGGCTACTTTCCCTTCCAGTTTTGCCATGATGTGATCTCCTTTCATTCTATCTATTGTTCATTTTCGTCGTCATTTGCCGGTTTTCGATCATCCGGGGACGGCGTGATCCGTCCCTACCAGGCATACATCAGCCTCAGGCCGAAACGGTCCGACAACGCCCCGTTTTCCTCGCTGAGGGTCGTTCTGTACTGGATCAGCAACTGGTATCCGGGGGCGAGGCTGTATCCGGCCGTGAGCTGCAACTGGTGATTTTCCGTCTCGTCCTTCATGTCGACGCCGTCGACCGTCGTTTCGCCTCCCTTGTGAAAGTTGTAGTCCAGCGACAGAAAGGCGTCCTTTGTGAGGTCCTTGCTCAGATGGGCGTCCAGCGTCCACAGGGGATCCTTCTCCAGGGTCTGGGACTTGGCCGTATAGTCCGTGTTGTCGGTGTAAAGCTCGACCGCGACGCCGAGGTCGACGTTCCAGCCCTTCCCCGCCCATCCCTCGCCGAAGTCGAATCCCTTGGAAAATCCGAGTTCCGATTTGAACCCCCACCGGTTGCTTCCGAAATTGAGGCTCTTGCTGTTCTCGTATTCGCCGGTGGGCGCGGAAACGTATTCGGTGAATCCAAGGTAGGTTTTCGACTCGGGATTGTTGATCAGGAAGATGCCCGCCGCCGGGATGACGTCTCCCAGCCCGGAACTCTGAAGGTCCTCGTCGCCGACGCCCTTGCCGTCCACATGGACGTTTCCGAAGGGGGCGATGACCTGCAGGTATGTCGTGAAGGGGCCGACGCCGACGTAGCGGACGTAACGAAATATGCCGACATGCATGTCGAGATTGAAATCGTCGCTCGCCTTGTTGCCGTCGCTGTAATATTCATGACCGGTCTCGTACCGGTAGTACCACAGCATCAGGTTCGTCCCGGGCGGCGCCGCGATGTAATCCCTCGCATCGTAATCCGCATGAACGGCTCCGGGGATGCTCATTGCCGTGAATGCCGCCAGGGCGATGATCATAAGTGAAATCAACCGCTTCATCATTCAATCCTCCGCATGTTGTCGCCGCGGGTTCGATGCCGGTTCCGGCGCCCGCGTTGTGAAATTTTCCCGCGGAGCGCGTCACACGGAATAGCGGCAGAGCTGCTCGCCGCCGTCCAGCTTGATCAGGTCCCCGTGGATGTAACCGGACTCGTCGGAAGCGAGGAACAAGGCGAGGTCGGACACGTCCTTCGCCTCGCCCCACCGTTTCAGCGGAATGCTTTCGACGAACATGGCGTCGAAGCCCTTGTCTTCGTAAAACGCCCTGGTCAGCGCGGTCTTTGCATAGGTGGGGCAGATGCCGTTGACGCGGATGTTGTCCTTTCCGTACTCGACGGCGAGGCACCTGGTCAGGTTGGCCTGCGCTCCCTTCGAGATGTTGTAGACCGACTGCCTCGGATGGCCGCCCAGACCGGCGGTGGACACGATGTTGATGATGTTTCCGCCCCTGCCCTGCTTGAGGAACTGCCGGACGGCCTCCTGGGAGCACAGAAACGTTCCCCGGACGTTCACGTTGAAGCAGGTGTCCAGCTCCTCCTCCGTCATCTCGTGAAAAAGTTTGCCGCCCCTGTAGATGCCCGCGTTGTTCACCATCACGTCCAGCTTCCCGAATGCATCGACGGCGGCCTTGAAAAGGGCCTTCACGTCGTCGCTTTTCGTGACGTCGCACGCGACGAAAACGGCTTCGCCTCCCGCGTTTCGAATGACTTCGTCCGTCGGAATCCGAAGGTCGTTCTCGAAACCCTCCGGGTTCGCCTCCCTGCGGATATCGGAACAGACGATTTTCGCACCCTCGGCGGCAAAAGAAGTCGCGATGGCTCTCCCGAAACCGGAACTCGATCCGGTGACAATGGCCACTTTGTCGTTCAATCTCTTCATTGTTGCGATTCCCTCCATGCAGGCGGACCTCGGCCCGCGGGCGCACGCTCCCGTCAAACCGATGGAAATCCGCCGTCTTTGCGGTTCCAAGGCTTTAACGAAAGGGGGAGCGATGCTCCCCCCCCGTCTTTCCCATGCCTCTATTTTTTCAGTTTTCCCCCGGGCTTTCTCATTTTGAGAATCTTTCTCCATTCATCGGGTTCGATGATTTCCCTTCCGAGAAGCTCGATGATCTGCTTGGTCGATTTCCACGTGTCGAGGTTGTGCTTGATCTTGTCGTCCCGATGGGGCCACATCCAGACGGAATCTTCCATTCCGACGCGGATATGAAGCCCGAGAAGAAGGGCGAAGGTCGTCAGGTAGCTCGACGCCCGTCCCGAGGCGCACACGACGATCTGGGAATCCTCGTCGATTTCCCTGATCCTGTTGGTGTAGTGCATCAGCACTTCCACCATGGCCTTGGGGTTCTGCATGGGGGATCCGCCGGGCAGGGTGGGGAGAATGATCCAGTAGTAGGGTTTTTCGAGAACGCCCGTCTTGATCAGATACCGGTCCGCGTTGTCGATGTCTCCGTCGCTGTAAACGGCGATCTGGGGTTTGCAGCCCAGTTCCTGGCAGATTCTCGTTTTCTCGATCATGACGTGGGGCGGCTTGCAGAACAGGGTGTCGCCGCAGAAAGCGGCGACCGTGTTGATGGGTGTCTGGTCGAAAAGGCCGTCTTCCATGCATTCGATGAACTTGGACCACTCGCCGGCCTGGAAGGGGACCATGCAGCCGCAGACGAGCCGGTCGGGATATTCCTTCCGGATCGGATCGATCACGTAATGGAACAGTTCCGGATCGAGAACGTTGTATCCCTGTTCGTCGCGGACGTGAATGTGGACGTTCGGGGCCCCGGCTTCGAGGCAGGCCAGCGCCTGATCCCGGATCTCGTCCGGTTTCACCGGATGGTTCGGGTTTCCCCTGGTGCTGTAAAACGCGCCCACGATCGTCTGGGATACGAAAACTTTGCGGGGGATGTTCCATTTGGGCTGGACTTCGATGCCGATGCCGAACTTCGTTCCGACGGGATCCACGATTTCAGGGAGTCCGTAAGGAATCCACAGGCACTGGAACTCCTGTTTCAGTCCCAGGGGATTCACGTCCTTCTTCCACTCGTTGATCCATTCCCAGTTCACTTTATCTTTTGCCATGTCTTTGTTCCTCCCTCAGGTTGTCGGTTCGTTGCCGCCGGGGCGACGAATCCTTTCTTTTGGAGACTATTTTTGACGGCTTCGTAAAAAGTCCATATGCTGCGTTGCCCTTCATCCCTCGTCCCTGCGGCGTACCCCAAGTACGCCTCAGTCCTTGTGATTCGGGCGCCTTGCCTCTGGAGCNNTTTGCCGTTCGAAAAAGTGTTGATTCGGCCCTTTTACGAGCTCATCATTTTTCACAGGGTCGGGAAATCCTCGCTGTGACGTGGTCCTTCCACCTCCCTTCAAAAAATTTTCATGTGAAAGTCCAATGCATATGGGGTCCGCCGCCAGCTGATTTTTAAAATATTAAAATTTTAAAAATATGTCAATACTATTTTTTAGTGTGATTAAAATTTATTTAATATGCTTGGATTGTGGGGGGAATATATTTGAACATATTGAACATTTTTATCGTCCCGGGTGCGCGTCCCGGAAACGCGGGGATCTGAGGCGCCCGGCCTGTCCGGCCCGGGAATGGGCGTTGCCGTCGGGGAGATAGGATAATTCATCGATATTGCGACGAATCGCAAGATCGGGGTTTTCGGCGGGAAAGCGTTGGATTCCTTCTTGGATGGGACGGTGCCGGCAGGTTTCCCTGCTTGACTCAAAAGAATGTTTAATATATATTGAAAAGCTCTCTCGCGAGAAAGTCGAGCGCGCCGGAAGGAAAAAGGGATTCCCTTTCGCCGGCATGCGACGTTCGCGGCGAGACGTGAAATAACAAGGTTGATTGCATGATCAAGAGGACAGTGAATGAAAGATAAAATGGATGCGGATCCCGGAAGCATGGGAGAAAATCTGAAGAAACAGAGGCTTCTCAAGGGAATCACCCTGCAGGAGGTGGCGAACAGAACCGGGTTGTCGGTTTCTTTCCTGAGCCTGGTCGAAAACGGAAAATCGGGGATCAGTTTTGCAAATATGCAAAAGATACTGAAATGCTTCGACAGCTCCATCCACGACCTGATCGATGCCTCGAACGGAATGAGGGTCGTAAGGGCCGAGGATTCGGAACAGATTTTCTCCGATACGGACGCCTGCAGGATCATTTCGCTCGTGAAAGGATCGAAGAACAAGAAGATCTGGCCGGGCCTCTTCATCATGGAACCGGGTGCCGTGATCGGCGAGTTTCAGCATGAGGGAGAGGAGTTTTCCTATATCATCCAGGGAAAAGTGGAGGTCACCCTGACCAATCCCAAAACGGGGGACGTGGAAAAATACATCCTCACGGAGGGCGACACCATTTATCATCCGAGCACCCTTCTTCATAAATATGCCAATTTGAGCAGACAGCGCAGTATTTTCATCGCCGCCGTGACCCCCCCGTCCTTCTGACGGAGGCGTTTCCATGCCAGCCGCCCTGTCCTGTTCCGCGTTGACAGCCGGCGGCGGCTTCCCTATACTTCCCCCCGTAAGCACTGTTTTTCATTCAGCCTGACGACGGGGCGCCGCATCGAAGACGCCCCGCCGCGAAACCCTTCCGACACCTTTCAAAGGAGACCCGTCATGAGCGTCATACGAAAAGCCCTCTTCGCCGTCGCGGTCCTTTCACTGGTTCTTTTCCCGGCCCTCCTCCCCGCTTCGGCGGAGACCGGCGGCGCCGATCCGAAGGTGGATGCCCTGTTCCTGGGAACGAAGGGCGAAAACGGCCCCCTGCTCGACGATCTGCTGAACCGGATGGTCGCGGAGCATCTCGACTGGAGACGGAGCTTCCATCCGGAAGACCCGCCGCCCGTTCCGGCGGGGGTCCTGGACTCCCCGGAGGCGGCCGAGACGGCGCGGAAATTGCGGGAAGTCCTCCTGGAGCTTTCCGCGAGATTGAAACAAGGCTCCAACCCGTGGTTTTCGCCGCGGTACCTGGGCCACATGAATGCGGACCTCCTGCTTCCGGGGATTGCGGGCTACCTGGCGGCTATGCTCTACAATCCCAATAATGTCGTTTACGAGGGCGGTCCCGCCACGACGGAAATCGAGATGGAGGTGGCGGCACAGCTTGCCGGGCTCATCGGTTACGACCCTGCAAGGGCCTGGGGGAACATCACCGCGGGCGGATCGACGGCCAACTTCCAGGCCCTGTGGTACGCACGGAACCTGAAGTCCCTTCCCCTGGCCGTGAAGGCCGTTCTTCCCGAACTGGTCCGGGGGCGAAGCGAACGGGAGCTTCTGAACCTGCCCGTCGGCGAGGTCCTGGATCTTCTCGACCGGGTCAAAGCGAGCCCCAAATACGAGGAGGTCCTCCGGCGGACCGTCAAGGGGGCGGGCGTGGACCCGGAAAAACTGGGCAGGCTTCTCGTCCCCCAGTCGCGCCATTATTCCTGGGACAAGGCGGCGGACCTCTTCGGCATCGGAAGCGGGAACATCGTCGCCGTTCCCGTGGACCGGCACTACCGCCTGGACGTTTCGGCCCTGGACCGCATTCTCGCGGGCCTTGCGGAAAAGGGCATCCCCGTCCTCGCCGTCGTTTCGGTGCTGGGAAGCACCGAGGAGGGCGCCGTTGACGAGACGCACCGTGTCGCCGCCCTCCGGGACAAATACGCGGGCCGGGGGCTGGGTTTTTATTATCACGTCGATGCCGCCTACGGGGGCTACGTGCGGAGCATGTTCCTCGATCCTTCCGGGGCGTTCATGAGCCTGGAAGAGGCCCGCAGGACCGCCCTGGAACGCTACGGGATCCCCGGATCGGCGGAATGGCCTGTGAAGAGCGTCTACGACGCCTTCAAGGCCCTGCCGGAAGCGGATTCCGTGACCATCGACGCGCACAAGCTGGGGTACGTTCCCTACCCCGCCGGGGCCCTCGTTTTCAGGGACCGGCGCATCCTGGCCGTCCAGACCTTCCACGCCGCCTATGTCCAGGACCTGCGGGCGAAGGCTCCGGTCAGCATCGGGGAATACACGCTGGAAGGCTCCAAGCCCGGCGCGTCGGCGGCGGCGGTGTGGGTTGCCCACCGGGTGCTGCCGCTCCACGCCGGCGGCTACGGGAGGCTCCTCGGACGGACGGTGAAGACCGCCAACATGCTTCATGACGCCATGAACGGGGACGCCGGTTTCGAATCGAAAAGCGGCCGCCGGTACCGGTTCATCCCCCTGGTCAAGCCGGACCTGAACATCGTCGACTACGTCGTCCGGGAGGTCGGGAATCCGAGCCTGGCGGCGATGAACAGGCTCAACGGGGCCGTCTATCGGGAATGTTCGTACGTATCGGGGGACCTGATGCACAGGGAGTTCGTCATTTCGAAGACCGTTTTCGCCCCCGCCGAATACGGCCGGACGCCGCTCGATTTCGTCCGGAAATGCGGATTCGAGGACTCGGAATGGGAGCGGACGCCGTCGGTCATGATCCTGCGGTCCACCGTCATGACGCCGTATCTTTCGGACGAGGCCGTCTTCCGCACATATTACGAAATGCTGAGGGAGACGGTGAAGGAGATCGTTTCCGCGACGGAGGGCTGAGGCGTTCCGGGGGACGGGGATCGCCCGCGACCGGGCACGGGAAACCCGCCGGCCTTTTTCCCGGCGATGGGAGTGCCGATGAAACAGGACCTTTTGCTCGATGATTTTCTCGCCCGCCTGGGGGGCCTCTTCGAGGTCGCCCTTCCGGACGCCCGGGGGATCGCCGCCCGCTTTCACGAGGAAATGCGGCGGGGCCTCGCCGGGGAGGAAAGCTCGCTTCCCATGCTTCCCTCCTTCGTCCGCCGGCCTTCCGGGACCGAACGGGGGCGCTTTCTCGCCGTCGATCTGGGGGGGACGAACGTTCGCGTCCTTGCCGTGGCGCTCGACGGAAAAGGCGGCGCGAGGCCCGAGGCCGCAAGCCGGTTCGCCGTCCCCGGCGAGGTCATGCGGGGCGACGGCGCCGCTCTCTTCGATTTCGTCGCCCGGTGCGTCGCGTCGTTTCTCCGGGGGCACGGCCCCCCGGACCCGGGCCGCCTCGATCTCGCCTTCGCCTTTTCCTTTCCCGTGGCGCAAAGCTCCATCGCGGCGGGGAAGCTCCTGACCTGGACGAAAGGGTACACCGCCGCCGGGGTCGTCGGGAGGGACGTGGCGGCGCTCCTTGCCGGGGCGCTCGCGCGGGAAAGGCTGGACGCCGTCCGTGTCGCCGCCCTGGCGAACGACACCGTGGGCGCCCTGGCGGCGGGGAGCTACGGAGACCCCGAATGCGACATGGGCGTGATCCTGGGAACGGGGACGAACGCCTGCTACCCCGAGAAGGCGGGCCGGATCGCGAAATGCCCGGGGCTCGATCCCGGAGGCGAGATGATCGTCAACATGGAGTGGGGGAGCTTCGACAAGCTCGATGTGAACGCTTACGACCGGGCCGTGGACGGGGACTCCTTCAACCCCGGGCGGCAGCGCATGGAAAAGACGGTCTCGGGAATGTACCTGGGCGAACTGGCGAGAAGGATTTTCCTCGAGATGAGCGCCCTGGGGCTCCTGCCGGGGGGGCTGGACCGGTCCCCTTTGTCCCGGGCGTATGCCCTGACCGCGGAGCATCTCGCGAAAACGGCGGCAGGCGGGGACTTCTTCCCCGATTTCGGGCTTGCGGGATTGGCGGGCCGCGAAAGATGGGCCGCGGCGGAGGTCTGCCGCATCGTTTCCCGGCGGGCGGCCCGGATCGCCGGGGCGGCCATCGCCGCCGTTCTCTCCTGGATGGATCCCGGCATCGAAAAGGGTCACGCCGTCGCCGTCGACGGTTCCCTCTTCGAAAAGTATCCCGGGTTTGCGGAAAACATGACGGAGGCCCTGGCCGGGATTTTCGGGGCCCGGGCGGGAAGGGTCCGTCTCGAACCGGCCAGGGACGGGTCGGGCATCGGCGCCGCGGTCATCGCCGCTGTGGCCTCCTCCGGGGGCGGCCGGGGCGGAAGGGTTTCCTGAGGCCGCTTCGGGGATTCCATTTTTTCACGGGCGCACGGCGGGCTTCAAAGGGCTGACAATCGCCGCAGAAAAGGGGGTATGGCTCGATGGCCGGGATTACGGAATATTCGCACACGCAAAGAGGAATCCTTCAGCCGGTCCTGCTCGTCTCGGCGGCGGTCGTCCTGGCGCTGGCCCCCGTCGTCCGCGGAGAAACACCCCTCCCCGTCGTACTCGTGTCGCTCGTCGCGTTCTTCATCCTCCTGTCCTTCGCCTTTGCCCGCCTGACCGTCCGCGACGAGGGAACGCGGCTTTCCGTCCGCTTCGGACCCCTGCCCCTCTTCCGGAAAACGATTCCCTACGCCGCCATGACCGGCGTCGAGCGGCAACGTTCCACGTTTTCCGCGGGCTGGGGCATTCACTGGACCCGGAGGGGCTGGTTGTGGAACATCGGCGGGTTCGACTGCGTCCGGATCGACATGGGCGCGACAAGCCTGTTCGTCGGCACCGACGACCCGGACAGGCTCGTCGCGTTTCTTCGCTCCCGGATCTGTCAGGAGGACGCCGGGCGGGCCGGCGCACCGGGAACCGCGCGCCCGGCCCGCTGAAGGGTGCGGCCCGCGGCCGGGCTGCGCGCCTGCGCGTATGACGGGAATCCCTCCGGCTCCGCGGTCACCGGGCCGAAAATGTCAGTTTCGTTCCCGACATGTTCAGGATGAACCGGTCCCCCATCGCCTGTTCCATGAAGGCGATGGCCTTCCTGCCCGTGCAGTGCGTCGGAACGATGTGGTCGGGATTGAATTTTCCGAGTTCCTCGGTGGTCCTTTCAATGATGGGTTCGAAGAGGGGGCCGCCCAGGTGGAACCCGCCCATGATTGCGTGGACCTTTTCGACGCAGGTCACTTCCCGGGCGTGAATCACCGTGTTGACGATGCCCGAATGGGCGCACCCGGACAGGACCACAAGCCCCCTGCCCCCGAGGTTCATCACAAGCGAGGTGTCGTCCTCGATGGGGTCCCATTTTTCCACCCCCTCCTCCTGGTAGTGGGCCACGGGGAATCCCCTTTCGAAGTCCGTCTTCCGGGGGATCTCGCCCAGGAAGAGGACGTGCCCGCCGGACAGAAGCATGGGACTTTCGGTTTCCTCGAGTTTCATGCCCGTGGCGGCCACCTCCTCGCGGGTCAGGGACGGCAGGATGATCTTCGTCGTTTCCCCGAATTTCAGGTACCGGGGGGACCGGAAGGCCGCCGGATGCGTCACGATGGGGAGGCCCTTTCGGGGGAGCGCCTCCATCATGGCGGCGAATCCGCCCGTGTGGTCCATGTGTCCGTGTGACAGGGCGACCGTCTCGACCTGGGAAAGGTCCACCCCCAGGGCTTTCGCGTTGTAAGCCGCACCGATTTCGGAAAATCCCGTGTCGAAGAGGAGGGTGTGCGTTTCGTCGCCGGCCGTTGTCCGGACAAGGGCGGAAAACCCGTGCTCCGCAAGGATCGAATTCCGGAGTTGGCCGTCTTTCATGGGCATGGCGCGCTGCACGATCTCGCTGTTGTCCATGGCCGTCAGGTCGATGTAATTGTCCTGAAGGGTCAGGATTTCCACCTTGTCGATTTCCTTCAGCGGGACGCTTTTTGTCATCGGGTTCTCCTTCCGGATCTGTTTTCGCAACGGTCCGGGACCGCCTCCCGGGTTTCCGGGAGGCGGCCGGTCCGGTTCCGTCTTACAGCGGCTTGTCCGCGGGCAGGGTTTCGCCGATGGCCAGCCGGCAGAGATCGCTGACCATGAGGTTGGTCATCCCCGCCTCCTTCACCTTTTTCCCGAGGGTCCGGTAACACATGGGACACAGGTAGACCATCGCCTCGGCGCCGGCGTCCTTCGCGTCCCTGATGTTCTTCTCCCGGAAGGGCTCGAAGTTCTTGCCCCTCGGGAACAGCTTCAGGTTCGGTCCCGCCAGCTCCACGCCGCAGCACAGCGCGTTGACGCCGTCGTATTGCCGTTTCACCCGCTCCACGCCGATGAGCGCGAAAATCTCGTCCAGGAGGGGGTCTTTCTCCGGCGTGTACCGGGAGGCGCAGGGGCGCTGGTAGGCCACCTTCATGCCGAGTTTCCGGATGTCGCCCTTGTGCGCCTGCAGGTAGTCCCGGAGGTGCTCGAAGATGGACACGGGACGGAAGGGCAGTCGGATCCCGTATTCGGGGGCGACCCCCTTGAGGACGGCGTAACAGTCGTCATGAACCACCACGATCTCTTCGGCGCCCGACTTGGCCAGATTGTCCACCATCCCCTGCAGGCGGTCCCGCATGATGGATTCGTCGCCCATGTGGGCGAACAGGACGTTGCAGAAATAGTGCCGTCCCTTGAGGAGGGGAAGGCCCTCGAAAAGCTTCCCCTGGATCGCCCAGGGCATGCTGCCTTCCATGACGCACAGCGACATGGCCCGCTTCGCCTTCGCCACGGGCTTCGGTTCCCCTTCGGCCTTGAAGCGGTCCGCCATGGATTGGCGCAGGGCCGGATCGGTGAAGTCGCCCGTCGCTTCCATTTTGCTCAGGATCAGGTCGAAAGGCCGGGCGTCCTTGGGACAGTATTCATTGCAGGCGATACAGGTGACGCAGTCGTAAAGCCAGTCCGGCTTTTCTCCCCGGACCAGCTTCTTGAACGCCTCGCCTCCGTTTTTCTCGTCAAAGGGCAGGTAATGGCACCTTGCCAGGCACTCTCCGCAAAAATCGCATCGTTCCTCGTGAAACATGCTGTCCTCCTTCCTTTTTGTATGAAAAAACTTGAAAGATCTTATTCTTTTCCCCGCGGCGTTCCGTCCGGTTCCGCTAGGATCTGAACCGCCGGTCCGCCCGGATGTGAAAAGCGTTTTCCCCCCGGCCGTCGAGCCAGCCTGTTTTCACGTCCTGCCGGACATCGAAGAGCGGGACGAACGGCTTGAGGTCCAGAAGGGGGGTGCCGTCGACGACGTCCACGTCCTCCACGTGCAGGAGCGTTCCTTCGACCCGGACGAGCCGCACGACCGACAGGCCGATCGGATTGGGACGCCTGGGGGCCCGGGTTGCGAAGAGGCCCCGTTCCGAATCGTCCAGAAAGGGCTTCACCATGAGGGAGTACCCCCGGGAGAGATGGAAGTGGTACAGGAGGATGAGATGGGAGAACCCGTCCAGGTCCCGGAGCCCTTCCCGGTAGCGTTCGTCGACGGCGATCGTTCCGGGGACGCCCCGGGCGCCGGTGGGCTGGATGGGCATGCCGTCCGTGTCCCTGAAGGGTGAGTGGATGATGCCGATAGGGTGGTAACTGAAGGATGTTTCCGTTTTTCCCATGGACGTTCCCCTTTCGATCGCAGGCAGGGGCCGGATCCGGAATGGACAAGGAAAACCGTCGGCCGCGGCGATGACGTTACCATCATTCCCGTGAAATTTCCAGGGAGGGAAAGTTTTCCTTTTCTTAAAGATTCTGTAACACCGTTTTCACATTCATGGCGTATCCTGCGCCCGGTCAATGAAAACCGTTGGAACATGACGGGAATCTTCGAACAGGGAGGCCTCCCTCGATGAAGAAGGAAAAAACGCAGCACATGAAACGGATCCTCATGGAACGGGTCCTCGTCCTGCAGGAAAGCATCGACCGGAGTCTTCAGGGTCTCCGGCAGGGAAACGGCGTTTCACCCGATCTTTACGATCTGGCCGTGACGGAGGCTGACACGAGCATGGAGCTTGCGATCAGCGAGCAGAACCGGCTCCGGCTGATCTCGCTTCGGGAAGCCCTGGTGCGGATGGAAAACGGACGGTTCGGCATCTGCGAAAGCTGCGGGGAACCGATTCCGAGGAAGCGGCTGCTGGCCAACCCCGTCGCACAGGTCTGTGTCGTGTGCAAAGCCCGGGAGGAGAAGCCCGGATGCTGATCTGTCCACGCTTTGGCCGGGAGGTGAGGGCGATGAACCAGGTGAACGAAACGGCGGGCCTGCATCGGGGACAGCCGGCCGTCCTGCCGGACGGAAGGCTTTCCCTCGATGAGGTCGTGGAACGGATGGGCGTCGACCGGCGCACGCCGGAGCGCCTGCTCGAAACGCTGCCCTTTTCCGCCGGGGACACGACCTGCGGAACCGAAACGGAACTGCAGGCCCTGGTCATCGGGAACCGCGGGGACGTGGACCTGCCGCTGCAGATCGGGCGGTCGAACTACTACGCCGACATCCTGCGGCGGGCCGCTTCCGGCGACACGCCGCAACGGGCGGTGGCGGACCTCGAGACGTATCTCGACGGAAATCGTGAAAACGTGTGGGAAAACAGTTGGGTGCGATTTCAACGCCGCCTGCTCAGCCCCGAGGCGGAATCGATCTTCCGGGCCGACCTGATGGCGGACAAGAAGAGCCGCGCCGCGGGCCCCCGTTCCGACGCCGGCCGGTTCTGCTTTGTCGAGGACGGCGAGGAGCATGTCCGGGTGCCCATCAGCTACCTGCTGAAACTGGCCCTTGCCGACGTGGTCAGCGAGCGCCCCGACACGCCTCCCGTCATCCGCGCAACGGGCATGGCGCTCCTCGATCATTTCCTTTGCGACAACACGTCCCCCGAGACCCACTCCTTTTACGTGGGACTCATGCTCCCCTCGGAGGGCATGGGGAAGGCCGCCGCGGACGAGGCGGCGGGCCGCTTCCTCCTGACGCAGCTCCTGATGGCATGGGCCGGGGAAAAATTCGGACTGCGCCGGAAGGGACAGCGGGCGATCGCCTTTCTCTCGCCCCATCCCCCCGTGCGCCAGAAACGGCTCAACGAAAGCATCTCCGACGCCTTTTACCGGGAACTGTTCATGAACCCGTGTCTGTCGGGCTGGGACAACGGCGAAGCGAAGTGCGCGTACATGCATCTGTGCCACGAGGTCCTGAGCCGCAGCCAGCTCAACGCCATGAAGAAGCTTCGCGAAGCGGGCATCCTCACGAACAACCTCGTCGTGCTGCCCACCCTTTCGAACATCAGTCTCGCCAACAACGGCACCCACGTGAGCCTGGGAAGCCGGAAACTCACGGCCATGCTGGCCGACGAACGGTCCGGCTTCACCCGCCGCCACGAGAAGTACCTGGGGGACCTGGTCATCAAGATCGTCGAGCATTTCCTGCCCCTTTTCGTCGGGACCTACAGCGCGGCGCCGTACAGGATCGATTTCGCCGATTTCCACCCCGAGAAGGTCCTGGGATTCCTGCCGCACGAGATGGACTACACGCACCTGCGCATGTTCTGGCGCCGGTGGAAGAAGAAGGCGAAAATCAGGGTCTTCGGCCGTCCCGTGACCCCCTTCGGACCGGAGTGGCTCGACCGTCTCATCGGCGGGGTCTTCGGCCTTCGGGGCGACTTCGTGCCCGATTTCCGCCTCATCGACTACCTCGTTTCGCTGATGAGCACCGGACGCAGCCCCGCCCTCGACGGCTTCACGGGCAACGGCGAGCGCCTCAGGAAAGACCTGGCCGATCTGGGGGTCTTCAGCACGAAAATGTCGCTGTACCTGCTCTACAAGCTGCGCGAGCATTCCGTGGCGGGCTTTTCCGGGTTCGAGGGGAGACAGTACAGCCTCTTCGAAAGCTTCGGCGAGGACATGGCACGCGCCGTCGACCTGCAGAACCTGGTCACCGCGCTGGCCATGCGGTACGTCGCCGAGGGGCGCGTGGGACACGACGGGATTCCCGACGATCCCTTCATCGAGAGCGAGCGCAGGCAGGCGGTTTTCGGATCGGCCGCGGGGATTCCGACCTTCTTCGTCCGTTCCGACTCGGGAAACCGTTTCCTCGGGAGGATCGTCGCACGGGTCGCCAACGTCCGCCGGAGCCGCCGGTATCCCGGCTACCTGAGGGTCTGCGCCGGCGAGTACCGCAGGGCCCTCGTCGGCGTGCTCGAGGAAGACGCCGCGGATTTGATCGAAATGATGGGGCTGCGAAACGCCATGGACGACCTGCGCCGGAGGATCGCAGAACCGGAGCTGTTCTCGGCGGCGGGGAAGATCACCCGGGCCGTCTGCGACGGGGCGGGCGCGCGGACGCCTTTCGAACTCGGAGGCGACGAGTTCAACCGGGCCGCCGAAAGATACTACCGGGAGGATCTCCGCCGGCGCCACATGGAAGAGGCCTTCGGAACGCTGGTCGAGGGCCTGAAGCGGGCCGATTTCCGAAGCCCCCTTGCCGCGGGGATTCACCGGGCCCTGCGGTGCGCCGCCGGGGGGCGGGAGCCGGCCGATTTCCTCGCCCTCGTGAAAAACGACGCGATGAACGAGGGCCGCCTTTCCCTCGAGACGATGCGGCGCCTCATCTTCGTCCTTCTGGCCCACATCGCCCTGAAACAGGCCGGGAGCCGGCGGGCCCTCGGCGAAAAGGGGATCGAATGCGATGATTCACCAGTATGTCGAGCGGGAAACGAGGCGTGTTGAAACGGAGCGCCTGTACGGCGACGCCGTGATCCGCTTTCTCTACGGTTCCGTGCGGGAGAACGCTCCGGCCGTCTTTCGCGCCGCCACCGGGAGCCGCATGTCCGCCGTCCTCGGCTTCCTGAACTACGATCTTTTCCTCGGCGGCCGCCTGAGGAGCGGCGGTTTTTCGAAGGCCTGCGGCATCGATCTGGGGGAGTGCCTGGATCGCCCGGAAAGCCTGGACACGCCGAGAAAACTTTTCGAGCGCCGGATCCGCTACTGGGAATGCCGGTCCATGCCCGGGGACGAACGGACCGTCCTGTCTCCCGCCGATTCGAAAGTCCTCATCGGATCGCTGTCGGAAGATTCGGCCCTGTTCGTGAAGGGGAAGTTCTTCGATTACGAGGAGCTCCTGGGTCCCGGAAAGGAACGGTGGCTCGAAGCCTTTCGTGACGGCGACTTCGCCGTCTTCAGGCTGACGCCCGAAAAATACCATTACAACCACACGCCGGCGGCGGGCGTCGTGGCGGACATCTACGAGATCGACGGAGCCTGCCATGCCTGCAATCCCGGGGCGACGGTCTCCCTTGTCACCCCCTTCTCGAAGAACAGGCGGGTGGTCACGGTCATCGACACCGACCGCCCCGGCGGCACGGGGGCGGGCCTCGTGGCGATGATCGAAGTGGTGGCGCTGATGATCGGCGGAATCCGCCAGTGTTACAGCGACGAGGAATACCGCCGCCCTTCCCCCGTACGGCCTGGGATGTTTCTCGACAGGGGCCGCCCCAAGAGTCTCTTCAGGCCGGGCAGCAGCACCGACATCCTGCTGTTTCAGAAAGGCCGCGTCGCGTTCGCCGGCGATATCGCGGGAAACCAGCAATGCCGGGAGGCGCGAAGCCGGTTCTCCCGCTGGTTCGGCCGGGATCTCGTCGAAACGGACGTGCGGGTGCGCTCGGCCGTCGGCCGCGCCCTGGAGCCGCCCGGAAACGGCCGGGACGGGAGAGAGGCATGACGGCAATCCTGTTTCTTGCGACCCTGACACTGATCCTTTCCCTTCTGTTCCCATGGGCCTTCCGGACGCTCCCCGGGGAGAAGTGGCAGATCATGGCGGCCGTCCCCGTGCAAAAGGAGGACAGCGGTCTGTGGTCGGGCCTGAACCTGACCTGGTACGGATTCTTCTCCGCCTGCGCCTACGTGCTGGCCGCCGCCGTCACTATCGTCCTCATGGCGTCCGTCGGCGTTTCCACGGCGGAGGCCCTTCTCACGCTGGTTTCGGTCCTCCTGGTCTGCGCGCCCGCGGCGAGGATCCTGGCGCGACTCATCGAGGGAAAACGCCATACGTTCACCGTGGGCGGGGCGTCCTTCGCCGGCATCCTGATCGCCCCGTTCGCGATCCGTTTCGTCGAGGCCGCCATGGGACGGCCGATGCCGCTCATGCCGGCGATTGCGGCCATGGCCGTCGCCTATGCCTTCGGCGAGGGTCTGGGACGGCTTGCCTGCGTGAGCTTCGGCTGCTGCTACGGGAGGCCGCTGACCGATTTCGGGCCCGCCGTCCGGCGGCTGCTCGGGCGCCGGGTCTTCGTCTTTTCGGGAAAGACGAAAAAAATCGCTTATGAAAGCGGCCTCGACGGCCGGGAGGTGGTTCCCGTCCAGGCCTTTTCGGCCGTGATCAACAGCGCGGCGGGGCTGGCGGGCACCGTTCTGTTTGTCCTGTCCAGGTTCGAGGCGGCGCTCCTCGTCGCGGTCGTCGTGACCCAGGCCTGGCGCTTCCTCTCCGAATTCCTCAGGGCGGACTTCCGCGGTCACGGCAGGCTGACCGCATACCAGATCATGAACGTCGTGACCCTCCTCTACGTCCCCCTGGTTGCGGCGATCCTGCCGGCGGCGCCGCGGGCCGTCGATCTCGAAGCCGGCCTCGCGGCGCTGTGGGACCCCTCCATGATCCTCATGCTGCAAAGCCTGTGGACGCTCTCTTTCCTGTACACGGGGCGCAGCAGGGTCACGGGCTCCACGGTGGAGGTTTTCGTCCACCGGGACCGGATCTGACTCACGGAGGAAGCGGAAGAACGGGAAAAGGGGCAGGAAGGAGACGCGAAGGGAGTGCACGGAACATGACGACCTGGATGAGGCGGCTGTCCGATCACTACGAACGGATGCGGCATGGATTTCCCGACGACGAGCTCATGATTCTCTTCGACATCGACGGCACCATCCTCGATTCCCGGTACATGATCCGCCACGCCCTCAAATCCTATGACCGGGAGCACGGCACGGCGTGGTTCGCCGGTCTCGCCGTCGAGAATGTCACCGTCAGCGAGACCCAGGTGGAAACGCTCCTGGAATCGATGAACATCGGAGGGGCGTTGAAGGCGGACGTCCTGGCGTGGTATGCCCGGAGGTGCTGGACGCCCGAAAGCATCCTCCGTTCCCATCGACCCTTCACCGGCGTCATGGACGTCATCCGGTGGTTCAAGATCCAGCCCCGGACGCACGTGGCCCTCAACACGGGACGTCCCGAAGCGATCCGCGGGGAGACCCTCCGCTCGCTCAACGACATCGGCCGGGAGTACAGGGTGGACTTCCCAGGCGAGCACCTTTTCATGAATCGGCGCGGCTGGGGCCTCGGCGTGGTCGAGGCGAAGCCGGAGGGGATCCGTCATTTCAGGGCGGCGGGCTACCGGGTCATCGCTTTCGTGGACAACGAACCGGAGAATCTTCGGGTCGTGGCGGAGATGGAGGACAGCGAGGAAATCCTCCTCCTTCACGCGAGCACGATCTTCCGGTCCAAGCGGGCGGAACTGCCGGAGCGGACCGTGGCGGGACAGGTCTACGACATTACGGAACTCGTTCCGGAGAAGGCGCTGCCGCGGCACGTGCAACTGGTCTGGCACGGCGTGAACGACGCGGCCGACCTGAAGCATTTTCTCGCCTCCGCCGTGGCGTGGGCCGAATGCGACGTCCGTCTCGATTCCGACGGCGGAAGGGTGGTGCTGCGGGACGATTCCTTCGAGGACCTGCCTCCCCATCCGGGCGAACCGCTCCTTCGCCTCGAGGAAATTCTCGAAAGCTTCCGGGAAAGCGGCAAATCGCTCAAGCTGGACCTCAAGGAAAACGGGAGGCTCCTCGACCGCGTCGTGGACCTCCTGAAGGAAGGGGGGCTTCCGGACGACAGGCTGTGGTTCAACGGCATGGTGGAAGTGCTCCGGGAGCGGGGATTCCGCAAACTCGCCGCGACGTTTCCCGGAGCGGTCATCCAGTGTCCCGTCGACTTTCTCGTGCCCCTCATCCTCGCCGCGCCGTCCAAAGCCCTGGCCGTCCTGGATGCGTTCCACGGCTGGGGCGTCAACCGTTTCTCCATCAACTGGAAGGCCCCCGAAAAGCGGAAAATCCTTGCGAAGCTGGAGCGCTGGGGCTACGAGCTGAACATCTACAACGTTCCCGATCTCCAGGCCTTTCTCAAGGCGGTGCTGCTGCTCCCCCGGTCGGTCACGTCGGATTTCAATTTTCCGAAATGGAACTACTACGGACACGGTCCCGGACCCCGCCGTGAACTGTCCCCCC
Organism: Syntrophaceae bacterium UBA6252; assembly: GCA_002441265.1. Lineage (GTDB taxonomy): Bacteria > Desulfobacterota > Syntrophia > Syntrophales > UBA6807 > UBA6807. The sequence goes on from DJVQ01000029.1 coordinate 80,870, forward strand.
GTTCCGGCGTTCGGGCGGCCGGGCATCCTGCGTAGTAGAAAGGAGGCCCGTTCCGAGATCGGGTCCATCCGCTTTCGGAAGGACGTTTCATCCGTCCCCGGCGGGGCCGGGCCGGCCGCTGGCCGGATCGGGAAAGGCTGCGGATATTGTAAGATTTCCGAGGAGGACCTTCAGGTTCTCGATAGATTCGCCGGTCCGCTCGAAGTATCGGCTCCTCAGCTCCGTGATCATGAGGCCGTCGTAGGAATCGATGAAGGTTTCCAGAATTTCGGCGAAGGGGATTTCCCCCCACCCCACGGGCATGTGGGCGTCCCCCCGGCCGAAGGGGACGAGGTGGGTCTGCTGTTTCTGGCGGTGATCGGCGGCAAGGCCGAAATTGTCGTGGACGTGCACATGGCCGATGCAGTCCCTCGACGCGCGGACGGCTTCCACGGCGTCGAACCGGTAGTGCTTCGCCGCCATGTAGAGATGTCCCAGGTCCAGGTTGATCCGCACGTTCGGCCGTCCGATCCGCCGGACCTGTTCCGCAAGGATCCTCGGGCTTTCGCCGTAGCAGTAATGCCGTTGGCGGAGGTAGGGGCGGGCGTTTTCCACGCAGATGCGGATTCCGGGAAAATCGTCGGCGATGGCGCCCAACGCCCGCGCCTCGCCCTGGAGCAGGGCGGTTCGCTCCCCTTCCGCGGGCGCGTCGAAGCCGGGCGCGTCGAATGCCTCCTCGGGGATGAAACGGCCCGCGTGATAGACGACGACGGACGATCCGATCTCCGAGGCGAATTCCATGCTGGCCCGGAAGACCCGGTCGTGGAGTCGCCCGCAGTCGCGGTCCATGAGGTTCAGGGGATTCGGGGCGTGAACGCTGTAAGTGAAACCGAAGGAGTCGAGCACCCGCCGGATGGAACGGACCCTCGACCCGTTCAGCCGCCCGTGCACGATGGCGTCGAGACCGTGGACGGGAATCTCCACCGCCTGGAGGTCCAGGCGGGCGAAACAGTCCAGGTCCCTGGCCAGAAGCTCCAGGTGGCCGTCGACGCGGACCTCGTCGATCTTGGTTCCTATCTTGAGCATGTGGAAAACACCTCCCTCCCCGATACGAATGTCTTGAGGATGCGGGGAACCCCGCCGTCGCGGTCCACGAGGAGGAAATCCGCCGCCTTTCCCTCCGCCAGCGAGCCTTTGTCGCCGGAGATCCCCACCGCCGCCGCAGGGTGGAGGCTCACCATGTTCACCGCCTCGTGAAGGGGCCGCAGGCCCAGCGCCTCCAGCGTGAATACGGCGTGGAGCATGGCCATGGGCGCGTAATCCGAGCACAGGATGTCGCCGTATCCTCTTTCGATGGCCTGCCGGGCGCTGAGATTCCCCGCCTGGGACGACCCCCTGAGAACGTTCGGCGCGCCCAGGCAGATGCAAAGCCCCGCGTCCCCCGCGGCCTGAAGGGCCTCCATGTTGACGGGAAACTCCGAGATTCCCACCGACCTTTCGCGAAGCCACAGGACCTTCTCCTTCGAGTCGTCGTCGTGGGACGCCATGGGGATCCCCATGGAGCGGCACAGGGCGGCCAGGCGGTCGAACCGGCCGGCGGCGGTTTCCCGGGACCGGAACTTGTTCTCGATGATCTCGCGGATCTCTCCCGTCTTTTTTCCGTAGACGCGGCCGTAGTAATTCTCGAAGGCCGCCTCCTCCCGGAACTGCCCCTGCCCGGGCGTATGGTCCATGAAGGAGAACAGGTGGATCTTCCTTTCTTTCAGGAAGGCCTCCAGCCAGGGCACGGCGGACGCGTCGGTGACCTCGAACCGGGCATGGACCCGGGTGTCCACGGACATGCGCGGCGCCAGCTCGGCGATCCGCGCGACCACCGAGGCCGCCGTCTCGTTGCACCGGATGCCGATTTCCCCCTCCGCGAACGACACGGAGTGGAAGATGGTCGTCACGCCGCAGGCGGCGAGTTTCTTGTCCAGTTCGTGAAGGACGATGTCGAGGGGAAAACGGGTGTTGGGCCGCGGTTCCAGGTCTTTTTCGAGGGCGTCGCTGTGCAGGTCGATGAATCCGGGGAGAATCCAGCTTCCCGACGCGTCGAGCCTCGGCCGACGTCCCGCGGGAATGTTCCCGCCGACGGCCGAGATGCGGCCGTCCTCGACGGCGAGCGATGCGCCCCGCCGGATTCCGCCGGGGGTCACGATATGGGCGTTCTCGATGACGAACGGTTCAGGGACGCCCATGTTCCATGCTCCCGTTCGCCAGTTCCAGGACGTTGTCCGCGATGGCCTCCAGGGCCGCCCGGTCGTGAAAGATGCCGATCATGGAGGTTCCTTTTTCCTTGAGTTCCCGCAGGATGCCGATGACGGTCTCCTGGGATTCCCGGTCCAGGGACGCCGTGGGTTCGTCGAGAAGGAGGAGGCGGGGTTTCCGGATGACGGCCCGGGCGATGTTGATGCGCTGCTGCTCGCCGCCGCTGAACGTGGAGGGATAGGCATCGTGCAGCCGTGCCGGGATCCGGAGCCGTTCCAGGAGCGCCGCCGCCTGCCGGCGGGCCGCGCCGGCCTCGGATCCGGCCCGGAGAAGCGGTTCGGCGACCACGTCCGCCGCGGCGATCCGGGGGATGACCCGGAGAAACTGGGAGACGTAGCCCATCTCGCCGTCGCGGACCCTGAGAACCGCCTGCTCCCCGGCGCGGGCGAGGTCCACCCTTCCCAGCCGCTCCGACGCGAACCACACCTCGCCCGACGCGGGGAGGTAGGTTCCGTAGATGCACTTGAGGACGGAACTCTTGCCGGAGCCGCTTCGCCCCGTGAGGCCGAGGAATTCCCCGGGGTAAAGCCGGAAGGAGACCCCCCGGAACCCCTCGATGGACTTGCCGCCCAGGATGTGGATCACGAACGTTTTGGACAGGTTTCGGACTTCGAGCATGAACGGTTTCCTTCAGGGATACGGGGCGTTTCTCCGCCCCGCTCCGTTTTTCAGAGTTGTGAGCTTACCAGGAGCTGCGTGTATTCATGCCGGGGGTCCTCCAGCACCTGGTCCGTCAGCCCCGACTCGACGACCCGGCCGTGGCGCATGACGATCGTCCGCTGGCACAGCAGGCGGATGACGCCCAGGTCGTGGGAAACGACGATCATCGCCACGGCGAGTTCCCGCTGGAGATTCCGGATGAGATCGAGGACGCGGGCCTGCACGGAGAGATCCAGCCCCGTCGTCACCTCGTCCAGGAGAAGCACCTGCGGGTTGTTGGAAAGCGCCTTGGCGATCTGCACGCGCTGCTGCATGCCGCCGCTGAAATTCGCCGGCGGTTCGTCCATGCGGTTCACGGGGATTTCCGTGCGCTCCAGCAGGAAGGCGGCCCGTTTCCGGATCTCCGAGACGTTCCGCCAGCCCGCCGCCAGGAGCTTCTCGGCGATGTTGCCCCCGGAGCTCACCTGCATCCGCAGGCCCAGCCAGGGGTTCTGATAGACGATTCCCATGTGCCGGCTCCGGATCTGCCGCCGCCGGAAAGGGCTTTGCATCAGGAGGTTCTCACGGGCGGCGTCCTCTTTCCCGTTGTTCAGATAGATTTCGCCCGCCGTCGCATCGAGTTCGAAGTGGATGAGGCGGACGAGGGTGCTTTTCCCGGAGCCGCTCTCGCCCACGACGCCGAGGACTTCGCCGGGATAGACCATGAGCGAAACGTCGCCGCAGCCGACGACGGTCCCGCAGCGGCCGCAGCGGTTCCCTTCCTCCGGGGAGACGCCCCCGGGAAGGCAGTGACCGCAGCCGCTTCCGAACAGCTTGGTCAGGCCGTGGATTTCGAGAAGCGGTTTCATTCGCCGCACCTCTTGTCGCAGAAGCCCGTGTCGGAGCAGAAGAAGAGCCTCCGCCCCGTGGCGTCGTCGATGATTTCGTCGAGGTAGGTGTCCGTGGCGCCGCAGCGCGCGCAGGCCTTCCCTTCGAAGTTCTCCACCCTGAACCGGAAGTCCTCGAACTCGAGCGGGACGACGGGCGTGTGGGGCGGCACGGCGTAGATCCGCTTTTCCCGGCCCGCGCCGAAGAGGAACAGCGTTTCGGCCATGTGGAGTTTGGGGATGTCCCACCGCGGGATGGGGCTCGGGTCCATGATGTACCGCCCGTTCACCGTCACGGGGTAGCGGTAGCCGATGGTGATCTCGTCGAACTTCACGATGTCCTCGTAGAGGTAAAGCCACATCCTGCTGTAATCCGCTTCGGCGTGCATGCGCCGGGTGACCCTTTCCGAGGGTTCCACCTCCCGGAGGGCCTCGGGATAGGGAACCTGGAGGATCAGGATCTGGGCGTCCGTCATGGGCTCCTCGGGGACCCGGTGGCGCGTCTGGATGAGGGTCGCCTCCCCGGTGTCCGTCGTGAGCCGGACGCCCGTCACCGCCTGGATGAAACGCTTGATGTTGACGGCGTTCACGCTTCCGTCGCAGCCCTGGTCGATGACCTTCAGGATGTCCTCGGGCAGGACCAGGGAAAGGGTGATCTGAAGGCCGCCCGTCCCCCAGCCGCGGGCGATGGGAAGCTCCCTCGACCCGAAGGGGACCTGGTAGCCGGGGATGGCCACGGCTTTGAGGATTTTCCGGCGGATCTCCCGCTTCGAGACGTCGTCGAGAAAGGCAAAGCTGTAATCGGGGCCGTTCCCGCAGCCGTCACGCTTTTTTCTTCCCATCCATTCCCTGAGATTCATGAATTTCCTTCGCCCTCCGCAGGCGGTCGAGATCGGACTGGAAGTCCACGTAGTGGGGAAGCTTCCAGTGATTGCAGAAACCCATCGACTCGATTCCGTCGATGTGGGACAGAACGAACTCGGCGTCCTCCGACGGGGTTGCGTTCGTCCCCGTCTGAAGGGAGCGGTCCAGAATGGCCATGGAGATGGCCTTCACCTCGTTGTGGCCGAAGCACATCCCGTATCCGACGGTGAAGCGCGGCCCCTCCGTCTCGTCGGTGAACTTGGCCAGGATCTCCGCCTCGGTGACCTTGACTTCCCCGGCGGTGTACGGCTCCCCGCTCGACGGATGCCGGATGCAAAGCGGCATGTATCCGACCCGCAGCTCCCCGATGGTGGGATGGATGTTTCCGTAGCCCCGCATGTTGGAATACGCCATTAGAAGAAGGCCTCCCGTCTCCCCCCGGGCCATGGTCTGGAGGGCGGCGCTGCGGGGGGCGGGGAAGAGGAGCGACTCCCGGGTGATGTCCATGGCCTCCGGTTCGTCTTCCCGCCGTTTCGGGGTCACGATGAGATTTTCCCTGCGAAGGATGTCGATCACCCTCGGAAAGGTCCCCGGCAGGGGTTCCCCGTCCCGGGGATCGTCCCCGGTTTCGCCGGAGAAATCCGGCCCGGCGGCCTTCGAGGGTTTGTCCAGGTCGAAATGAAGCAGCCGCAGGGTGTAGTCGTTCGTCGAACCGAGGATCTGCCCGCCCGGCACCTCCTTGAACGCCGCCGAGATCCTGCGGATGACCCGCATGCCGGCGGAGGACCGGGGGATCGAATACCCCAGGCGGGGACGGGTGGTCCGGTATGCCCGCAGCAGGAAGGACGCCTCCAGGGTGTCCCCGGCGGCCTGCCGGATGGCCATGGCCGCGAGATCCGGCGCGTAAAGAGACCCCTCTCCCATGACGCGGTCGACGAGGAGGAAGAGCCGGTCCCGGATCTGTTCCACGGCGAGCGGCGTCGAGGTCCCTTTCGTGCGTTCCCGGACAAAGGCCCTGCATGCGTTCTCGATGGCCTCGACGCCTCCCTTGACGGCTACGTATCCCATTTCAGTTCTCCTGGATCCGAATTTTAGTGGATCGGGGGATGCAAAGGATCCGTCCCCTCTCGTCGATGAAGACGGCATCCACCCCCATGGGAAAATCGGTGTTCAGCGTGCGCAGGTGTTCCAATTCCCGGGGGCCGAGACCCTGGATCGGGCCGAGGAGGATTTCCCCGCGGATCCCCGGGCCGGAAAGGGCCGCTGCGGGCCGCCGGCTGTCCGGGGCAAGGAGCGACCGCACCGCAAAAACGATGGTTGCGGACGTGTCCGGGTATTGCTGCGTTCCACGTTTGGCCCCGAGGATCTCGCCGTCGCTGTCGCCTCCGGCGACGACGATGTAATCGGCTTCCCCGATCGTCGCCGCGGGGCACCGCGTCCGGCCGGCAATGATCGCCTGGAGCGCGTCCGTACGGTCCACGCCGGTGACGGCGAAGCTGACTTCCTGATCGAGCAGGCTTCTCAGCACCAGGAAGAGGGGCTCCCGGGGGCCGCCCCCGCCCTCCAACGTGGACGGCAGCACCTGGATCCGGCCCGGCCGGCTCATGGCCGCAAGCAGGCACCGGAACGTGCGTTGCATCGCTGTTTCGTCGCTGGTGATCTTCATCTCAGGTCCTTTTCATGGTTTCGAAACGGACGCGGGTCCCGGCGATGCGTTCGCTTTCCTTTTCCCGGCGCTTTCCGAGCTTTCCCGCTTCCGTCCGGAGAAACCGGTTCAGGCGCTTCCTGAAGAGATGGTTCGGCGCCGCCCACACGGCTTCCGCGGCGGCCCTGGCGACGGCCCGGTCCGGGTCCTCGCCGATCACCATCCCATAGCCCCTGTATTCGCCGCACCGCACTTCCGCCTCTGTGACGAGAACCTCGCCCAGATGGAAATCGGTCTCGAAGGAATCCATGGCCGACATCATCACGAGGCCCGTCAGGGGGCCCCGCTCGATGACGATCTCCTTCGATGCGAGGAGGTCGAGGAGTTTGCCCACGGACCGATCGGGGATGTAAGCGATGCACTCCAGGAGGGATGTTTCGGGGATGCCCGGCGTCTCTTTCATCGGGTCCTGACCTCGAAGCTGTACCCGTGCGTGTCGAATCCCAGGGAACGATAGAACCGGTGGGCGTCGGAGCGGTTCCGGCTGCTCGAAAGCACCATCTTGTAGCATCCTTTTTCCCCGCAAAGGGCCATGGCGTGGCGCATCATGGCCGTCCCGATCCCTTTCCCGCGCCACCCCTCCCGGACGACGACGTCCTCCACGACGCCGGAGGGCGTTCCCCGGTGGCCGAGATTGTCCATGACGAGAAGGGCGAAAATGCCCACGGCGAATTCGTCGACGACGGCGACGTACAGGCGGTAATCGGGATACCGCAGCATCTTTTCGAAGAGAAATCCCGCCGCATCGGCGTCAAGCACGCGCCCGTCGTCCATGCCGAGCTGTCCCAGGATCGGCAGGACGCGGGGCAGGTCGGAACGCTCGGCTTCGCGGATCTCCAGTTTCCGGATCAGCGCTTCGTCCATGATCAGGCGTACCTCCTTCGGATGACGGCGCTCATCCGGTCCACGAGCGCCACGGTGGCGATAATGACGATGAGAATGGTGGTGACCTCCTGGTTCTCGAAGCTTCGCAGCTTGTCGTAGAGGTAGACGCCGATCCCCCCCGCTCCCGTGAAGCCCAGGATCGTTGCGGACCGCACGTCGGACTCGAAACGGTACAAGGTCATGGAAACGAAGAAGGGCGTGATCTGCGGGATGACGGCGTACCGGATGATCTTGACGGGACCGGCGCCGGTGGCGGCCAGCGCCGTGACCGGCTCGGGCTGGACGTTTTCGATGCCCTCGGAGAAAAGTTTGATGAGAACCCCCGAGGTGTGGACGCCCAGGGCCAGGATGCCCGGCATGGGACCCAGACCCACGGCGGACACGAAGAGGAGCGCCCAGACCAGTTCGTTGATGGATCGGGAAAGGTTCGCGAAAAAACGGATTCCCGTGTACAGCAGCTTCCGGAGCATCCGGGGGACGAAACGTTTGCCCGGAATGATGATTTCCAGCGTGTTCCGGGATGCCCCGAAGGCCAGCGGGAAGGCGATGGCCACCGAGAGAATGAGGGCGAGAAAGGCCATCTGCACCGTTTCCAGCATGGAAAGAAGATATCTTTTGAGGCCCGCTCCGTTGCAGTCGGGCGGGAAAAAACCGCTTTCGGCGATGTCGGGGTTTCCCCGGATGTAGGCGAGCATGTTGTGCGCGCCTTCGAGGAGCGCCGATACGCTCATTTGCGTCGATTCCCAGCTCCAGGTGACGACGGCCAGCGCAAGAACGAGCATGGTCACGTTGAAAACGCTGAAGGGGTTCGTTTTTTTCCTGATTTCGGCCAGCTGCACAGGGTCTCCTTGGCAGGGGAGGGGGGCGGGACGGAAAGGGGTGGGCCCCGCCCCCGGTCGGCGAGGATGAGAAGAAGCCGGCATTATTTCTTCATCTTGTTCTTGACTTCCATCAGTTCCCGGATCGGATTGTAGGTCGCGTCCGTCACGGGGGCGTATTCCTTGATCTTCAGCATCTCGAGGCCGTCCCTGTCCCTGTAGCCCCGGAAGGCGGCGGCGAGGGCCTTCTTCAGCGTTTCGGGAAGGTCGCTTCGGTACGCCATGGGCGAACCGGGGATCAGCCGGGACGTCCAGATGATCTCGAAATCCTCGCCGGCGTTCCACTGCTTTCCGTTTCCCCGGGCCATGTCCAGGTCGTTCGTCGAGGCGCCGTCGATCTTGCCCGCCTTCACGGAAAGCATCGATGCCTCGTGGCTTCCGGAATAGACGACTTTCGAGAAATAGCGTTCCGGATCGATCTTCAGCTCGTTGAGGAAGTAGACCATGGGGACGAGGGTGCCGCTGGTGGAATTGGGGTCCACGAAGGCCCAGACCTTGCCCTTCAGGTCGGCCACGGTCTTGAGCCCCGATCCCTTTTTCGTGATGATGAGCCCGTGGTAGCCGTTCGTTCCGTCCTGGGAGACCTCGATGACGAACGCCTCCGCGTTGGCGCGCCTGGCGGCCTCGACATAGGACTTGGGACCGAAGTAGGCGAAGTCGATGTGTTTGAACTGCATGCCCGTGATCACGCCGGCGTAGTCCGTGGCGACCTTGACGTCGATGGGGAGCCCGAGCTTCGTTTCGAGGTGCCTGACCAGGCTTTCGTATCGTTCGGTGATGTTGGCCGAGGAGTCCGTGGGAATGATGCCGAAAACGAGTTTCTCCGGCCAGCCGGCCTGCGGCGCGGCGGGCGCGGAAAGGGCGGAAACCGCAACGGTAAGGACTGCGGCGACCAGGATGGAAAGCAGTTTTTTCATAGGATCCTCCTTATGGGGATGTTGACCGGCGGCCTTCGCCGGGACCCGCCCTGGCGGCGGGTTCGGGTGCGTGGTCCTGCCCGGTATGATTCCTCGGTGCCCGGCCCGGGGCCGGGACGCCGTCGATCCTGTCACGCCCGTGCGCCCGCCGCCGCCTCGGACATGAAAGACCGGCGGGGAAAGGCTCTCGCGCCCGGCATGTCGGTTTCGGGCGTCCGGGCGCCGTGGTAGACCTCCCGCACGGCGGCGTCGGTCAGGAATTCGGGGGGGCCGTCGAAGACGACGGCGCCGTCGCGGATCCCGAGGACCCGCGTGCAGTAGTCCCGGGCGCTGTCCAGCTGGTGCAGGTTGGAGACGACGGTGATCCCGTATGTCTCGTTCACCGCCTTGAGGGCGTCCATGACGCGCCGGGCGCTCACGGGGTCGAGGGACGAGATGGGCTCGTCGGCGAGGATGATTTCGGGTTCCTGGGCCATGGCCCGGGCGATGGCGACCCGCTGCATCTGCCCTCCGGAGAGCTGATCGCAGCGCTGAAGCGCCGCGTCTTCGATGCCGACGATGGACATGTATTCCCAGATTCTTTCGAACTGCCCCGGCGTGTAGTACTTGATCATGGCGGGCAGGATGTACATCCGTCCGAGCATGCCGCTGGCGACGTTGTCCAGGACGGTCAGGCGCTTTACGAGGTTGAATCCCTGGAAGATGATCCCGATGCGCGAGCGGAGCCGCTTGAGAGCGGAATTGGCGATGCGGTGAACCGGCTCCCCGAGAACGTTGAGATCGCCCCCGAAGATGTCGACCCCGGCGTTGATCGACATGAGAAGGGTCGATTTTCCGGCCCCCGAGGGCCCGATGATGCTGATGAATTCGCCCTTGCGGATCTTCAGGTTGACATCGGGGAGAACGATCCGTTTCCCGTAACCCAGGGCGAGGGCGTTCGCTTCGATCTGGAGCATCATGGACCTCCATGAAGTTTTTCCGTCCCGGGCGGTCCCGGGCGATTCATGACGGGAACCACTATAGGGAAAGAATGTGTCAGTTCGATGACAAACGCGTTAAAGAACGGCGAACGCGGGAACGGTCCCGGGGACTTTTCCCCCTTCGGCTCTGGCAATACGGGCCGCCTGTGTGTTATCCTTCGACAATTCTTCCCGCGGTCACGGGGAGGAACCGGCCGGCGGGCCCATGGGAGAAATCGGGATGAGCGTTGAGAGAAAAGGCGGATCGAAAAGCCGCACGCCCACTGAATCGGTCCTTGAAAGCATCTCCGACGGCGTTTTCACGGTGGACCTGGAATGGCACGTCACGTCGTTCAACCGGGCCGCCGAGGAGATCACCGGCGTCCCCAGGGAGGAAGCCATCGGGCGTCGCTGCTCAGACGTCTTCCGGTCCAGCATGTGCGGGGCCGCCTGTGCCCTGCAGCAGACCCTGAAGACGGGAAGGCCCGTCATCGGAAAGTCCGGCTACATCGTCGATTCCGACGGGAACCGCATTCCCGTGAGCGTTTCCACGGCCGTTCTGCGGGACGGCCGCGGCCGCGTGATCGGCGGGGCGGAGACCTTCCGCGACCTGTCGGAAGTCGAGGCGCTTCGCCGGGAACTGGAGGGGAAATACAGCGCCGGCGACCTCGTCAGCAGGAGCCCCCTGATGCAGCGGGTGTTCGAGGTCCTTCCCGCCGTTTCCGCGAGTCCCAGCACGGTGCTCCTCCTTGGGGAAACGGGGACGGGCAAGGAACTGGTGGCGCGGACGATCCATTCCCTGAGCCCCCGCAGGAAGGGACCCTTCGTCGCGGTGAACTGCGGGGCCCTGCCCGACACGCTCCTGGAGTCGGAGCTTTTCGGCTACAAGGCCGGGGCGTTCACCGGGGCGAACAAGGACAAGCCGGGCCGCTTCGCCTTGGCCGGCGGAGGGACCCTGTTCCTCGATGAAATCGGCGAGATCAGCCCGGCCCTTCAGGTCCGGCTGCTTCGCGTCCTCCAGGAGCGGACCTATGAGCCCCTGGGCGCGACCCGCTCCGAGTCCGCCGATGTCCGGGTGATCGTGGCCACCAACAAAGACCTGGCAGGGCAGGTGCGCCTCGGCGTCTTCCGGGAGGATCTCTACTACCGG
>DJVQ01000029.1:92122-98074 GCA_002441265.1 Syntrophaceae bacterium UBA6252
TGGCCGGGAAACATCCGGGAACTGGAAAACGCAGTCGAACGCGCCTTCATCCTCTGCGGCGACGGGCCCATCGGCATCGCCCATCTGCCCGGAGAACTGACCGCCCGCGGGGCCGCGGCGGACGGGGGCGGCGGCATGCGTTCCGCCCACGACATCCTGGATGCCCAGGCCATCCGCACGGCCCTCGAACGGAACGACGACAACCGGCAGGCGGCGGCCCGGGAACTCGGCATCCACAAGACCACCCTCTTCCGGAGGATGAAGAAACTGGGCATCCCCCTTCCGGACCGGGACGGCCGCTCCCGCCGGGGGAAGAAACAGTAGCGTTTCCGCAACCCCAATGCCGGCCTTACGGTAGCGCATACGCTACAGTATCGGGCCGGCCCTTCCATCTTACATTCAAGTTTTGTCAGTTATTGCGGTTTGTTGTACGCATTTCCCGATCCCCATGTTCCTGGCAATGTTTTTGCACCACAATCAAGTGAACGAAGGCAGGGAAGGGACCGATGAAAACGGCGTTTGCACACTGGGAAAACCGCATCGCACCGGTCTTCGACACGGCGCGCCGGATCTGTGTCGTCGAGTCCGAATCCGGGCGCATCGTCCGGCAGACACAGGAAACGCTGCCGGCGGAACTGCCTGTCCGGAAGGCCCTCCGGCTCATGGATCTGGGCATCGGAGTCCTGGTATGCGGCGCGATTTCCAGGCCCATACACGGACTGGTCGCCGCTTACGGGATCCGGGTGGTCCCCTTCGTGGCGGGCGATCTGCAGGAGGTCATCCGCGCCTGGCTGGGCGGCACGCTGGAGTGCGGCGCCTTTGCCATGCCGGGCTGTTTCGGACGAAAGGGCCGGAGGTTCGGAGGAAGAAATGAGAATGATCCGGAGGAATATGCCATGAAGCCGGGAGGACGCGGAATGGGCGGGGGAAGAGGACAGGGCCGGGGCCAGGGCGGAGGAAGAGGACAGGGACCGGGCGGCATGAGGGGCGGCCGTATGGGCGGGCCCCGAGCCTCCGGGCCCGCGGGCTTTTGCGTCTGCCCGCAATGCGGGAAGAAGGAACCGCACGAAAGGGGAATTCCCTGCGTCGAGCGCAAGTGCCCCGAGTGCGGAACCCTGATGGCCAGGGAATAAAGGAAAATCGATGAGAAAGGAGAACAGGACCATGCCGAGAGGAGATGGAACGGGACCCGCCGGGATGGGAGCCATGACCGGACGGGCGGCCGGCTTCTGCGCCGGCCATGGAACGCCCGGGTACGCCAACCCGGTCCCCGGGCGCGGTTTCGGAATGGGTTTCGGAAGGGGCCGCGGTTTCCGCGGCCGGGGATTCGGCGGCGGCGGATTCGGATGGCAAAACAGGTTCCATCCGTCCGGACGTCCCGGAGGGATGTTCCCCGGCGTTGCGTTTTACGGATACACGGGACCTTACGGGAAGCCGGATCCGGGGGCGGAACGAGAGACGCTCAGGAACCAGGCCGAGGCGCTGCAGAACGAACTCGATGCGGTCCGAAAGCGGATCGAGGAAATCGAGAAGACGGCGGACCGGCCGTAGATCCGGTTTCCGGGTTCGTGAACTTCGTTGAAGGAGACGGAAAATGAAAGTTGCATTCACTGTATCGGGCGGCGATCTTGCGGCCCCGCTGGACAGCCGGTTCGGCCGCGCCCCGAAGTTTCTTGTCTACGATCTGGACAAGGAGACCTTTGAAGTGGTGGACAACCGGCAGAGCCTGGACGCGGCCCAGGGGGCGGGGATCCAGTCGGCGGAAACGGTGGCCAGGCTGGGAGCGAAAGCGCTCGTGACGGGCCACTGCGGCCCGAAGGCCTTTCGGGTGCTCCGGGCGGCGGGCATCGGGATCCATTACGCCGGAGAAGGCACGGTGGCCGAGGCCCTTGCCCGGTACCGGGCGGGGGAGCTGCCCGAGGCCGCGGCGCCGGACGTCGAGGGGCACTGGGCGTAAGCCGGGATTCGGCCCGTTCATGTGACGGGAAAGGGAAGATCGTGAAGACAGGGCGTCCGCAAAGCAACCTCGGCTTTCGCATCATGTCTCTCATGCTCCGCGTCCGCGACAGGTTTCGACCGCCTGCGGACGTGCTCCTGGAAGCGGGCGTGCGTCCTGGCATGACCGTTGTCGACTTCGGCTGCGGACCGGGCAGTTTCACCCTCGCCGCCTCCCCCCTGGTCGGGCCGGAAGGCCTCGTCTACGCGGTGGACATCCATCCGCTGGCCCTGAGCATGGTGCGCAGGGCCGTGCAAAGGAGAGGGTGCGCGAACGTCCGAACGGTCCCGGGAGGCGATCCGGAAGGCGTCCCGAAGGCATGCGCGGACATGGTCCTGCTGTATGACGTGCTGCACGGGCTTCCCGACTCCGGCCGTGCTCTGGCCGCCCTGCACCGGCTCCTCAAGCCGGGAGGCGTCCTTTCCGTGAACGACCACCATATGAAGGAGGACTCCCTGATTGCGACGGTTGCGGGAACGGGACTTTATGCGCCCGCAGGACGTGTCCGGCGGACGTTCCGGTTCGACCGGATCGGGATGGTCGGGGGTTTGGAATGATTCTCGCGATCGCTTCGGGAAAGGGCGGTACCGGCAAAACGACGGTTTCGGTGAACCTGGCGCGGGCGTTCGATTCGGAGATCCAGCTTCTGGACTGCGACGTGGAAGAGCCGAACGACCACCTGTTTCTGAAGGGCGCCCCGACGGGCAGGGAAATCATCGGCATTCCCGTTCCCGAGGTGGACGAGGCCCTCTGCGACGGCTGCGGCGAATGCGGCAGGTTCTGCGAGTACCACGCCATCGTTTCATTCGGGACCACGCCCCTCGTCTTTCCGGAAATGTGCCACGGATGCGGCGGATGCACGATGGTGTGCCCCGTCAAAGCCATTCGCGAGACGGCGAAGCCCATCGGCGCCGTAGAGACCCGGCGGGCGGGAAACGTCACGCTCGTCCAGGGACGGCTCGACATCGGCGCGGCCATGGCGCCGCCCCTCATCCACGCGGTCAAGGCGCGCCTGCGGAGAGACCTCCCCGCGATTCTGGACGCGCCTCCCGGAACCTCGTGTCCCGTCATCGCCACCCTCCGGGGCGCGGATTTCGTTCTGCTCGTCACGGAGCCGACCCCCTTCGGCCTTCACGACCTCACGCTCGCGGTGGAGATGGTGCGGGCACTGGGCATCCCCTTCGGGGTCGTGGTCAACCGGGTGGGGCTCGGGGACGACCGGGTGCACCGGTACTGCGGGCAACGGCACATTCCGATCCTTCTGGAGATCCCCGACGACCGGCGGATCGCGGAAGCCTGTTCCAGGGGGGGCCTGATCGTGGAGGCGCTTCCGGAATACCGGGGGCTTTTCCGGAACCTCGTCGGAAAGACGATGTTCCGGACGAACCCAAAGGAGGCATGAGCGATGCCGACTTACGAATACGCGTGCCAATCCTGCGGCCTGAATTTCGAACGCAGGCAGTCCATCACCGATCCGCCCCTCGCGGAATGCCCCGGGTGCGGCGGCGAGGTCCGGCGGCTGATCAGCGGAGGCGCCGGTTTTGTCCTCAAAGGCTCGGGCCGCGGCCAAAGGGGACGTGCGGGACAGGGGTGCTCCCTGGAGCGGGAAGGCCGGACCTGCTGCGGCCGCGGGGAGCGCTGCGGAAAATCGCCCTGCGGAGGCGGATCGTGACGGAAAACGGCAGTCGATACTCCTACGGCCCCGTTCCGTCGAGGCGTCTCGGACGGAGCCTGGGCATCAACAACATCGGGGCCAAGGTCTGCACCTATTCCTGCGTCTACTGCCAGGCGGGACGAACCGCGAAGATGCGGCGGGACCGCCGCTTTTTCTTCGCACCCCGGGACATTCTCCGGGATGTGCGGGAAAGACTCGCCAGGGCGGAAGAAGCATCCGGGCGGTGCGACTTCCTGACCTTCGTGCCCGACGGGGAGCCCACCCTGGATGTGAACCTGGGCAGGGAAATCGCGATGCTGAAGACGCTCGGGGTGCCCGTCGGCGTGATCACGAACGGATCCCTCCTGTGGCGCGAGGACGTGCGGGAGGAACTCGGCGGCGCCGACTGGGTTTCCGTGAAGGTTGATTCCGTCCGGGAGGAAATCTGGAGGCGGATCGACCGGCCCCACGGCGCCCTGCGGCTGTCCCGGATCCTGGACGGGCTTTGCGCGTTCGCCGCCGCGTTCGGCGGCAGGCTGGTGACGGAAACGATGCTTGTGGGGGGGCTCAACGACGGCAGGGAATGCGTGGAGGAGCTTGTCCGTTTTCTGTCCGGACTGCGGTTGCACGGGGCGTACCTCGGCATTCCGACCCGCCCGCCCGCGGAGGCGTGGGTGCGGGGCCCCGACGGGGAAACCCTCGAACGGACGCGCAGGATTTTCGAGAACGGTGCGGTACCCGTGGAATGCCTGACCGGCTACGAGGGGGATGACTTCGCCGTCACCGGCGACGTCGAACGGGACCTCGCGGGCATCGTCGCCGTCCACCCCATGCGGGAGGAGGCCGTGGCCGTCTTTCTGTCCCGGGCCGGGGCCTCCTGGGAAGTCGTGGACCGGCTCCTGGCGCGGGGGGATCTCGTGAAAACGAAGTACGAAGGACATGTCTTTTACGGATGCAGCGTCCCGCGGCGGCCCGCCGGGACGGACAAGGACAGGAGCCCATGAAGGAAATCGTGATCATCAGCGGAAAAGGCGGCACCGGGAAGACCAGCGTGGCGGCTTCCTTCGCCGTTCTTGCGGACCGGCCGGTCATCGCCGACTGCGACGTGGATGCGGCGGATCTGCATCTGGTCCTTGCGCCCCGGGTCTTGGAACGCCATGAATTCCGGAGCGGCCACGAGGCGGTGATACGCCCGGAGGACTGCATCGGATGCGGAAACTGTGTTGATTATTGCCGGTTCGATGCGGTAAGAATGAACGGCACGGACGGCGGGGATGCCGGATTTTCCATCGATCCCGCCGCCTGCGAGGGGTGCGGCGTGTGCGTCCGCTTCTGCCCGGCGCAGGCCATCGATTTTCCCGAAAGGCTCTGCGGCGAATGGATGGTGTCGGAGACACGCTGCGGCCCCATGGTCCACGCGCGGCTGGGCGTGGCGGCGGAGAACTCGGGCAAGCTGGTTTCCACGGTCCGACGGGAGGCCCGCCGCGTCGCCGAAGGGGAGCATCGTTCCCTGATCCTCGTGGACGGTCCGCCCGGGATCGGCTGCCCCGTCATCGCGTCGCTGACCGGCGCGACGGACGTGCTGGCCGTCACGGAGCCCACGGTGTCCGGCGAGCACGACCTGGAACGGGTGCTGTCGCTGGCGCGGCATTTCGAGATTCCCGCGGCGGTCTGCGTGAACAAGTGGGACCTCAACCCGGAAATGACGGAAAAAATAGAGGAACAGGCGCGACGGGCCGGGGCGCGCGTCGTCGGCCGCATCCGGTATGACCGTGCGGTCACCCTGGCCCAGATGCGCGAGCGGGCGGTCGTGGAAGTCGAAGCCCCTTGCGCGGAGGACATTCGAAACATCTGGAAGCAACTCGTTTAACCGGAGGCGATAAAAGGTATGGAATGCAACGATCTGGAAAAGTTGTCGGCCCAGGCGCGCGATCACGGGACGAATCCCCGGAATCATGGGCCCCTCGGGGAATTTGACGGCCACGCCCGCATCACCGGTCCCTGCGGCGACACCATGGAGTTCTGGGTTCTGGTCGAAGAAGACAAAATCAGAAACGTCTCTTTTATCACCGACGGCTGCGATCCTTCACGGGCCTGCGGCTCCATGACAACCTGTATGGCCGAGGGCAGGACCATTGCGGAGGCAAAAGCAATCAGCCAGCAGGATGTTCTGAACGCTCTGGACGGACTACCCGAGGATAATGAACATTGCGCGCTTCTGGCGACCAATACGTTAAAAGCGGCTTGTGAAGATTATCTTAATAAACAAAAATAAATGGAGGATATAATAGTGGAAGAGAAA
>DJVQ01000023.1 GCA_002441265.1 Syntrophaceae bacterium UBA6252
AGGGACGAGGGAAGAAGGGCAACACAGCATATGGGCTTTTTACGAAGCCGTCATTATTTGAGATCGAACTGTTTCATGAGTTCCTCCCAGTAGGGAGAGGCCATGAGCCGCTTCAGGCCTTCGTTCAGCTTGTTCAGGAGTTCCGTGTCCTCCTTCCGGACCGCGTAGCCGAAGTCTTCCTGGTCCATACCGAACTGGCCGACGATCTTGACGGGTTTCTTTCTCACCGCGTCCTTCGCCGGGGCGTCGTCCATGGCGGCGGCTGCGATCCGTCCGTTCACCACGTCCTCGACGGCCAGCGGCGCGGAATCATAGTACACGAGTTCGAAATTCTTCCCCGCCTTCTTGATCAGGTTCTCCTCGATCCACTTGGCTTCCGTCGTTCCCCGCTGAACGCCCACCTTGTTGCCCTTGGAGAGGATCTCGTCCACCGTGAGGGGGTTGTCCTTCTTGGACACCATCACCTGGGCGATCACCCAGTAGGGCATGGTGAAGTTGACCTGTTCCCTCCGCTTGTCCGTGATGCTCATTCCCGAGGCGATCATGTCGATCTTCTTCGCCTTCAGGCTCGGGATGATGCCGTCCCAGTCCATGGGCTGGTGCTTGACCTTGAATCCCATTTCCTTGGCGATCCAGTCCACCGACTTCACGTCGAATCCATCGGGAACGCCGTTCTTGTCCACATAGGCGAAGGGCGGGAAATTGGCGTCAATCCCGTTGATGTACGTCTTCTCTTCGGCCAGGGCACCGTTCGCGCCGATGAACACGAGAACCATGGCAACAACAAGCACCGCGAAAACCCCTTTTTTCCCCATGCTCCTTTTTCTCCTTTCTCCCCGGAATCCGGGCTCGATCTTCCTGCGCCACCCCCGCGGGCCGTCACGGGAAAGGAGCATAGACAAAAACCCTTTCCCTGTCAAGCATCAACCAGTCATCCCGGCTGGTTATTCCATCCTCGAAGGAAGACGGCACGCCGTTCCCCGCTTCACGTCCGAAAAAGAGGGAGGCACGAAGGCCCCCCTCTCCGAGACCTGCCAACGAAGTCCTGTTAATGTCAGCAGCCGCCGCCGCCACCCTTCGCCGCTTTATCCGCCGCGGCGTCCGTCACGGAGGCGGCGGTCACGTCCCTGATCAGGTCCAAAGCGGTCGCATCCGCCTCGGCTTTCGAGGGGGCGGATTGCAGCGCCTTGGCCCCCGGTCCCATGGAGTCCGCGTCGGAGGACCGGAGGAACATGCGGATCGCCTGGTCCCAGTCCCCCCTGTCCTGGGCGTCCAGTCCCTCACCGTAATACTTGATGGCAGTGAAGGACGTGGTGGCATACCGGCCGAGAGCGGTCTTCTCCTTCTCCGTCAGGGGGATGCCCATCTCGTTCAGGATTCCGAAGACGATGGTCTTTTCGATCTTGAAAAACTCGTCCACCGGTCCCTGGGCCTCGCGCCGGCCGGTGTTCCCGGCCTTGTCGAGATCCATGACGACGGTGTCCACACGCATGACCGCCTCGCTCAGGCCGGCCATGTTTCCCGTGACGACCCTTCCCGCAGCCAGGAAGCGGCCCACCCGGGGGGCCGTCTTCGAATCCACGACACCGGATTTCCCGAGCTTGAGTTCGTCGAGAAGCATCTGCATTCTCACCCGTTCCACCACCTGGATCGAAGGAACGCCGGAAAGATCGGTGATGATCATGTCCGCCATGGCCTTGCGGAGGGGGCGGATCCTCTCCTGAATGCCCCTGTCGCCGAAAGTGGTGACCGCCACGGTGTCCGGGTCACCGGGCTTTCCCTTCAGGGCTTTTTCTCCCTTCACCGCCTCCTTCGCCCACCGGGACGCTTCCTTGTGAAGCATAACGGTCATCTGCTTCACGATCCGGGCGGTGACGTGACTGTCCGGTTCCTGGAGCGTATAGGCCTTCCAGACATCGAACGCCTTCCCGTACTCTTCAGTGAGGGAGTAGGCCATGCCGAGGTACAGATCGGTGTTTCGATCCTGAGGATCGATCTTCTTCGCTTTTTCCAGGACCTGCACGGCCTCGGGGCCCCTTCCCGTTTCCACGAAGGCCCTCCCGATTCCTCTCAGTGCGGCGGCATTTTCCGGGCTTCCCTTCAGGATCTCCTCGTAAAGGGCGACGGCTTCCTCATATTTCTGAGACTGGAGCGCCGTGTGGGCCTTCACCTGGAGCATTGTGCTCTGAAAAATGGCCGTGTTGCAGCCCGCCAGAAACAGAATCGCCCACGCCATGGCGGTGATTCGGATAATGCCTCTTCCCATGATCCCCTCCTTTATTTTATTCCCCGCGGTTACAGGACGAAAGGATTCCTGCCACAACCTTTTCCTCCAGTTCGAGAATGTCCTCGAATTTTCCCGTAACCTTGGCCGTTCCCGTGATCTCGCCCGTCTCCGTCCGGACGATGCGGGCGTTCACCCGCACCTGGCTTCTGAACTTCATGAAGGACCCCAGGAGCAGATGGTTCGCCCCCAGAAGCTTCCCCACCCGGACGGCCGTCTTTTCGTCCACCGCCCCCGACATGCCAAGACCGATTTCGTCCATGACGGCCTTGAGCCGCTGCCGCTCCACCACGTGGATTCCGGGAGCCCCGCTCAGTCCGTCGGTGATCCCCTCCGCCAGAACCTCTCCCAGGCCTTCCGTTTCCGCCGACGGCCGGAGATCCTCCAGGGGGAAGACGGCAATGAGAAAGGACGGAGAGGCCTTCGCAGGCTCTGCGCCCCCGGCCCCGCCGGCACCGGCAAACATGAGAAACATCGCAGCGGCCGCGATCAGGAAAAGTTTCGCCCCCTGCTTCATCCTCCGATCTCTCATTCCTTCCTCCCCGCCTCCCGCAGCCGTTCGTCCTTCACCGGGAAAGACGGGTATTTCCTGTGAAGCTCCCCGGCGATTCTCCCCGCGGTCCTTTCATCCTTCCGATCGAGGGCGTCAAGGCCCCTCGAATAGAGCAGAAGGGCATCGAAAGCCTTCCCGTCGATTTCGCTGCGGGACCGTGCGATGTTCCTCCGATTCAGGCCGGCGAGGATCTTTTCCACAAGCTCCTCTTCCATGGAAAAAAATTCCTCCGAGGGCCCGCAGGTCTCCTCGGCGGCCAGCACCTTGGACGTTTCCACGTCCACGAGCCGCGCGTCGATCCGCAGCATCGTTCCCACGGCCGTGTAGCTCCCCGTGAGAAGGGCCTCGACGCCCAGGATCTTTCCCGCTTTCCGCACCGTGTCGGATGTGACCGCCCCGCTTTGCTGAAGGCCGAGTTCCGTAAGAAGGGCCTCCATCCGGGTTCTCTCCACGACCTGAAGATCCTTCGAGCGGGCCAGGGAGGAAATCAGGGTGTCGGCCAATCCCTTCCGGAAGGGGTCCAGGGCTTCCCGGTCCGTGATGGAACAATTGTCGAAGTAAAGGACGGCAATCCGCAGCGGCCCCCCTCCCTCGCCGGAGATTGCCGGGCCGGGGCAAATCATCCCGACGGCAAGACAGAATGCAAGAGACAGGAATCGGGAAAATCGCTTCCTCACGAAAACACCCGCAGCAAACGTCGTCATGAACCGGGACCGGGACGCCCCCCAGGACCATGGGTACCAGCATTCGGGAGGGAAGTCAATGAAACTTGACGAACTCGTAAAAAGGCCAATTCAATACTTTTTCGAACGGCAAAGGAAAAAGCTC
>DJVQ01000009.1 GCA_002441265.1 Syntrophaceae bacterium UBA6252
CCGATCCCATCATACAAGGCGTACTGATGGTACGCCAAAGGGACGAGGGAAGAAGGGGAACGCAGCATATGGGCTTTTTACGAAGCCGTCAATCCTTCTTTCGAAAGAGGTCCTCCAGCGCGTTCCGCGATTTCCCGCCGCCGCCGGCCCCCTCCTTCGGGTCTTCCCGGAAGACGAAGAAATCGCAGAAGTTGCTCCGCTCCTTGTCCACGACCCGCTCCGCCTGGGGTTCCCGGCAGCTGTTGTACGCGCCGGGATCGTAAAACCGGCAGTTGCAACAGATGTGGAGATCCCCCCCGCAGAAGGGACAGGCGTCCCTTCTCGAGATCTTCCGATCCAAGGTCAATTCCTTGCCGCATCGGGAGCATCGTTTCATTCCTTCGCACCTCAGAAGGCCCCGGCGATGAGGTAGCCCGTGACGAGGCCCATGCACGAAACGCGGTGGACCTGTAGAATGGCCCGGTTCACGGGAACGACCCGCAGGGGATCGTCATAAGCGGTCTTGAGCATTTTCCACGAGTGGAAGGCCAGGGGAGCCCCGACAAGACCAAGGAGCGCTCCCGGCGAGGCCGCCCGGAAAATCACGGACAGGACCAGAAGGCCGTAAGCTGCCGCAAGCGCCGCGCCGTAAAAGGAAACGGCCCGTTTTCCCCCGTAACGGACGACCAGGGTGTTCTTTCCCGCCTTTTTGTCATCCCCTGCGTCCGGAATTTCGTTCGCCACGATCATGGCCCCCATGAGGAATCCCGGAACGAACGACGCCATAAGCGGCTCCGGGGCGAAGGTCCCCGTCTGGACGTAGAAGGCGCCGAGGACGATGACCGGTCCGAAGTTGATCACATGGGCCAGTTCCCCGAGCCCGCGGTACCCGTACCGTACGGGCGGGACCGCATAGAAAACGGAAGAAAAGATCCCGATTCCCGCGAGAAGCAGGACCGGCCACCCCGCGGCATAGGCCAGGTAGAACGCGACGGCCGCGGTGGCGGCGAAGCAGGCGAGGGCGGCGGTCAGAACGGCGGAATGGGAAAGAAGACCTTCCGTGAGGACGCCGCTTCCCCCGGTGTACGGGTTTTTTCCTTCCGACGGGGTGCGGTCGGCGGCATGGAGGAAATCGAAGACGTCGTCGATCATGTTGAGCCCCACGTGGTTCAGCGACAGTCCCAGAAGAACCACGAGGAAGAAGGCGATGTGGACGCTCCCGGTCATCTTCCAGGCGACGGCGGTCCCCAGCAGCGCGGGAAACAGGCTCGCGGGAACGAATCGCAGGCGCAGCACCCGGATCCAGGGCGATCCCTCGCCCCTTCCCCCGTTCCCCCGAGGATCCTTACGGCGGTCGGGCATGTCCGGTCCTCACAGGGCCCGAAGCAGAGCGGTCCAGCGCCTCACATGGCCTTCCTCGTCATGGAGATTCTTTTCGACGACGGCCCGGTCCCGGTCGGTCCACTCGATGTCCCTGAGGAATTCCCCGTAATGCTTCACCGCCAGGGTTTCCACCCAGACGGCCGTCTTCAGCATGGCCTTTCGCCCCAGGATCCGCGAGAAGAACCCGAAGCAGAATCCCACGATCCAGTACATCCACCGGAACTTGTCCGGTTTCCAGCCGTATTCGTAGAGGATTTCCTGGAAATCCTGGTAGTGGGTCATCTCGTTCGACATGGCGGCGATGAGCTGCCGGTTCGTTTCCGTCCGCTCCCCGGTGATCTGGAACTTGTAGATGTTCTGGGCCATGAGTTCCAGGGTGTGAAGGGTCTTGAGCGCCTTTCTGATCCTGTTCAGACGCTCCGGGGGCATCTCCGTTCCCTGGAACTGGAACGCGTCGATGGTCCTCTCCGTACGGATGATCTCACGTACCGCTCCCTCCCTTTGCTCCATGGTGGGCCTCCCTTCCCTGTCCGGCGGGCGTTACAGCCGACCGCCCCGTAAACGTCAATGAAACGCTTCATCGAACGGCATCGGAAACGTTCAGGAAGCCGTCACAGTTTCCTCAGCAGTTCCTGACAGGCGATGTGCACCGGGTCCCACGCCCCCCCGAAGGGCGGTGAGTAGGCGAGGTCCATGTAGGCCGTCTCGCCGACGGTCATCCCCGACCACAGGGCGGCCGAGAGGAGATTGATCCGGGAAACGGCGCCTTTCCGCCCCACCGCCTGCGCACCCAGAAGCCTTCCCGAGGCACGGTCGGCAACGACCTTCAGGTAGAGCCTCTCACCGACGCTCATGGAACGCGCCGTTGGCGTCCCGGTCATTTTTTCCGCCACCGGCGAGAAACCGCTTCCTTTCGCCTCTTCTTCCGTGAGGCCCGTGGCGGCCACCTCCAGGTCGAACACCTTGAAGCTCTGGGCGCCGACGACCCCCGGAAAGAGGAGGGGGGCCCCCCCGATGTTGGATCCCGCCACGCGGCCCTGCTTGTTGGCGATGTCCCCCAGGGGAAGGGAGGTCCAGGACCGGCTCACCCGGTGAAACGATTCGCAGCAGTCCCCGACGGCATACACGCCTTCCCGGGAGGTTTCCTGGGCGAAATTGACCGCGATGGCGCCGGTCTT
This sequence comes from Syntrophaceae bacterium UBA6252, assembly GCA_002441265.1. Lineage (GTDB taxonomy): Bacteria > Desulfobacterota > Syntrophia > Syntrophales > UBA6807 > UBA6807. The sequence goes on from DJVQ01000009.1 coordinate 2,541, forward strand.
CCCGACGGCGACCCCCAACTGCCCGGCAAAGAAGGTGTCCGGCTTCACCCCCGTGGCAACGAGAACGAGATCGGCCTCCACCTCTCCCCGATCCGTGACGACCTTGAGTCCCCCGCTCGCCCCCCTCTCGACGGCCCGGGGGGAGGTGAGCGGCATGCAGTGGACGCCGTGTTTCTGGAGTTCCTCCTTGACCATGGCGGAATACTCGGGATCCCAGCGCCTCACCGGAAGTTCGGCCCTCTGGATGAGCGTCGTGTCGACCCCGGCGGACCGGAACGCCTCCGCCGCTTCCATGGCGATGAAGCCGGCGCCGATGATGGCCGCTTTTTTCGCGCCCCCTCCCCCGATGGCCTTCTTGATGGCGACGGCCTCGGGAAGGCTCTTCAGGGAATACACTCCCGGAAGGTCGAGCCCCGGAATGGGGGGCCTGGTCGCCGCGGCACCGGTGGCGAGGACGAGAACGTCGAAGGGAAGGCGCTCCCCGTTCTCGAGGCGCACCTCCCGTTTCTCCCCATCGACCTCCTCCGCCTTCCGGTTCAGGAGTACGTGAATGCCCGACGCCTCGAATTTTTCCGGCGTCCGGGCGATGAGTTTCCGCTCGTCCTTGATTACATCGCCGATGTAATAGGGCATCGGTCAGGTGGCATAGGATACGAACTGCCCTTTCTCGACGATGACGATCTCCAGGGAGGGATCGCGGCGTTTCGCTTCCGCCGCCGTCGAGGGCCCTCCCGCTCCGCCGCCTACAATCACGACTTTTCTTCCCATTCATGACCTCCCGTGAAACATGTTCCGAACCTGGTTCATGGACGCCCTCGTTGCGGCCTTCGAAAGGCCATGAGCGCTGCCCCCGCAAGAATCATGACGACACAGAACATCTGGCCGGTCGTGAAAACACCGAAAAGAAACCCGATCTGCGGGTCCGGTTCCCGGAAAAATTCGATGACGAACCGGACGGCGCCGTACCCCACGAGATACAGGGCAAGAAAAAACCCCGGGGCAGCCTTTTTTCTCCGAACGCTCCAGAGCAGGGCGAAAAGAACGATTCCTTCGAAAAAGGCCTCGTAGAGCTGGGAGGGGTGCCGCAGCACCCCCGCCGGGTCCTGGGGAAAGTACATCCCCCAGGAGACCGTGGTGGCCCGGCCGTACAGTTCGCCGTTGATGAAGTTGCCGAGACGCCCGAAAGTGTACCCCAGCGGAATGGCCGGGCACAGAAGATCCGCGAAGGACCAGAACCCGATTTTCCGTCTCCGGCAGAAAATCAGGGAAGCGGCGACGACCCCGGCGAGCCCCCCGTGATAGGACATCCCGCTGATCCCCGTGTAGTGCACGGCGCCGGCGGACCATTCGAAGGGAAGGATGATTTCCAGGGGGTGGTGGAGAAAATACTGCGGCTGGTAGAAAAGGACGTACCCCAGCCTCGCCCCGGCGAGAAGCCCGAGGATGGCCCAGACGAAGTAATCCTGAATTTCCTCTTTCTTATAGGGAAGCTTCTCCGTCCGGACCCGGTAAAGGACAAGGGAATAGGTCGTAACGAAGGCCGCGAGGTACATGAGGCCGTAGTACCTCAGTTGAAAGGCACCGAACTCCAGGATGGTGGGATCGATTTTCTCCGGGATGTGCTGCCAGAACGTGAGGATCGTTTCCAAGCGCAGAACCTTTCCCTTCGAAAGATGAGGCCGGCCGCCGGCCGGCTTCTCGGATTATCCTCAGGTGGAACAGGACGAGGACGAACAGGAGGTGCAGGAAGACCCCCCCGAAGACGTGAAGACGCGGGGAGCGGACATCTCCTTGATCGCCCCCTTCTTTCCGCAGGCGGGGCATTCCACGTCCTCATCCCTGTCCCGGAGGGACCGGAGGGTTTCGAAACGGTTCTTGCAGTATTTGCACCGATATTCATAAAGAGGCATTTTGAACTCCTTTCCGTGACGGGGGTCGCTCTTCGGGAAGGGCCGCCGCGGAGCCTCCGTTCCTTCGGGTGTTCTCCGAAGCCGGTTTCGTCTATTCGTAAGCCTGCCCTTTGAGCCGGTCGACATGCAGTTCGGCGGCATGGGCCGCCGTGGCCCCGTCCCCGCAGGCCGTGATCACCTGGCGGAAGTGTTTCAGAATACAGTCCCCGCAGGCGAAAATCCCTTCCGCGGAGGTCTTCATGTCCCCGTCGACGATAATATAACCATTTCCGTCCCGGTTGACAACCTCCCGGACGAAGTCCGTGTTGGGTTCGAGGCCGATGAAGATGAATACCCCCTCCACAGGTAGAACGGTTTTTTTCGCCGGGTCCACCTTGTCCCGGAGCCGGACGGCGGAGACGGCGGTTTCCCCTTCGATCTCCTCCACCTCGGAATTCCAGGCGAACCGGATTTTTTCGTTGGCCCGCACCCGTTCCTGAAGGATTTCCGCCGCCCTGAGACGGTCCCTCCGGTGCACGATGGTCACCTCCCGGGCGAAACGCGTCAGGAAAAGCGCTTCCTGGACGGCGGCGTCCCCGCCGCCCACTACGGCCACCGCCCTGTCCCGGTAAAAGGGGCCGTCGCAGGTGGCGCAATAGGAAACCCCTTTTCCCGTAAGGGCCTTTTCCCCGGGGATCCCGAGGTTCCGCCACACGGCGCCGGTGGCCACGATGACGGCGAATGTCTCGTATTCTCCCCCCTCCGCCGCGACGATCCACCTGGACGGGGCGGACGGGGACGGGCGGACGGAAAGCACCTGTTCGCTTCTCACCTCGAGGCCGAAGGACAGCGCCTGCCGCTTCATCCGGTCGATGAGTTCGAATCCGCCGATTTCGGGAATCCCGGGAAAATTCTCGATGATGTCGGTCACGGTGATCTGGCTCACCGTGGAACTCCCCTCGAGAAGGAGGGTCTTCATCCGGGACCGGGAGCCGTAAAGGCCGGCAGTCAACCCCCCGGGTCCCCCGCCGATGATGATCAGATCATATCTTTCTCCCGATTCAGCACCTTTCGCCATTTCAACGCCTCCTTCCCGTTTATCCTTATCCCGTCATCCCTTGATGAACGGGTAATTTGTTTTAAAAAGTTCATTCCCGACGGCTTCGTCAAAGCCCCAGAGGCCAGGCGCCCGAATCCCGAGGAACGAGGCGTACTGATGGTACGCCGCAGCGACGAGGGAAGAAGGGGAACGCAGCNNGCCGCCGATGATGATCACGTCATAACCGGTACCCGATCCGGCATTCTCCGTCATGGCAAGACCTCCCTTCATCTCATTCCTGATAAGCACACAACCAGATTCGAATAAAGCCTTTTACGACGGCAATGGACTTTTTACGAAGCCGTCACCCTTTGATGCAGCCGACGGCCCTGAGCCTCGCCACCTTCCTTGACAGCCCGGCCCGGTGCACCACGTCGACCACCTCGTCGATCCTCTTGTACGCCTCGGGGATTTCCTCGTGCAGGGTCCCCCGTCCCGCCGCGAGGACCGTGACGCCCCGCTGCGCCATTTCCCGCGCCACCGCCCGGCCCCGGCTGGACTTCATCGCCTGGGTCCTGCTCATGACCCTCCCGGCGCCGTGGCAGGTGCTCCCGAAGGTGTCCCGGTACGCAACGTCCGTGCCCGCAAGCACGTAGGACCCCGTCCCCATGTCGCCGGGGATGAGCACGGGCTGGCCCGTCCGCCGGAAACGTCCCGGGAGGGCCTCATGACCCGGGGGAAACGCGCGGGTCGCCCCTTTCCGGTGGACGCACAGCTTTCTCTTTCGCCCCCCGATGTCGTATTCCTCCACCTTGGCGATGTTGTGGCAGACGTCGTAGAGCAGGCCCATCCCCAGGTCCCGGGGGGAGCGCTTCAGGACGTGCCCGAAGGTTTCCCGTGTCCAGTGCATGAGCATCTGGCGGTTCGCCCAGGCATAGTTCGCGGCGCAGGCCATGGCGGAGAAATATTCCCGCCCCTCGGCGGACCGGAACGGGGCGCAGGCGAGCTGCCGGTCGGGAAGGGGGAATCCGAGGCGGGGGATGTTTTTCACCATCCGGGCCAGAAAGTCGTCGCAGACCTGGTACCCGAACCCCCGGGATCCGCTGTGGATCATCACGGCCACCCGGCCCTCCTCCATTCCGAAGGCGGCCGCCGCCGCGGGATCGAAAATCTCCTCCACGACCTCGATTTCCAGGAAGTGGTTTCCCGAACCGAGCGTGCCGAGCTGCTCCCGTCCCCTTTCAAGGGCCCTGGGGCTGACCGCTTCGGGGTCGGCTCCCTCCATCCGTCCCCCGTCCTCCGTGGAAAGAAGATCCTCCTCCGTGCCGTATCCGTTCCGGACGGCCCACCGGGCGCCTTCCTTCAGGACCTTTTTCTCCTCGGAAACGGTAAGTTTCGTCGCCCCCCTGGAACCCACGCCGGTGGGGATGTCCCGGAACAGGGCCCCCACGAGTTCCGGGATCCGGTCCCGGATTTCTCCGTAGGCGATCCGGGTCGTCATGAGGCGGCACCCGCAGTTGATGTCGTAGCCCACGCCGCCCGGGGAAACGATCCCCTCGTCGCAGTCGAAGGCCGCCACGCCGCCGATGGGAAAGCCGTATCCCCAGTGCATGTCCGGCATGGCCAGGGAGTATTCGACGATCCCGGGGAGACAGGCCACGTTGGCCACCTGCTTGGGGCTCTCATCGCTCCCGAGCCCGCCGATCATCTCCTCGCTCGCGTAGATGATCCCGGGAACCCGCATGTCCCCGGAAGGGGGAATCCGCCAGCGGCACGCGTCGATCCGTTCCAGGGGGATCCTAGACATCGCAGATCACCCTTCCCTTCCATCCCGATTCCATCGGAACGACTTCGAGGCCGTGATAGGTCACGGCCTTGATTTCCATCTCCATCCGGTGTCTTCGGGGGTCGAACCGTTCTCCCGTCCCCCGGCCGGCGAGCCGGTACTCCCCGAGATCGACCACGGAAAATTCCCGAAAAAGGATTTCCCGTCCGTTGGCCAGGTACAGGACCTCCCGGAGGAGGTTCACCAGGAGATCGTCCCAGGAGGTTCCCTCCGCCGCGACGTCCCAGGTCGTCTCCGGGCGGACGGCCTCCCGGTCCGTCATGAGGTCGAAAAGGGCGAAAACCGCGTTTTCCATGAGTTCCCGGAGGTCCTTTCCGAAGATCTCGATCCCGAGATCGGCGGTGTGTTCGAAAAGAAGGTACCGGGGGGATCCCAACGTTCATGCCTCCGGCGTTTCTTCCTCGATCGGTTCCTCCTCCGGTCCCTCCCGGTCCTCGTCGGCCTCCCGCTCCACCCGGACAACCCCCACGATCGTCTCGTTTTCCACGAGGTCCATGAGCTTGATTCCCTGGGTGCTCCGGTGAAGGACGGAGATCTCGTTCACCCGCAGGCGGATGATCTGCCCGCTGTCCGTGAGGAGGATCACATCCTCGTCCCCCGTAACCTGGCGGACCCCGGAAACGAAACCCACCCTGGGGACGATTTTCAGGTTGATGACCCCCCTGCCGCCCCGTCCCTGCCGGCGGTATTCGGAAACATCCGTCTTTTTCCCGAACCCACGCTCCGTCACCGTCAGGATATAGTGCATGTCCCCCACCGTCTCCATGGCGACGACGAAATCACTTTTCTCCATGGTGATCCCGATGACCCCTCTTCCCACGCGGCCGATGGGACGGACTTCCGTTTCCCGGAAGCGGATCGCCTTTCCCTGGTTCGTCGCCAGGAGGATGTCCTGGCTGCCGTCGGTCAGTTTCATGCTGATCAATTCGTCGTCTTCATCGATGGCGATGGCGATGATGCCCCCGGAGCGGGGGTTGGAATAGGCGGCAAGCTCCGTTTTCTTGACGATTCCGTTCCGGGTGGCAAACAGGACGTATTTCCCCTCGATGAATTCACGGACGGGCAGGACGGCGGCCACCCGTTCCTCCTTCGTGAGTTCGATGAGGTTCACGATCGCCTTGCCCTTGGCCATCCGGCCCGCCTGGGGAATCTGATGCACCTTGAGCCAGTGCACCCTTCCCTTGCTGGTGAAGAAAAGAACGTAACTGTGGGTGGAGGCCACGAAAATGTTCTCCACGAAATCGTCTTCCTTGGTGGTCATGCCCATCTTTCCCCGGCCGCCCCGGCGCTGGCTCCGGTAGAGGCTCACGGCGTTTCGCTTGATGTATCCCTGGTGGGACACGGTGACCACCATTTCCTCCTCGACGATCAGGTCCTCCACGGTGATGTCATCGCTCCCCGACACGATCTCCGTTCTCCGGTCGTCCCCGTAGCGTTTCCGGATGTCCTCCAGCTCCGCGACGATGATGTCGAGAATTTTTCCGGGATCGGCGAGGATGTCCTCCAGCTTTTTCACGAGGGCTTCCGTTTCGACGTATTCCCCGAGGATCTTGTCCCGTTCGAGACCGGTCAGCCTCTGGAGGCGCATCTCCAGAATGGCTTTCGCCTGGATCGCCGACAGGCCGAATTTGTCGCACAGGGCCGCCGAGGCCTCCTGGGGACCGGGCGACTTCTTGATCGTCTCGATGACCCGGTCGATGTTATCCAGCGCTATTTTCAGACCCTCCAGGATATGGAGCCGTTCCTTCGCCCGGTTCAGTTCGAAGACGGTCCGCCGGGTGACCAGTTCTTTCCGGAAGGCGACGAACCTTTCCAGGACCTCCTTGAGGTTCAGCGTTTTGGGCTGTCCCCGGTCGATGACCATCATGTTGATCCCGAAGGTGGACTCCATCTGGGTGTGTTTGAAGAGCTGATTCAGGATCACTGCGGACACTTCGTCCTTTTTCAGGTCGAGGACGATCCGCATGCCCTCCCGGTCCGACTCGTCCCGGAGGTCCGCAATGCCCCCGATTTTCTTCTCCTTGACGAGTTCGGAAATTTTTTCCACCAGGGCCGCCTTGTTGACCATGTAGGGAAGTTCGGTGACCACGATGCTTTCCCTGTCGTTCCTCGGGTTCCTCTCGATGAGCGACCGAGCCCGGGTGCGGATGATTCCCCGGCCCGTCCGGTAGGCGGCGAGGATCCCCTCCCGGCCGTTGATGTATCCCGCCGTCGGAAAATCGGGGCCGTGGATGTGCCTCATGAGTTCCTCCACGGTGATCTCCGGATTCCGGATCAGGGAGACCGTGCCGTCGATCACTTCCCGGAGGTTGTGGGGGGGAATGTTGGACGCCACGCCCACGGCGATTCCCGATCCCCCGTTGAGAAGCAGCAGGGGAATCTTGGCGGGAAGGATGTTCGGTTCCTCAAGGGAGTTGTCGTAATTGGGAGAAAAATCGACCGTTTCCTTGTCCAGGTCCTCCAGGAGTTCCTCGGCGATGCGGGCCATCCGGATCTCCGTGTACCGCATGGCCGCCGGGGGATCCCCGTCGATGGACCCGAAATTTCCCTGGCCGTCCACCAGGGGATAGCGCAACGAGAAGTCCTGGGCCATCCGGACGATCGTGTCATAGGCCGCCGCGTCGCCGTGGGGATGGTATTTCCCGATGATGTCTCCGACGATGCGGGCCGACTTCTTGTAGGGCCGGTTCCACCGGTTTCCCAGTTCGTGCATGGCGTACAGGACGCGGCGATGGACCGGTTTCAGGCCGTCCCGTACGTCGGGAATGGCCCGTCCCACGATGACGCTCATGGCATAGTCCATGTAGGACTTCTTCATTTCGTCTTCAATGTCCACGGGAACATTGCGCTGATAGTTCAATTCCATAGGAAATTACTCCTTTTTTTACCGCCGATTCGGATTCCCGTTGTAAAGAAAGGTAACCGGATTTGGATACGTTCAGATGTCCAGATTGGAAACGTTCAGGGCGTTCTCAAAGATGAATTCCCTTCTCGGCTCTACCTGGTCTCCCATGAGTGTCGCAAAGATGGCGTCCGCCGCAACGGCGTCCTCCACCCGGACCTGGAGGAGGGTCCTTTTTTCCGGGTTCATCGTCGTCTCCCACAACTGGGCCGGATTCATTTCTCCCAGACCTTTGTATCTCTGAATCGTCAATCCCTTTTTTCCCGCCTCGATGACAAAATCGATCATCTCGTTCAGGGAGCCGAAGACCCTGCCGCCTCCGTTGACGCCCTCCCGTTCCAGAAGGGTGTAGGGAGGATCCCCGAGGGGGGCAAGCTGGTTCATGATTTCCTTTGCCTCGAGGAATTTGGGCAGGCGCAGGAGATCCTTGTTGTGATGAACTTCGTACGGCCTCCCGTTCACGACGAGCTGGAAATAGATGCGGTATCCGCCGTGCTCTTCGTCCTTTCTGGCATGACAGCCGGTAACCTTCTCCGGAAGGGAATTCCGGACCCGGTTTCCGGCGATGAGAATCCGTTCCTCTTCCAGGAAGTCCTCTTCCCGGAGGGTGGAATCGCCTGCAAAGATCCGGACCACGTCCTGGTCTTTTCCCTCTTTTTCGAATTTCTTCAGGATGTTCCCCAGGCGGATGCCCCGCTTGAGGAGTCCCAGGAGGCGCGTGCCGGTGATGCGGCTTCCGTTTCCGCCCACGAACGAAACGACGTTGACGCCGTTTTCGAGGACGTAGTCCTCCATCTCATCTTCAGAGCGGAGGTAGAGTTCACTGGATTTCATGGCCATGCGGAACAGCGGCGGCTGGGCGACGTACAGGTACCCCCGCTCGACCAGCTCCCGCATGTACCGGAAGAAGAAGGTGAGCAGAAGGGTCCGGATGTGGGAACCGTCCACGTCGGCGTCGGTCATGATGATGACCTTGTGGTACCGGAGCTTGCTTACATCGTAGTCTTCCTTTCCGATCCCCGTCCCGAGGGCCGTCACGATCGTCTTGATCTCCTCGTTGCCCAGCATCTTATCGAAACGGGCCTTCTCCACGTTGAGAAGCTTCCCCCGGATGGGCAGGATCGCCTGGTTTTTCCGGTCCCGGCCCTGCTTGGCCGAGCCGCCGGNNCCGCCGGCGGAGTCGCCCTCCACGATGTACAGCTCGCTCAGTTCGGGATTCCTCTCCTGGCAGTCCGCCAGCTTTCCCGGCAGGGAACTCACTTCCAGGGCCGTCTTTCTCCGGGTCAGCTCCCTCGCTTTCCGGGCGGCCTCCCTGGCGCGGGCCGCCTCCGCGGCCTTCCCGACGATCTGTTTCGCCACGGAGGGATTTTCCTCGAAAAAGCTTCCCAGGCGGTCGTACACGACCCCCTCGACCAGGCCCTTGATCTCGCTGTTTCCGAGCTTCGTCTTCGTCTGCCCCTCGAACTGGGGATTCCGCACCCGGACGCTGATCACCGCCGCCAGCCCCTCGCGGACATCCTCGCCTTTCAGCAGCTCCTTCTGATTCTTCAGGATGCCCGAATTCGTGGCATAGTTGTTGATGGCCCTTGTCAGGGCCGACCGGAAACCGACAAGATGGGTCCCTCCCTCGGTCGTGTTGATGCTGTTGGCGAAGGAAAACAGGTTTTCCAGATAGGAATCGTTGTACTGGAGGGCGACCTCCACGTCGCAGTCCTCCCGGGAACCGGAAATGTATACGGGGTCTTTGTGCAGGACCTTCTTGTTCCGGTTGATGAAGTGAACGAAGGAGATGATTCCCCCCTCGTAGAAGAATTCGCTGCTTCTCTCCACCCGTTCGTCCGTCAGGGTGATCCGCACGCCCTTGTTCAGAAAGGCGAGCTCCCGCAGCCTGTTGGACAGGAGATCGAAGCTGAAGTCGATTTCCTCGAAGATCTCCCGGTCGGGCCTGAAGGTCACCTTGGTTCCCCTGCGCTCGGTGATTCCCACTTCGGCCAGGGGGGCGACCGGGATGCCGCGCTGGTAGGACTGGCGATAGACCTTCCCGTTTCTCCGGATTTCCAGTTCGACATACTCGGAGAGGGCGTTCACCACAGAAACGCCGACCCCGTGCAGTCCTCCGGAAATCTTGTAGGTGTCGTTCTGAAACTTGGCGCCCGCATGGAGTTTCGTCATGACCACTTCCGCGGCGGACACCTTTTCCGTCTTGTGGATATCGACTGGAATTCCCCGTCCGTTGTCGTCCACCGTGACGCTGTTGTCCACTCGGACCTTCACGTCGATGGTGTCGCAGACCCCGGCGGAGGCTTCGTCGATGCTGTTGTCCACCACCTCGTACACGAGGTGGTGCAGGCCTTCCTTTCCGGTGCTTCCGATATACATGGCAGGTCTCTTGCGAACCGCTTCCAGCCCGCCGAGCACCCGTATGCTGTCGGCACTGTAACTTTCCGTAACAAACTCAGACAATGCGATTCCTCACTCTCTCAAGGGCATGATGATGGCCCGGTAGCTTCGATCTTCCTTCCCCGAAATCACTCCCGGACCGGATCCCTCGCGTATTTCAAAAACAATTTCCTCGTCATCCACTCCTTCGATGGCATCGATCAGGTACCGGACATTGTACGTGATGCTGAAATCCTTTCCGCCGTAATCAATCTCCATCTCCTCGTCCGCTTCCCCGACGTCCGGATTCGTGGAGTTGAGTTTCAGCTTGCCCCCGGCCACATTCAGGACAACCCCGGTGAAGGTTTCGCTGGATACCACGTTCATCCGTTTCAGAGAACTTGAAATTATATCTCTTTTCAGGAAAATTTTCATCCCTTCCTCCACGGGAATCACCCTCTCGTAATCGGGATACTCCGCATGGATCAGATGAACCCTGAGAAAATTCCTCTCGTCGCGGAAGAAACAGGTCCTTTCCCGGACCCCGACATCCACCGATCCTTCCCGGCCCTCCACAAACCTTCGGATCTCCGCAACCGCCCTGCGGGGAAGAATGATCCCCTTGATCTTCAGCTCTTTCTCGGTCCGCTTCTCCACAAGGGAAAGCCGGCTGCCGTCGGTGGACACCATGCGGATCCGGCCGTCCAGGGTGTGCAGGAAGGCGCCGCAGAGGTAAGGCCGCAGTTCGTCCACCCCGATGGTCGTGTAGGTCTTCCGGATCATTTCCGCCATGAGGGCGCAATCGAGCGAAAAGGTATCCCCCTCCTCGAGCGGAACGGCGGGAAACTGCTCCTCGTCGATCCCCGGAAGACGGTACACCACCGCCCCGCAGACCACGTCGATCCGGTTGTTCTCCCTTTTTTTCACGACGACCTGGCTTCCTTCCCCCTCCCGCACCATCTCGTAAAGCTTGCGGGCGTTGACCACGACGGAACCCGTCGATTCCACCACGGCGGGATAGTCCGCCACAAGCCCGATCTCCCGGTCCGTGGCGGTGATGCGGATCTTTCCCTCCTCGGCGGTCAGAAGAAGATGGTTCAAGATGGCCAGGTTCGACTTTCCCACAACGGACAAAGTCCGTTGAACCCCCTCGAGAAATACGTTTCTTTCCACAGTGAAGTCCATGTTTCTTCCATCCTGATATTTAATTTAACAGCAGTAATCGTAGTATCGGGGAATCTGTTGATAACCGGTTTTTTTCCATTCCCCTTGCATACTTTCTTTCCATTCGACCTGTGGAAAAACCGTCAGGAACGGTTCTTGAGAATATCCATGATGTCGGCGATCGTCTTTTCCATGCGGGGATCCGACTTGATCAGACCCTGGATCTTCCGGACGGCGTAAATGACGGTGGAATGGTCCTTTCCGCCGATCCGGTTTCCGATATCGGGAAACGAGGAGCTGGTCAGCTGTCTCGAGAGGTACATGGCGATCTGTCTCGGGAGGGCGAGATCCTTGTTTTTTTTCTGGGAACGGATTTCCGTTGTCTTGATGCTGAAGAAATCCGCCGTCGCCTTGACAATCTCCTCGATGTCGAAGGGTCTGCGCTCTTCCTGCTTGATCAGTTTTTTCAGCACGGACTGGGCGAGTTCCAGATTGATCTCTCTTCCGGTGAGAGAGGAGTACGCCATGAGGCCCGTGAGGAATCCCTCGAGTTCCCGGATGTTGGAATCCGGGGCGTGGGTGGCCATGTATTCGATGACGTTCCCGGGAAGGGAAAGGTTGTTTTCCTGGGCCTTTTTCTCGATGATGGCGATCCGGGTCTCGATTTCAGGCGGCTGGATGTCCGCGATCAGCCCCCACTCGAACCGGGACCGCAGTCTTTCCTCAAGATTCTGGATATCCTTCGGAAAACGGTCACTGGTGACGACGATCTGTTTCCCCGAGTCATGAAGGGAATTGAACGTGTGGAAGAATTCCTCCTGCGTTCGTTCCTTTCCGGCGATAAATTGGATGTCGTCGATGAGCAATGAGTCGATTTTCCTGTACTTTTCCCGGAAATTGGTCATCCGGTCATACCGGATGGAGTAAATGAGTTCGTTCATGAACTCTTCCGCGGACAGGTACAGAACGTTTTTTTCAGGATAAAGACTCGATGTCAGAAGACCGACGGCATTCAGCAGATGGGTTTTTCCGAGGCCGACCCCGCCGAACAGGAAAAGGGGGTTGTAGATCCTGGCGGGCTGTTTCGCCACGGCGACGCAGGCCGCGTGGGCGAACTGGTTGCAGGATCCCACGACGAAGTGGTCGAAGCTGTAGTTGGTGTTGAGACGGGGGGAGATCTTCTGTCCCGCCGGCGGGGTGCCATGGTCCGTCTTCCCGTGACGCTGTTTTACGACAGCCGGTTTTACCGGTTCCTGACCCGGTCCGAGGGTCAGGCGGACCGCCGCTTCCGTGCCGAGGGCGCTGGCCAGCCCTTCCCGTATGTTTCCCAGGTAGTTTTCCTCGATCCAGTCCTTGAAAAACCGATTCGGTACGGCAAGTTCGACCATGTTGCCCGAAATTCCGACGATGCGGATCGGCCGGATCCACGTCTCGAAAAGCTGGCCGTTGATTTTTTCCCTGAGCATGTCCAGGGTCTTTTTCCAGATGAGTTCCATCGTCAGAATTTATTCACAGCTTTATCCACAGTTGTGGATAAATGTGTTGTTACCCCTTTCCGTCCAGGATGTGTTCCAGAAGCCTCTGGAGATCTTCGTTGTCGTGAAAACGGATTTCGATACGCCCGCCTTTCCGTTTCCCCGTCCGAATCCGGACGCGGGTCAGAAGTCTCCGGGAGAGCTCGTTTTCCAGGTTTCCGATGAGGGAGGAGACGGACGCGGGGGCCGACTTTCCCTTTTTTTCTTTTTCGAGCCTTTTGACAAGGGCTTCCGCCTGCCGGACATTGAGGTTACGCTCGCGGATCTTTCGGAACGCCTCGTGCTGGAGCTTTTCCGAGGAGAGCGCGAGGAGGGCCCGGGCGTGCCCGGCGGAGATGTCCTTCCGGATCAACCCGTCCCGGATGGCCTGTGGAAGTTTGAGAAGCCTGAGGAAATTGGCCACCGTGGAGCGGTCCCGCCCGACGCGGCCGGCGATTTCCTCCTGGGACAGCCCGAACCGGTCCTGGAGGACCCGGTAACCTTCCGCCTCCTCGACGGGATTCAGGTCCTCCCTCAGAAGGTTTTCCACAAGCGTGAGTTCCGCCAGTTGCCGGTCGTCCACTTCCCGGACCACGACCGGAACGGACTTCAGCCCCGCCGCCTGAGCGGCCCGCCAGCGTCTTTCCCCGGCGATGATTTCGAAGGCGTCTCCGTCCTTCCGGACCAGGACGGGCTGGAGAATCCCCGTTTCCCGAATGGATTCCACAAGCCCCTTCTGCTCTTCCGGATCGAATTGCCGCCTCGGCTGAAAACGGTTCGGCTTCAATGCCTCGATGGCGCAGAATTGAAACCGGGAACGGTCACCGCCGTCATCCGCCAGATCGGAAAAAAGAGCGCCCAGTCCCCGTCCCAGGGATTCTCTCTTTGCCATCTATCCCCTCCCGTTGTTGAGGATTTCCCTTGCCAGTTCCATGTAGGAAACGGCGCCCCGGGATGTAATGTCGTACAGAAGAACGGGCAGCCCGTGGCTGGGACTTTCGGAAAGACGGACGTTCCTCGGAATGATCGTCTGAAAGACCTTTCCCGCGAAATATTTTCTGACCTCCTCTTCCACTCGGTGGGAAAGCCGGTTCCGGGTATCGAACATGGTGAGAAGAATCCCGCTTAGGGTAAGACCCGGATTGAGGCGGTTCTGGACGAGCCGGACGGTGTTCAGAAGCTGGCTCAGGCCCTCCATGGCGAAATATTCGCACTGGAGGGGAATGATCAGGAAATCGGAAGCGACAAGGGCGTTGATCGTCAAAAACCCGAGAGACGGGGGACAGTCGATGATCACGAATTCGAAATCGTCGGGAAGGCCGGCGAGAAGCTGTTTCAGCTTCTGTTCCCTGTCGGGAAGCTGTACGAACTCGACCTCAACGCCGATGAGGTCCTGGGTGGCCGGAATGACGGTCAGGGACGGCAGGGGGGACACATGAAGGGTCTCCGCCAGGGGGATTTTTCCGATGATGGCCTGGTACAGGTTCTTCTCCCGGATTTTGGAACGGTCGATCCCCACGCCGCTCGAACTGTTCCCCTGGGGGTCGCTGTCGATGAGAAGGGTGCGTTTTTCCGCCACGGCGAGGGATGCCGCAAGGTTGATTGCGGTCGTTGTTTTCCCGACGCCCCCCTTCTGGTTGGCGATAGAGATAATTTTTTTCTTCATGATTTCCGGATGTTAGCTGTGACCGCGGGGATCACCCAAGACTGACCGAGACTAACATAAAAACTCCTATTTTAGAAGGTGAAAGTTTTTCGGTCTCTTTTACCCATGTTTTCGGAACACCAGGAGATGACGCTCTTCTTCCGTGAAGGGAAGCACCAGGTCGCGGCGGTCCGAAAGTTCGAGGTGAAGCGCGTCCAGGGTCCCGGCCGCGTTCTTCAGTTCTTCCGAAAAGGACTTTCCCTTCATGGCGATGATGGATCCCCGCTCGCCGGCAAACCGGGCGGACCGTTCCAGAAGGAGGGGCAGGGGAAAGGTCGCCCGGGAAACCACGCGGTCGAAGACGGCCCGGGGCCGATTCCGTGGAACCCACGTTTCGACCCGTCCCTGTTCCGCCTGCGCCCCCGAAAGACCGAGTTTCCGGATCACGTTCCGGAGAAAGGAGATTTTTTTTCTCGACGCGTCGACCAGGAAGAGGGACGCGTCATTTCTCGCAAGCTTCAGCGGAATCCCGGGGAGACCCGCCCCGGTTCCCAGGTCGAGGAGCGCAAAAGGCCCTTCCGGGAGAAGGGGGAGCACGGTCAGGGAATCGAGAAAATGGCGGACGGCAAGCCCGGGGAGGTCCCGCACGGACACCAGGTTGACCGACCGGTTCCAGAACAGGATCTCCTCGCCGTAAAGTCGAAGACGGGAAACCGTTTCCCCGGTGAGGGGACATCCCAGGCTTTCGGCCCCCGCCGTGAGCAGTTCCTCGAAGGAAGCGTTCATCCGTCTTGACTTTCTTTCATGATCCCATTATTGCGGAGTAAAAGACGTTTTCTAGGCCGTCCGACGGCTTTGTAAAAGTCCATGCGCTGCGACGCCCTTCCTCCGGAGTTCTGCATTCGTCGCTTGAAAAGGCGTTTCCCGGACTTTTACGAATGCGTCCGTTTTGAATGGTGAAACGAAATGAATGGACCGATCCTAACATGAAGGAAAAGCAAAGGGCAAGGCTGGAGAACATCACCGTCGTTCTTCACCGGCCTAAATTCGCCGGGAACATCGGTTCCGCCGCCCGGTGCGCCATGAACATGGGCATGGAGAAACTCATCGTCGTCGGCCACCCCCGGCCGGACGAAGAGGCGATGCGGCAGATGGCCACCCATGCGGCGGCGGAGGTCTTGGACCGGATCCGCTATTTCGACGATCTTCCCCCGGCCTTGGAGGAGTTTCATTATGTCGTGGGCACGACGGCCCGGAGGGGGAACTCGAACCTCCGGAGAATCATGGTGGAACCCGGAGAAATGGCGGAGGCCCTGGTCGATCTTTCCCGGAACAATGAAATCGCCCTCGTCTTCGGCCCGGAGGACCGGGGACTCACCAACGAGGAACTCGATCACTGCCACCTCCTGGTTTCGATTCCCACGTCCGACCGTTTCCGGTCCCTCAACCTGTCCCATGCCGTGATGATTCTCTGCTACGAGATTTTCCGTGCCTCCCGGGAGCATACGGGACGGTTCACCCCGCGGCTCGCCACCTCGGGGGAACTGGAAGACCTGTATTCCCACCTGAAGGAGGCCCTCTGGAACATCGACTTTATCCGAGACGAAAACCCCGACTACTGGATGGTCGCCGTCCGCCGCTTCCTTTCGCGGGTTCCCATGTTTTCCAAGGATGTCAAGATCCTCCGGGGGGTCTGCCGGCAGTTGAACTGGTTTGCCCAGAAACAAAGGTCTTGACTTTCCCCCGGGGGAATCCTAAAAAACACTGTTTAAATAACAGGGAAATTCCCAGGTTCCCGTTCAGGAGGTTTCATGAAAGGATACACCGCCGAGCAGGTGTTGCGGACCGTAAAGGATCAGGGCATCGATTTCGTCCAGTGCTGGTTCACCGATGTCCTGGGCATGCTGAAAAGTTTTTCCGTTTCCCCGTCCGAGCTGGAGACGGCTTTGTCCGAGGGGATGGGTTTCGACGGGTCCTCCGTCGAGGGGTTCGCCCGGATCGAGGAAAGCGACATGATCGCCATGCCCGACCTGTCCACGTTCTGCATCGTTCCGTGGCTTGACCGGAACGGTCCCGTCGCGCGGATGTTCTGCGATATCATGACCCCCGACCTTGTTCCCTACGAGGGAGACCCCCGGTACGTTCTCAGGAGGATGGTGAAACGGGCCACCGACATGGGGTACACGTTTTACGTGGGCCCGGAGCTGGAGTATTTCTACTTCATGAACAACCAGTCGGCTGATATCCTCGACCGGGGCGGGTATTTCGACATTTCCCCTTCCGACCTGGGCGGGGACATCCGCCGGACCACGGTGAAAACCCTCCAGAAGATGGGGATCGACGTGGAGTACAGCCACCACGAAGTGGCCCCGAGCCAGCACGAAATCGACCTCCGGTACGGCGAGGCCCTGAAGATGGCGGACACGGTCATGTCCTACCGGATAGCCGTAAAGGAGGTGGCCCGTAAATACGACCGCTACGCCACCTTCATGCCGAAACCCATCCTCGGGCAGAACGGAAGCGGCATGCACGTCCACCAGTCCCTGTTCCGCGGGACGAAGAACGCCATGTACGACGCTTCCGACCCCTTCCATCTTTCCGACCTGGCGAAACACTACATCGCCGGTCTCCTGCGGCATGCCCGGGAAATCACGGCGGTGACGAGCCAGTGGGTCAATTCCTACAAGAGACTGGTCCCGGGATACGAAGCCCCCGTCTACATCTCCTGGGCGAGACGGAACCGGTCCACCCTGGTTCGCGTTCCCATGTACAAGCCGGGGAAGGAAAAGGCCACGAGGGTCGAGTACCGGAGCCCCGATCCGTCCTGCAACCCCTACCTGACGTTTGCGGTCATGCTTGCCGCCGGGCTGGAGGGGATCGAAAAGAAGTATCCCCTGCCCGCGCCGGTGGAGGAGGACATCTACACCATGACACCGGAAAAGCGCAGGAAAAAAAGGATTCAGGACCTCCCGGGCAGCCTGGTCGAAGCGGTCCAGGAAGTAGAGAAAAGCCGGGTCGTCCGGAACGCCCTGGGGGACCACGTCTTCAACAAGTTCATCGAAAACAAGCGGGTCGAATGGGACCTCTACCGGATGCACGTCTCCCGGTTTGAAATCGAAAAATACCTTCCCATTCTCTGATGCCGGCCCCTGCGGTCCGGAAGGAGAGAAAAGAATGAACCCTCTTTTTACGTTTACCGGTGCGAAGAAAATCGTTTTCGGGAAGGGCGCCCTGGAGCGCCTTCCCGAACATCTTGCCGAGTTGAAGGGAAAAAGGCCCCTTGTCGTTCTCGACGGCGCCCTGTCCAGGGCGGGTCTTCGGGAACGGGTGTGCCGGCTTCTGGAGGAGGCGGGCGGTTCCGTCGCCGTTTATGACGCCGTCGAGGGGGAACCGGCGCTGGAACAGGCGGACGAAGGGGCGCGCCTGGCCCTCGAGAACCAATGCGACACGGTCGTCGGAATCGGAGGCGGTAGCGCCATGGACGCGGCCAAGGCCATGGCGGCGGTTGCGGGAAACCGGGCGCGGGCGATGGATTTCCTCGGCCTGAACCGCGTTCCGGGCCCCGGCCTTCCCACGATCATGGTCCCCACCACGGCGGGGACGGGAAGCGAAGTGACCTTCACCGCCGTCTTCATCCGGAAGGACCTGAAGAAGAAGGAAGGCATGAACAGCCCCTATCTGTACCCCGACGTGGCGCTCCTCGACCCCCTTCTGACGGTCGGCCTGCCCCCGCTGGCGACGGCGACGACGGGAATGGACGCCCTTTGCCACGCCATCGAATCCTACACGTCGGTGAACGCGAGCCCCATGAGCGCCCTCGTTTCCCTGGAAGCGATCCGCCTCATCGGCGCGAACCTCCGGACGGCGGTCCACGACGGGCCGAATCTCCGGGCCCGGGAGGCCATGCTCCTCGGAAGCCTGTACGCCGGTCTCGGACTGGCCAATGCCGGCGTCACGGCCGTCCACTCCCTTTCCTACCCCCTGGGGGGCCGTTTCGGCGTGCCCCACGGGCTTGCGAACACGATCCTTCTCCCGGCGGTCATGGAGTTCAACCTGCCGGGTGCCCTGGAGAAATTCGCCGCCGTCGCGGACGCCCTGGGAGAGGACGTGGACGGGATGCCTCCCCGGGAGGCGGCCCAGCTCGCCGTGGAGGCCGTCAATGCGCTGATCCGGGACTGCTGTATCCCCATGGGCCTCGGGAGGCTGGGAGTCGGGGAAGCGGATTTTCCCGATCTGGCGGCGGTCGCCATGACCGTGGCAAGGCCGCTGGCGAACAATCCCCGCAGGGTGACCGCGGAGGACGCCGTGGGCATCTACCGGGAGGCTTTTTGAGACAACGGCCCGGCGAATAAACGTCCGGGCAACGCTTTTTCGAACGGCGAAGGAAGAAACTCCGGAGGCCGGACGCCCGGAACCCGGGGACTGAGGCAGGCGGTACGCCGCAGGGACGGGGGGCGAAGGGCAGCGGAGCGGACGGACATTTCACGAAGCCGTCACGATCTGAAAGGAATGGATGAGCCATGGCAGGATCGGAATGGATCGGTGAGGAAGAAAAAAAAGAGGTCCTCGACATTCTCGAGACGGGGATCTGGATGCGATACGGATTCGACAAGGAACGGAAAGGTGTCTTCAAGGTCCGCCAGTTCGAGGAGGCCTTCTGCCGGTATCACGGCGCGGCCTACGCCCTCGGGGTGACCTCTGGGTCGGCGGCGCTGAAGGTGGCCCTGGAGTCCCTCGACGTGGGTCCGGGGGACGAGGTGATCGTTCCCGCCTTCACCTTCGTGGCGACCTACGAGGCGGTCCTGGAGGTCGGCGCCCTCCCGGTCATGGCCGACATCGACGAGTCCCTCAACCTCGACCCGGACGATATTCCCAGGAAGATCACCCCGCGGACGAAGGCGGTGATTCCCGTCCACATGTGCGGCGCCGGAGCCCGGATCGACCGGATCGTCGAAGTGTCGCGGAAGCACGGCCTTCTCGTTCTCGAGGACAACGCCCAGAGCCTCGGGGGATCCTTCGGGGGAAGGAAACTGGGGACCTTCGGGGAAATGGCCACCTTCAGCTTCGATTTCTACAAAACCATCACCACCGGGGAAGGGGGGATGGTCCTCACGGACAGGGAGGACCTCTATGTCCGGGCGGACGGGTACCACGACCACGGGCACGACCACAACCCGAAGGTGAGCCGGGCCCTGGAGGGCCGGTCCCTTCTCGGGTTCAACTACCGGATGAACGAGTTCCAGGGGGCCGTCGGCCTCGCCCAGTTCCGGAAACTGGACGGCATCATCGGGGAGCAGCGGAAGAACAAGGCGTTTCTCAGGGAATGCCTGGGGAAGATCCCGGGAGTCACCTTCCGGCGGCTTCCCGACCCGGCGGGGGACACGGCGACGTTCCTCGGGTTCCACCTGCCCGGCGGGAAGGAGACGAAGGCCTTCCAGGCGGCGCTGAAGGCGGAGGGGATCGACGCGGTCTATTTCAAGGAGAATTTCTGGCATTACGCGCCCAACTGGGAGCATCTCATCGCGTGGTCCACCGCCAACTCGCGGAAATTCCCCTTCACGAACCCGCTGTACCCGGAAAAGGCGGAATACCGGAGAGAGACCATCCCCGGGGCGGAAGCGATCCTGGACCGGACCCTTTTCCTGTCCATCCCGGTCAGGATGCCTCGGGAGCGCAAGGAGACCCTGGCACGGGGGATCGAACGGGCGGGGAAAAGGGGGTAGGGACAAGACCATGTTCGTCGTCACGGGAGGGGCGGGGTTCATCGGGAGCGCCGTCGTCTGGAAACTGAACGCCGAGGGGATCGACGACATCCTCGTGGTGGACCGGCTCGGCGACACGGAGAAGTGGCGAAACCTCGTTCCTCTCCGGTACCGGGACTACCTTCACAAGGACCGTTTCCTGGAGCGGGTCGTCGAGGACCGCGTCCCCTTCCCCGTGGAAGGGGTCATCCACATGGGCGCCTGTTCCTCCACCACGGAGCGCGACGGCGACTACCTCATGGAAAACAACTTCCATTACAGCTGCAGGGTGGCCGAGTGGGCCGTGGCGAAGGGCGTTCCCATGATCTACGCCAGCAGCGCCGCCACCTACGGCGACGGCTCCCTGGGATTCTCCGACAACGACGCCCTGTCGGGGCGGTTGCGGCCCCTCAATCTCTACGGGTATTCGAAACAGCTCTTCGACCTGTGGGTGCTCCGGAAGGGGTGGGAAACGCGGCTGGCGGGCCTCCGGTTCTTCAACGTGTTCGGCCCCAACGAATTCCACAAGGGGGAGATGCGAAGCGTCGTCATCAAGTCCTTCGAGCAGATCCGGGACACGGGTAAGGTCCGTCTCTTCCGGTCCCACCGCCCCGCCTGGGGGGACGGGGACCAGATGCGGGACTTCGTGTACGTGAAGGACGCCGTCGATGTGGTCTGGTGGCTGGTGCAGCACCCGGAAGTCCGGGGGATTTTCAACGTGGGCACGGGCAAGGCCCGGACCTGGAACGACCTGGTGAAGGCCGTCTTCCGGGCGGCGGGCAAGGCCCCCTCCATCGAATACGTGGAAATGCCCCTGTCCATCCGGGATCAGTACCAGTATTTCACCGAGGCGAAGATGGAGAAGCTCGCCAGGGCCGGGTGCCCCGTTTCCTTCCGGTCCCTCGAGGACTCCGTCGCCGACTACGTGGGCGGGTACCTCCTTGCCCGGGACCCCCATCTCAAGTGAAGTGAAGGGAGGCTGTCCGAAATGAGCGACGGGAAGGTCGTGTGCCTGATTCCCTGCCGGTATCACTCCACCCGCTTCGAGGGCAAGCCGCTGGCGGAAATCCTGGGGAAACCCATGGTCCGCCACGTCTATGAACGGGCGCTTCGGGCGAAAGGCATCGCCTTTGCCGCGGTGGTGACCGACGACGAGCGGATCGCCTCGGCCGTCCGGTCCTTCGGCGGGCAGGTGATTCTCACGGGGGGACACCACCGGTCGGGAACGGACCGGCTGGCGGAAGCGGCGGACCTCCTGTCTCTTGCGGAAGAGGACATCGTGGTGAACATCCAGGGGGACCAGCCCACGGTCCAGCCGGGGCAGGTGGAGGAAGTGGCGGAGCCCCTCACGGGGGACCGGACGATCCCCTTCGCCACGCTCGCCTATCCCATCCACCGGGAAGAGGAGATCTTTCACCCCAACGTGGTGAAGGTCGTCTGCGACCGGAAGGGGAACGCCCTCTATTTCTCCCGGTCGCCCATTCCCTATGTCCGGGACAGGAAGGAAAAGGGGCTGTACTTCAAGCACCACGGGATCTATGCCTACCGGAAATCCTTCCTCACGGTTTTTTCGAAACTGCCGGAAGGGACCCTGGAACGTTTCGAGTCCCTGGAACAGCTCCGGGCCCTCGAGAACGGGTACCCGGTCCGGGTGGTCATCTCCCGGTTCGATTCCGTCGAGGTGGACACGGCGGAGGACCTGAAAGCCGTGGAGGCCTGCCTCCGCGGGGAAAGCGAGGGGACGTGAAAGGCCTGATCATCGATTCCCACATGCATTGCGGCGTTGAGAATGTGGACCAGCCCTTTGAACTGATCCGCTCCTACCTGGATCGTGGAGGGATCGACGGGGCCTGCCTGTTCGCCCCCGTCGAGGACATCTACGACCGGTACGATTTCGGTTTCCGGGACACCCCCGGCTGGGCCGCCTGCCGGCAGCGGGCGAACGAATACGTGCTCGGGCTCCAGCAGTCGGAGGCCCATGTCTCCGGATATTACTTCGTATGGAACGATTTCCGGAAGGAGGAACTGGGGAAGGGCTACCGGGGCATCAAGTGGCACCGTCATGAATACGAGCCGGAATACCATTACGACGAGCCGGAATGCGAGGCGTTCCTCCAGGAGGCCTACCGCCTCGGGCTTCCCGTCGTTCTCGAGGAATCGTTCGAAAACACCCTTTATTTTCTCAAACGGGTGAAGGGAAGAATCCCGGTGATCATCCCCCACATGGGCGCCCTGAACGGCGGGTTCGCCGCCCTCTTCCGGGCCGGCGTCTGGGACGACGACACCGTCCATGCCGACACCGCCCTGGCCGGGGCGGGGGAAATCACCCGGTTCATCGAAAAATACGGCGTGGACCGGCTTCTGTTCGGAAGTGACTTTCCCTTCGGCATTCCCGGGCAGGAACTGGCGAAGATCCGGCTGCTCAAACTTTCGGACGGGGAATGGGAAAAGGTGGTGTCGGGGAACGTCCTGAAGCTGACCGGCGCCGGGACACGGGGGGAAGGGAAGGGACCGTGAAGGTGACCGAAGGGCTTTACGCCTTCCTCTGGAACAGTCCCGTGGAGAACAACTGCAACGCCTTTCTCGTACGGGGCGGGAAGAACGTTCTCATCGACCCCGGCCACAGGCACCTGTTCCGCCACGTCGAGGAGGGACTTCGCAGGCTTGGAACGGATGTCTCGTCGGTGGATCTGGTTATCGTCACCCACGGCCACCCGGATCACATCGAGGGGCTTCGGATGTTCCGGAAGCCGACCCTTCTCGCCATGGGGGAGGAGGAATACCGTTTCCTGCTGGAGAGAGGGGGCGGCGGGGCGACGGAGTTCGCTCCCGATATCTTCCTCCGGGAGGGTGAACTTACCGTGGGCGATCTCTCCTTCGAGGTGCTGCTGACCCCCGGCCACTCTCCCGGTTCGATCAGTCTGTACTGGAAGGACCGGAAGGCGCTGTTCACCGGGGACGTGGTCTTCTCGAAGGGGATCGGCCGCACCGACCTTCCCGGCGGCGCGGGACGGAAGCTCCGGGAGAGCATCGAACGGCTGAAGGGGCTCGACGTCGAGTTTCTTCTTCCCGGCCACGGGGAGACGGTCCGGGGGCGGGAAGCGGTGCGCAGGAACTTTCAGTTCATCGAGGGGTACTGGTACCCCCATCTCCGGTAGCCCGCAGGTCCCTGAGAAGGGCGTTTCTTTCTTTTTCCCTGAATTCCAGAAAATCGGGGTCCGATTCGAGATTCGGCCGCACGGCGTTTCCCCCGATTCCCGAGGCGGCAAGGCGCGAAAGGGCCGCCTGTTCCAGGGCCTTTTCCCGTTCCGTTCGCCGCCGCCGGTACTCCCGGAGAAGGGTGTTCCACCCCTCTGAGTTTCCATGTCCCAGGGCTTCCATGAGGAGGAAGACCCGTTCGTTGTCCCCGTCGGGGTCGATCCGCTCCGGCAGTTCCCTGTTCAGAACGTCGGCGATCCGCAGACCCGGCGGTTCGCCGAGGGAGGCAACTTCCGAACGGAGAGCCTCCACGCCGATCCTGCCGTCCAGGTACTTCAAGAGAATCCCCCGAACCTTTCCGGACCATTCCTTTTCGACGAAAGCCTTCCGCTCCTCTTTCGAAGGGAGCAGGTCTTTCGTCCTTTCCATGATGAGATCGAGGGTGCTCTTGATTTCCGCCACGGGCTGCCTCCTTTCCGGAACGGGTCATCCTTTCATTCCCCTGCCCGTCTGTCAAGGGCCCTGTCGCGAAACGGGCCGCCGGCGCCGCACGGATTCTTCCGAAAAGGCCTTTTGTCCGTCAAAAAAGTGATGTCGCTGTCTTTTGGAATGATGACGGCTGTGGAAAAAGGGACCGGACCCTATTTCAAGGGCGCGGTAAGGATTTCCTGGCGGCGGCGGAGCCGGTCCGCCTGTTCCATCTTTCCCTGTTCCCGGGAGAGGGCCTCCAGCCGGTCCAGATACAGGAGAACGATTTTTTTCCAACCCTCCCGGGATGCGGCCTCCAGGGCCAGTTCCAGGGTCCGGTCGTCGAAGCGGCCCGCCTTCACGGCGACGGCCGATGCGACGACCCTGGACAGGGGGTCGTCGATGCCGGCAACGGCGTCGTTGAGGGGCCCGATCTTTCCCGCCTCCAGGGCGTCCGCGAATTTCCGGTAGGCCGGGGGCAGCAGCGAGGGGTCGGCTTTACCCGCCCCTTCCCGTAGAAAGGCCAGGTAGTTCTCGTTTTCCTTCGTGTGCTTCCATCCGGACAGGAGGCAGTCCCCGGGGGAAAGGGACTCCAGGGCTGCCGTCCGGAGGGCGCACCGGGTGAGAAGGACCCGGTCGAGAAGATCCGGATCGCCGCTCTTCTGGATTTCCCGGACGGCGAGTTCGAAATAGAGGTCCGCCTTTCGTTCGTCTCCTTCCAGGAAATTCTTCTTGTAGGATTCCATGGCGTTGAATCCGCCCATTTTCCAGTCTGGAACCGGTTTCGAGCCGCAGCCCGCGGCAAGGGCCAGGACGAGAAGGACGACGAAAAGGAACGGGGAAAGCCGCTTCATGGCAGGCCGATCTCCTTTTCCTTTTTCACCGGGATGAGCCGTTCGACGCCTTTCAGGACCTCGTTCACCGAATCCACGGCGCGGTCGATGTCCTTGCGGAGCAGCTCCAGGTTGTCCGTGGAGCGGGTGACGTCGCCGGTGAGCCGGGGGATGTCCCCGACGGCGGCGTCGAGCGTTTTAAGCTTTGCCAGGATGTCCTTCAGAATGGAGGAGACCAGGGGGAGGACCCCGTCGCTTCCGAACAGGTTTTCGTCCGTTTTTCCCGCCATTCCGTCGAACTTGGCGGTGATGTGTTCCAGGTTTGTCAGGATGCCTTCCGTACGGTCCGCCAGGACGGTCAGTTTCTGCAGCGTTTCGTTCACGGCGGCCACGGACTTCCGGTCCCCCACGGCCATCTCGAGAAGGGTTTCACTCTCGGAGAGGGTGGAGGTGATCCGGACGATGTTGTCCGCCACGGTTCCCGCCTTTTCGATGAGGGGCTGAATCCGCTGGATGGCGTCGTCGATGCTGTCCACGGGAAAGACTTCCGCCGTGGCGTCCGTCGAGAGAACGGGGCTTTGCAGGTTTCCCGTGTAGACGGTGATCTTGGGGGAGCCGATGATGGGCCGGTCGAGGATGAAGATGCTGTCCGAGTGGAGCCACTTGACATGGCGTTCCGGGACCTTGATCGTGATGAGGACGATCCCCTGCTCGTTCAGTTCCAGGTCGTACACCTTTCCGATCTCGAAACCGGAGAAGACGACGGGCATTCCCTCGCTGAACCCCTCGCCCGACTTGGCGGAAAGGGTGAAGGTGGACACGTTTGAAAAATAGTCCTTCTTGTACGCGACATAGACGATGAAGAGGACGATGAGAAGGATCGTGGCGACGACAAAGACTCCGACCTTGATTTCAGTGTTCTTCGGCATATTCCGCCCCGTAGTCCTTCTTGTTCCAACGGTAATCGAAGATATAACACGCCTCATAGAAGGGGGTCAATTTTTTCAACAGGCCGTCGAAAAAGGAAAAGTCGTGAACCGTGGGAACCAGTTCGAAGGGGCGGTCGAGAAGGAGTTCCGCGTCGGGAAGCTTGATGGCCCTCAGAAGCATGGCGGCGAACCGCTCCTCCTCACGGAGATCGGGATTGCGGGTCGATCCGATGTGCTCCATGCCGAGGAGGCTGAGGGATTCGAGGGCGTCTTCCCGGGCCTTTTCCCGGGGCCACATGTCGTGAAACTGGCGGATGAGGGCGATGTTCTCCCACACGTTCAGGTTCGAGATGAGGGGATAATCGAGGGAGATGACCCCCCGCCGGGGATGATCCTTCAGGAAAGCGTCCCTTTCCTGCTCCAGGGCGTCCTGTTGATCGAAAAGCATCAGATGACGGACCGTACGATTAATGTGAGCACCTCGATAAAAATGATTGCAAGAAACACCCGGATCATGCCGTGGAGAACGGCGATGGGAATGGTGGTCAGCTGGTGGGTGGCCCGCATTCCCGAAATAATGGGGATCAGGGTGATGAAAAATCCGTAAGTGGCGCATTTGAGGAGCAGGATCACCACGTCGGAGAGGTGGACGGAACGGGCGAGGAGATCGATGTAGATGTTCAGCCCCATTCCGAAGATGATCCGGGAAAAGAGCCCGCCGCTGATGATGAGGACGATGGAGAAGAGGCCCGTGAGCAGAACCAGGGAGACCATGCCGTTGACGATCCTGGGGAAGAAAAGATAATTGACGGGATCGATCCGGAACGCCCGGAGCGTGTCCAGTTCCTTGTTCACCTTCATGACGGCGATTTCCGTGTTGATGGCCGATCCCGACCGGAGGGCGATGAGGAGGACGGTGACAAAGGGGGACAGTTCGTTGACGGCGAACCCGATGAGGATGTTTCCCAGATATTGGGAGAGTCCCATGTTCTTCAGCGTCTGGAGGACGAGCCCCATGACGAGGGAACCGAGGACGATGGAGACGGTGATGAACAGCGGGAGGATCTCCACGGCGGTGAAGTAGATCTGGTTGACGAGAACGGAAAGGGTCGCGCTGTTGTATGTCCTGCGGTGAAAGAAGGTGCCGAGGATCTGCCGCGAGAGATCGATGGTCTCGGCCACAGAACGGGAAAACTGTATGGAGGATTTTCCGATCCGGCCGATCGCTTCGATCATGGAGGCCTCGCAACGGTCCGGGAACCGGCGGACGGTTTGTCCGCGGCGTCCGGGCATTCGCTCCGGGGACGGCCCCCGGAGAGGGGTTTTCTCCCGATGGACGGGATCCTCGGGAAACGGGCAATTTCTTTATGGCACAAAAAGGCGATCCCTTCAACGGTTTCCGGACGGCGGAAAGGTTCCCGGGGAATCTTTTTGCGTCACGGCCGAAAAACGGTTATGATAAATGGATTTCGTAAGGAGAATGCAAATGAAAATCGTACGGTTTCTTTCAGAGGACCACGAGGTGCACTGCGGTGTGATTTCCCCCGAGGAGCCGGGGGTGGCGAGGCTGATCTCGGGAAGTATTTTCGGGAAGTTCGAGGTGACGGCGAAAAAGAAGGAGATCCGGGAATACCTGGCGCCGGTGGAACCGGCGACGGTCTATGCCCTCGGCTTCAACTACGGCAGGCATGCCGAGGAGATCGAAGTGTCCTATCCGGAAAACCCGGTCGTCTTCATCAAGGCGCTGACGAGCGTCATCGGCCACGGGGCGCCGGTGATCCTTCCCAAGGCGGGGCCCGACGAGGTGGATTACGAGGCGGAACTGGCCGTCGTCATCGGCAGGAAGGGAAAGAACATTCCAAAGGATCGCGCCATGGACCACATCCTGGGGTACGCCTGCGCGAACGACGTGAGCGCCCGTGACTGGCAGTTTCACAAGCAGAAGAACCAGTGGACCCGGGGGAAAAGCTTCGACACGTTCTGCCCGCTGGGCCCATGGCTGGTCACGCGGGAGGCAGTGGAGAACCCCGACGATCTCGGGATCCGGTCCATTCTGAACGGGACGGTCATGCAGGACTCCCGGACTTCGGACATGTTCTTCTCCGTGGAGGAGATCGTGAGCGATCTGAGCCGCTCCGTGACGCTTCTTCCGGGAACGGTCATTCTGACGGGAACGCCCGCGGGCGTCGGTTTTGCCCGGAATCCGGCGGTTTTTCTTCACGAGGGGGACCGGATCGCCGTGGAGATCGAAGGGGTCGGGGTCCTCTCCAATCCCGTGATCATGGAAAAGTGACGGCTTCGTAAAAAGCCCATATGCTGTGTTGCCCTTCTTCCCCCCTCCCTTTAACGTACCATAAGTACGCCTCATTCGTCGGGATTCGGGCGCCTTGCCTATGGAGATTTTTCCTTTGCCGTTCGAAAAAGTGTAGAATCGGCCTTTTTACGAGTTTGTCAAAGGTAGAAAGCAAAACACAATTCAGGAGGAAGATGAATGCCTTCCATATATGGCGATTCGGGAAAAAAGGGATGGAGGTCTGACGGGCGGTTCAGGGTGCTGCTCTTTCTGGCGGTTTTCGCGTTCGTCCTGCCGATGGCGGCGTTCGCGGCGCCCGGAGAGGCCCCGCCTCTCAGTTTCGCCGACCTGGCGGAAAAGGCGAAGCCCGCCGTGGTGAACATCAGCACGACGAAGACGGTGACCTCCGGCGGTTTGGGCATGTTGCGGGAACCCTTCGGACAGGGCTCGCCCTTCGAGCAGTTCTTCGGAGAGGATTTTTTCCGCCGGTTTTTCGGCGACGCGCCGGAGCGGAAATTCGAGCAGAGGAGCCTCGGGTCGGGATTCATCATCAGCGCCGACGGATACCTGTTCACGAACAACCACGTGGTTGAAAAGGCGGACGAGATCATGGTCCGGCTGTCCGACGAGCGGGAATACAAGGCGAAGATCGTCGGAACGGATCCGAACATCGACATCGCCCTCCTCAAGATCGAACCGGAAGGGACCCTGCCTGTCGTGACGATCGGGGATTCGGACGGCCTTCGGGTGGGGGACTGGGTCATCGCCATCGGAAATCCCTTCGGTCTCAGCCAGACGGTCACGGCGGGGATCGTGAGCGCAAAGGGGCGGTTGATCGGCGCCGGGCCCTATGACGACTTCATCCAGACCGACGCCTCCATCAACCCCGGAAACAGCGGCGGGCCGCTGTTCAACCTGGCCGGGGAGGTGGTGGGGATCAACACGGCCATCGTCGCCCAGGGGCAGGGCATCGGATTCGCCATTCCCGTGAACATGGCCAAGGACATCCTCGACGACCTCAAGACCAGGGGCAAGGTGGTCCGGGGGTGGCTGGGCGTCTCCATCCAGGACATCAGCGAGGACATCGCGAAAAACCTCAATCTGAAGAGCCGGGAAGGGGCCCTCGTCGCCGACGTGTTCGAGGGGGATCCGGCGGAAAAGGCGGGACTGCGGACGGGCGACGTGATCGTCGCCATCGACGGTGCGAAAATCAAGGACACCCATGACCTTCTTCAGAAGATCGGAAGAATGCGGGTCGGCACCCAGACGAAGGTCACCGTCCTTCGAAACGGGAAGGAGATGACGTTCGCCGTCACCGTGTCGGAACGGCCCAACCAGGAAAGACTCCTCGCCAGGGGAAAGACGAGCGAGTATCTCGGCATGGCGGTTCAGGAGATCACCCCGGAGATCGCCCGGCACTTCGGCCTGAGAAACGTGGAAGGGGTGATCGTGACATCCGTGAAAAAAGACGGCCCCGCGGGGAAGGCGGGCATCGAGGAGCAGGACATCATCCTGCAGGTGAACCGGACGCGTATCGGGAACCTGAAGGAATACAGCCAGGTCATGGCGAAATCCGCGGAAAGGGAGAGCGTGCTCCTGCTCATCAAGCGGGGAAACGCCCAGTACTACGTGGTGATCCGGAAGTGACCCGCTTGGGAACGGCGGGAGAGGTCCGGGAAAAAGGAGCCATGGATGGAAGGAACGGGTGCATCCTCCGGATGTACCGTCTCCTTTTCGAACATTACGGAGATCTCCGGTGGTGGCCCGGCGAAACCCCCTTCGAGATCGCCGTGGGGGCCGTTCTGACCCAGTCGACCAACTGGAGGAACGTGGAAAAGGCCATCGAAAACATGAAGGAGCGGGGGCTCCTGTCCCCCGGCGCCGTGGTCCGGGCCGGGGCGGAAGCGCTGGAAGAGGCGATCCGCCCCTCGGGATTTTTCCGGGTGAAGGCGAAGCGGCTCCGGGCCTTCGCCGAATTCGTCCATTCGACGCCCGGGGGCACCATGGAATCCCTGAAGGGGGAGGATCCCCGAAGGCTCCGGGAAAAGCTCCTCGGGATCGCGGGCATCGGCGAGGAAACGGCGGACAGCATCCTCCTTTACGGCCTCGGGATGCCCGTTTTCGTCGTCGACGCCTACACGAGGAGAATCCTGGAACGGCACGGGGTTCTGAAGGGCAAGGAACGGTACGGGGACATCCAGAGGACGTTCACGGCGGCCCTGCCGGAGGACCCCCGGGTCTACAACCGCTGTCACGCCCTCATCGTCCAGACGGGAAAGGACCATTGCCGCAAGGTCCCCTGCTGCGGCGGATGCCCCCTTTCCTCCGAAGGCCGCCCCCCGGCGGGAACGGGAGAGGAGGCATGAGAGAACGCTTCGATTATCCCGGAGTCATCCATCTCCATTCCCGGTACTCCTTCGACGGCAGGGCTTCCATGGAGGAAATCCTCCGGTCGGCCCGGAAGGCGGGGGTCCGCTTCCTCCTCCTGACGGACCACTGCACCCTGGAGGCCCGCAGGGACGGCTGGGAAGGCTGGCACGACGGCGTGCTCGTCGCGGTGGGCCAGGAAATCGCGCCCCGGTTCAACCATTACCTCGCCTTCGGAATCGACCGGACCTACCCCGTGGGGGAAGACGACCGCGTCCCCCCGGAGGACTACATCCGGTTCGTCAACGGGGAAGGGGGGTTCGGATTCATCGCCCATCCGGACCATGAAGGAACCGATGTGTTTCACGTGAAACATTACCCCTGGATCGACTGGAACGTAAAGGGATACGCGGGCATCGGGATCTGGGACTTCATGACGGACTGGCAGTCCTCCCTCACGGGAACCGTGCGGGCGCTCGTCAGCTACGCCGCCCCCGCCTTTTTTCTCCGCGGCCCCCGGCCGGTCACGCTCAGCCGGTGGGATCTCCTGAACGAGGCTGCCCCCGTCCCGGGAATCGGCGAACTCGACAACCACGACACGGTGAAGCGGTTCCTCGGGATCTCCTTTCCCGTGTTTCCCTTCAGCAGGGTTTTCAACCTCATCCGCACCCATGTCCTTCTCGACAGGCCTTTCGAAGGCGACGCCGCGAAAGACATCGAGGCCGTCTTCGACGCCCTCCGCAAGGGCCGGTCCTACGTTTCCCTCGACGCCTTCCGGGATCCCCGGGGATTCCGGTTTTCCGTCGTCTCCGGCGGCGCGGAAGCGCATCCGGGGGAGACGATCCGCCCGGCGGAAGAAGCCCGGGGCGCCGTCGATCTTCCCTTCCCGGGCGTCATCCGGGTGATCCGGAACGGGAGACTCCTTCTCGAGGAAGCGGGCCGGTCCCTTCGCTTTGCCGTCGACGGGCCGGGTATTTACCGCGTGGAGGCCTTCCTGAAAAAGTTCCGGAAGCGGCGGCCCTGGATCTATTCCAATCCCGTTTACGTGGAGTCGGCATGACGAAGACCCTTCGCATCGGGTGCGGGGCCGGCTACGCCGGGGACCGCATCGATCCCGCCGTGACGCTGGCAGAAAGGGGAGACATCCGGTATCTCTGTTTCGAGTGCCTTGCCGAGCGGACCATCGCCATCGCCCAGCTGGAGAAGGCGGCAGACCCTGGGAAGGGGTACGGCCCGTTCCTGGAGGAACGGATGGAGGCGGTTTTGCCTTTCTGCGCCCGGGACGGTCTCGTCGTCGTCACCAACCTGGGGGCGGCCAATCCTCCCGCCGCCCTGGAAAAGACCCTGGAAATCGCCCGCCGGCTCGGCACGGGCCCGCTCCGGCTCGGAGCGGTCACCGGGGACGACGTCCTCGAAACGGTCCTCGCCGGGAATGATCCCGTGGCGGAGACGGGCGCCCCTGTCCGGGACCTGGGAGACCGGCTCCTTTCCGCGAACGCCTACCTGGGCGCCGAGGCGATCCTTCCCGCCCTCCGGGCGGGCTGCCGGGTCGTCCTCACGGGCCGGGTGGCCGACCCTTCCCTGTTCCTCGCGCCCATGATCCACGAATTCCGGTGGGATCTCGGGGACTGGCGCCGTCTCGGCGCGGGGACGGCCCTGGGCCATCTTCTCGAGTGCGCCGCCCAGGTGACGGGGGGCTTTTTCGCCGATCCCGGCGTGAAGGACGTCCCCCGGCTGGAGGACGTGGGATTCCCCATCGCCGAGGTCTCCCCGGACGGCGGGGGCGTCATCACCAAGGTCCCCGGGACGGGGGGGAGGGTGGACCTCCGGACCTGCCGGGAACAGATGCTCTACGAGATTCACGATCCGTCGGCCTACCTGACTCCTGACGTGACGGCCGATTTCTCCGCCGTCCTCATGGAGGACCTGGGGCAGGACCGCGTCCGCATCGCCAATGCCGCCGGCCGGGCCCGCCCCGAGTCCCTGAAGGTTTCCCTCGGGGTCCGGGAGGGATTCCTGGGGGAAGGGGAGATCTCCTTTGCCGGGCGGGGGGCCCTGGAACGGGCCCGGATGGCCGGCGAGATCGTCCTGCGGCGGCTGGAGCGGGCCGGTATTCCCCGGAACCTGGTGAAGGTGGAGATCATCGGCTACAACGCCCTCCTCGGGCCGATCGCAGAGAGAGGCTTTCCTGTGCCGTCGGACGCCCGGCTCCGGGTGGCCGCCCGGCTCGAAGACAGGCGGCAGGCGGAACGGGTGGGGGAGGAAGTGGAAAATCTGTATCTCAACGGACCCGCCGGCGCCGGGGGGGCCAGGAAAGCCGCCCGCCCCGTCATCGCCATCTACACGACCTTTCTTCCCAGGGAACGGGTCCGGACGGAGCTCACGATCCGGGAGGCGCCGTGAAAAGAAAGCTCCACGAGATCGCCCACAGCAGGGCGGGAGACAAGGGGGACATCACGAACGTTTCCCTGTTCCCCTACCGTCCGGAGCATTACGCCCTTCTCCGGGAACAGGTCACCGCCGCGGCCGTGAAGGCCCATTTCGGGGACATGGTCCGGGGGGAGGTTCTCCGATACGAGGTCCCCTCCATCCAGGGATTGAACTTCGTTCTTCACGGGACCCGTTCCGGCGGGGTTTCCTCCGCGCCGGACCTGGACGCCCACGGGAAATCCCTGTCCTTCGGCCTTCTTGAAATGGAGATCGAGATTCCGGGCGGGGAGGGTTGACCGCGCCCTCCGGTTATCGGGAAAAACCGATTTCCCTGGCGAAGGTGAACTGCCGTTCCCAGGGGACTCCCCGGTGGGCCCGCCGGAAGGTCTCCTCCCCGATGCGTTCCAGGGACATCCTGTCCAGTTCCACGGGATGGGTTCCCCCGAGGAACCCCCTGTCCCCGGCGATCACCGGGTTCGGCCCGGGCCAGCAGTCGCAGTCCGTCGTGATCCCGAGAAGGGCGTTCGCCAGGACCGTCCGTTCCCCGATCTTCCTCCAGACCGCCGCGGCGGTCTCCACGAGCCGCTCCTGAAAGACGGCGGGGTCGATGTCCCATAAAATGCGAAGCGCCGTCACCGGGCAAAGCCCGATACACTGGGCGCAGCCGATGCAAAGGTCCGTGTCGTACTCGGGGTAACTCTCCTCGCCGGGGAACCGGGCGGCCCCGGTGGGACAGGCTTCGACGCACACGCCGCACCGGGTGCATTGCTCCCGGTCCAGAAGCGGGTGGGCGTCGGCGTGCATCCGCTGTTTCTGGGCCCGGGAGGCGAATCCCATGGAGAGGTTCTTGACGGCCCCGCCGAAACCGGAACCGAGATGCCCCTTGAAATGGGAAAAGATGAAGAAACCGTCGACCCGGTCCACCAGGGCGGCCACCTGGACGGTTTCGAAGTGGCGGAAACCGGGGAGATCGATCACGTCCCGGCCGTCCATGCCGTCCCCGATGACGACGGGACAGCCGAGGAAGTCCTCGCTGTAGCCGTGCACCGCCGCCGTCCGGAGCGAGTCCTCCCCCGTCCGCCTGCCGCCGGAGTAAAGGACCGTCGTGTCGAAAAGAACGGGAAGGCACCCCCGGCTTTTCAGGTGGCGGACGATTTCACGGGCGTAGTGGGGGGGCAGAAAACTCCGGTTGTCCCGTTCCCCCCAGTGGACCTTCACGGCGATCCGGGCGCCCGGCCGCCACGGGAATGGAAGGTTTTCCAGGAGGGTCCGAAGTTCGGGAAGGTACTTCCGTTCCCTTTCGGGAAGCGGTTCCTTTTCCATCGATCGGGACGTCATAGGCTCCTCCCGCGGTTCTCTTTGAGGGATGTCTTCCGTATACCACGTTCCTCCCGGTCACTCAAACAGGGGAATTTCAACGGCCGCCGTCAGGCGACCCATGTCCAGGTGCTTCCGGAAATGTTCCGCGAGAAGGTCGTATTGGCGGTCCTTGAAGGCCTTCGCGTTTTCCCCGCGGTCTTCGACCGCCTGCGTTCCATATCCCGGCTTGAGGTCCTCGAGAAAGGACCTTCTGAAACCGGGAAGATCGAACAACCCGTGAAAATAGGTTCCCCACACGTTTCCGCCGGGAGACGCGGCCCCGTCGACATCGCGGGCGGTCTTTCCGTTTCGGGCGGTGACATCGATGACGAAACGGCCTTCGCCGACCCGCTTCGTGACGCCCATGTGGATCTCGTAACCTTCCACCGCTTCCCCGTTGGCCGTCCAGACGCCCTTCGACCGCGAGAGGATCTTCTCCCTGCCGAGGACCGTCTCCACGTCCAGAAGTCCGAGACCGGCGGTATCCCCGGGGGGGCCCTCGCCGCCGAAGGGATCGCGGATCCTGCGGCCGAGCATCTGGTACCCGCCGCAGATGCCGCACAGCCTTCCTCCCAGGGCCGCATACGCGGCAAGCCGCTTGCCCCATCCCGCCTTTACGAGCCAGTCCATGTCGGCCCGGACGTTCTTGGTGCCGGGGAGAAACACGGCGTCGTATCCCTCCAGCGGGCGCGGCCGGGTCAGGTAGTGCAGGGAGACGGACGGCTCCCGGGAAAGGGGGGCGAAATCGGTGTGATTCGAGATACGGGGGAAAAGCACGACGGCGATATGGATCTTCCCGGGGTCGGGCGTCCCCGGGGGGTCGATCGAAACATCCAGCTGCATGCCGTCCTCGGAGTCGATCTCGATGTGGCGATAGAAGGGAACCAGGCCGAACACGGGAAGCCCCGTTCGCCGTTCGAGGTATGTCATGCCGTCCCTGAAGAGGCCGGGGTCCCCCCGGAACCGGTTGATGATGAACCCCCGGACACGTTCCCGGTCCTCCCGGGGAAGGACCTCGAGCGTGCCGACGATCTGGGCGAACACGCCCCCCCGGTCGATGTCGGCCACGAGAACGACGGGGGCGTCCGCCACGCGGGCCATGCGGAAATTCACGAAATCGCGGCTTCGTAGGTTCACCTCCGCGCAGGAGCCGGCGCCTTCCATGACGACGAGATCGTAATCGGCGCGGAGCCTCTCGAGACTCGCCCGTGCCTCCCGGAAGAGGAAATCGGTATCGGAAAAGTAGTCGCCCGCTTCCCTGTTTCCCATCACCTTTCCCCGCACGACGACCTGCGCGCCGGTGTCCGTGCTCGGTTTCAGGAGGACGGGATTCATGTCCACGTGCATGGGCGCGCGCGCAGCTTCCGCCTGGACCGCCTGGGCCCGTCCGATCTCCCCCTCCAGCGGGGATACGAAGGAATTGTTGGACATGTTCTGGGCTTTGAACGGGGCCACCCGGATGCCCATGTCGCTGAATATCCGGCAAAGCGCCGTGACGACCACGCTCTTTCCCACGTCGGAAGCGGTTCCCAGGACGGCGAGGCATTTTGCCTGTGGTTTCCTGTCGGGGTTCATATCGTGAAGATCCTCCAGCCGGGAAACGGCGGCGCCCAGCCGCCTGCCGCCGCGCAGGCGAACAACAGGCCCGTTTCCACGAGTTCGCAGGCCGCCCCGAGCAGGTCGCCGGTCACCCCGCCGACGCGACGGCGGAACCACGATCCGAGGAGCCGGGAGGCGGCCATTCCCACAGCCAGGAGGACCCATCCCCTCCACCCGCTCAGGGCAAGAAGCAGCACCAGGGCGGCGAGCAGCGCGGCGGTGCGGTGGAACGGGCGGGCGCCCTCCACGAAAGGCGCCGCCGTCCCGCCCTCCGGCCGGGCGTAGGGGAGGCGGACGGACAGATCCACCGGGACGGTTCTCGAAACGATGAAAACGGGAACGATCAGGTGAAGGGCGCCCGTCCCGGCCAGCCGAAGGAGTGCGACGTACTTGAGCAACAGGACGACAAGGACCGCCAGGACGCCGAACGACCCCACGCGGGAGTCTTTCATGATGGCCAGGGTGTGCGCCCTGTCCCGGCCGCCGCCGAAACCGTCCGCCCAGTCCGCCAGCCCGTCGAGATGAAATCCCCGGGTCAGCAAAACGCCCGCGACGAGGGCGGTTGCGGCCGCACCCCCGGCCCAGTCTCCGGAAACGAGGCCGATCCCCCGGGAAAGCCCGTAAACCAGAAGACCGGTGAGGCCGCCCGCCAGGGGGAACCACGGCAGGGCATCGGCCATGCCGTCCGCTTCCCTTCCCGGCACGGGAAGGATGGTAAGGGTCCGCATCGCAGTGACAAGGCCCCGCAACACCGGTCAGGCCCCCTTTTCAGATATGCCGGCGGACTGAAACGTCGCCATTTCGTTGTAGAGCCTCACCGCCGCCTCGATGAGGAACATGGCCAGCGCCGCTCCCGTCCCCTCGCCGAGGCGCATCCCGAGATCGAGAATCGGGCGGACGCCGAACCGTTCGAGAAAGACCTCGTGGCCCGTCTCGGTGGAAAGATGGCTGAAGAACAGATACGCTTTGAGAGGGGGACACATCCTCAGGGCGACGAGGGCCCCCGCCGAGGAAATGAAGCCGTCGACGACGACGGGGACCCGGCGGGACGCCGCCCCGAGAATGAGACCGCAGATCCCGGCGATTTCCATGCCTCCAACCGATGCAAGGGCGGTCAGGGGATCCGAAAGACCGCCCCCGTTCGCCGCAAGAGCCCGTTCTACGACTGCGATCTTGCGCCTTAGCGTCTCCTCGTCGATTCCCGTTCCCCGGCCGGTGACCTCCTTTGCCCCGCAGGGCAAAAGGGCGGCGAAAATCGCCGAGGAAGGGGTCGTGTTCGCGATGCCCATCTCGCCCGTGCCGATGAGGGTCGCTCCCTCGGCCGCCCCGCGCCGTGCCAGATCGATCCCGACTTCGACGGCCCCCCGGGCTTCCTCCCGCGTCATGGCCGGGCCTTCGGCGATGTTCGCCGTTCCCCGGCGTATCTTTCTTTCGATCAGGCCCAGCGCGTTTTCCAGGGGATCGTCGACCCCGATGTCGACCACGCGGACTTCCACCCCGGCATGGCGGGCGAGCACGTTGACCGCCGCGCCGCCGGCCAGCATGTTCCTCACCATCCGGGCCGTCACGTTTCGGGGATAGGCGGACACCCCCTCGGCGGCGACCCCGTGATCCCCGGCGAAAGTGAAGATCATCTTCTTCCCCATACGGGGTGCGGATGTGCCGGTCGCGAGACAGTACCGCACGGCCAGCTCTTCGAGATCGCCCAGGCTGCCCGGTGGTTTCGTCAACCTGTCGAGGCGCGCCCGGATCCCGGCCTCCCGGCCGCGGTCCGGGGGAAGGATTTCCGCAATCGTTCTGTCCAGCAGGCTCACCGTGCACCTCCTTTCACGACCACCGGAACGCCGCTCACCATCAGGATCACGCGGTCCGCCCGCCGGGCCGTTTCCTGGTTCAGCCGTCCGCTCAGATCCTGAAAGAGACGGGCCATCTCGCTGGGCGGCATGATCCCCATCCCCACTTCGTTGGAAACGACGACGAGGGCGCACGGCGGGTCGTCCAGGAGAGCCAGGAACGCGTCGATCTCGGGACAATCGCCCGGCCGGGCGTTGCGGTGGTGCATGAGATTTCCCAGCCAGACCGTGAGGCAGTCCACCACGGCGACCGAGGCATCCGCCGGCACCGACGCCAAGGCGCGCCTCAGATCGAGCGGCTCCTCGATGGTGACGAATGCATTCCCCCGTTCCTCCCGGTGCTTCCGGATCCGTTCCCTCATCCCGTCGTCGAACGGCTCGGCGGTGGCGATGAAGGCCCGGACGCCGGGGATATCCTTGGCGAGCGCCAGGGCGCAGCGGCTCTTGCCGCTGCGGACGCCGCCCGTGATCAGCGTGATTTCCGCCATCGGTCAAATTCCTCCAGGATTTCCAGGGACCTTTCCAGGTCCCGCTGGCTGAAAACCTCTATGGTGAGCACCCGCTCCCTGTGCGGGTCCGCGCACAGCCGTTCGAGAACGAAGCGGACGGCCTTCCCGTCCGGCATCCCGATATGCCGGTGGTCGCATCCGTCGACAACGCCGTGAAGGTGCAGGACCCGGCACCTGCCCAGGTACCTCCGGAAATACCGCTCCACGGGATATTCATGGAACAGCAGATGCCCCACGTCGATGCAGACGGAAAGCCCGTTCCGGAAAACGATTCCCGCCACCAGCTCGAACGGGTAATCGAGCGTTTCGACGCAGAGGTCTTCCGCCTTCACCCCCCCGTCCAGCAGTTCCCGGACGGATCGTTCCAGCGCGGCCTGCCAGCATCCGATGTCCGGCGCCGGCGCCATGCCCCGCCGTTCCCCGGCGAAATGGAGGATGTAGGCGAAGGGATCGAGTGCCCGCGTGATCTCCACGACCCGCAGGCATTTCTCGACGGAGCGTTTTCGTACGTTCTCGTCCGGGCATCCCGGCTGGATGTCCAGGGGCAGGTGAACGGTGTAGGTGATCCCGCCGGCCCGTTTCAGCGCGTCGAGCCCCCTGACGACGTTCCCGTCGGGAAGGTTGGAGACCTCGTCGGATTCGAAGAGGACGAGTTCCACGTCGTCCACGAGAGGGGCGAGGAACGCCACGTTGGGCAGAAGGTCGGCGGGGAGGATGTAGGACGTCGTCCCGATCCGGAAGGGAAACCGGTTTTTCATGGATTGCAGGGAATGGGTCGTTTCGTACATGGTCGCCTTTCGATGCTTCCGCGCCGTGTCAGAGAATCCCGCCCCTCGAGGCGGACCTTCCGAGGAGGAGCCATACGAAGAAAGGGCCCCCCAAAAGGGCGGTGACGATGCCGACGGGCATTTCGGCGGGCGCGACGATCGTCCTGGCGAAGGTGTCGCACAGCGTCAGGAAGGATCCGCCGAAGAGGAGGGTGAAAGCGGTCAGGTACCTGTGATCCGCCCCGATGAGAAGCCTGCAGATGTGCGGGACCATCATCCCGACGAATCCGATGGGCCCGCACACGGCCACCACCCCGCCGACCATGAGGGACGCCGCGAAAAACAGGACCCGCTTGGTGTTTTCCACGTTCACGCCGCGGCCGGCGGCGATTTCCTCTCCCGTCATCAGCAGGTTCAGTTCGCGGGTCATGCAGAACACGATCGCGCTTCCGGCGATGACGAACGGGGCCATGTTCAGGAGCGACTCGAAACCGGCCGGTTCGATCCCGCCCATGAGCCAGCGCAGGATTCGAAAGGAGTGGCTGATGCTGCTCATGTACTGCAGGAAGAGGATGACGCTGGAAAAGAAGAAGCTGACGGCCACGCCCGCCAGGAGCATGGTGGTGGTCGAAGATCCTCTCCCTGCCCTGGTCAGGCCGTACACCAGCACGATGGAGAGGACCGCGCCCGCGAAAGCGGAGAGGGACAGGCCGGAAATGCCCCAGAAATGGAACACGAGGCCGAACCGTATGTAGACCGCCGTCCCGAGAGACGCGCCGCTGGCCACGCCGAGCGTGAAGGGCGTGGCCAGCGGGTTGCGGAACACCGCCTGAAAGGTCATGCCGCTCACCGCCAGCGCCGCGCCGGCAAGAAAGGAGACAAGCATCCGGGGGACCCGGATCATCCAGAAGATGTTCGACTCCAGCGTGCCGGATTCCGGGTGGAGAACGGCGCTCAACGGCAGGATTTTCATTCCCACCATGGGAGCGCCCGCCAGAACGGCGAGGGAGAGGGCGAAAAGCACGGCGAAACGGATTCCCTTTCCTGCGGACCCTGTCTTCATGAGAACAATTCCGGAACGACGATCTTTTTCCCGCTTCGGGGGTGGGCGGCGAACAGAAACGGTTTTTCGTAGATCCCCGCCAGGATTTCGCCGTTCATGAACGCGTCCGGTTCGCCGTGGAAGGCCACGGCGCCGTTTTTCAGCGCCAGGATGCGGCGGCTCGTCACCGCGGCGCTGTTGATGTCGTGCGTCACCGAAAGGATGGTGACGCCCCTCTCGCGGTTGGCCCGTGCCAAAAGCCCGTGAATTTCGGCCTCGTGCCTGGGGTCCAGGAACGTGGCGGGCTCGTCGAGAAGAAGGATCCTGGCTTCCTGGGCGAGCGCCGCGGCGATGAAAACCTTCTGTCTTTCCCCCCCGCTGAGCGTTCCCGGATACCGTTCGGCGAATTCCGCCGTCCCGGTCAGCGCCAGCGCGTCGCGAACGGCCCGTTCGTCCCTTCCGCCCGGGGAGGAAAAAGGACCGAGATGGGGATAGCGCCCCATCATGACGAACTCGTAGACGGTGAAGGGGTACAGGCGTCCGTCCGCCTGGGGGACGTAGCTCACCTGCAGGGCAAGGTCCTTCTGTCCGTATTCCTGAAGGGGCCGGCCGGCGATCCGTACGGCGCCGCTTCCGCCCCGGTGAATGCGGCAGAGGCATTTGAGCAGTGTCGTTTTTCCGGCCCCGTTCGGACCGACGACGGAGACGTATTCGCCTTCCCCTGCGCGAAAGGAGACGTCTTTCAGAATCCGCCTGCCGCCCAGGGAGAAGGAATAACGCTCCATTTCGATGATGCCGTTTCCCATGGCTATTCCCAGGCCGCTTCGGGATGGATCGCCCGTGCCATCTTTTCCGCAATGAGGATGAATCTCGGTCCGGGAACGGCGACATAATCCTCCCCGAACACGTACACCCGGCCGTTCTTCACGGCGTCGACCGGGGAAACGGTCTCCCATTCCCTCAGAATCGCCGCGCGGGCCAGGCCCTTTTCGTCGAGA
This sequence comes from Syntrophaceae bacterium UBA6252, assembly GCA_002441265.1. Classification (GTDB taxonomy): domain Bacteria; phylum Desulfobacterota; class Syntrophia; order Syntrophales; family UBA6807; genus UBA6807. The sequence continues at coordinate 43,305 of DJVQ01000009.1, forward strand.
TCCGGGATCATGTCGAGGATCACGCCGGGATTCATCCGGATCATGCCTTCCCTGGAAAGCACGGGAAAGGCGATGTCCCCCCTGTAAGCGTTGACGCCTCCCGCAAGGGAGATCATTTCGTCATAGAAGACCGTCCGGCCCGAAACGTAGACGTCCTCGAGCGATCCCGATCCCATGTTCCGCCCCACGGAAAGCAGGACCCTGGGGCGGGGCAGCCCTTCCGTCGCGCGCCGGATCCGTTCCATCCTTTCCCGCAGTTCCCTTGTGACGGACATGGCTTTTCGTTCGACGCCGCATGCCTTTCCGATGGTTTCCATCGAATTCAGGATTCCGGAAATGCTCCTGTGGTCCACGACCAGCAGGGGGAACCCCAGCTTGCCCAGGTTTTCCCCCGCTGCCTCATGTTCCGGAAGGAGGACGACAAGATCCGGATTCAGCGCGACGACCGCTTCGTATGAGGGGTCGTCGTATCCCCCGATCCTGGGCCTGGTCCGTGCCGCGGGGGGAAAATTGCAGTAGCGGGTGACCCCCGCGACCCGATCTCCCAGGCCCAGCATGAAAAGGATTTCCGTGATGCTCGGGGCCAGCGAAACGATCCGCCCGCAGGCGCCCTGAACGGGAATCCGGGGGCCGGCGGGGACCGGGACGCCGGTCCCCGCCGGTTCCGGCCCGTAAAGGATTCTTTTCCCCAGCCAGCTTCCGGCAAAGGCGAAAAGAACGATCACGATGACGACGACTTTTCTGGACGGCAAACCTCTCCTCCATGCAGGGCCGTTCCCGCTAATAAGAGAGCTTGACCCCCCCGTACGCCGAAATCCCGGGAGTCCCGTACCCGTTTGCTTCCTCGTAATCCGCATCGAACAGGTTCTCGATCCTCCCGAAGATTTGAACGTTTCCGGTGATCCGGTACGACGCGGCGAGATCGACCCGCACATAGTCGTCCAGTTCCACCCGCCTGGAGGGCCATGTGGAGAAATCCATGTCGTCCCTCTTGCCTACGTAGAGTACGCCAAGGTTCACGTTCCCTTTTTCGAGGAAACGATAGTTCGAATCGAACCGGAACTTGTTCCTCGGTCTCCGGATGAGTCTCTCGCCCGTCGTCTTGTCTTCCGTATCCGTGTAGGTATAGCCGACCCGGACGGTCAGGCCGTCCAGGGGTCGCAGGGACGCGAACAGCTCGACGCCGCCGGTCGATGCTTCCGCCACGTTCTCGTATTTCGACGTGCCGCTGTCGAAATCGATCAGGTTTTCAAATTCGTTTCGGAAATACGTGACACCCAGGGTCAGCTGCTCGTCCAGGAAGGACTGCTCCACGCCGACATCCCATCCCTTGCTTTCCTCCGGATTCAGATTCTCGTCGCCGTAATCCGAATAGAGCTGGTACAGCGTGGGGGCCTTGAAGCCGGTCCCGTACGTCGCCTTGACCTTGGTGCCGGTCCGCCGGATCAGATAAGCGGACGCGATGCGCCAGGTTTTCTCCGTTCCGAACCGGTCGTGGTCGTCCAAGCGGGCGCCCAGGGTGGTGAACCAGGAGTCCCATAAACGGATCCGGTCCTGCAGGTAATAACCGGTCGTACGGGCGGTCTGCTTTTCGAAGGGGCTTGAATAGGGACCCCAGGCGCTTTCCGAATAGTATTCGGATTTGCCCTCTTCTTCTTCGTGTTCGACGCCGAGGGTCAGAATGTTGGTCCGGTGCAGGTACAGGTTGTGCTGCCAGTCGAACTTGTATATCCGTCCCTCATAGGAACTCCGGTCCATGTCGTCGGGGTGGTCCGCGTCTTTGTCGTTGCGGTACTTCCTGTCATGATCGCTCAGGGAGAAGCCGAGTTTCTGTTCCCACAGATCGTCGAACAGGGAAAGCCGCGCCTGGCTCCGGAAAAACAGTTGTTTCGTCTCCTCGGTGTTGTTCGGATCGTCGCCGCCGGCGCCTCCGGAGTTGTCGAGATCGGCCTCGGCGTCGATGTACCTCAGGATGAAATCGACATCGAGGCATTCCGCCGGCGTCACGCCCAGCCTCGCGGAAACGGACGTGTTTTCACCGCCGTCCTTCTCGGTGTTGCCGTCATTTTCGCTGGCGGCGGAGAACCCGTCGGTGTCCCAGCGCAACAGGCCCAGGGAGTAATTGATCCAATGGCTGCCCCCGGAGATTCCAGCTTTTTCCGTGAAGGTTTTGAAGGACCCCCCTTCGGCGGACACGAAGCCGCCCGGCTTGCCCTTCCCCCGCTTTGTGATGATGTTGATGACGCCGCCCATCGCATCGGATCCGTAGAGGGTGCTTTGCGGCCCGCGAAGGATCTCGATGCGCTCGATGTTGTCCGTGGTCAGGTTCGCGAAATCATAACTGCGGCCCGGGTCCATGGGATCGTTCATCTCCACGCCGTCCATCAGGACCAGGGTGTGCTCCGATTTCGCTCCCCGGATGAACACGGAGGTCGTCCTTCCGGGACCGCCCGACTGGACGACGTCCAGCGCGGGAACGTCCCGCAGGACCTCGAGAACCGTTGGCTTCTGACTTTCCTTGATCTGTCGTTCGGTGATGACGGTGATGGAACTTGCGACCTCTCTGGACGGCGTCTCCATCCTGGTGGCGGTGACGACGACTTCCTCGAGCTTCGGCGTTTCCTCTTTTTCGGATGTCGCTGCCTCGACATCCTTCGTTCCGATGGATGGTCCGTTCCCGCCGGCGTTTTCGGAAACGGCGGGGGCGAGGTTCGGGGCGAGGGACAGAAGGATCGCCAGTACGGCCGCGATGACTTCCCTTTTCATCTTTTCGTTCTCCTTTCTCCTCCCTAGAGGATTCGTGGATTTCACGCTCCGGGTTCAGGTCTCCTGGCTCTCGTTCATCCTACTCGCCGCGCCTTCCCGTCCCTTGGGACAGTGACATCCATGCGGCATTCGTCGCGATTACAGTCGCTGGGCGGCGGGAGCTTCGCACTCCCTTCCCTTGACCCGAAGCTGCTCCTGATTGTATGGGGTTTTCCTTTCCCTCCTTCGACGACCTTTTTCCGACGGTCCGGGGCAAAAAAAACCCCGGACCCGATGCTGCGGGTCCGGGGATACCGTTTTTTATCCTCGGTTGCGCCGGCCACGGCCCCCGTATCCGCGAGGGGCATGGTCCCGTCTTTCTGGAGCAGGTCTTCCGGCTTCCGGATCAGCCTACTTGCCGTGCCTTCCCATCCGTTCGGACAGTGGCTCGATTACGGCTTTCGTCCCCGGTTACGGCGGCGGGTCCGCGACGGAATTGCACCGTCTTCCCTATTAAGGTCTTCACTCCAAGAATGACGGCTTCGTAAAAAGTCCATAAGCTGCGTTGCCCGGACTCCTTACGAGTTCGTCAACAATCTGTTTTTGCGTAACATCAACGAAAAAAGAAGTCAAGGGCATTCCGCGCGGGCACGATTTCCGGTACCGGCTGCCTATCGGAAGTCCCCCGCGATCCCGTCGATCTCCTCCTCGGCGGCGGCCCATCGCCGGTACAGCGCTTCCAGCCGGCTGGCGACGGCATGATACTCCTTGTGCAGATCCTGGATCGCCCGGCCGTCCCGCGACGAGCCGCCTTCCGCAAGGATTTTCTCCATTTCCGCCTTGCGCTTTTCGTCTCTCCGGATCTCCTCCTCCACCTTCCGGAGGGATTCCCGCAGCGGTTTCAGCTTCCGGGAAAGGACCTGGCGCCGTTCCGCCTCCAGCCGCTTTCTTTCCCTCTCCCGGCCTGTGGGGGCGGCCGCCGGATCGCCCTTTTTCTCTCTTTCGACGGAACGGGCCGCCTCCCGTTTCCGTTCCAGGTATTCCTCCACCGTCTCCCGGAAATCCCGGACGGTGCCCTCCCCCACTTCCAGGACCCGGTCGATGAGGGGTCCGAGAAAGTCCCGGTCATGGGATACGATGACGCATGCGCCGGGAAATTCGAGGAGCCGTTCCTGGAGGATCCCCTTGGAGGCGATGTCCAGGTGGTTCGTCGGTTCGTCGAGGATGAGAAGGTTGGCGGGCGTAAGAAGCATTTTCGCAAGGGCCAGCCGGCTTTTTTCGCCTCCCGACAGGACGGAGACGGTTTTCTGGACATCGTCGCCGGAGAAGAGGAAGGAGCCCAAAAGCGTGCGAAGCTCGGTCTGGGTGCGCGAGGGATCCGTTTCCAGGACCGTTTCGTAGACCGTTTTCGACAGGTCCAGGGATTCGGAGAGATCCTGGGAATAGTAGGCGATCGCCGCCTGGTGTCCCGGGGTCCGAAGCCCCTCCTGGAAGGGCTCCCTTCCGGCGATGATCCGGGCGAGGGTGGACTTTCCGGAGCCGTTCACGCCCAGAAGCGCCACCCGGTCCGTCCTTCCGATCTGAAGGGACAGGCCGGAGAATACCGGGAGCGTTCCGTAGGATTTCCCGATTCCCGAGAGTTCCATGACGATTTTTCCCGCCCTCGGGGCGTCGGGAAACCGGAAGGCGATGGTGCGGTCCTTTTTCCCCGTTTCGACGAGATCCATTTTTTCCAGCACCCGGATCCGGCTCTGGACCTGCTTCGCCTTGGTGTTCTTGTACCGGAACCGTTCGATGAAACGGAGGCTTTCCTCGATGAAGGCCTCCTGCTTTTCCCGGGCCGCCTCCCGCTGCCTGGCCCGGAGGACCCTCTGTTCCAGGAAGCTGGAGTAATTTCCCGTGTAGACCGAAGCCTCCCCCAGGGAGATCTCCACGACCCGTTCCACCAGATTGTCCAGGAAGCGGCTGTCGTGGGACACGAGGATCATGGCGCCTTCGTAGGACTTGAGGTAGGTTTCCAGCCATTCGAGGGAATCCATGTCCAGGTGGTTCGTCGGCTCGTCGAGAAGGAGGACGGTCGGTTCCCGGAGGAGGAGTTTGGCCAGTTCGATCCGCATCTGCCAGCCGCCGCTGAATTCCTCCGCCATCCGGTGAAAATCGGTTTCCCTGAAGCCCAGACCGGAAAGAATCTGCCGGATTCGCGTTTCCAGGCTGTAGGCGTCCCGGTGCTCGAGAATTCCCTGGATATTCCCCAGTTCCCGGAGCTTCCGCGCGACCGCGTCGTGATCCGGCCCGAGGGTTTCGCTCAGGGCCGCGATCTCCCGGCCGAGAAGGGCCCCCCGGTCCTGAAGGGCCTCCAGATCGGAGAAGACGGAGGCGGTTTCCTCGAGAAGCGTCCGCCCCCGGTGATAGACCCCGTCCTGGGGAAGGTATCCCGTGGATTCCGACCGGGAGAGGACCACCCTTCCCGAATCGGCTTCCACCAGACCGGCGATGATTTTCATCATCGTAGACTTTCCCGCGCCGTTGGGTCCCACCATGGCGATCCGTTCCCGGTCGCCGAGGCGGAGGGAAACGTCATGGAACAGGATCTTCCCGAAGTACTGCTTGGAGAGGGCTTCGAGCTGAATCAAGGATCTTCCCCCGTTCCTCCCCCCTCTTTTTTCGGATCCCCCGGTTCGATGACCATGTCCACCCGGTGGGGAATGAGCACCGACGCCAGGATGGAAAGGGCGAGGGCGCACACGATCACAAGGAGGGAGGTGGTGACGGGGATGGGATAGAGGTCGGAGAGGAGCATCTTGAGTCCGATATAGGCGAGGATGAACGCGAGGCCGTAGCGGATGAACCGGAAGAGGCGCATGACCCCGGCAAGGGCGAAGTAGAAGGAACGAAGCCCCAGGATGGCGAAGATGTTCGACGTGTACACGATGAAGGGATCCGTGGTGATGGCCAGGATCGCCGGGACGGAGTCCAGGGCGAAAACGATGTCCGAGGTTTCCACGACGAAAAGGACGGCGAGGAGGGGCGTGGCGAGGAGTTTTCCCTCTCTGCGGATCGTGAACTGTCCCCCCTCGTAGCCCGGCGACAGGGGAATGAACTTCCGGAAGAGACGGAACACGGGATTCCGGTCCGGGTGCATGGATTCGTCCTTCTTGCTGAAACCGATCTTGATTCCGGAAAAAACGAGGAAGGCGCCGAAAAGATAGATCACCCAGTGGAACAGGTGGAGAAGGGCGATCCCCGCGGCGATGAAAAGACCCCTCATGACGATGGCGCCGAGGATCCCCCAGAAGAGCACCCGGTGTTCGTGTTCGGGTGGGACCTCGAAGAAGGAAAAGATGAGCAGGAACACGAACAGGTTGTCGATGCTGAGGGACAGCTCGATCAGGTATCCCGTGAAGAACTGGAGGGCCTTTTCCGTTCCCCGGGCATGGAGAACGCCCAGGTTGAACAGGAACGCCAGGGAGACCCACACGAGGGACCACAGGAGGGCCTCCCGGAGGGAGGGGACGTGGGCGCGGCGGTGGACGACCCGGAGATCGAAGTAGAGAAGCCCCGCTACGGCGGCAAGAAAAAGACCCCACAGCAGGGTCTCGTTACCGGACATGGGCTGGCGTTTCCTTCCGGAGTGAAATTTTCAGAGCCCTTTACCTTTTTTCCGCCGGGAAGGCAAGAAGGGCGTTTTCCGTTCACCATCCCTTCGATGCCAGGAGATGCGCCAGATCGGCCACCCTGCAGGAGTACCCCCACTCGTTGTCGTACCATGCCACGACCTTGGCCATGTCGTTCCGGAGGACCGTGGTGAATCCCATGTCCACGATGGACGAAAAGGGATTTCCCCGGAAATCGGATGAAACCAGGGGCCTTTCCTCGCAGGCCATGATTCCCTTGAGCCGTTCCCGGGAGGCCTCCCGGAGAACCTCGCGCAATGCCTCCGTCGACGTCTTCTGTCTCAGTTCGGCCACGAAATCCACGATGGAAACCGTCGGCGTGGGAACCCGGAGGGAATAGCCGTCGAACCGGCCTTCCAACTCGGGGATGACCAGGGCCACGGCGCGGGCCGCGCCTGTCGTCGTGGGGATGATGTTCTGTCCCGCCGCCCGGGCGCGGCGGAGGTCCTTGTGGGGGAGGTCCAGGATCCGCTGATCGTTCGTATAGGAATGTACGGTCGTCATCATTCCCTTTTCGATGCCGAAGGCCTGATGAACGGCCAGGGCGGGAGGGGCGAGGCAGTTGGTCGTGCAGGAGGCGTTGGACAGAACATGGTGCTTCGACGGGTCGTAGACGCCGTCGTTCACGCCCATGACCACGGTGAGGTCCACCTTGTCCGCCGGCGCGGTGATGATGACCTTCTTCGCCCCCCCTTCGATGTGAACGGCCGCCTTGTCCCCGGTACGGAAAATTCCCGTGCTCTCGACGACGATGTCCACCCCGGCGTCGCCCCAGGGGATGAGGGCCGGGTCGCGGAAGGAGAAATTCCGGATGGGGGCTCCGTTGACGAGAAACCCTTCCCCGGAGACCTCGACCGTTCCCTGGAATTGCCCGTAGTTCGTATCGAACTGGAGAAGATGGGCGTTCGTTCCCACGTCGAAAAGGTCGTTCACGGCCGCCACCGTGAGGGATCCGCGGTATCGCTCGACGACCGCCTTGAGGACCTGGCGTCCGATTCTTCCGAAGCCGTTGATCCCGATGCGTGCCATGGGAATTCTCCTTTTTCAGTTTTGACGCACTCGTGAAAAGTCCGAAAAATGCTTTTTCCGAAGCCGTCAGTTGTCGTCGATCCGGTCCCTGTGCCGTGCCATCAGATCGATCCGGAGCTTCAGGGCCTCGTGAAGCCGCGCATGGTCGATGGCGATGGCGCCGAGGTCCGCCACGGCCTCGAGGAAACGGATTTCGTCGTCCGGAAATTCATGGACTTCGCCGGTGTATGCGCGAAGAACGCCGACGGCCTTTCCCTCCGCCGTGAGGGGGAGGGCCAGAACGGACAGGATCCCCTCTTCCGAGGCCTTTCCGGGGTACTGGAAGCCGGTGTCCTTCCGGACGTCCCGGATCCAGACCTTTCTTCCCTGAAGAACCTCCCGGTCGATCCCGCTCTCCTCCAGGAGAACGGGGCCTTTCCGGAGATATTCCTCCGACAGGCCCAGGCTTGCCGCAAGGTCGAGCTTGTCGCCCCGCTCGGTAAGGAGGCGGACGCTGCACGCCTTCACCCCCATGGTTTCGACGACGCACCTCGTGATCTCCTCGAGGACCTGCCGGGAGTCGAGGGAGGCGTTGATGGCCCGGGCCACGGCGTAAAGTGCCGAAAAATAATCCTTTTTACGAAACTGTTCCCGTTTTTCCGGCATGTGTCCTCCCTTCCCCTTCGCGGCGTATTTCTCGTTATTTTCTTCCCCCGCGGGGGAGGAAATCCCCCGGCCGGGTCTTCCGCGGGTCCGGCCGGTCGCCTTCCTCCGTTCCCCGATCCGGCGGGGTCAATCCACCAGCATGAGGCAATAGATGTTCTGCGGCTCCGTCTTCTCCCGGAGGGTCTTGAGGAAAAACCCGTTGTTCCGGACGGTCTGGAACACGTCGATGCCGCAGGATTCCATGGACGGCCGGGTCCGGTCCGGGAACCTGCAGGGGAGATTTTCCTTGATGCCGCATTCCTTGCACAGCGTGCAGGGGCCGGCGATCATGAGGAAGGATTTGTAATAGCCGTCCTTGAAAAGCTCCCCTTCCAGCCCGATGAGGGTCTCGAAGTGCTTCATGTAGTTCCGTCCCCGTTCCTTCGCGGCCGGCTCCTCCCGGTGGAAGAGGATCGCCCGCCGGTAGGAGTCGAGGACCTCCCGCGTCTCCGCCGGCGTCGGCGTGTGGGGAGGGCAGGAATAGCGGTGCTTGTAAGGGCATCCGAAAAGGCACTTGAAACGGACCCAGGGGGCCGTGACCACCGATGCGGGGTCGATGATTTTTCCATGGACGTTCGGTTCCTGGCACACCTTGGCGATGTACGGTTCGAGATCGTGATGGGTCATGTCCGGTTCCTTCCTGCGAGAATTATTTTCCATACTGTAGGCGATAAAAGAAAATCCGTCAATGTCGGCGGCGTACGGCCGGTCCCGGGGTCCCTTTCCCGGTCCCGGCTGCCAACCGGAAGCCGCCAACCCTGAGAGTTCCCCGTTCAGAGGAAGAACAAATATACAATGATATCAGCTGAATATGTCGTGGCATCGAAATTGCCTTACAGGCGGTGGGGACTCCTGAGCCGGCAGGGGACTTCCGGACGTTGCCGGAAAGGAAATTCCGTTCCCGAATTCAAGCGAGGTGAAGCCATGAGACGAGATGCAGGCAATCCATGGAAGGTTTCCGGCCGCGGCCGGATTCCCGTTGTTCTCGGGGTGTTGCTGCTCTTCCTGACGGGGATGTTCCTCCCGCCCGGCGGCGCGGCCGCCGGCGGCTGGCGGGAGACGGCCGCCATGGCGGACTCCCGGTTCTATCACACGGCCACCCTTCTCGGGGACGGCCGGGTCCTCGTGACGGGCGGGCAGCGGGACACCGAGGAATATCCCGACTGCCTCGACGGCTGCGAAATCTACGATCCCTCCGGGGAGGCGTGGCTCCCGGCGGAAAAGCTGCCCGGTGTGCGCTCACTCCACACGGCCACCCTGCTTCGGGACGGGCGTGTCCTCGCGGCGGGAGGACAGGATCGGTTCGGTGAAATCCGCAGTTGCTGCATCTACGATCCCGCAGCGGGAACGTGGACGGCGGCGGCGGATCTGAGAGATTACCGGATGGGTCACACGGCCACCCTTCTCGGGGACGGCCGGGTCCTCGTGGCGGGCGGTATCGTGAACGTGGGGAGCATCAAGGCAAGTGCGGAGATTTTCGACCCCCTTTCGGGAACCTGGAGCCCCGCCGGGGACATGAAGTGGCCCAGGGGCTGGCACACGGCGACGCTGCTGCCCGACGGAAGGGTCCTGGTCTTCGGCGGCTGGTCCGGCCGGGGTCCGCAGAACACTGCCGAGATCTTCGACCCCCTCTCGGGGACCTGGAGCGAGGCCTCCTTCCTGGAAGGCCGGCCGCTCTTCTGGCACACGGCGACCCTGCTGCCCGCCCACGGGGGCATGGTCCTCGTCGCGGGGGAGAACATGAGCGGCGGGGACTGGAAGGCGGTGCATGTGTACAGTGTCGCGGCCAATGCCTGGTTTCGCGATTTCTCCGCCATGATCGAGAAAAGGAGCGAACACACGGCGACGCTTCTTCCCGACGGGACGGTCCTCCTGGCGGGGGGCCATTCCATGGCGGGGTACGCCCAAAGCGAGCGTTTCAATCCCTCCACGTTGAAGTTCGTGGATGCGGGTCCCATGGCGGTCCGGTCGTCGGGGCACACGGCGACGCTTCTTCCCGGCGGGACGGTCCTCGTGGCGGGCGGAAAAAACAGATACGGATCCGGACCCCTGAGCCGGGCGGAAATCTACAGCCTCGAGGACCCGTTCCCGTTCCTGGAGGGCATCGAGCCGGCCCGGGCCGCGGCGGGGACCCCCGGGATCCGGATCACCCTTTCGGGATCGGGGTTCACCCCGCGTTCCCGGGTCCTGTGGAACGGCCGGGAACGGGTGACGGCGTTCTCCGGTCCCGGGGAACTGAGCGCGGTCATTCCCGCTGAGGATCTGGCCCGGCCGGGCGAGGCGGCGGTGACCGTTTTCACACCCCCTCCCGGCGGCGGGACCTCCAGGGAAAGTATCTTTTCGGTGATGGGACACGGGAGAAGGGAAGCTCCCTGAGAAACGAAACAAGGACCCCGCCGCGGCCCGTTGCCGCGGCGGGGTCCCCGCTTTGCAATCCGATTTTCGCCGTCCTTCCGGGGGAACGATCCCGGAAAGAAAGGTTTTTCTATTGCCCCCGGGCTTTCCTGATCTCCTGGATCAGGTTCGGGACGACCCCGTAGAGATCTCCGACGATTCCCAGGTCGGCGGTCTGGAAGATGGGGGCGTTTTCATCCTTGTTCACCGCCGCGATGACCTTGGCGTCCCGGATTCCCGTGATGTGCTGTACCTGGCCGGACACGCCCAGACCGATGTACAGTTCCGGCTTGACGGAAATGCCCGAAAGGCCGATGCACAGATCCTCGGGAAGCCAGTGGTATTCCTCCGAGAGGGGCCTGGTGCAGGCGATCTCCCCGCCCAGGGCCTCCGCGAGTTCCCTGGCGATCCGGAGATCCTCCTGCTTTTCGATGCCCCGTCCGGCGCACACGATGATCCGCGCCTCCCGGAGATCCCGGACCGTCCGTTCCCGCTTTTTCCGCTCCACGACCCTGACGGGGGACGGAGGGGGACCGGGGAGCTCCCGGACCGTTCCGGTCCGGCCTTCTTTCTCCGGTGCGGGGGCGAACGTCCGGGGGGGGATCGTCGCCATGGCGGGCGCCGTTCGGAAGACGACTTTCTGCACGGCCATCCCGCCGTAAGCGAGCCGTTCCATTTCAAAGGTTTTCCTTTCGCCGTTCCATCGGACGGCGACGGCGTCGCTGCAAAGACCGGTTCCCAGCCCGGCGGCGACCCGGGCGGCCATTTCCCTGCCCCGGACGGTGGCGGGAAGGAGAATGAGCCCGGGCTGAGACGTTTTCGCTTCGCCCGTGATCACGGGGATGAGGGCTTCCGGCGGTACATCTTCCGGGAGTTCGGGGAGAACGAGGATTTCATCCGCCCCGAGGGCGAAATATTCTTCCGCCCGGGACCGGTCCTTCCACAGAAGAACGGAGATCTTTTCCCCGGTCGCGGCGGCAAGTTCCCCGCCCGCCGTGAGAAGTTCGCCCGTCAGTTCCCGGTTTTCTCCGAGGATCCATATTCCAGCCATGATGTCTCTCTCCTTATTTCAGAACGCCCTTCTGGAGAAGGGTGTCGACGAAGGCCTTCACGTCCCCGGGGTCTTCCGTGAACCGGGTGCCGCTCCGTTTGAGGCTCGTTCCCTTCATGGAAACGGTCTCGAGGAAGGGAGAGGAAATGTCCGGGAGGTCCTCTTTCCGGACGGGGACCACCTCCTTCTTCGAGGCCATGAGGGTGTCGCGGACGCTGGGGATCCTTGGCGTGTTGATGTCCGGAAGGACCGTGACCAGGACCGGCATGGGGGCGGTGCAGACTTCCTGTCCCTCGTCCGTGCGCCTTTCGGCGACGACGCGGTCCCCCTCCACGGTGAGTTTCTGGACGAAGGAAAGACACGGGATCCCGAGCAACTCGGCCAGCCGCGGGCCGACCTGCCGGGCGTACAGGTCGCTCGATCCCTCTCCGCACAGAATCAGGTCGTAGGGGATCCGGCTTTGAATGACGGCGGCGAGAATCCTGGCGGTCTGGGAAGGTTCGAGGTCCCGGAAGGAAGGGTCCTGGATGAAAAAGGCCTTTTCCGCTCCCCGTGAGAGGGCGTCCTTGACGCCTTTCGTGGCCTCGGGAACGCCGACGGTGACGGCGGCCACGGAGCCGCCCGCCTGTTCCCGGATCCGGGCCGCTTCCTCGAGGGCGTTCTTGTCGTAATCGCTGATCTTGTAGTCCACCGCGTTCATGTCCAGGTCGCCGGAGGCCCCGACGCGGATATAGGCCTCGTCAACGACCCACTTGAAGCAGGCGATCATTTGCGGCATGTGGGTTTTCCTTTCTGTCGTGATGATGCGGAAACCTGTGGGGGGACCGGGCGGCGCTGACCGCCGCCCTATCCCCCCACAGGAAGGAATCCGCCGTCCTTACCGCAGAACGTTCCCCGAAATGACCATTCGCTGGGCTTCCGAGGTTCCCTCGTAGATTTCCGTGATCTTCGCGTCCCGCATGAGACGCTCCACCTTGGCGCCCTTCACGTAGCCGTATCCGCCGTGGATCTGGACGGCCTTGATGGTGTGCCGCATGGCCGCCTCGGAGGTGAAGAGCTTCGCCATGGAGGCTTCCTTGCTGAACGGTTTTCCCTGGTCCTTCATCCAGGCCGCGTGATAGGTCAGGAACCGCGCCGCCTGAAGGTCGGTGGCCATGTCGGCGATCATCCAGGCGATGGCCTGCTGCCTGGAGATGGGCTGGCCGAACTGCACCCGCTCCTTGGAATACCGGATGGACTCGTCCAGGGCCGCCTGGAGGATGCCCGTTGACTGGGCGGCGATTCCCGTCCTCCCGTGGTCGAAGCCCGTCATGGCCATGAGGAGTCCCGCCCCCTCTTTTCCGAGCAGATTTTCCTGGGGGATGCGGCAGTTCCGGAAGACCATCTCCGAGGTCTGGGAGGAGCGGAGCCCCATCTTCTTGAAGTGGGTTCCCACCTCCATTCCCGGGGTCCCCCGGGGGACGATGAAGGCGCTCATGCCTTTCCTGCCCGCCGCCTTGTCCGTCCACGCGAAGACGAAGTAGGTGTCCCCGGTGGGACCGTTGGACGTGAAGGTCTTGGTTCCGTTCAGGACGTAGTCGTTGCCGTCCTTGACCGCCGTGGTGGTGGCGGCCATGACGTCCGTGCCCGCGCCGGGTTCGGTGAGGACGAACGCTCCCAGCTTCTCCCCCCGGGCCATGGGGGCGAGGAATTTCTTTTTCTGGTCTTCCGTTCCGAAGAGCAGAACGAGCATGCAGGCGATCCCTACGTGGATGGACACGGTGAATCCCGTGGACGCGCAGGACCGGGCCAGTTCGTCCACCGCGACGATATGGGTCAGGTAGTCCGATCCCGATCCCCCGTATTCGACGGGAACGGGGATCCCCATCCAGCCTCCCTCCGCCAGTTTCTTGAAAAGTTCCTCCGGGTGGCGGCTGGTTTCGTCGATTTCAACGGCGATGGGATCCACGTGCTTCTCCGTGAATTCCCTCATGTTTTTTCGGATCAATTCCTGTTCTTCCGTCAACTTGAAATCCATAAAAAACCCTCCTTCCTGTCTGATCGTGTTCGATCGGATTTGGGGGACTTCAACCGAAGCGGAACTGAACGCCCGTTCCTCCTTCGGGATAGTTCCAGTCAAGGACCTCCGTTCCGCAGGCGATCCTGCACGTGCCGCATTCGAGGCAGCCGTCGATGCTCAGGGTGACCGCCCCGTTCCCGTCTTCGCTGTAAAGTCCCGCGGGACAGGCGAGAACGGCTTTTTTGAGCCGGGGATCCCGTTCCATGCCGGGCCGGATCAGGATGTGGGGTTCCCGGGCGGGCTTGAATACGTCCAGCCCGAGCTTCGCCTTGAGTGTTCCGTCCTGGCTCATAGTTTCCTCGCTTTTTTCAGATCCCCCAGAAGCGCCAGCAGCTCGGGGAAGGACAGATGCTTCCGGAGGGTCGGGAAAAGCCTTTTTTTCGGGCCCGCGGGAACGTCGTACAGATCATGGAACATGGCCCCCAGCCATTCCGGATAATGCCGGAAGAACCGGGGATTTTCCAGGATCCGGGGCGCTTCCCGGAAGCTTTCGAAATCCTGGAGGACGAAACTGCCTTTCAGCAGCGTTTCGTATCGGGAAAGCCTCTCCCTGGAATAATTTCCCGCCGCTCTTGCGTCCAGGATGGTTTTCGCCGCGAAGACCCCCGAGGCCATGGCGTATTCCATGCCCCGGACGGTGAGGCCCAGGTTCAGGGCGAATCCCGCCGCATCCCCCGCGACGAGGATGCCGTCACCGCAAAGGGGGCCGATCCCCCCGTGTCCTCCCTCGGGGATGACGTGGGCCGAATACTCCACCGTTTCCCCGTCACGGACGAGGGGGGCGATCTCCGGCCGCTTCTTGAAATCGTCCAAAAAGTCGGGCGCGGCCAGGGCGGGCTCCTTCTCCACGAGGTCCCTGATCCCGACAACGACGCCGAGGCTCAGACTCTCCCGGTTCGTGTAGAGGAATCCGCCGCCGAATTTCCCCCGGGTGGCCTCTCCGACGAAAAGATGGGCCGCTCCTGCGCCCTTTTCGAGATTGAACCGGTCCTCGATTTTTTCCGGGGGAAGCGAGATGACTTCCTTGATACCCACGGCATGGTCCCGGGAACCTCCGGGGCCGCGGAGCCCCGCTTTTTCTGAAAGAAGGGACAGGACCCCGTCGCAGGCGACGACCACATCCGCGTGCAGGGGATCGCCCCCCGCGACGACCCCGGCGATTCTCCCGCCTTCCCGGATGACGTCGTCCACCCGCGTTTTCGGAAGGATCATCGCTCCCGCGTTTTCCGCCTCCTCGGCGAACCAGCGGTCGAAACGGGACCGGAGGATGCTGAAACTCGGCCGGGGATCCCTGGAGTATTCCAGGTCCCCGTAATGGAACGTGATGTGCCTTTCCCCGGCCATGAGCGTCGCTCCCTCGCGGACGATGGGCCGCTCGAGGGGCGCCTTTTCCAGGAGCCCGGGGAAATATTCAAGGATCGGGCGGGTGTAAAGTCTTCCGCCGGTGACATTTTTCGCTCCCGGGTAATCCCCCCGTTCGAGCAGAACGACTTCGACGCCGCTTTTCGCCAGCGTCCATGCCGCGCTCAGTCCCGAGAGACCGCCTCCCACGATGATGACTTCGAATTTCTCCATTCGGCCGCACGTTATCCTTCCAGAGTATACAGATGGCAAAAATACCGCTTTTTGTGATTCAGTGCAACCGGAAACCGGGTTAAACGACCACGGCGGCGGGAAAAAAAACGCCGGCCCCGGGGGCCGGCGTTGTCAGGAACGCTGCTGCGGAAGGATCGGGTTACTTTCTGACCGGCTTCATGAGCATGATCGCGATGATGATTCCCGCGATCGCCAGACCTGCCGTGGGATAGAAAGCGACCTTGTAGGAGCCGAAGGCGTCCTTCGCCTGTCCGGCGATGATGCCGCCCAGAATGGCGCCGATGCCGTACGCGAAGTAAACGAGCCCGTAGTTTTTCGCGTAGTTCCTGACGCCGAAGAAAATGGTCGTCGCCGTCGGGGCGATGGCCAGCCAGCCGCCGAGGCAGAGCCAGAAGCCGACGAAGCAGATCACGTAGAGCATGAGGCTGCCTTCCCCGGCGGTGAGCATCCCCAGGGAGCACAGGAGAATGATGACGAATGAAATGACTGCCGCCATCTTGGGGGAGAGCTTGTCCGTCAGAACGCCGAAGATCGGCCTTCCCAGGCCGTTGAAGATGGCGAAGACGCCGACCAGCGTGGCCGCCGTGGCGGATTCGATACGGATGATTTCCTGTCCCACGGGGGCGGAGATCCCGATGGCCATGAGGCCGGCGAGACAGCCGATGATGTAGCACAGGAACAGGCCGACAAAGGCCGGGGTTTTCACCATCTGCCCGAGGGCGAGGTCAACCGAACCGGTTCCGGCGGCCGCGACGGGCGTCCAACCGGCGGGCTTCCAACCCTCCTGGGGGAAGCGGAAGGGAATGAAGCACAAAAGCATGATGACGAGGAACGCCGCGCCCATGTAAAAGAATGTCGGCATGGGTCCGACGGTCTTGATCAGGGCCGAGGCCACGTTCGCCGAGATGAAGGGGGATCCTCCGAAACCCGCCAGGGTCAGGCCGAGGGCCAGACCGCGCTTGTCGGGGAACCAGCGGCCGACGACCGCCAGGGGAACGCCGTAGGCGAGACCCACGCCGCCGCCCCCGATCACGCCGTAGGTGACGGAGAGCATGTTGATGCTGCCGGCCTGGCTGGCCAGCATCCACCCGGCGCCGACGATGGCGCCGCCGATCATGCCGAGCAGCTTCGGTCCCAGCTTCGCCATGACCTGTCCGCCGAAGAACATGAGTGTCGCGAAGAATGCGAGGAAAAGCATGAAGGGAAGTCCCGCTTCAGTCGCCGTCGCGTTCAGCAGTTTCTGGACCGGTGTCCTGAAAACGCTGTACGCGTAGACGCTTCCGAGACAGATGTTGATGATGAAACCCAGTACGATGAATAACCACCGCCCCTGTTCGGCGGGCATGCCAAAAAGCCTGTCGTCGTTCATACCCATGGCCCCCTGTGAAAATTTGGATATTTGGATGAATCCGGATGCAACGATCGCCGCTTGAAAAGCGGCGATCGTCGACACCCTGTAACGCTTGAATTGTAAAAGATCACCCCGCGGCGGGATTGTTCCGCGTCGTTCCCTTTTTTTTACTTTCCGTCGTGTAAAAATTGCGCCTCGGACCCTTGTTGCCGGGTCTGAAAGGCATCGATGAACTCAGTGGTTACTTCGCCCCCAGTGGAAGCACCACCTTGCCGTACATCTCGTTGAGCACCTGCGCCATGGCGCCGTAAATCGCCGAGAGGCCGCAGAGAATGCCCTCATAGCCGGTAAGAACCGCCCAGGTGCCTTTCCACCCGAAACCGTCGCGGGCGGCCAGCATCCAGAACAGGATCGTCAGGGTGAGAAAAATGAACTGGAGACAGCGGTTGGCCTTCCATGTCCCGATCCACATGAAAAAAGTGAACAGGCCCCACATGAACAGATAGGCGGTCATGAAGGCCTCGCTGTTCGCCTGGATGCCCAGTTTTCCGTTGAAATATACCAGGAACACCAGTGTAAGCCAGAAAAGACCGTATGAAGTAAATGCCGTGGTGCCGAAAGTGTTGCCCTTTTTGAACTCCATGATCCCCGCGATGATCTGGGCCACGCCGCCGTAAAAGATGCCCATGGCCAGGATCCCGGCGCCCAGCTCAAAAATCCCGGCATTGTGCAGGTTCAAGAGAACGGTTGTCATCCCGAAGCCCATAAGGCCAAGGGGTGCAGGATTCGCCAAATTGTCGGACATGATTACGTTCCTCCCTCTTTTCTTTTATCTGAAATCCCGTTTTCGGGTCATCCGCTTCCCCTGTATATTTTGAGGATAATCAGGGGGGTACATAGACAAGTCGGCGTAGTTTGTCAAGGGAAAAGAAACCCGCCGGGCGGGACCGCGGTCACGAACGGGAAAGGGCACGGTCCAGGTCTTCCTGTGAATTGACGTTGAGAAACATCCGTTCCTCCCCTCCGAAGCGGGAAAGGATCTCGCCGGAAAGGACAAGGGTCCTGCTTTTCTTGAAGAGCGGGGAAATCTTCAGGAGGTCGTCCCGGATCATCCGTTCCATGGCCGGGATCAACCTTCTCGAGTAGAAGGCGTGGAGGGGCTGGAAGCCGTCCTCGCAGAGCGGGACGACGATGTCGACCTCCCGGGCGCGCTGTGCCATGAACCGGATGAAATCGCCGTTCAGAAACGGCAGGTCGCAGGCCGTGACGAAACAGTGTTCGCTGGAAGCGAAGGTCAGTCCGGAGAAAATGCCACCCAGGGCCCCCTTGCCCTTGACCATGTCCGTCACGATCCGGCAGTCGAAGGAAAGGAATTCCAGGGGGCTGTTCGTCACGATGAGGATCTCCGGGAAAAGGTCCCGGAAGATCTCCATGGTTCGTTCGATCATGGATTTTCCCCGGAACTTCAGGAACGCCTTGTCGTTTCCCCCCATGCGGGAACTCTTCCCCCCGGCAAGGATGATTCCCGTCATGTCCGTCAGCCGGGGAAGGGGATCGTGCATCGCCTGAGGACCTCGATCATCACGTCTTTCGTGTATTCCGGAAGCTGCCACACCCCGGCGAGGGCAAGGGCGTGCTCCGCGATGGCCTCCACATCCCCTTCCGGGATGCCCCCTTCCTGAAGGGTGACGGGGGCGCCGATTCCCCCGAACCAGGCCCTGAGAAACCGGGCTCCCCGCAGTGCCGCGGAAAGATCGTCCCAATCCTCGATGCCGAAGATCGCCCTCCCGAAGCGGGCGAACTTCCCGGGGTCCCCGGCGGCCCGGAAGGCCATCCAGGCGGGAAGGAGAATGGAAAGGCCGGCGCCGTGGGGAATGTCGTAAAGGGCGCTCAGGGAATGCTCCATCATGTGGACCGGCAGGGTGGCCCGGCCGAGCCCCGCCGTCGTGAGCCCGTTGAACGCAAGGACGGCGGACCACATCATGGACGCCCGGGCGTCGTAGTTCCGGGGATCCCGGAGGATGATCTCCGTGCTTTCCATGATGGTCCGGATCAGGGCTTCGATGAGCCTTTCCTGGAGCGCGCTCTCGCCGGCGGTGTTGTTGAAATACCCCTCCAGGGCATGGGTGATCGCATCCACGGCGCTGTAAGCGCTGTATGTCGGGGACAGGGAGAAGAGAACCGAGGGGTCGAGGATGGAGGTTCTGGGATTCAGGTGGGGCGAACGGGCGCTGAACTTGCGGGCCCCTTCCTCACGGGTGATCACGGCGGCGCCGTTCATCTCCGACGCGCTGGCGGCGACGGTGGGGACGGCGAACACGGGGAGCGCTTTTTTGATGGTCTTCCGGAACTGGAAGAACTCCCAGACATCGTGATCGGCGGCGACACCGGCGGCGATCGCCTTCGCCGTGTCCATGGAGCTGCCCCCTCCCGCGGCGACGACTGCGTCCACCCCGGCCTCCCGGGCCCGTTCGATTCCCCGGTACACGAGGGAAAGCACCGGGTTGGGGCGGACGCCCGGAAGTTCCACCCGTTCGATGCCCCCGTCTTCCAGGGATCGGACGATCTGGTCGTAGACGCCGTATTTCCGGATGCTTCCCTGTCCGTACACGAAAAGGACCCGTTTTCCGACGGGGCGGATCTCTTTTCCCAGTTCTCCGATCTTTCCCCGGCCGAAAATGATCTTTGTCGGGTTGTGAAAAATGAACTCCTCCATGACGAACAACCACCTCCCTGTGCTTCCGGGCGCCTTCTCCGGAACGGTCTTCCCGGCTTTCCCCCTCTATACTGGAGCCTCTCCCGCGGTGTCAAGACGGCGCGGCCGTTCGTCCCCGCGGCCTCGGTAAAAACCCCCGGCCGCACAGCGCTTCATCCTTTTTGACATTTTTCGTTTTTCCATAGTATGAGAAGGAACCACAGAAGGAGGGAGCCCCCGGCGGCATGGAAACGGCCTTGCTTGATCGATCCTCTGTCCACGATCCCTTTCCCCGGATTTTCGAGGACGGCGTCCGCGCGGCCTGGCCCATCTGCCTGGGCTATCTTCCCATCGGTCTCGCCTTCGGCGTCCTTGCCCAGAAGGGCGGGCTCTCCCCTTTCGAGATCGGCCTCATGTCCCTTCTGGTCTTTGCCGGAAGCTCCCAGTTCATCGCCGTTTCCATGATGGGTGCGGGCGCGGGGCTTCCCGCCGTCGTCATGACCACGTTCCTGGTGAACTTCCGCCATTTCCTCATGAGCTCGGCCCTGGCCGTTCATCTCAGGGGAATGGGAAAGGGGTGGATCTCGCTTTTCGCCTACGGCGTCACCGATGAAAGCTTCGCCATGAATCTGACCCGGTTTCAGGACGGGAACTGGGACTGGAAGCGGGCCCTTGTCATGAACCAGACGGCCAATGCCGCATGGTTCGGAAGCACCGTCCTGGGCGGACTGGGGGGGACCTTTCTTCCCGCCGGGGCCTTCGGCATGGATTTCGCCCTCATGGCCATGTTCCTGTGCCTGCTCGTGTTCCAGCTGCGAGGGGTTTTCCACGCCGTGACGGCCCTGCTGTCCGCCGCCTGCGCGGTGGTTCTCGCCCTCCTCATCGCGGGAAGCGGCCACATCGTCGCCGCCTCCCTCCTGGGGGCGACCCTGGGTCTGGCCCTGAAAAAGTTTTTTTCCCGGGGGAAGGGGGAGGAACGGTCATGACGCCGGACCCCGTTCTCGTCTTTCTCGCCATGGGCGCCGTAACCTACGTGCCCCGGTGGTTTCCCCTCTTCGCCCTCGCCAACAGGACCTTGCCCCGGATCCTGCTGGAATGGCTGGAGCTTCTCCCTCCCGCCATCCTGAGCGCCCTCATCGCCCCGGCCCTGGTGACGGCGGGATGCCCGAAGCACTTTCAGTTGCTGACCCCGGAGTTCTGTGTGGCCGTCCCCACGTTTCTCGTGGCCTGGAAGACCCGTTCCCTGGCGCTGACCGTCCTTTCCGGAATGTTCCTGTTCTGGATCGCCGGCATGTTCCTCCAATGAAAGCCCGGTAAAAGTCCCCATGCCGCATCGCCCTTCATCCCTCGTCCCTGCGGCGTACCGGAAGTACGCCTCATTCGTCGGGATTCGGGCGCCTTGCCTNNTTCGAAAAAGTGTTGAATTGACCTTTTTACGGGTTCGTCAAAAATGGATCGAATGAATATTCCCGGAGTCGCTTCCGCTTCCCCCGCCCCGCAGGACGCGATGGTGTATGTCAAACTGCTTCTCACGGCCCTGTTCTGGGGGGGGACCTTCATCGCCGGCCGTCTTGTCGCCCCGGAGACGGGGACGTTCACCGCCTCTTTCCTCCGGTTCGTCGTCGCCTCGGTTTTCCTCCTGTGGATGACGTACCGCCGGGAGGGCCGTCTGCCCCTCCCCGGCCGGCCGTATCTTCTGCCCCTGTTTCTCTGCGGGATGACGGGAGTGTTTCTGTACAACCTTTTTTTCTTTTCCGGACTGCGCTACATGGAAGCGGGCCGGGCCGCCCTGATCGTCGCCACGAACCCCGTTTTCATCGCCCTGTTCGCCGCCCTTCTCTTCCGGGACCGGCTCACGGCGATCCGGGTCCTCGGGATCTGCCTGTGCGTGA
The DNA here is from genome assembly GCA_002441265.1 of Syntrophaceae bacterium UBA6252. Lineage (GTDB taxonomy): Bacteria > Desulfobacterota > Syntrophia > Syntrophales > UBA6807 > UBA6807. The sequence continues at coordinate 64,475 of DJVQ01000009.1, forward strand.
CGGGGGCCGTCGCCGTCATCTCCCGGGGCAACCCGATGTCCCTCCTCGGCGGCGGCGCCGGGAGGGGGGAGCTTCTCATCGTCGGCTGCGTCGTAAGCTGGGTTTCCTATTCGCTCGCCGGAAAATGGGTCATGGGAGGGCTTTCCCCCATGGCCGCCGTCACCTGGTCCTGCCTCATCGGGGCGGCGGCCCTCCTGCCCGCCGCGGTGGGGGAGGGCCTGTTCCGTTCCCTGCCGGATCTTTCCCTTTCCGTCTGGGGCGCCCTCTTCTATCTCGGATATTTCGGTTCCGCACTCGGATTCACTTGGTATTACGAAGGGATCCAGCGGATCGGCCCGTCCCGGGCGGGAGTGTTCATCAATTTTGTCCCCCTATTCGCAGTGCTGTTTGCCTATTTTTTCTTTCGGGAACCGCTCGATGGAAGTCTTCTCACGGGCGCGGCCTTTGTCGTCACGGGGGCGTACCTGACCAACCGCGGGGGAGGAAGTGCCGGAAAATCTGCGAAAACTTCTTGACGAATCCCGTACTTGATTTATATTGTGTCCAGAGTACCCGAGCGGAAAGCGCTCCGGAGGTCAAAGTGAGAAAGAAAATCCTGCTTGTTTTTCTCCTCGTGCTGGTTCCTCTCGCCCTTTCGGGGGAACGGGCGGCGGGGACGAATCGCATTGTCCCGATCGATCATGCCGGCCTTCAGAAGATCCTGGTGAATGCCGAATGTCCCGTCATGGTGGTGGCCATGGCCGCCTGGTGCAGGCCCTGCCGGGCAGAACTGCCCACCCTGGTGTCCCTCTACCAGCAATACCGGTCCCAGGGGCTGAACATGATCGGGCTCAGCCTGGACGCCTCCGGGCCGGCGGCCATGCAGCCCATCGTGGACAAGATGGAGGTTCCCTTTCCCGTGTACTGGGGGGGCGACAAGATGGCGTTTCAATACCGGATCAACGCCATTCCCCTGATCATGATCGTCAACAGGGGGGAGATCACGGAAAAGATCCTCGGCCAGAGACCGAAGGCCTTCCTGGAACAGAAGGTGAACAACATCCTTTCCATGTGCAAATCCTGACGGCTTCGTAAAAAGTCCATATGCTGCGTTGCCCTTCTT
>DJVQ01000041.1 GCA_002441265.1 Syntrophaceae bacterium UBA6252
CCGTTCGTCGCGGGCCGGGTCACCCACACCGGGTGGGTGTTGGAGGGGCCGTCGTACTCCGTCACCGTGACATTGCCGTTGGGGTCCGTCTCGCGGATCACGTTCCCGTAGCGGTCGTACGCATAGGTCCGGACCGCCGTGTCGTTCAGCTCCCGCCTCTCCAGGAGGTTCCCCGTCCCCCGCTCGTACCGGTACCGGGTCTGCCTCGCAAGGCCCGTCGAACTTCCCCGGAGGCTCTCTTCCGTCACCCGCCACAGCCAGGTCCCGAGGTTGGCATAGGTGTACGACTCCGTCACCGTCTCCAGGGCCGTCCCGGTTATTATCTTCGACAGGAGGTTTCCGTTCGTCCGGTCATAGTCGTACCGCTCCTCCCGGTAAGCCGTCCCCGGGTAGATTTCCTCCCGCTTCTTCGTCAGTCCGACGAAATTGCACACCTTGCCCTCCCGGGAATCCAGGGGCGACTTCTCCCATGTGAACGTCGTCCTCCCGAGCCAGGGATCGCCGGACGATGCCGCAATGGAACGGCTCTTCAGCTTCCGTTTCAGAAAGGCATCCTCCACGTGATAAAAAAACGTTTCCACGGACCCGTCCGGATTCGTCTTCTTCACTTCCTCGAAGCCGTGGAATTCAAACGTTCCGTCGTCGAACACCTCGAAATATTCGTTCGCGTACCCGTATCGAATGGTGGAGAGATTCCCCAGACCGTCATTGACCGATACGGAGGTGACCACTTCCCACGCATAGGGGCAGAAAGCCCATCTGTAAAATTTCTTCGAATTTTCATAGGTAACGGCGATCCGCGCCCCCTGTTCATAGTGAATCGCCGTCAGGTACTCGGGCGGCGGCGGGTATCCCGTATAATCGAAGCGGCCGTAGGAAAACGCCACGCCCGGCAGCGCCCCGCCGTCGCCCCCGTATTCGGCAACCCGCTTCAACCGGGAATTCCCTTCGCCGTCTTTCCCGTACTCGAGCACATATTTCCAGGCAGGGACGCCGCCGGAGCGAATCTCGACGCCCCTCAGGCGTTTCGCCGTGACCACGGGATAACGGGTTTCGTGATTCGTTTTGACGTCGTCCCGATCCTCCAAGAGGCAGACCGCCTCCACCGTGCCGGCGCCGCCGGGCCAGGAGACCGTTGCGGGATACATCTGTCCGCGGTCCTTCACGTAGGTGAACGTCACACGGTTGCCGTCGGCATCCTCGACGGCGTCGAGGCACCATTTAAAGACACCGCCGGCGTTGTCCTGGCGGGAGGCCGCCGTGGAACCGAAATAACACGTCACGCCGTCCTTCCCCGTGACGACCCAGCCGCCCGTCGAGGAATCCAGAAAATACCGGGTGAACGCCTCTTCAACTTTGGCGCCGTAATAATCCCTGCCCCATTCCTCCCTCTTCACGAGTTCCTCGTAAGTCCCCGCCGAAACGGCATAGAAATCCTCGGCCCCGTAATCCACGCCCCCCCGGGTGGAACGCTGGATGAAGCCGGTCTCGAAAGTCCAGCCGCCGAACCGCGAATCCCAGCGCCGGCTGTTGTAAATCAGGGAAAGTTCCGGCTCGATCCGGTTCCGCCCCGGGGGGACCCGGAAGGGAATCCGGAAGACCGCCTCGCCGGTGTTCGAAACCGTCTCAAGGTTCGAGGCGGTAAGAATGCCGCCGCCCTCGTCAATCACGTCCGGCCAATCCGGAGAATCCGCTTCATCCTCCCGCCCGGCCGGCGGAACGCCGCATGCTTCACTGCCTTCATCCGTCGATCTCTCCTCATGTCCGGCCTGCCCTTCCTCCGGCCCGCCGACGACGATCACCCGCGGGCCGGTATCGGCCGCCCCGGCTTCGAAGCCGGCCGCGGCAAAGGCGCCGGAAAAGCAAAGAACCATAACCATCAGGAAAAGACGGAATCCTTTCATGGAAAAGAAAGTTCTCAAATAACCGTTCATGCATCGCCCTCCCGGGAAAATGGAATGGTACCCCTGCCATCCCCTCCCGGAAGACACGGGTGATTCGGGCCGGCGATTTCACAAGGCGGCTCGCCGGCGGGCCTGAAGAGAAGAAGGAGTCAAGGGTGCCCGGTACATTGCCCGCCCCGGGCCCGGCGGTATGGCAGTTGCTCCCGGTCTCGCGGGGGAGCGGATGCCGACCTATAGAGCAAGATCGATGCCACAATGTATGTATTTGTAATTATGGAACATGTGTCGACGGACGGCAGACGCTCCCCCCGGGGTTGGCAGGGTACGGGTTGGCAATTGGCAAAACGGGGGACTTCCGGGGAGGACCCTTTTCCGTCTTGACAGGGGGAGGCGCCCCCTCCTATACTCGGGGGCAACGGGACCTCCCGTCCGCCACGCCCGTTCCGCCCGAGGCCGGACGGAAAAAAATTCCACCGTGGGAATCATGGCCAGACTGAGCCTCGCCGAATACGTGGAACGGCTCCGGAAAAACCGCCGTTTCATGGAAACCGTCACCGCCGCGTGCCGCATTCCCGAATACGGCGGAAAGTTCGCCCCTTTTCCATCCTGGCTCCATCCCCGCCTCAAGGCCGTTTTCGAAAGCGGCTGCATTTCCATGCTCTACAGCCACCAGGCGGCGGCCGTCGAAAAGATCCGAAAGGGGGAGCACGTCGTCCTCGTCACCCCCACGGCGAGCGGGAAGACCCTCTGCTACAACCTTCCCGTCCTCCAGGCGATCCTGGAGGACCCGGGCTCCAGGGCCCTTTATCTCTTCCCGACAAAGGCCCTGGCCCAGGACCAGATGCACGAGGTCCACGGCCTCATCCATGAGCTGAAGGCGGACATCCGGACCTTCACCTACGACGGGGACACACCCGACGACGCCCGCCAGGCCGTCCGAAAGCAGGGGCACGTGGTCGTCACGAACCCCGACATGCTCCACACGGCCATCCTCCCCCATCACACGAAGTGGCAGAAGCTCTTCACGAACCTCCGGTTCGTTGTGATCGACGAACTCCACGTGTACCGGGGGGTTTTCGGGTCCCATTTCACCAACGTGATCCGCAGGCTCTCCCGGATCTGCCGGTTCTACGGGGCCGACCCGACCTTCGTCGCCTGCTCCGCCACGGTGGCCAATCCGAAGGAACACGCCGAGCGCGTCCTGGAGCGGTCCATGACCCTCATCGAGGAAAGCGGGGCACCCCGGGCCGCCCGGACCTTCTTCATGATGAATCCCCCCGTCGTGAACCGGGAACTCGGAATCCGCCAGTCGGCCCTCACCCCGGCGCGGAGACTCGCCGCCGACCTCATCTCCAACGACATCCAGACCATCGTTTTCACCACGAGCCGGCTGAACGTGGAGGTCCTCACCAAGTATCTCAAGGACGCATTCCGGAAGGGCAAGCCCTCGGACGACCGGTTCGTCTCCGGCTATCGGGGGGGGTATCTGCCCAATCTACGAAGATCCATCGAAAAGGGCCTCCGAAGCCGGGAGACCATGGGCGTGGTGAGCACCAACGCCCTGGAACTGGGGATCGACATCGGGGATCTGGAGGCCTGCATCATGGCGGGCTATCCCGGGTCCATCGCCAGCACCTGGCAGCAGGCGGGACGGGCGGGAAGGAGAACCGGGGAAAGCCTCGCCATCCTCATCGCCAAAAGCTCGCCCATGGACCAGTTCATCGTGGAAAACCCGGAGTATTTCTTCTCCCGGTCGCCGGAGCACTGCCGGGTCAACCCGGACAACCTCCTCATCCTCCTCCACCACCTGAAGAGCGCCGCCTTCGAGCTTCCCTTCGAGCGGGGAGAGCGGTTCGGCGGGGAGAACCTGGAGGAACTCCTTTCCTACCTGGAGGAGAAGGGAATTCTCCACCGGGTTTCCGACCGTTGGCACTGGGCGGCGGAAAGCTATCCCGCCGACGAGGTGAGCCTGCGGAGCATCAATCCGGAAAACGTGGTCGTGGTGGACGCCACGAAAACGGGGGAGCCCGCCGTGATCGCCGAGGTGGACTGGGACAGCGCCTTCACGACGGTCCACGACGAGGCCATCTTCATGGTGGAATCCCAGCAGTACCACGTGGACCGGCTCGACCTGGAACGGAAGAAGGCCTACGTGCGGAAGGTGGACGTGGATTACTACACCGACGCCATGACCTACACCCACGTGCGGGCCATCGACGTCTTCGACCGGAAGCAGGGGGACCCCCTCATCGTGGAGCACGGGGAGGTCCAGGTGGTCCGGAAGGTGGTGGGGTTCAAGAAGATCAAGTTCTACACCTCGGAAAACCTGGGGTACGGGGAGGTGAACCTGCCGGAGAAGGACATGCACACCACGAGCTACTGGTTCACCCTGCCCCGGGACTTCCTCGACCGCCTCCCCTACCGGCGCGAGGAAATCATCGACGGCCTCTCCGGGCTCGCTTACGGCCTCCACCACCTGGCGGTGATCCTTCTCATGGCCGACACCCGGGACATCGACCGGTCCGTGGGCGACAAGAGCGGGGAATGGTTCGTCCGCCAGACCCGGGACCGGCGCTGGATCACCCTTTCCCCGGGCTTCTCCGAGGGGAAAGCCATGGAGGCCCCCGAAACGGGCATCGACGCCTTCGACCCCACGGTCTTTCTCTTCGACGCCTACCCGGGAGGGATCGGATTTTCCCAGCTGCTCTTCGAGCGTCACAGGGAACTTCTGGAAACGACCCGTTCCCTCATCGCCCACTGTCCCTGCGGGCACGGCTGCCCGAGCTGCGTGGGACCCACCCTGGAAGCGGGGCCGAAGGCCAAGGAAGTGGCCCTGGCCCTTCTCGAGAGGATCCTCGCGACATGAGCACGATCAACCGCCTGAAACGGCTGACGGGGGAAGGAAGCGACGCCGCCGCAACGGAAAAGGAAAAGGGCGGAACCCGGGACCGGATCGGGGAACTCCGAAGCCGGATCGACGCCATTCTTTCCAGGCGGCCCCAGCCGCCGGAGAGGCCGGCCCCCGCCGCGGCGGGGCGGAGGCGGGAGCTGGAGGACCTCGTGCCGGGCAGGGAAGAGGCGACCCCCTGGGGAACCTGCTTCTCCGTGGAGGGAAGGGTGGCGGAAACGGGCTTTCACGGATGCCGTTTCATGGACGAACTCGCCGCGGTCGACATGGAGCGCCTGGCCCTGCTCGGAAACGAACCCCGGCTCGCCCGCTGCTCCCCCGGCGACGGCCTGTTCCTGGACACGGAAACGACGGGGCTCTCCGGCGGAACGGGAACGGTGGCGTTTCTCATCGGCGCGGGGTGGTTCGACGGGGAGGACTTCCGGACCGTACAGATCTTCGCCCGGGATTTCGAGGAGGAACGGGCGGCCCTCTTCTTTCTCCGGGACCTGGTCCGGGACAGGCGGTTTCTCGTCACGTTCAACGGCAAGGCCTTCGACCTGGGAGTCCTCTCGGCCCGGTTCGTCCTGAACCGGCTGCCCGACCCCCTTTCCTCCCTTCCCCACCTGGACCTTCTCCATCCCGCCCGGCGGCTGTTCCGTCACCGGCTGGAGAGCTGCCGCCTCGCCTCCCTCGAGGAAAACCTCCTCCGGTTCCGCAGGGAGGGGGACGTGCCGGGATGGGAGATCCCGCAGCGCTACTTCGACTGGCTCCGCCGGAGGGACGGCCGCCTCGTGGCGGACATTTTCGAGCACAACCGGCTCGACATCCTTTCCATGGCGGCGCTCACCGTCCATTTCTCCAGGCTTCTCGGCGGGGAGGATCCCCGGGAGGGGGACCACCCGGGGGACCATCTCGCGGCGGCCCGGATCCTCCACGACCGGGCGAGGATCCCAGAGGCCCGGGCTCTCCTGGAACAGGTCGCCGCCCTGGAAGGGGAACCCGCCCTGGAAGCGAGACGGAGGCTTTCCCTGCTGTACAAGAGGGAGGCGCTGTGGGAGGAGGCGGTCCGCCTCTGGGGGGAAATGACGGGGGAGAATCCCGGCGACCCGTTCGCCGTTGAGGAACTCGCCAAATGGTACGAACACCGGGCGAAGGACTGCGGGAAGGCCAGGGCCCTGGTTCTCCAGGCCCTCGACACCGCGCCCCCCGACGCCCGTCCCGCCCTGCGCCGCCGGCTGGAACGGCTCACCCGGAAGACCGGCGCCGCGCGGCCCGACGAAGGGTAATACGAAAGGAGAGGGAACGACCCCATGAAGAAAAAAATCCGGATGTACACCCTGAGCACATGCAGCCACTGCAAGGCGACGAAGCGGTTCCTGACGGAGCACGACATCGCTTTCGATTTCACCGACGTGGACCTTCTCGGGCCGGCGGAACGGGCGGCGGCACTGGAAGAGGTGAAGGAACTGAACCCCCGCCTGTCCTTCCCCACCATCGTCATCGGCGACACCGTCATCGTGGGGTTCCGGGAGAGGGAGATCCAGGAGGCGCTGGGAATATGAACGAGGCGGAGAAACTTCGCGAAACGCTGCGGTCGATCCAGGAGCCGAAGGGGTATTTCTTCAACGGGGACGGGGAACGGGTCCTCGATCTCATGGAGGCCCTTCTCCTCAACCGGAAGCGCTACGGATATATGTGCTGTCCCTGCCGTCTCGCCTCGGGAGACCGGGAGAAGGACCGGGACATCCTGTGCCCCTGCGCGTACCGGGAGGCAGACGTGAGGGAGTACGGAAGCTGCTACTGCAATCTCTATGTTTCCCGGGAATGGAACGAGGGAAAGATCCCCCGGGAGTACGTCCCCGAGAGAAGGCCCCCGGAAAAATTCCTATAGGCCGCACGGAAGGTAGCGATCCACCCCCCGGGCCGCCCGGACCTGGTCCGATTTCAGGATGGCCTCCAGCCGGAGGCGGTTCTCCGCAAGGGCCGACCGGTCCTGTTCGCGGTGCCACAGGTGGAGCACCGGGGCGGCGAACCGGGCGCTTTTCCGCATCACCCCCGACCGGAGGAGGCGGATCACCAGGTCCGAATCCTCGAGCCCCCACCCCGAATAGGATTCGTCAAGGCCGTTCACCCGCAGAAGGTCCGACCGCCATGCTGCGAGATTGCAGGTCATGGCCCCCTCCCAGCGGTTCCCCCCCGCCTTTCTGAAAAGGGCCGGCAGGGGGAGGGGCAACAGGGGCAGGAGGCGGTTCACCTCTCCCCGGAGGCGGCCCGACGCCCATGCCGCCGCTCCCCGTCCCCGGACGATTCCCGGGTCCCGGAGGACCCGCTCGGTCATTCCCGTCGAGAGAAGGACGCGGTTTCCCGTGACGAACCACCCCTCCTCGGCGAGCCGCCGGTGCCCGGCGACAAAACCGGGAAGGGGAATGCAGTCGCCGTCGCTGAAGACGATGTAGTCTGAACCGGCCGCGGCGATGGCGCGGTTCCGGGCGGCGGCCGCCCGGAATCCCAGATCCTCCTGCCAGACGTGGAGAACCGGGAAGGGGGCCGACCGGGCGAACCGGGAAACCGCTTCCGCCGTTTCCGGCCCGGAGCCGTCGTCGGCGACGACGAGCTGAAAATTCCGGTCCGACTGGTCGAGATAGCCGGCAAGGACCGCTTCGAGGGCGTCCGTCCGGTTGTAGGTCGTCACGATGACGGAAAGGGAGGTCACCGGCGCCTTCCCCTCCCCAGAAGCATGAGCTTCGCGTAGCGGTAATAGGTCCCCTCGGCGTTGGACAGGGCCAGCATGAAGCCTTCCCTGCCGTCGAGAAATCCCGCCCGGATGACGTAGGTGTGGAAGAAGCTCCAGAAACCGTGTCCGACGGCGGTGAGGAGGTTCGCCCTTCTTCCCCGCCGGTGCATCATTTCCGCGCCGTAGGTGGAATAGGAGTTCACCTTGTCGAGGACGTCCTCCAGGCTCTCGAAGGAGTGGTGGACGAGGGGGTTCGAAAGGGTTCCCACCGGCCCGTCGACGACGACCCGCTCGTGCACGAGATCGTCGGTGAACCGGCCCCTGTCCCGGCGGAACAGGCGAAGCACGTGGTCGGGCCACCAGCCGCTCCGGCGGATGAACCTGCCGCAGTAGCTCGACAGGCGTGGGATCCGGAAACCGGCGCGCCCCGCGGGATTCTCCAGGGCCTTCCCGATCTCCGCCGCCAGTTCCGGCGTGACCCGCTCGTCGGCGTCGATGGAGAGGACCCACTCCCCCGCGGCCCGGTCGAGGGCCCGGTTTTTCTGGGGTCCGAAGCCGGGCCAGTCTGTCTCGTACACGAGACCGGTGAATTCCCTGCAGACGGACACCGTGTCGTCGGCGCTTCCCGAATCGAGGACGACGATTTCATCGGCGAAGGAGACCGTTTCCAGGCACTCCCGGATGAAGGCCCCCTCGTTTTTCGTGATGAGGATGACGGAGAGACGCTTCTTCCCTTCCCCGCTCATGTCTTCCCCCTTTCGGCGAGGCCGGCGAAGAGGAGGGCCGAGAGAAACACGAAGAACAGGGACTCGGTGTGGTCCGAAAGAAGGGAGTTGAAAAGCGACCCCGTCGCCAGGGTCAGGACGAGACTCCGTGCGAGAAAGGGGTCGACCGGTCCGGGCAGGGACGCCGAGGTCCGCCACTGGACCGCGAAGAGGGCCAGAAGGGCCGCCAGCCCGACGACGCCGAGTTCCACCGCCGTGAGGAGGTACTGGCTGTGGGGGTTGTCGGTGACAATCCTGTCCGTGCCCTTCACCTTTTCCGCGTAAGCCCCGGGAAAGCCGCCCGTCCCCGCGCCCGTCCAGGGACGGTCCAGGAAAATGCTCCAGGACGTCCGCCAGAACTCCATCCGGTACCCGATGGCGTTGACGACCCCGGCGCTTTCCTGGCCGGGGCCCCATTCCCGGAACTCGCGGACCGCCTGGGTGGTCCGCTGGTGGAGGGCGCTGCCGGGGAAGGCGAACACGATCCCGAAAAGAAGGACGATCATGCCGAGGGCCGCCGGGACGCCCTTCCTCCACCCCAGCCAGTCCATGAAATAATAAAGAATGAGGACGGCGAGGATCACGTGGCCCGTCTTTCCGGGAATCATGAAGAGGATGTTCGCGACGGCGGCGACGGCCAGCACGGCGGCCCCGGCCCTGGCCGCGGGATTCTTCCCGAGGCGGGCGTACCCCGCCCACGCGGCGGCGGCAAAGGCCATGAGGACGTTCTGGGTGATGTACTGATGAACCACGTAGGGGTTCTCGGGAATCCCTTTCCAGAAACCGCCGGGCGGCAGAAGATCGAAGAAGAGAAGCCATGAGACAAGGAGAATGAAGCCCATGGCCGACAGGAAGGCCCGAAGGCCGTATTTCCGGAACCGGGGGTCCCCGAAAAGGGGAAGCAGGAGGGGAATCAGGAGGAACGTCTTCGCGTCCGACAGGGAGTCCTTGTCCACCTTCCCGTAGAAGAGGCCCCCGATGGTAAGGGCGAAAAGAAGGAGGGAAACCCAGGCGACGGGGTTTCTCCCGATGAACCGGAGCTTCTCGCCGTAGCGCCCCCCGGCGAGCCAGAGAAGGAGAACGAGAACCAGAAGGAACGCGTCGGCGGCCTTGGACAGGGGGATGGAAAGCCCGAGGGCCGCGGCTGCCCAGGGGGCCCACTGGCGGGCCCTTTCCTGAACGACAGGCCAGTTCATCTTGGAATCCTTTCTTTCAGGCGTTCGCCCGCGTTCCCGGTCCGCCGGGCCTGCGTGCGCAGCAGGGTTATAGGACAAAGCTCCCGGCCTGTCAATTCGCCGGTGACGGCGGCGTCACGGGGCGTCCCGCCAGTCCGTTCTCCCCCCCATGCGAAGGGTTCCGCGGGCGGCGGCCCCTCGGCCGTCGCTGGAAACGCAGTATCTCCCGGGAGCCCCTCACGACGCCGGGGAAGCCCCCTTCCGGACCGTCCCGCGGATCGTTTTCCTGATCACCTTCTCGAAGGTCTCGTCGTGCTCCACCCGGAAGGCTTCCTCCCATCCCCGGGAACCGGCGTCGAGGATGAACCGCTTCGTCGCGACGAGGGTCTCCAGGGGCGCCTCGAGGAGTTTCTTCCCGCAGGCGACCGCGGCCGGGATGAGGGACGCTTCCTCCACGACCTCGTTCAGGAGACCGAGCCGGAGGGCTTCCTCCGCGCCGATCTGGCGGCCGGTGAGACACAGGTCCCGGGCCACCCCCTCCCCGACGATCCAGCGCAGCGGCGTGAACAGGGTGGGAACCCCGAACTTGATCTCGGGGTGGCCGAAAACCGCCGCCGTCGATCCGATCCGGAGATCGCAGAGCTTGGCGAGGTCGAATCCGCCGGCGAGGGCGGGACCGTTCACGGCGGCGATGACGGGCTTGGGAAAATACCAGACGTCCCGGTGATACCGGGCGGAGGTCTGGAAAATCTCGTCGAAAAGCGCAGGATCCCGGAATTCCCGGAGATCGAACCCGGCGGTGAAGGCCTTTCCGCGCCCGGTGAGAACGACGACGCCCACATCCCGGTCTTCCTTCCACCGGCCGAGACAGGCCGAAATCTCCCTTCTCATGGCCACGGAAATGGCGTTCCGGGACTCCGGCCGGTTCAGGTACAGGATGGCGACGCCATCGCGGGTTTCCGTTTCGATGTTCTGAAAATCCATGGCCCCCTCCTTCGGGATGATTTCCTTTCCCCTTGACAGCTTGAGAAATTTCGTGCTATGCGTTTGTAACTCGAACTTTTCAGGGAGGCAAGAAATTATTCTCGTGAAGACGCTCGAACGCATCCGAACGGGTTGGTGGTGGCAGGCGGTGACATAGCCTGCCCGCATACGCTCGAAAAGAAGGGCCGTGGGCAAGTACGGAGAAACTTCCCCATGGCTGCGGAAAAGTCGAAAGAGAAAGCCATGGGAGCGATTCCATGGCTTTCCTGTTTTTCACGGCTTTGGGGAAGCCCCCGCATCCGGGACACCGGGGCGGGCCTGGATCATAAAGCCGCCGGACGAAGGAAAAACCTTTTTGCAGGTTCATCCCATCAACGATCAAGCAAAGGAGTGTGAACAATGGAACAGGTGAAGGTGGTATTGAGAGACGACGAAATCCCGAGGCGGTGGTACAATATCCAGGCGGACCTGCCGACCCCCATGAGCCCGCCTCTCCACCCGGGGACAGGGCAGCCGGTGAAGCCGGAGGACCTCGCTCCCGTTTTCCCCATGAACCTCATCGAGCAGGAAGCGTCCAGCGAACGCTGGATCGACATCCCCGAACCGGTTCTCCAGAAGTACGCCCTCTGGCGGCCCACCCCTCTGTGCCGGGCGCGGAATTTCGAGAAGCTTCTCGACGCCCCCGTGAAGATCTACTACAAGAACGAGGGGTACAGCCCCGCCGGCTCCCACAAGCCGAACACGGCGATTCCCCAGGCCTATTACAACAAGGAGTTCGGCATCAAGCGTCTTTCCACGGAAACGGGAGCGGGACAGTGGGGAAGCGCCCTCAGCATGGCCTGCCAGATGTTCGGCCTCGAGTGCAGGGTTTTCATGGTCAGGGTGAGCTACGAGCAGAAGCCCTACCGGCGGATGATGATGAACGTCTGGGGGGCCGAGTGCATCCCCAGCCCGAGCGTCCGCACGGCGGCGGGACGGAAGGTCCTCGAGGAGCACCCCGATTCGCCGGGGAGCCTCGGCATCGCCATCAGCGAGGCCGTGGAGGACGCCGTCACCGGCAAGGACGCCCGGTATTCCCTCGGGAGCGTTCTGAACCACGTCCTGCTTCATCAGACCGTCATCGGCCTGGAGGCGAAAAAGCAGTTTGAAAAGATCGGCGAGTACCCCGACGTGGTCCTGGGCTGCGCCGGCGGCGGGAGCAATTTCGCGGGCATCTCCCTGCCCTTCGTCATGGACAGGATTCACGGGAAGCAGGTCCGCATCGTCGGGGCCGAGCCGTCCTCCTGCCCCACCCTGACCCGGGGGCCCTTCGGCTACGACCACGGGGACCTGGCCTGCATGACGCCCCTTCTCCCGATGTACACCCTGGGCCACGATTTCGTTCCCGCCCCGATCCACGCCGGCGGCCTCCGGTACCACGGCATGGCCCCCATCGTGAGCCACCTCCTCAAGGAGAATCTCATCGAGGCGCGGTCCTACAACCAGCTCGAAACCTTCGACGCGGGAGTCAAATGGGCGAGGACGGAGGGCTTCATCCCGGCGCCCGAAACGACCCACGCCATCGCCGCCGTGGTGGAGGAGGCCCAGCGGGCCAAGGAAGAGGGAAAGGAAAGGACCATCCTGTTCAACTGGAGCGGCCACGGTCTCGTGGACCTCGCCTCCTACGACGCCTATCTCACGGGCAAGCTAAGCCAGTATGAACTGCCGGAAGAGGAAATCGAACGGGCGAAGCGGACCATTTCCCGCTACCCCAGGCTGTAACCCCCCTGGACGGAAGGGGAACGGCCCCCTCCGTCCCGTCCTGAGGGGCCGCTTCCGGGGAAGGGAAGCGGCCCCCTGTTTTCTTGAGTCGAACCGCCCCCTCTGGGGAAGGAGGATCCGTCATGAACGAACCGGAATCCCCGATCGCCCGATGCCCCCGGCTGGGATGCGACATCCCCTTTTCCTACTGCCTCCGCGAGAGGGACCCTCTGCCCTGTTCCAGGATCATCTCCTGCTGGGAAAGCCGGATGCCCGTGGAACGGCTCCTCCGGGAACGGTTGACCCCGGAGGAATGGGACAGGGCCTTTTCCGACCCTCCCAGGGACCGCCTCGCCACCCTTCTGGAAGCCGCCGCGAAGGCAAAAAAATCGTAGCCCCGGGACGTCACTTCCGGTATACACTGCAGGGAATGACGGCTTCGTAAAAAGTCCATATGTTGCGTTCCCCTTCTTCCCTTGACCCTTTGGCGTACCATCGGTACGCCTTGTATGATGGGATCGNNCCTTTGCCGTTCGAAAAAGCGTTGAATTAGCCTTTTTACGACTTCATCAGGGAATGGAACGAACGCGAGGCACCATGGACCTGTTCAACCGGGACGCGGGGAAGCCGGGAGACGTCCGGGAACGCCCCCTGGCGGACCGGATGCGGCCCCGTTCCCTCGGGGAATTCGCCGGGCAGGAACACCTTCTGGGAAAGGGAACCCTGCTCCGCAAGGCGATCGACGAGGACCGCCTGTTCTCCCTCATCTTCTGGGGTCCCCCGGGTTCGGGGAAAACAACCCTGGCGCGGCTCCTGGCCACGGAGACGAAGGCCCATTTCGTCACTTTTTCCGCCGTCCTCTCGGGAGTGAAGGAAATCCGGTCGGTGGTGGAGGAGGCGGAAAACCAGCTCCGCGACTTCCGGCGGAGGACGGTTCTCTTCGTCGACGAGATCCACCGGTNNACAAGGCCCAGCAGGACGCCTTTCTCCCCCACGTGGAAAGCGGCCTCATCACCCTCATCGGGGCCACCACGGAAAACCCCTCCTTCGAGGTCATCGCCCCCCTGCTCTCCCGGGTCCGCGTCCTGGTCCTGAAGCCGTACACGGCGCCCGTCCTCGGAGAGATCCTGAGGCGCGCCCTGGAGGACAGGGAAAGGGGCCTGGGCGGGCTTTCCCTGAAGGTGGAGGAAAAGGCCCTCGCCCACATCGTCGACATCTCCGACGGGGACGCCAGGACCGCCCTCAACAGCCTGGAGGCCGCCGCCTCCCTGGCAAGACCCGGTGAGGGGGGAACGAGGATCGTCGATCTTCCCACCGTGGAAAAAGCCCTGGAAAGAAAGGCCCTCCTCTACGACAAGACGGGGGAGGAGCATTACAACCTCATCTCCGCCTTTCACAAGAGCCTCCGGGGGAGCGACCCCGACGGCGCACTCTACTGGCTCGGACGGATGCTCGACGCCGGGGAGGCCCCCCTGTACATCGCCCGCCGCATGGTCCGCTTCGCCTCGGAAGACGTGGGGATCGCCGATCCCCAGGCCCTTGCCGTCGCCGTTTCGGCCATGGAGGCCTTCCGGTTCGTCGGGCTCCCCGAGGGAAACCTTGCCCTCGCCGAGGCGGCCGTCTATCTCGCGACGGCCCCGAAAAGCAACGCCCTGTACCGGGCCATGGGAAAGGTGGGTGTAGCCATCTCCGAGAAGGGGGCATTGCCCGTCCCCCTTCACATCCGGAACGCCCCGACGGCCATGATGAAGGAAATGGGGTACGGAAAGGATTACAAATACGCCCACAACTACGAGGGCGGTTACATTCCCCAGGTCCATCTCCCGCAGGGCCTGGAGGACAGGACGTTTTACGAGCCGACGGACCGGGGATACGAAAAAACGGTCGGGGAACGCCTCAAAGCCTGGAGAAAGAAGAAATGACGCGCGCCGGAATCGCCAGAACCGCATTCGTGATGCTTCTCACCCTTTTCGCACTTCCCCTTCTCCATGTCCCCGCGGAGGCCTACCTCCCGGGCGCCCCGGAAATCCTCGAACGGCTCGCCGCCGCCGCATCCGGGACGGAGACGCTCCAGGGAAAGGCGAGACTCGCGCCGCTACCCGGCGAGGGAAATCCGGAGGTCCCGCCCGTTCTGGAACAGCAGATCTCCATGAAGGCCCCCGACTCCTATCGGGCGGAGACCCGGCGGGAAGGCGGCGTCGACGTCGCCCTCGCCTGCGGGCGCCGGTCGCTTGCCATGATCCCCGACGGCCGGGGAATCCGGAACAGCCTCATTTCGACGCTCCCCGCCGTTCTCTTTCTCGGGAAGCCGATGGGGGACCTTCTCGCGGAGCTTTCCTTCCTCGGAACCCGGACCGGGGAAACCGCACTCGAACGGGTGGAGGGAAAAATCGCCTACGTCATCGGGAAAAGCGACGCCGAAACCATCGGGAGCCGCCTGTGGATCGACAAGGCGACCGGCCTTCCCCTCCGGTTCGAGGCCTGGGGCGTCCGGGAGGGCCGGGCCGTCCTCCTCCGGGTGGATTTCGGAAGCTACCGGGAAATCCGCAAGGGCGCCCCGTTCCCGATGGAGCTGGTCTATTCGGTCGACGGCGTCCCCGCCGCCCGCCTGACGTTCAGGGACGTCGTAACGAACGTCCCCCTCCAGGACGCCCTCTTCTCCGTTCCCTGCCGGGAAGACTCGCCCTACCCCCCCCTGGAGGGATTTCTCGACCCGAGAGAATAAAACGGGTGCCCCATGTTTCTTCAGGTCGCCATCCCGGTCCCCGTTCACAGGACCTTCACCTATTCCGTCCCGCCGGAGCTGCGGAATGACGCCGCCGTGGGAAAGCGGGTCCTGGTGCCTTTCGGGAGGAAGAAGACGACGGGCTGCATCGTAGGCATCACGGAGCGGCCCGACACGGGCGAAACGAAAGAAATCCTCGAAATCCTCGACAGGGAGCCCCTCTTCTCGCCGGAGGACCTCCGGTTTTACGAATGGGCGGGCGCCTACTACCTCCATCCCGTCGGCATGACCCTGAAAGCGGTGCTCCCGGCGGGCATTCACCGGGAGGGGGAAACCCGTGTCCGCCTCCGGCCGTCGCCGGGGGAAGGCGCCGGGGAGCTGTCCCCGCCGGAGAAGCGGGTCCTCGACGTTCTCGGGAAACGGCCCGAGGGATGGAAAATGGGCGCGCTGCGGAAGGCCGTGCCCCGCGTTTCCCTGGCCCCGGTCCTGGAAACCCTCCGGGAGCGGGGGCTTGTGGAAATCACGGAACGGATCGCCCCTCCCCGGGTCAGGGAACGGAAGGAGACCCTTCTCGTTCCGCTCGACGGCCCCCCGCCGGAGAAAATGAAAAAACGGGAGCGTGATCTCCTGGAACGCCTCCGCCGGGAGGGTCCCGCGCCTCTTTCCGCCCTCCGCGGGCAATACCGGGGCCTTGCCGCCCTTGCCGCCTCCCTGGAGGAAAAAGGCCTCCTCCGGAGGGAGGAACGGGAGGTCTTCCGGACGCCGTCCGGGGGACCCCGGATCGGGGGCGCGGCGCCGGCGGCGGAACTGACGGAGGAGCAGGACCGGGCCCTCGAGGCCATTCTCGCGGGGCTGTCGGAAAGCCGGTACATCCCCTTCCTCCTGCACGGCGTCACCGGAAGCGGAAAGACGGAAATCTACCTCCGGGCCGCCCGGGAGGCCGTCCGCAACGGCGGGTCCGTCCTCTTTCTCGTCCCGGAGATCGCCCTGACCCCCCAGCTTTCGGGACGGATCCGGGACCATTTCCGGGGGGAGGAGATCGCCCTCCTTCACAGCGGCATCTCCCCGGCGGAGAGGTTCGACGCCTGGCGGAAGGTCCGCCGGGGAACGGTCCGGATCGTCGTCGGCGCCCGCTCGGCCGTGTTCGCCCCCCTTCCCGGCCTGAGGCTCATCCTGTGCGACGAGGAGCACGACACCTCCTACAAGCAGGACGAGCGGTTCACGTACAGCGGCCGGGATCTGGCCATCGTCAAGGCCCGGATGTGCGGGGCCGTCGTCGTTCTCGGCTCGGCCACGCCGGGGGTCCAGACCTTCTTCAACACCGGGGAAAAGGGATTCCGATATCTCTCACTGACCCGGCGGGTGGACGACCGGTCCCTGCCCCGGGTGGACATCGTGGACATGAAGACGGAGAAGGACAGGGACGAGCGGATTCCCATCTTCTCCGCCGCCCTGAGAGACGCGTTGGGGACGGCCCTTTCGGAAAAGAAGCAGGCCCTGCTCTTCCTGAACCGGCGGGGGTTCGACACGTTCATCTTCTGCGCCGGCTGCGGCCACGTGTTCCGGTGCCGGAACTGCACCGTTTCCATGACCCGCCACGCCCGCGAGGACATCGTCCGCTGCCACTACTGCGGATTCTCCCAGGGGATGCCCTCGGCGTGCCCCCGTTGCGGCGGGACGAGAATCCTGAGCTACGGCGTGGGGACGGAAAAGGTGGAGGAGGAAACGGGAAGGCTCTTCCCGGAGGCGCGGGTGGAGCGGATGGACAGCGACACGACGCAGAAACGGGGGGCCGTCGAAAAGATCCTCCACCGGTTCGACCGGGGGGACATCGACATCCTCATCGGCACCCAGATGATCGCCAAGGGCCACGATTTCCCCAACGTAACCCTCGTCGGGGTCATCTCGGCGGACATGTCCCTCAACCTTCCCGACTTCCGGGCCGCCGAGCGGACATTCCAGATGCTGACCCAGGTGTCCGGACGGGGCGGGAGGGGGGATTTTCCGGGAAAGGTCGTCATCCAGACGGTCCACCCCGATCATTACGCCGTCCTTCATTCGAAAAACCACGATTTCCCGGCGTTTTTCGAAGAGGAAATCGAGATGCGGCGGGAACTCGGCTACCCCCCCTTCTCCCGCATGGTGAATCTGAGGATCTCCGGCCTCCATCAAGAGAAGGTGGCCGCGGCGGCCCGCTCCCTGGCCGCCCTGGCCCGAAGGCGGATCGACGGGATGAAGGGGGCCTCCCGCCCCTCCCTGATCGGCCCCTCGGAATCCCCCCTGGGCAAGCTGAAGGGACGGTACCGCTGGCAACTTCTTCTCATGGGAACCGGCGTAAAGGCCCTTCACGCCCTCGCCGGGGAGCTTTTGGAGGGGGGGGCGAAAAAGGGCGTCGAGATCCGGGCCGACGTCGACCCCATGAACTTCATGTGAGAATCCCGCCCGGACCCCAAGGAAGATCCATTTGACAAAATAATCCCGATACTCTATGTTTGACGAACTCGAAAAAGGCCAATTCAACACTTTTTCGAACGGCAAAGTAAAAACTCCATAGGCAAGGCGCCCGAATCCCGAGG
>DJVQ01000028.1:0-139 GCA_002441265.1 Syntrophaceae bacterium UBA6252
AGGACGTCCTGCTCCTCGACGTGACGCCCCTTTCCCTGGGCATCGAGACCCTCGGGAGCGTCATGACGAAACTGATCGAGAAGAACACGACGATCCCCACGAGGAAAAGCCAGATCTTCTCGACGGCGGCGGACAACCA
>DJVQ01000028.1:181-51564 GCA_002441265.1 Syntrophaceae bacterium UBA6252
TTCGACATCGACGCCAACGGCATCGTCCACGTCTCCGCGAAGGATCTGGGAACGGGCAAGGAACAGAGCATCCGGATCACCTCGTCGAGCGGCCTCAGCGAAGAGGAAATCAAGCGTCTCGTCAAGGACGCCGAGGCCCACGCGGACGAGGACAAGAAGAAGAGGGATCTGATCGAAGCCAGAAACCATGCCGACGCCCTCGTGTACAGCGTGGAGAAGAACCTCAAGGAGTTCGGCGACAAGATCGACGCCGGCGAGCGCTCCAGGATCGAGGACGCGGCCAAGAAGCTGAAGGACGCCATGAACCGGGACGACATCCAGGCCATTCAGAGCGCCCAGGAGGAACTGACCCAGGCGAGCCATAAACTCGCCGAGGCCATGTACGCCAAGGCTTCGGCCCAGCAGGGGCCCGGGCCGGACGCAGGCGCTGGCCAGGCGGGCCCGAAGCCGGAAGGACCGGGGAAAGGCGACGATGACGTGGTGGATGCCGACTTCGAGGAAGTCAAATAGTTCACCACAAGAAACGGCACGATACGTTGTTCGGTAACTGAAATGCCCGGGGTGGAAACAGCCGCCCCGGGCATTTTCCGTTCGACTTGGAAATCCAAATGTTCTATATTCACCAGGTTCGGCCGTTTCGCCGGCCGGGAACGGTTTCACCGGGCGGCGGAGGAACTTCTCCGGTACATCCGGTCCAGAGAGAGGTGAGATGCCGTCATCATGGCAACGAACAGGATGAAAATCATTTCCTCGATCCTCGTGTCCCTGGCGTGTCTCGCCTGTTTCGCCTGCGCCGGGAAGATCGTCCCCCGGGCGGAAACGCCCCTCGTGATCGTCGACGAGATTCCCCCGCAGCTCCGGACCGTTTACGAGGAGGCGGAACAGGCCTTCCGGGACCGGCAATGGGTTAAGTCCCGCCGTCTTTACGAAGAGCTTCTTTCCTCCGTTCCCTCGGGCACGGCGGGAAGCCTTTCGAGACTTCGGATCGGCGAAATTCTCCTGGAGGAGGGGGATTTCGAGAACGCATCGAGAACCCTTGAATCCGTTCCACGCCTGCACGACGGGGATCTCCTGTACGACGAGGCCCGCTACGGCCTGGCCCTTCTCGCCTTCAGGAAGGGGGAAGTGTCCCTTTCGGAAGGGCTCACCCGGGAACTGCTGAAACGGAGGGTCGCCTCCCCCCTCAAGGGAAAGCTCCTCGCCCTCCTTGGGGAGAACCTGCTCGCCGCCGGCAATGCCGCCGGAGCCGTCGATTCCTACCTGGCGGCCCTGAAGGAGACGGCGGGGGACGAGGAGGAAAAGAACCTCCGGGGAAAAATCGAGGGAATCGTCACCCACGGGATGACGGTTGAGGACCTCGCCGCGCTTTACCGGAAAAAAGAAGGCGAGTACCCCTCCGGGTACGTCCTTTTCACGCTGGCGCGGCTCGCCTACGAGTCGGGGGACCTGGACGGAGCCCGCTCCCATATCCAAAAGTTCCTCCGGGAGAATCCCGGCCACCCCCTGTATGCCGACGGGATGGCCCTGTCCGACCGCCTCCTGAAAATCGGTCTGGTCGACCGGAACGCCGTCGGGGTGATCCTCCCCCTTTCCGGAAAATTCGCCGCGTACGGCAAAAACGCCCTGGAGGCGATCCAGCTCGCCCTGGAACTGGCCGGGGAGGAACGGGACGTTCCCGTGACGCTGTTCGTCGAGGATTCGGAAGGAAACCCGGAAAAGGCGGCCCAATCCGTCCATACGCTCGTGTCGGAAAACCAGGTGATCGGTATCGTAGGCCCCATGTCCGGCCCCGTGGCGGCGTCGGCGGCCCGGGAGGCGCAGTTTCTTCAGGTGCCCATCATCACCCTGACCCAGGAGGAGGACATCACCGATACGGGGGATTTCGTCTTCCGGAACTTTCTCACGCCGCCCATGATGATGGAAGCCCTGCTCCAGTTCGCCTTCCGGAACATGGGGATGAAGCGGTTCGCCATCCTCCACCCCGACGATTCCTACGGGATCGAAATGATGCACCTGTTCTGGGACGAGGTGGAGCGCTTCGGCGGGGAAATCCGGGGGGTCGAGTCCTACGATCCGAAGGAGACCGACTTCGGCCGGGAAATCCGGGCCCTGGCCGGCCTTCCCCAGGACCGGGAGCGCCCGGAAAAGGGGCAGCTCGATCCCATTCTCGATTTCGACGCCCTCTTCATTCCCGATTCGTTCACGAACGCGCGCCTGATCGGACCGCAACTGGCGTTCTACGATGTGACGGCCATCCGGCTCCTGGGGACGAATCTCTGGAACATTCCGGAAATTCCGAAGGAAGACGCCGAATACCTCCAGGGCGCCCTTTTCGTGGACGGGTTTTTCCGGAACAGCCCTTCCCCGGCGGTCCGGAATTTCGTGGACCGCTTCTTTTTCGCCTACGGGAAGGAACCGGCGGAAATCGAGGCCCTCGCGTACGACACCATGAACATCCTTCTCGACATCCTGAAGGACGGGAAGGTCCGGATCCGGGAGGACCTGAGGGACACCCTTCTCCAGTGGAGGAACTATCCCGGCGTGACGGGCAGGACCAGCTTCACCCCGACCGGGGACGTGGAGAAGGAACTCTACATCCTGACGATCCGGGGCGACGAGATCCTCCAGGTGAACTGAGATGCGGGTGCTTCTGACGAACGACGACGGGATTTACGCGAGGGGGCTTCTCGCCCTGAGCGAAGTCTTCTCGAAAAAGGGGGAATGTCTCATCGTGGCCCCCGAACTCGAGCAGAGCGCCGTGGGCCATGCCATCACCCTTTCCCGGCCGCTCATGGTCCGGCGTGCGAGGCGGAACGGGCGGTTCTACGGATACGCGGTGAGCGGAACGCCGGCGGACAGCGTCAAGATCGGCCTCAAGGAAATCGCCGGCGGACCGGTCGATCTCGTGGTCTCCGGCATCAACCTGGGCGCCAACGTGGGCATCAACGTCATCTACTCCGGGACGGTTTCCGCCGCCACGGAGGGATGCATCCTCGGCGTTCCCTCCATGGCCGTTTCCCTCGACTCCCGGAGCGACGAGGCGGACTTCTCCACGGCCGCGGCCATCGCCGGCCGGATCGCCGGCTTCATCATGGAAAACCGGTCCCTCCTGAGCGGCATCGCCCTCAACGTGAACGTTCCCGCCCTTCCGGAACGGGACATCCGGGGGATCCGGTTCACCCGGCAGGGCCAGGCCCGTCTCGTGGAAACCTTCGAGCGGCGCCTGGACCCGCGGAACAACATCTACTACTGGCTCGTCGGGGAAACCCTCCAGCCCGAGGACGAGGAAGACGACACGGACCTTTCCGTCCTGAAGGAAGGGTACGTCTCCGTCACGCCGGTGGAATCCGACATGACCCGGCACGACCTCCTCGCCGCCCTGCAAAACCGGGACTGCCCGGTGCTCTGAACGCCTTTCAGGACGCGGCCTTCCGGATCCGGCACCCCAGGGCCCTGATGTTCGGCGTCCCGTACTCCTTTCCCAGCCTTTCCGCCGACGTGAGCATGTTGAAATTCGACTCCCGCCAGCCGTACTGGGTGTCGGCGGGCGCCTCCGGAAACCACCAGCCGCAGGAGGCGATCACCGTCCGCCGGTCCACCGTGTCGGTGATCCCGGCATGCTGGGTGATCGATCCATATTTCGTCTCGATGACCACCTCGTCCCCGTCGGCGATCCCGTGCCGGGCGGCCGTCTCGGGGTGGATCTCCACCCTGGGACGGGGCCGGAGCTTCCGGAGACGGTCGAGCCAGCGGTAGGAGGAGTGGAGGTAGTACCGGCTCTTGCCCGTCGTCAGGACCAGGGGGAACCGGGGATCCTCCTCCTCGGGAAGGCCGGTGAACTCGGGCAGGGGTTTGAGCCGGAACTTTTCCGCCACGGAAAGGCGGAGTTCCACCTTTCCCGTGGGCGTCCGGAACCCCTTCGTCTCGTAGGCCCGGAACCGGTCGGGCCCCTTGAGCCATCCCTTTTCCGCAAACTGTTCGTAGGTCAGCCCGCCCGGTTTCAGGAGGTCGTCGAGGAATCGCCGGTAATCGTCGTGCCACAGTTCCGGGGGGGACACCCGTTTGCCCAGTTCGTTCATGATCTTCATGTCCGGCCAGCACCCCTCGGGGGGATCGACCACCTTCGGACGGGCCAGGACGTATCCGTGGCCGATGCCGTAATGCCCGATGTCGTCGAATTCGAACTGGCTCGCCACGGGCAGGACGATGTCCGCCATGGCCGCCGTGGGCGTCATGAAGAGGTCCGCGACGGCGATGAAATCGAGCTTCTTCAGGGCCTCGAAGGTGAGACGGCTGTCGGCGTAGGACATCATGGCGTTGGAGCACATGGAATAGAACCCCCGGACGGGATAGGGGACGTCCTCCAGGACGGCCTTCCGGAAGTAGGCGGGGGAAACGGTCATGAGCCGGGGGATGATCCCGTAACGGGCGCTGATCATTTCCTTGCGCTTGTCCGGGATGAGATCGGCCCGGACGAACTCCCCGAGGCCCATGATCTTCGGGTCCACCGCCTCCACGTTGCCTCCCGGCACGGCCAGGTTTCCGCTGACCGCCATGAGGCAGATGAGGGCCCGGGCCGCGTCGAAGGCGTGCACGTTGTGCTCGATGGGGTTCCCCCACTGGATGACGGCGGGTTTGGAAGCCGCATAGAGCCGGGCGGCCTCCCGGATCCGGTCCGCCGGGACCCAGGTAACCGCGGCCATCTTTTCCGGGGTGTACTGCCGGACGTGTTCCCTCAGGTCCTCGAACCCGTGGGTCCACTTTTCCACGAATTCCCTGTCGTAACGTTCCTCCCCGATGATCACGTTCAGGAAGGCGAGCGCGAGGGCATGGTCCGTCCCCGGCCGCAGCGGGAGCCAGAGTTTCGCCTTTGCCGCAAGCTCCGTCTTCCGCGGGTCCAGGACAATGAGTTCGGTGCCCTCCTTCAACTGCTTCAGAAGCAGGCTGCAGATCTCCCCTTCCTCGTTGGTCGACGTCATGTTGCTGCCCCACAGAACGGCAAGGGCGCTTTTCCGGTGGAAGTCGGCGACGGGATAGAAGCCGCAGGTGTGGACACCCGTGATTTCCCTCGGGGCGTGACAGACGTCCTGGGAGGCAACCACGTTGGGAGAGCCGAAGAGATTGGCGAGCCGGATGAGGACGAAGTGCTCCAGACCCTTCGGCATGCCCACGCCGAAGGCGACGGCCCGGGCGCCGTGGCTCTCCCGGATGCGTTTCAGGGCCCCGGCGGTCTCCTCGAGCGCCTCCTCCCAGGAGATCTCCGCCCACCGTCCCTCCCCCCGTGCGCCGGTCCGCTTCAGGGGCGCGCGGAGCCGCCCGGGATGGGTGAGCCTGTCGGGGGAGATGATCCCCTTGGGACAGACGTATCCCCCGTTCAGAAATCCGTCGGGGTCCCCCTTGACCTTTACGATCCGGTTGCCCCTCACCCCGACCAGGAGGGTGCAGCCGCCGTGATCCATCCGGGCGCAGTGGGTCCGCACCCAGCGGATGTCTTCCGCCTTTTCCTTCTCCTTCTCTTCCATGGGACTCTTTCCTTTCCTGAAGAGAAAAAAATAAGCGGGCAAGCCCGCTTATTTTTTCGATTCCTTCGTGAAACCCTTCGGGGGTTTCCCTCGATCAGGCCGTTTCCGGCTTCGGATCGAAACGGCGCCTTGCCGGCATTTTCTTGAACTTCAGCGCCGCCTTGACCGCGGTGACGACCTGGTCCGGCTTGATGTACTGGGTGTTGAAGATCATGTCGTAGTAAACGGCGTCATCGATGTTCACATGAAAATACGTCTGCACGAAGATCTTCCGGTCCCCTTCTTCCTTGTCCAGCAGTTTCCGCGCCTTCTCCTGGGAAATCCCGTTCTCCTTGGCATAGTTCGCCACCCGGTAATCCAGGGGGGCGACGAAACGGAGCCGGAGCGTCTCGTCCGGGGGAAGGACCATGTTGGCCCCGCGCCCCACGATGAGGACGTTGCCATGCTGGCAGACCGCGTTCACCACCTTGGTCAGGTGATGAAGATACTCGTCGGGCCAGAAATAGCGGCTCGTTTTGAGAAACTGGATCCAGTTGTCCAGGAGTCCCCTCTCCTTTTCGTCGAGGGAGGCAACGACCGTTTCGCTCATCCGGGCGCTTTTCGCGACTTCCTGAACGATCTCGCGGTCAAAGCATTCAAGCTTCAGTTCCTTGGCGATTTTTTTCGCCAGGGCCTCCCCGCCGCATCCCGGTTCCCGCGAAACAGTAATGACCGGTCCCGGCGGTTCATTCTTCTGCTTTCTCCGGTCCGTCGCCTTCTGCCATTTCAGTACCTGTTCCTCGATCTGCTTTTCTATCGCCATTTTGCCTCCTCGCTCCAGTTTTTCAATTGTCTCGGAGGGATGGTCCCGCCCCGGCTTCTCCAGGCTCCATAAAACGGACCTTCCATAATATTTTCCCGGCGTTTTGTCAATCGTTGTAACGGTGTTTTCAAAATATACCGGAAACGGCAGGGCCGGGCAAGTAAAATGTCCTTCCCGCCTGTATTTCCGAAGGACGGGGCCGCGAAAACACCCTGACCCGCAGTCCGGGGCTTCAGCCCCGGTCCGCGTCCCCGCCGGCCCTGAAGGGCCGGACTACACAAGATCGTTACGCAATGGCCCTGTAGTCCGGGGCTTCGCCGGCCCTGAAGGGCCGGACTATCGCCTCCGGAACGCATACCAGAGCGTCAGGAGCCGGACGGCGATGATGGCGACGACGAGCCTGGGGACCCACAGCCAGAAGGGGTGGATTCCCAGGGGGAGAAAGAGCGAGGGGTCCTCGATCATGGCATGGTTGATGCCGATGGACAGATGAAGTTCCTCCAGTTCCGTTTCCGTGAGCCGCCCGTTTTTGACCTCCTCCACGATCACCGCCCCCCCGTAGGCGAGGCCGAAGACGACCGCGGTGACCCACAGAAGGCCCACCCGCCCGCTCAATCCCATGATCCGCAGCAGGGGCGCGAGGAACCGGGCGATGGCGTGGATCCACCCGAACGTCTTGGCGATCTCGAGAATCGTGAGAACGAACATGACGATGAAAAAAATCCGGACCATGAGGAGAGATGCGGCGACGGCCCAGTCGACGATCATGGCCGTGAAGGCGGGCGCCCCGGCCGCGGCGGCGTTCTCCGGGGCGACGGGACCGCCGGAGGGATCGAGAAAGAAGGACAACGCCCAGACGGTGAGGACGGCCGTCACGAGACGGAACAGGGCGGCCTTGAGGGGATTCACCCCCGAATTCCCCTGGACGGCGCACTCCTGGACCAGGTTGTGGGCGATGAGGAGAAAGACCGCCACGAGGGTCATCTGGTCCACGGTCATGGGGAGAACGGCCATGGCCGCGATGCCTCCGTAGATCCCGGCGAGCATGCCGATGACGAGCGGAACGGCGGCCACGGCGGGGAGCCCGAAAAAATCCATGGCCGGCCGGATCAGGAAACCGATGGCGTCGAGGAACCCGCTCCAGGCGAGGATCGCCGTGAAGAGGGATATGGGGAGGATGATCTTGGCGATCCAGAGAAAGCCCTGCCAGCCTTTTGTCAGTCCCCGGCGCACACCGAGCCGGAAGAGGTTCTCTTCCTTCACGTCAGTACTCCCGAATGAAATTCCCGTTCCCGGAGGTCCTCCCCGCGCCGCCCGCTCACGGAGAGATGTCCAGCCAGAACCCCTTCACGGCCATGAAGCCCCCGAGCAGCACCAGCAGGACGAAGAGGATCCTCTGGTACCCCTCCGTGCGGACGGAGCCGTAGAAAAAGGAACCGGTGAAGGTGCCCGCCATGAGAAAGGGGAAGCCGGCGGCAAAGAACCGGAGAACGGGGGCCGTCACGAGCCCCGTCAGGGCCTGGAGAACGACCACGAGAAGGCCGGAAAAGAGGAAAAACGCCTGCAGGGTGGACTTGATGGCGTCCTTGTCCCAGGGCTGAAGGGCCGTGTACACGATCACCGGCGGGCCCGACGCGCCGATGGCCCCCCCCAGGCACCCTCCCAGGAACCCGAAAAAAACCCCCCACCGTTTCCCCGTGAGTTCCCTCGAGGATTTCAGGAAAAGCCGCGCCAGCGAAAAGACGATCAGGATCGTCCCCGCAAACCCTTCGATGACGAATGCCTGGACGACCTTCAACAGGAACACGCCCGCGGGGACCCCCGGAAGGGAGCCGGCCACGAGCACCCGGACGGTGTCCCACCGGATGGAGGTCCGAAGCTGGATGAAAAGGACTGCCGTGAGAAAAAGGCCGAAAAGGGAGACAAGGGGGACGACGGTCCGCATGTCGAGGAAAAGGGCCAGGAGCGGGAGCGCCAGAAGAACCGAACCGAACCCCGAAAAGCCCTGTATCAGACCGGCCAGGAAAGCCACCGTACAGACGTAGACCAGGATCATGCCGCACCTCGTTCGCTGCGTTCCGCCTCAGCCCCTCCCGGCCGGGGGAAAGAACCCCCTCCCCTTCCCCGCGCCCGCGGAAAGGGATTGATCCGTTTCTTTCCCTGGGGTATTCTCCGGGACAAAGCGCGGAGGTCCGATCCGCATCCCGGTGACGGTCCCAAGGAAGATATCACCAAGGGAGGCCGAAATCAATAGAACGGTGCGGTTTCGGACGGGAAAGGCACGGCATGAGAGACGTTCTGATCGTGGGAGGAGGGCCGGCGGGTGCAGCCGCCGGAAGAGAGGCGGCGAAACGGGGACTATCCGCCATCCTGTTCGAAAAGGAGGTTCTTCCGCGGGTGAAACCCTGCGGGGGAGGCCTTTCCGAAGCGGGAATCGAGGAACTGGACGAGCCCCTTCCCGAGTATCTGAAACTGTGCGAGGTCTCCGGCCTCCGGCTCATCTACGGGAACCACGCCCTGGAAGCCGACGCGGGCAGGAGAATCGCCACGATGATTTCCAGGGCCGCCTTCGATCATTATCTCGTGCGGCGCGCCGTCGACGCGGGGGTCGGGCTTCACGAGGGGGAGCGTGCCCTTCGCTTCGAGGAACGGGACGACCGGGTCCGTCTCCACACGGACCGGGGGGTTTACGAAGGAAGGCTCCTCGTCGTCGCCGAGGGCAGCCAGGGAAAGCTGGCGCGCATGGTCCGGGAACGCGACGGGAAAGGCCGGTACGGCGTGGCCGTGGTCGCGGAAATCCCCCTGTCGCTGGACGGCCTCCCGGGGGGACACTCGAGAACCCGGCCGGAGGTCTACTTCGACGCCATGGACGGCGGCTACGGCTGGGTGTTTCCTCAGGGAAACAGCTGTTCCGCCGGCGTCGGCACGTTCACGGGACATCCCCCCCTTCCCCGGAGGGTCTTCAGGGCATTTCTCGACCGCTGCCGTTTCCCCGCCGGCGTCCCCTCCCGGGGGCACGTGATTCCCGTGGGAGGGTTCGGCAGGGTCCTCCGGCGGGGTCGTGTCCTTCTAGCGGGGGACGCCGCCGGTTTCGTGGACCCCTTTTCCGGGGAAGGGATTTCCTATGCCCTGCGCTCGGGCCGCCTTGCGGGGGAGGCGGTCGCCGACGCCCTCAACGGGGGCCGTCCCGGCGAGGCCCTTCGCCGCTACGAAAAGAGATGCCGCCGGGAGTTCGAGATTCCCTTCCGGTGCTCCCGGATCGTCTCGCAGCTCTTCTACCGCTTTCCGGGGTATTTTTTCCGCGCCTTCGACCGCAACGACGACCTGTTCCAGCGATTCTTCCGCATCCCCGAGCACGCCGTCCCGTACCGAGCCTTTCTCCTGTGGCTTCTCCCCCGGATTCCCCGGTATTTTCTCTCGGCCCTCCGCCCCCCGAGGTGACTCCGCCGCGCCGGGAGGGAAGTGCTGTAAACCATGGCTAACGATTGAGTTGACAATCCCCCCTCGCAATGGTATGAGACGGCAACGCAACCATCCGGGGGAATCGTTTTGGGCTCCGTCCGTGAAGACCTCATCGCCATCCTCAAGACGCACGAGGGATCCTGGATCTCCGGCGAACGCCTGAGCGAAAGCCTTTCCGTGAGCCGGGCCGCCGTGTGGAAACACATGTCCCGGCTCAAGGACGAGGGGTGGGGCATCGAAACGGCCCCGGGCAAGGGGTATCTCCTTACCCGTTCCTCCGATCCCCTCCTGGTCCGGGAAATCTCGGAGGGCCTCAAGGGAACCGTTTTCGGAGAGGCCGGCCGGATCGTCCTCGTCCGGGAAACCGGTTCCACGAACACCGCCGCCAGGGATCTGGCCTTTCGGGGGTATCCGGAAGGGACGGTGGTCCTCGCGGAGGGGCAGGAAGCGGGGAAAGGAAGAAAGGGCCGGACCTGGTTCTCTCCCGCGGGGAAAGGGATCTACCTCTCCCTTCTCCTGCGGCCCCCCATGAATCCCGGCGAACTGCCCCGGATCGCCGTTCTCGCCGCCGTGGCGGCCGCCGAGAGCCTGTCCGAATTCTCCCCCCTCCCCCTTTCCATCAAGTGGCCCAACGACCTGATCCTGGGGGACCGGAAAATCGGTGGCATCCTCCTGGAAAGCCACGCCGAGCTGGACCTGGTCGATTTCGTCATCGTCGGCATGGGCGTCAACACGGCCGTAGGCGTGGCCGATTTCCCCCCCGAACTGCGCGGCCGGGCGACGTCCTTTCTCCTCTCCACGGGGAAATCGCCGTCCCGGGCGCCTCTGATCCGGGCCTTTCTTTCCCGTTTCGACCTGCACTACCGGACGGTCCTCTCGGGGGATTTTTCCTCCGTGCGGGATCGCTGGACGGCCCTTTCCGGGCTTGCGGGGAAACGGATCGCCGCCGGGGGCCCGGGCCCGCCGGTGAGAGGGGTCGCGATGGGCCTGGACGATTCGGGGATCCTGGTTCTCCGGCAGGATTCGGGCGCGTGCATCCGGGTCTATTCCGGAGATCTTTTCGAATAACCGCATAAAGGAGCCTTCATGCCATGAACGGTACGATTCTCGCCGTTTTTTTCGTCGCCATGCTCGCCATCGGCGGGTACAGCGCCATGAAAATCAAGGGACCGGCAAGCTACTTCGTCGCGGACCGGTCGGGGGGAAGCCTGCTGATCAGCGGTTCCCTCCTCGCCACCATCCTGGGGGGCTCGAGCACCATCGGCCTTGCCGGCCTGGGATACCAGAAGGGGCTGGTCGGTGCCTGGTGGCTCCTGGTGGGGTCGGCGGGACTGCTTCTCCTGGCCTTCTGGCTGGCCCGGAAGATCCGGGAATACGCCGTGTACACCCTCCCGGAGATCCTGGAGAAACAGTACGGCGGGAAAACGACCCGTGTGTCGGCCTCCGTTGTCATCGCCGCGGCCTGGCTCGGCATCATCGCCGGACAGATCATCGCCGCCGGGAAAATCCTGTCCACCCTCTGGCCGGGACACCTGGAAGGCTTCATGGCGCTCGCGGCGGCGGTGTTCGTCGTCTACACCATTCTCGGAGGCCAGTATTCCATCCTCCGGACCGATTCGGTCCAGTCCGTGATCATCTTCTCCGGGATCCTGCTCGCCCTGTTTCTGGGGATGTCCGCCGCCGGCGGCTGGGAAAGCCTGACGTCGAACGTCCCCGCGACCTTCCTCGATTTTCCCACGTCCCAGGCCTTCGGCGCCCAGGATCTCCTCATGTTTCTCCTGTTCGTCGGGGCAGCCTATCTCGTGGGCCCGGACATGTACTCCCGGATCCTGTGCGCCAGGACCCCCGCCGTGGCCAGACGTTCCCTCATCGCCACCGCCGCCGTGCTCATCCCGGCCGCCTTCGCCCTCACCCTCACGGGGATGGCCGCCCGGGTCCTCCTCCCGGGAATCCCGCCGGAAAGCGCCTTTCCCGCCCTGGTGATGAAGGTCGTCCCCGCGGGCCTCAACGGCCTCATCCTCGCCGCCCTCCTGGCGGCGGTCATGTCCTCCGCCGACACCTGCCTTCTCACGACGGGAACCATCGTCACCGCGGACATTCTACAGCCCCTGTGCGGAAAGCGCCTGGAGGAACGGACCCTGCTTCGCCTCTCCCGGATCTCCGTCGCCGTCCTGGGGGTCCTCTCCCTCCTTCTCGCCCTGAAGATGAAGGGGGTGATCACCACCCTCCTCCTGGGATACACGGTCTATTCGGGGGGACTTATCGTCCCGGTGATTCTCGGTTTTTATTCGAGAAGGTTGAAATTGAACCCTTTTGGTGTTATGACGGCCCTCATCGGAGGCGGAGGCGCGAGCCTGTTCCTGAAACTGGGCAACCATTCCGACCTCCTCCTCCTGACGTTCCCCCTCTCGGCGTTTCTCCTCTTCGCGGGAAGCCTGGGATACCGGCTCTTCGTCTCCCGGTTCGAGGGAGACCGGTGGTCCTTCCGGGAGGTGGAGGATTAAACGGAAGGGGTTTCGAGCATGACGGAAGACAACGGTTCGACCGCCCCCGTCCCGTGGCACTGGATCGATACTCCGGACAGGCTGGAATCTGCGAGGGAATCCCTGATCGAGGCATCCGTCCTGTCCGTGGACACCGAATACGACTCGCTGCGGTACTTCCGGGAAAAACTCTGCCTCATCCAGGTGTGTGACGGGAAGGAGGCCTATCTTTTCGATCCCCTGGCCGGTCTCGATATCACCTTCCTCGGTTCCCTGTTCGGAGACCCGGCGGTTCTCAAGATCCTCCACGCCGGGGACAACGACATCCGCCTCTTCAACCGGGACTACGGCTTCTCCTTCCGGAACATCTTCGACACCCACCGGGCCGCTTCCGTCCTCGGCTGCCAATTCCTTTCCCTTTCCTACATCCTCCAGGAGTACATGGGAATCGAGGTGCCGAAATCGAAACGGATGCAGCGTTCGAAGTGGGAGACGCGGCCGTTGACGGAGGAACAGCTCCTCTATGCCGCCAGGGACGCCTACATCCTCTTCGACCTTCACAAAAGCCTCGAAAAGAACCTGTCCGCCCAGGGGCTCCTCGACCAGGCGTCGGAAGTGTTCGCCTCCCTGGAAAACACCCGGTGGCGGGACAAGATCATCAATCCCGGCGGATTCAGAAGATTCGAGGGGTTCGAGGAGCTTTCGGACAGGGGTAAGGCATGCCTGGAACGGCTGTACCAGTGGCGTTTTCAGAAAGCCAGGGAAACGAACATGGCCCGTTTTCTCATTCTCGCCGACGAGGGGCTCATGGCGCTTTGCCGCCGCCCCCCGGAGGACCTCCCCTCCCTGGAGGAAACGGGAATTCTGTCATCCCGGCAGATCCGGGATTTCGGAAAGGAAATCATCGACCTCCTCTCCGGGGAAAACGACGCCCCGGAAAAAGAATGACGAATCCGTAAAAGTCGGAACAACACTTCTTCCAACGGCAAAGTAAAAAGCTCGGCAGGCAAGGCGCCCGATTCCCGACGACCGAGGCGTACTTTTGCGTACGCCGCAGGGAGGAGGGAGGAAGGGCAACGCGGCATATGGGCTTTTTACGCCGTCAGAAGTAGTACGTTCCCCATAGAAACACCTGCTCCTCCGGCCCGTAGACGTAAAGACCGTTCCCGGCGGGAAACCCGCCGTACTCCGATCCCGTCCGGCCCCAGGGGAGGATCGCCCCGAGGGTGAACCGCAACGACGTGGCGGCATCCCAGACCACCCGGGGTTCGATGAGTCCCGAGGGGTCCCGGAGGTTGTTCACGGCGGTGACGTAGACGTTCCAGAGGGGGTGGAGTTCCACCTGGAGGTGACCCGCCAGGTAAAGCTTCCCCAGGGTGAAGAGGTCCCCCCGCTCGAGCCGTTCCAGGATCCGGGGATCCTCCAGGGCCTCCGCGTAATCGTCCTTTCCCAGGCCGTTCCAGAAGCATTCCAGAAAACCGTACACGTTCTTCCCGAAAAACACGCCGGAACGGTCGATGTTGGCGACGACGGAAAGATAGCCCCCGTCCGGGTCCTCGCCCCGGGGAACGGTCCAGGTGGCGTCGAACCGCCAGGCCGCCCCGCCCAGGTACCCCACGCTTCCGATCCCGACCACCCGGTCCCCTCCGTTTTTCGCCAGGAGAAGGTCCCATTCCGTGGTTCCCCGGCCGAGATGGAGCTTCCCCGCCAGTGTGGACTTGTCCCACCGGAGGCTCCCCGTCAGGGGATCCCTCCTGGGAACGAAGAAGGTCTGGACGTCCCCCTTCCCTCCCAGGTTCCGCTGGAAGGAGACGAGGTCGTCCCCGATCTTGTACTCCCGGTCGATGTCGGAGGGCGCGAAGGGGTTCACCAGGTCCATGGGGTTGAAGAGAAGCCCGTTCCCCCAGGTCACCGCGTCCCGTCCCGCCCGGACCGTGCCCCAGGACCGCGAAAAGGAGAGGACGAGCCGGTCCAGCCGATGATAGAGCACGCCGCTCTGTCCTTCCTCCAGGGTCGCTGTGAAATCGAAAAACCGCCGGTCGTCTTCCACGATCCCCGGGAATTCCAGGGTTCCCTTCCACGGCTGCGCCCTTCGCCACGAATCCCCGCCGAGAAGGATGAGTTCGTAATGGGTGGTCAGGCGGACGCCTTCCGCCGGGAACAGGTCGTTTTTCAGCCGGAGACCCGCCTGGCCGTCCAGGAGCGTCCCCCCGCCGGACGCGTCGTACAGGGAGCCGCCGGGGGGGCGGGACAGGGAGCCCCTGATCTTCAGGTGGCCGCCCCACTCCATCGGAAGGGACAAAACGTCCCCGTCCGTCCCGTCCGAGGCCAGGGCGCCGCACGGGGGCGAAAGAAGGGAAAGGAGAAAAATCAGGAAAAAAAGGAAGGGGACTTTCATGGAACCCCCGGGAAGCGGGCCGCTACTCCTGCCGCCGGTCCTCGTCCACCCGGCCGTCGAGGATCCGGACGATGCGGCGGGCATGGTCCATGACCATCCGGTCGTGGGTGGAAAAAATGAAGGTCACCTGTTTCTCGTCGTTCATCCGTCTCATGAGTTCGAGGAGCCCCGAACCGGTCACCGAGTCGAGGTTGGCCGTGGGTTCGTCGGCAAGAACGATGGAAGGCCCGGAAACGATGGCCCGGGCGACGGCGACCCGCTGCTGCTGGCCTCCCGACAGCTCCGCCGGCCGGCGGTTGCCCATTCCCGCAAGCCCCACTTCCTCGAGGACGGCCGCCGCCCTTTCCCGCCGCTCTCCCGTGGGGACCCCCTGGAGCAGCATGATGAATTCCACGTTCTCCAGGGCGGAGAGAACGGGGATGAGATTGAAGGACTGGAAAACGAACCCGATCTTGCGCAGCCGCAGGTCCGCAAGGTCGGACGAACGCATCGTTTCGAGGGAGTTCCCGTCCACGACGATCCTTCCCCCGTCGGCGGAATCGAGGCCGCCGATGAGATTGAGCAGGGTCGTCTTGCCCGAGCCGGAAGGGCCCGCCAGGGCCATGAACTCCCCTCTCTCGACGGAAAGGGTGACGCCGTTCAGCGCCCGGACCTCCATCTTCCCCTGGCGGTAGATTTTTTTCACGTCCTCGCACGCGACCATGATCATGAGTTCCTTCCCTCCGTTTTCAGGTTTTCGCAAGGGCCCGGACGGGGGTGAACCGCGCCGCCCGGAAGGCGGGATAGAGACTGACGACCGCACCGAGTACGAAGACCACCGCGTTCGCCAGGAGGAGGTCCGTCCCCACCAGGGACGGGAAGATGGCCCGGCCCAGGCCGGCGTACTCGGAACCGGCCGCCACGGAGGAGAGATCGATCCCCCGGGTCTTCAGGGCGAGCACCGACAGGATGCCGAGGACGTTCCCGGCGGCGGCCCCGATGCCGAGAATGACGAGCGCCTCCATGAGAACCTCCCCGACGATGCCCCGGGGCCGCATCCCCAGGGCCTTGAGAAGGCCGAATTCCCGCATTCTCTCGAAAACGGCCATGAGGATCGTGTTGACGAGGCCGAAGCCCATGGCGACGAACACGACGACGTACCACAGGAAGATGAACTGGTCGTACAGGGAAAGGACGGCGCTCACCAGGGGCAGCCGCTCCTTCCAGGTCAGGACGTCCAGGGGCTCGCCGGCGAGTTTCCGCCTGAGGAGGGCCGCCACCTTCTCCGTTTCCCCCTCCCGGGGGAGGATGACGGAGAACTCGGAAACGGCATCCCCCATTTTCAGCATCTCCCGGGCCGCTTTCCCGTTCACGAAGACAAAGGACTTCTCCGTGGATTCCATCTCCCCCCGGAAGGTTCCCGCGATGGTGAAGGAACGGGAGGCGATCTCCCCTCCCGTGTCCTGGGACATGAGGACGAGACGATGGCCGATCCGGGTTTCCATCCTTTCGAGGAGGGCCTCCCCGACAAGAATCCCCCCGGTGTCGCCCTCTCCCAGATACCGGCCGGAATGCATCGCCTTGCCGAGAAAGGAAACCGTCTTCTCCGTCTCCGGGTCTATCCCCACAAGGGTGAGGCCGGTGGAATGCCTGGCCGTCGCCGCCACGGCGGGGACACGGACGCGGGCGGTCCACCGGGATCCCGGCGGAAGGTTTTTTCCCAGCACCGCCCGGACCGGTCCGGGATCGGCGATGCGGTTTTCGATGGCGGGGTCCTCGTGGTACCCCCGCTCCTGGAGCGCCACATGTCCCGTCAGGGTGGCGATGCCGTTCGTCACCATCTGGTCGGCGATTCCCCGCATGAGGGCGCCGAGAAAAATCATGCTCCAGATCCCGATCACCACGGCGACGAGGAGGATGGCCGTCCGCTTCCGGTTTCTCCAGATGTTTCTCCAGGCCAGTTCCAGCAGCATGGAAATTCCTTTCAGGGCGCCGCCATGGCGTCCACCGGCCTGAGCCTGCGCACCCGCAGGGCCGGGTAGAGGGCGGCCAGCAGGGTGATGACGAGCACGCACAGGGGGCCCAGGGTCGCCGAAAGCCAGGAGAGCCTCGGATGGATTCGGTCCGGAAGGCCGTACTGGCGCAGGATTTCCGTGGCCCCGGATATCACGATGCCATGTTCCTGGAACCAGGCCGTCAGGAGAATCCCGAAGAAAACGCCGGCGGCGATTCCGAAGAGGGTCATGACCGCCGATTCCTCGAGAACGAGGCGCGTGATCCGCCCCGGCGCCATCCCGATGGCGAGAAGAACGCCGAACTCCCGGGTCCGCTCGAGGGTGGCCATGAGAAAGGTGTTGAGAATGCTGAAGGCGACTACGATCACCAGGATGAGGTAGAAGATGAATCCGCTCACGAGATCGATGCGGATGGCCTGCACCAGACCGGGCATGAGTTCCTTCCAGTCGAGAACGACCAGGCCGTCCCGCCCCTGCCGGCGGAGGATGTCCCCGGTTTCCGCCACAAGCCGCGGAACCCCGGAGAGGGTGTCCGCCAGAACCACCACCTCGTGGATGGCATCCCCCATGTAGAACACATCCTGGAAGGTCTTGAGGGGGATCTGGATGGAGGACCGGTCGAATTCATCCTGGCCGGAGCTGTAGATCCCCTTCACCCGGAGCACGGTGGCGGCCACGGAACCGTCCCGCCCCTGCCCGATGACGGTGAGTTCGTCGCCGACCCGCACCCGGAGATTCTTCGCGAGGAGTTCCCCGAGAAGCGCCTCGCCGCCGTCTTTCCCGTCAAGATAGCTTCCTTCCCGGACAATGCTCTTCAGCGTGGAGAGCGCGGCCTCCTTCTCCGGGTCGATCCCGACGGCAAGAACGCCGTACGTCCTGTCCCGGGACGACACGAGAACGAACCCGTTCGCCCGGTACGTGACGGCCTTCACACCGGGAAGGGCCGCAATCGCATTCCCGATTTCAGCCGGGTCCGTCACGACCCGGCGCATGTCCTTGTCGTCCTGGTATCCCCGGGCCTGGACCTGGAAATGGCCCGTGTGGATCTTCACGGACGAGTTGATCATGATGTCGTAGGATCCGAACTGCCAGGAAAGCATGAAGACGAGCAGGATGGACGCGAAAGCGATGGCCGTCATGGTGAGCAGGGTGCGGCGGGGGTTTCTCCAGAGGTTTCGCCAGGCCATGCGGAGGTTCAAGGTTCATTCCCCCGGAGGATTTCGAAGGGAGGACAGGGTGAAAAACCCCTCGAGAACGGTCTCGTCGAAAACGAGGCTCCGGTAGCGGATCGCCGTGTACTCGTCCTTCCTGTCCGCCTTGCTGATGGTCCACAGGACGGGGAACAGCCTCCCCCCCACGGGCTCGATCTTCTCCGTTCTCAGCACCTTGACGGGCTTCCCGTCCTGGTCGTAGAAGGCCTCCATGAGGAAGATGCCGTCCTCGCGGATTTCCAGCCGTTCCATCCCCCAGACCACGGGCGCCCCCGGCCTGGGAACGGACCGTATGGCGTACACCTTTTTACCCCCCTCCGTGCGGACCCCTTCCAGGAAATGATCGTAGTCCCGCAGGATGCTGTCCGTCCGGGCGAGGTCGTTGTTGGAGAAATCCGATCCCATCCACGACTGGCTCATCATGGAGGGCGGAATCTTGACGACCCGGTTGATTTTCGGGTTGAACATCCACATCTCCCCGCCCCTTTTCAGGGTCCCGTTCCCCTTGTCCTTCGGAGGGGCCGTGATCCAGAAGATGCTGTCCCGTTCCCCCCGGGTCCATCCCAGGATGGTCATGGTCCTCTCCCAGTCGGGGCGGTGAATGGTCATTTCCACCGTGGCGGCGGAAGTCTCCCCACGCATGTAGTGAAATGCCCGAAGGACGATTTCAGAGGCGCTCTCCTCCCCCGCCGGCGTCGCCACGGAAGGGAAAAGAAGGAACAGAAGGACGAAAAGACGGGAAAGGATCCGGATTTCTCCGGCGGGGGGTTTCCGGGGTCGTCGTTTCATGGCACAAGAAAGCCATAGTTCATCATTTTTTTCAAGTAGAATCCTGCGCCCTTCCTTCGACGGCGCGCGACAGCATTCATCTTTCCCCACAAACACCTACCTTCCGGAAACTTTCTGTACTATAATATTTTGTATTATACGACCCGGGGGATTGCCATGGACCTTCACGGACTGACCAACCTTCTTCTTATTTTCGTCCTTATCGGCCTGTCGGCCTTCTTTTCGGGATCCGAAACGGCCCTCATGGCCGCGAGCAGGCTCAGGCTCCGGTACCTTTCGGAAACGAGGCCCGAGGACAGGAAGCGGATCGAACAGGTGGAAGCGATTCTCAAGGATCCCGACAGGCTCATCGGAACGATCCTCCTGGGAAACAACCTGGTGAACATCAGCATGTCAGCCCTCGCCACGGCGCTCATCCTCCCCGTGTACGGAGAAGAGGGAATTCTGTACGTCACCGTGGTCCTGACCCTGGTCATCCTCATCTTCGCCGAGATCACGCCCAAGGTGTACGCCAAGCATTTCAGCGAGCGGGTTTCCATCGTGACGGCCCCGGTGATCCGCCTGATCATGAGAATTTCGCTGCCCGCGGTGATGTTCGTCACCTTCGTGAGCAGGGGCATCCTGAGACTGGTCGGACTGGAAACGAGGAAGAGAAAACGGTCCCTCTTCACCGAAGCGGTGCTTCAGACCTGCATCAAGATGGCCTGGGACGACGGCGGTATCACCACGGACGAACGGAAGCTCCTGTCCCGGGTGTTCACCCTGAACGACAAGAGCGTGGGGGACATCATGGTGCCCGTCCACCGCATGACCGTTCTCCCCTTTGATGCCACCCTTGAGGACATCGTCCGTACGGTCATCCGCACCGGATTCTCCCGCTTCCCCGTGACGAAAGGAATGGGTCACGACATCATCGGGATCGTCCATACCAAGGACATCCTCCGCTACACGGGCTCCAGCCGGTTCTTTTCCATAAACAGGATCCTCCGGGCCCCCGTGTTCATCCCCATCTCCCGGAAGATAGACGTCCAGCTCCGTCTTTTCCAGACGTGGAAGCTTCATCAGGCCATCGTTCTCGACGAGAAGGGAAAGGTCGCCGGGCTTGTCACCCTGGAAGACATCGTGGAAGAACTCGTCGGCGCCATCGAGGACGAGCACGATCCTTCCCCCGCCGTCCCGGCGGATTGAACCTGCGGCGAACGGGGCGAGGTTCCCCGATGACGGGCCGCAGCGGCAGAGGAAACGCGGAAACAGGCGGAACCGAAAAAAAGTTCCCTCCCCCGTTCGTCGTTCATGCCTCGGCCGGAATGAATGAGGAACGGCGGGAGGGGGATTTCTACAAAGCGCTCAGAAATTCACCTTGTCCAGCCCCTTCAATCCCAGAATCTTCCGGGCCTCGTCGGGGGTCGCCGGTTCGACGCCGAGTTCCTTCGCGATCCGGGCGATCTTGGCGACCTGCTCGCCGCTGCTTTTCGCCATGACGCCCCTGTCGAGGAAAATGTTGTCCTCCAGGCCGACCCGGACGTTTCCGCCCAGCAGGAGGGACTGGGTGCACAGGGGAAACTGGGCGCGGCCGGCCACGCAGACGGAGAACTCGAAATCGCCGATCTGCCTCCTCGCGTAATCCACGAGGAAAAGAAGATTCTCCGGGCTCGGAGTGATCCCGCCGAGAACGCCCATGACGAACTGGATGTACACGGGGGCCTTTGCGTGGTTTCTTTCAAGCAGGAAGGCGATGTTGTTGATCATGCCCGAGTCATAGATCTCGAATTCGGGCTTCGTGTCGTTCTCCTTGAAGATGCGGCCGAACTCCTTCATGGTCTTGAAGGTGTTCGGAAAGATGAAGTCCTCCGTCATGGCCAGGTACTTGCTCTCCCACTCGAACTTGAACTCCTTGTAGCGTTCGAGGGCATGAAAGAGGGCGAAATTGACGGACCCGGCGTTGAAGGAGGCAAGCTCGGGTTTGAACGCGCTGACCCCGGCAAGGCGCTGTTCGGCCGTCATGCCGATCCCGCCCCCGCTCGTGATGCAGATCACGATGTTGCACCTGCTCTTGATGCTGGTGATGATCTCCCCGTAAAGGTTGACGTCGGAAGAGGGCATGCCCGTTTTGGGATCGCGGGCATGGACGTGGCACACCGCCGCTCCCGCGTCGAAGGCCCGAATCGCCTCGTCCGCGATCTCCTTCGGAGTGATCGGCAGATAGGGGGACATGCTGGGGGTGTGAATGCTGCCGGTAAGAGCCGCCGTTATGACCGTTTTTTCCTTCATCTTTCGTCCTCCTTATTCCTTATTGAAACGGCACCGCGCTCGCTGCCGTTTTATCCGCGCCGCATCATCCGGACCTTTCCCGGTTCGCCGAGAAACACCGGCGGACTTTCATATTGTAACGATTTCGTTCGCCCCGACCGCAACGGAGAACGCAGCCGCGCTTTCCGCTGTGTCGCGTAACTATAAGAAGAACCGTCTGTTGTGTCAATTGAATAATCCGTGAGAGGAGGAAGGGAGCGCCATCCGGACGGGGAAATTTCTTGCATCGGGGGGAAGACCGTGATTGGATACCCGGCGGGCGCTTCGCGGCACCGGCGGGCGGAAATCGGGGATTCCCGGAATCCGCGACCCGTACCGAACGGCTTTGAAGGAGGGAACGGATGAAACCCGCTGTTCTGATCATCGACATGCTGAAGGAAACGCTGGAGGGGGGACATCGGGGCGACATGTTCCGGATGGCCCGGGAAATCGTTCCAGCCATCAACGAACTGACGGCATTCGCAAGGAACCGGGCCGTCCCGGTTGTTTTCGCCATGGACAGTTTTCTCAGGGGGGACTTCATTTTTCAGGGAAGGATGAAGGAACATTCCATCCGTGGAACCAGGGGGGCCGAGGTCACCGACCTCCTGGACCGGGGGGAAGGCGACTGGTATGTTCCCAAGCGCCGGTTCAGCGCGTTCTTCAAGACCGACCTGGACCAGATCCTGCGCCTTCTGGGGGCGGACACGGTCTTTCTGACCGGCATCGCCACGCACATCTGCGTTCTCTCCACGGCCTTCGACGCCCTGTCGAACGATTTCGCCGTCCGGATCGTCGAGGACTGCTGCGCGGCGTCCTCAGCGGAGATTCACCGGTCGATCCTCGAAAACTACAGAGGAACCCCTCTTTATCCACTTTTCAAGATTTCGACCCTGGGGGAATCGCTGGGGGAAATCCGGCTTGCAGGGGAAGAACCATGAATAGGAATCCGCAGGGACGGGCTATTCCTTGAAGTAAGCGTAGTATTTCAAAACCTTCCGGACGTATTCCTCGGTTTCCGGAATGCGGGGGATGGACCCGAGCTTTTCCACCAGCCCGGGACCGGAATTGTAAGCGGCAAGGGCGAGTTCCAGCTCTCCGAACTGATCGAGAAGCCCCCGGAAATAGCGCGTGCCGGCCATGATGTTCTGCCCCGGATCGTAAGGGTCCTTCAGGTTCAGCAGACCGAAATTCTCGGGCATGATCTGCATGAGGCCCACCGCCCCTTTTTCCGACACGGCCCGGGAATCGAAATCCGACTCCACCTTGATGATCGCCTTCACAAGATGAAAATCCACGCCGTGGGTCTTCGAGGCCTGCCGGATGTGGGAATCGTAGCGGTTCAACGGAATTCCCGCCCGGGCGGGAGTGTCGTCGCGGGACCGCCTTTCCCGGAGGAAAAGCTTGTAGTTCCTGGAATCGGGGATGTTGGTGAAATGGCTGACCCCTTCTTTGTCGACGTACATGTAGATATCGGCGAAAACGGGCGCCGGGCCGGTGAAAAACACCGTCACCAGGACCAGGGCGGTGAGAATCCCCTCTTTCAAGATTTTCTTCCCCATTTCAAAACACGCAACGCTTTTCCCGCTGTCCCGGGGAACCCTCCCCGATCGCCGGCAAGAACTTCCCGTAATCCATAGCGAAATTTTTCCGTTTCGTCCAGCATCCATTTCCCGCGCCCGACAGGCGCCCGCCCGCCCGAGAAATGCCGCATCGGCAGGCACTCCCCCGGACGGACCCCGCGGCCGTTCCGTCCCACGATTCTCTTGAACTACAAAAAACGTGCCCGATCACCGACGTCCGGCCGCTTCACGGGATTTTCACGAATGCGTCAGTCCACGACCGCGGCGATCGCCTCCTCCAGCGTGGTGATTCCCAGGCGGACCTTCTCCGCCGCGTCGTCCTTCAGGGTCCGGAATTGACCGGCGCATTTCGCGTACCCGGCGATTTCCGCGGCCGGACGGGACCGGAGGATCATCTCCCGGATTTCATCGTCCACGGTCAGAACCTCGAAGACCCCCGTCCTTCCGCGATATCCCGTGTTGAGGCACCGGGGGCACCCCCTTCCCCTCCGGAAGTCCGCGCGCTCCTCCCTGTCCAGGCCCCACGCGGCCAGTGCGGCGGGGGGCGGCCTGTAGGTCTCCCTGCAGCTGGGACAGATCGTCCGGACCAGACGCTGGGCGAAGGATACCAGCAGGGCCGACGACAGAAGGAACGGTTCGACTCCCATGTCGAGGAGACGGGTGATCGCTCCGGCGGCGTCGTTCGCATGGACGGCGCCGAGCATCCGGTGTCCCGTCAGGGCCGCCCGGGCGGCGATTCCCGCCGTTTCGGCGTCTTCCATCTCTCCCACCAGAATCACATCCGGGTCCTGGAGGAGGATGGAGCGGAGGCCGCCGGCGAAGGTGAGCCCCGCCCCTCGGTCCAGCTCGACCTGACGGATCCTCTCGAGCCGGTATTCGACGGGATCCTCGATGGTGACGACGTTGATGTCCGGCCGGTTGATCCTCTGGAGGAGGGCGTAAAGGCTCGCCGTCCTCCCACTGCCCGGGAGGCCGGCGCAAAGGATCATCCCCTGGCGCCTTTCGACGGCCTGTTCGATCCGGACCCGGTCCTCCTCCGCCATGCCGAGTTCCTCCAGCGTATACGGCCTGGAATGCATGTCGACGAACCTGAGGACGGTGTTTTCGCCGTGGATCGTCGGCATGACGGACACCCGGACGCGGACGTCCCGGTCGTCCAGCTTCACGGTGAACCGGCCCTCCTTCGGAATCCGGGTCATCGAAGGATCCATGCGGGCCAGCGTCTTGATCCGGGCCAGGAGGGACGGCATCGCGGATCTCGGCGGCGCCGGAACGTCGTGGAGCTTCCCGTCTATGCGAAACCGAAGCCGGACCGTCTTCTCCTCCGGGCTGATGTGAACGTCGCTCACCCGTTCCCGGACGGCCTGGGCGATGATGGAATCCGCAAGACGGACGACCGTCCCTTCCGCTTCCTCGTCCCCGGTGGATCGGGATTCACCCTCACAGACGACATGGGGTTCCCCTTCCCGGTCCTCCCCCGTCCCGGCATCCACGGCGCCGGGGGGTTCCTCCGCGCAAACGGACGGACTCCCGAAGACCGCGCTGACAAGCTCGTTCAGTTGGCCTTCGGAGCACACCACCGGTTTCGCCTCCATGTTGGTCATGGTCTCGACGGTGTCCAGGGCCGTGACGTCCAGAGGGTCCACCATGGCGACGGTCAGGAGGTTCCCCTTCCTTTCCAGCGGGACGATCTTGTGCCGCCGGGCCACTTCAAGGGGAACGACGGCGGAAAGAGCGGAA
Source organism: Syntrophaceae bacterium UBA6252 (assembly GCA_002441265.1). Lineage (GTDB taxonomy): Bacteria > Desulfobacterota > Syntrophia > Syntrophales > UBA6807 > UBA6807. Next base: position 24,455 of record DJVQ01000028.1, read on the forward strand.
TCGACGGGGTAGCGGTCGGGCCGGTACCGGTCGATCTCGAGCTGCCGGCTCAGGATGTCGGTCAGTTCGGTGTCCTTGATGAGGTTCTGCCGGACCAGGTACTGCCCCAGGCGGAGCCCTGCCTTTTTGTGTTCCACAAGCGCCCGGTCCAGTTGATCCTTCGTGACCAGGGCCTCTTCCAGGAGCATTTCCCCGAGTTTCTTTCTGACCTTCATGGGATCACCTCCCCATCGCTGTCCGTTCAGGAGGCTCCGAAAGCGGAGAAAAAGACCGTTCCCTCTTCCCATCCGGAGAGGACCCGCGCCGATTGCGCGAAACTCTCCGGAATGACGTTCACGGCCTGCCAGGCTGCCTCCTCTCCTTCGAAAGGTTTCCGGAGGACGAGGGCGAACCGGAGCCCTCCGCTCCGGTTCCACCATGAAACGACGCGGACCTGCGGAAGATCCCGGGGATACAGCCGGTAAAGGCTGTAGATCTCCTCGAGGTCCCCGCTCTCCGCAAGGGCCATCCAGAAGAGCCGCGGCCGCGGGGCCAGGGTCGTCGGGACGGCCGGGAAACAAAGCACGTCGCCCAGGGTGATCCGGCCCATGTCCCGGATCTGGGGATTCGCTTCCTCGAGGATTTTCAGATGCCGTGAGGTGGATATCCCATAAACGTCCGCCATGAGTTTCCAGATGACGTCCCCCCGCCGCATGGTGAGCCGGCCCAGGGTGGCGGGACAGGAGGGGCAGGCCGGAAGGCCCGCCGCGGGCGCCGTCGCGGAGAGGGCCGCCGCCTTCCCTTCCCGGCCCCCCGTGGTTCCCGGCGGGTCGAGCCTCGCCGTCCATTCGGGATTCGTCCTGATGGGAAACACCTCTTCCTCGCTCGCGGATATCGGCCCTCCGACGCTGGCGGCCCTGGAGGAGTCCTTCACTTCCCGGACGGGCACGGGACCGGACTGGAGCAGGAGGAAAGCGAGAAGAAGCCCGGCAAGGCCCCCGGCGACGGCGGCGTAGCCGGCCCGGGAACGAAGGGATCCGCTTTTGCGAAGGGTTTCCCGGACCAGGGAGCGGTCCACCCCCTCCCGGGTCTGGACGATGAGCATGAGCAGGATCCGATGACAGAGCGCGACGATCCTCCCGGGATATCCGCTGGAGGCCCGGTGGATCTCCCAGAGGGCGGGCAGGGTGAAACGGATCGGACTTGCGCCTTCATCGGCCGCCCGTTCGATCCGGAAGAGGATCATGGATTTCGCATCCCCGAAGGACAGGGGCTTGAGGTGGAACAGGAGGTTGATCCGGCCGGCGAATCCCCGGTGGGCTTTCAGGGTCTTCAGGAATTCCCTCCGGGAGAAGATGACGACCTGGAGCAGCTTGCACCCGTTCGTTTCATAGTTGAGGAATTCCCGGAGGATTTCGAGACCGAATTCGGGGAGGTGCTGGCCCTCGTCGATGCAAAGAACGACGATTTTCCCCTGTTCCAGGGATTGCTCGAGGAGATGGTTCCTGATCGCCTCCTTCAGGCGTTCCTGGGACGGCTCCCCTTCCCCGGCCGGAAGGATTCCCAGAACGCCGGCAATCCGGAGAAGGAACGCTTCCGGGGTGTCGGCCGCAGGATCGGGGAGAAGGCGGATGACGAGTCCCTTGTCCCAGGAAAGACGGCGGATCAGGTGGCAGCACAGAACGGTCTTTCCCGTGCCGGCGTCTCCTGTTACGATGTCGAGTCCCCTCCGGAGGCGCAACGCGATTTCCAGTTGCTGGAGGCAGTCCAGATACTGCGGCGACTCGTGGAAGAATTCCGGATCGGGTGCGCTGGAAAAAGGTTCCCTTTTCAGATTCAGAATCCTGAAATATTCCATCGATCTCCTGAAACGACGTACGGATGGATTCCGTCACGCCGTCGGGCTTCTCAGCCTCCCTCCCAGCCCCGGAACCCTTTCAGGGTCGCCAGGCTTTTCGAGGGGTACTGGTAAACCTCGTATTCCGTCGGTTCCCCGATAATTTCGTCGATCTTCTTCTGGATCTCCCCTCTTTCCTCCGATTCCAGCCAGGCTTTCCAGTCTTCCGTGGTCTCCCAGGTGCTGATGACGAGATACTGGCCCGGATCGTCCGCCTTCATGAGCGTTTCACCGGAAATATAGCCGGGCTGCTTCGCCGCGGAGGATCGAAGCTGCGTGATCCATCCGAAAATGGCCTGCAGGTGCTCATGTGCCACTTTGCGCTTGATCAACACCTTGACCGCCATGGCTTCCTCCTTTCTTTCCCGATTATAAGGAAAGTATAACAGAGGGATGGCCTCTCATCAAGGTGTACCCTTCAAAAGATGGACAACTTCCCGGAACGTCCGAACGTCCCGCCGCGCTCGTCCCAGGGGCGTTCGCGCCCGTCCTTCGCAACGTGTTTCCCCGACGGTCGACGGCTTCGTCAAAGGATCATGTCCGGGTTGTCCTTGTCCCTGATGGAAATGACTCCCTTGCGGAGAAGGAAATCGCAGGTTTCCCTGTCCCTGATGGCCCCGTCCGTGACGATCCGCTCGACCAGGAACCTCTCCGCGAGAAGCAGGAGGAAAAAGACAATGAAGTAATAAAGGACGAACAGGTATTTTTCGAAAAAGACGAACGTGACGATCGCGCACAGGATGAAGGGGGGGGCGGTGAAGATGGATACGACAAGCTGAAAGAGCTTCACCAGGGGGTTCCTGGAGAGCTTGGAATAGACCAGGATCGCAGCGCTCCTGTTGATCAGGATTGTGAGCCGGCCGGACCGGTAGTTCTCCACGATCCGGGAATGCAGGATATTATTGTTCTTGCTCTGTTCCATCCTCCGCTCCTGCCCCGCCTGCCGCCGGGTTCCGGGCCGCACCGCGCCCCATCCCCGCCGGACGATCCGTCAGCGGCGGTATTCCTCGTCCACGAGGCCGTTGATCCGTTCCATGAGAATGCGGGTCACCGCCTCGAAACGGTCGCGATACTTCTTCTGGGATTCCCTGGAAAAAAGGCGGAACGGCTCGGGAATCCTGTATTCCTTCAGATCATCCTCCACGGAAACGGGATCGCCCACCCGGTAAACGATCTTTCCGCTCCGGGCGAAGGGAAGGCTCCCCGTGTACACCTTGTCGGAGTGGTTGCACCCCACGGGAACGACCTTCTTCTCCGTGTGCAGGGCAAGCTGGGCGACGCCCGTTCTGCCCTCGCCCACGGTCCGGGAACGGGTCCCCTCGGGAAAGATGATCACGTTGAGCCCCTTCTCGAAGAGGGCCGTCCGGCTGAGTTCCGCCACGCGATCCATGAGGATTTCATGATACTCCCGGAGATGTTCGACGACGTTCGTCCTGAGATAGTCCGCCGTGCTTTTCGCCATCTGCTGAAGGGCCTCGCCCATTTCCCGGGTGCCGTCGATGACGTCCCGGATGATCCGGTATTCCGTCCCGTCGATCTTCCTGCGGAACCGCTTCCTGTAGAGCTCCTCTATGAGATAGCCCATGGAGGGGACGGGGATGAGATTGCAGCCGTCCAGGATCTTTCCGAGAATCCGGTTCCTGTAGTACTTGCCCTTGACCCAGACCGTAGTGAAGGGAAGCTGTTTTTTCCAGAAGTGGAACTGCAGCGGCCAGTAGTTATAGCGATCGGTGTGATTCATCGCGAAGATGACCGTTTCGCCCTGGGGAATCTTTTCCGCGCCGGAGACCTCGATCTTCACGTCGGCGAAGAGCCGGTAATTGGGAATGAGCAGCAGCCGTGCGATTATGAGCTGCCCCGCCGGGAACGCCTTGAGCCTGATTCGTTCCAGGTATTCCAGATTCACCATGCCTGTTTTTTTGAACCCCCTTTCGGTTCGTTCCTTCGCGGATCCGTCCGGATACGGAAAAGAACCGGGAAATGCCCGAACCGGAAAGATCCTGTGGTTTCAATACCCTGTTCAAAATGAAAGTTCAAACTCTTTTTTCAATGCGCTCCTCACAACACCTTCCGAAGAAAACGTCCCGTGTGGGAGTCTTCCGACCGGGCCACGTCTTCCGGCGTGCCTGTCGCGATGATCCGCCCTCCCCGGTCGCCCCCCTCGGGCCCCATGTCGATGACGTAATCGGCGCACTTGATCACGTCGAGGTTGTGCTCGNNCCGAGGTCGATGATATGGTCGGCGGACTTGATCACATCGAGGTTGTGCTCGATGACGACCACCGTGTTCCCCATGTCCACCAGCTTCCCGAGGACGTCGAGAAGCTTGCTGATGTCGTCGAAGTGGAGGCCGATGGTCGGTTCGTCGAGAATGTAAAGGGTGTTCGTCGTGAGCCGCTTCCCCAGCTCCCGGGAGAGCTTGACCCGCTGGGCCTCCCCGCCGGAAAAGGTGGTCGCCGGCTGGCCGAGGCGGAGATACCCGAGGCCCACGTCCCGGAGAAGCTGAAGCCGGGACCGGACGAGGGGAATGGGTTCGAAGAACAGGAGGGCCTGGTCCACCGTCATGTCGAGGACGTCGGCGATGCTTTGCCCCTTGTACCGGATGTCCAGCGTGTCCCGGTTGAACCTGCGCCCGCCGCAGACGTCGCAGGTGATGTACACGTCCGGAAGAAAATGCATCTCGATCTTTTTCAGACCGTCCCCCTGGCAGGATTCGCACCGGCCCCCCTTCACGTTGAAGCTGAACCTCCCCGGCTTGTAGCCGCGGAGCCGGGATTCGGGAAGGCGGGTGAAAAGATCGCGGATGTGCTGGAACACCCCCGTGTAGGTGACGGCGTTCGACCGGGGCGTTCTGCCGATGGGCTGCTGGTTCATGACGATCACCCGCTCGATTCCCCCGAGGTCCCGGAGGCTCCGGATCTTTCCGACCTTCCCCCGGTAACGGTTGAACCGCCTGAGGAGGACCTTGTACAGGGTTTCGATGACGAGCGTGCTTTTCCCGGAACCGGATACGCCGGTGACGCACGTGAAAACCCCCGCCGGGATGGAGACGTCGATGTCCTTCAGGTTGTTTTCCCCGGCGCCCTCGATCCGGATGACCCGGCTTCCCGCGGGCCGGCGTGCCGCCGGCGGGGGGATCGCCTTCCTGCCCGACAGGTACTGCCCGGTGAGGGACTGCTCCGCCCGGAGGATCTCCCCGGGGGTGCCCTGAAAAACGACGTGCCCCCCCTCCGCGCCCGCGCCGGGCCCCATATCGATGATGTAATCGCACTCGTGCATCATCTCCTCGTCGTGTTCCACCACGAGAACGGTGTTGCCAAGTTCCTTCAGGCGTTTCAGCGACGCGATGAGCCGCACGTTGTCGCGCGGGTGCAGGCCCACGGTCGGCTCGTCGAGAACGTACAGGACCCCCACGAGACCGGAACCGATCTGGGTGGCAAGCCGGATCCGCTGTTCCTCGCCGCCCGAGAGGGTCCCCGCGGACCGCGCCAGGTTCAGGTAGTCCATGCCCACGTCGAGGAGGAAACGGAGCCTTTCCCGGATCTCCTTGAGAATCCTTTCGGAAATGGCGGTTTCCTGGGAGGAGAGACGGAGATCCCTGAAAAACTCCATGGCCTGCCCGAGAGAGAGAAGGCAAAGATCATGGATGTTCCGGCCGCCCACCGTCACGGACAGACTTTCCTTCCTCAGCCGCGCCCCCCCGCAGGCCGGGCAGTCCGTGGCGTTCATGAAGCGGCCGAGGTCGACCCGAAGATCGAACGAGTCGGCCTCCCGGTACTTCCTCTCGAGATGGGGAATCACCCCCTCGAAGGGCCGGTTCTCCACATACCGCCTCCCCGCCCGGTCGAAAATGAAGGGGATCGTTTCCGCTCCCGAGCCGCCAAGGAGAACCGTCCGCACTTTTTCCGGAAGGTGTCCGAAGGGCGTGTTCAGGTCGAATCCGTAGTGCCGGGCCAGCGACTCGATCATCTGGAAGAAGGTGAGCGATTTCTTCCCCTCCCAGGGGGCCACGGCCCCCTCCCGGAGCGAAAGGGAGGGATCGGGCACGATGAGGGACTCGTCGAAAAAGGTCTTCGTTCCGAGACCGCCGCAGGCGGGACAGGCGCCGTAGGGGCTGTTGAAGGAAAACATCCTCGGGGCCAGTTCGGAAACGCTGACGCCGCAGTCGGGGCAGGCGTAAATTTCGCTGAAAAGCAGCTCCTCTCCGTCGACGACCTGGAGCTTCACGAGTCCGCCCGACAGCCCGAGGGCCGTCTCCAGCGAGTCCCGGAGCCGCTGGCGGATCCCCTCCCGGATCACCAGCCGGTCCACGACCACGTCCACGTCATGACGTTTCTGCCTGTCCATGACGATCTCCTCCGAGAGATCCCGGATCACCCCGTCGACCCGGACCCGGACGAATCCGTCCTTCTGGAGCTTGCGGAGTTCCTTGTGGAATTCGCCTTTCTTTCCCCGGACGATGGGGGAGAGAACCTGAAATTTCGTTCCCCCGGGAAAGGAAAGGGCGTTTTCCAGGATCGCGTCCACCGTCTGGGAGCGGATTTCCTTCCCGCACTTCCAGCAGTGCGGCGTCCCGATCCGCGCATAGAGAAGCCTCAGGTAATCGTAGATCTCCGTGATCGTCCCCACGGTGGACCGGGGGTTCTGGCTCAGGGAGCGCTGTTCGATGGCGATGGCGGGGGACAGGCCCTCGATGGACTCCACATCGGGCTTGTCCATCTGGCCGATGAACTGCCGGGCGTAGGTTGAAAGGGACTCCACGTACCGCCGCTGTCCCTCGGCATAGATGGTGTCGAAGGCAAGCGAAGACTTGCCCGAGCCGCTCACCCCGGTGATGACCACCAGCCGGTCCCGCGGGATGTCGATGCGGACGTTTTTCAGGTTGTGCTGGCAGGCGCCTCTTATTTTGATGAAAGACATGTTTCCCATTCCAACGGGGCGACGCCCCTTTCCTCCGGCCTTCCTCGTCCGCGGGCCTCCGCTTCCGCGACGGGAGGCCGCCGGCAGGGCGGCGCCGTCGCGTTCGTCGCGGCGCCTTCGGGGAACCTTGACGGCCGGCGTTTTACAGGCGGACGTCGATATGGGCCTTTTTCCTCTGTTCGTCCAGCCACTCCCGGTACCGCTTCTCCATCTTCTCCCCGCCGATCCTGTCCCAGATTTCCTCCCGGACCTCCTCCACGGGCTTCAGGCCGGCGCCGCGCCGGTCCACAACCTGAAGAATGTGAAACCCGACCCTGGTCTCGATCACGCCGCTCGTTTCGCCGTTCCGCAGGGAAAAGGCAGCCTTCTCGACCTCGGGAAGCATGACCCCTTTTTCCACAAAGCCGAGGTCCCCCCCGGTCGAGGCCGCGGGCCCCTGGGAACGTCTCAGCGCCAGTTCCGGGAAGGGCGCCCCCGACTTCAGCAGCCGGAGGATGTCTTCCGCCTCGGCGCGCAGGGCTGCCCTCTTTGCGCCGTCCATCTTCGGAGGCGCGATGAGGAGGATCTGCAGAATCCGCACGGCCTCCTTCCCTTCGTACATCTCCTTGTGCTTGCTGTAATAATCCCCGATCTCATCGGTCGTGACGACGACCTTCGGCTTGATCTCCCGCGCCATGAACTTGAGCTTCAGGATGTGGGCCCGGATGCCTTTCTTGTATTCCTCCAGGGTGAGCCCTTCCTTTTCGAGCATCCTTCTCACCTGTTCCCGCGACAGCTCCCGCTGCCTCATCGTGTCGGTGAGCGTCTTCTCCACCTCCGTATCGACGACGGTGATCCCCAGACGTGCCGCCTCCTGGGCGATCAGGATTTTCTCGATCATGTCATCGAGGATCTTTTGCCTGACCTGGGCAACGATGGCTTCCTTCTTCCCGGCGTTCGTCTCTTCCGCGGCGACCCGCTTCAGGTAAGGCGCCGCCTCGCGGTCCAGTTCCGACAGGGTGACGATTTCATTGTTCACCACCGCCACAATACGGTCCACCGGGGACGCCGCCGCCCACAGGGCGGAAAAAAGGACGAGAAAGATCCCCGCAAGTCCGGACTGCACCCATTTCATCATCGCCATACCTCCTTGGAAATGGCCGGTTTTTTTGTGTCCCCTCTCTCCTCAGCGGGAGAGTTCATCGAGCAGGCCGTTCGCCCGGTCGAGGATTTCCCGGTCCCGGAGGGCGGGGATGGAGACGAAGAGCCTCAGGTCGGGGGTGAAACGGAACTCCTGTTTCCGTTTCTTCTTCCCGAGATCGAGGATCCTCCGGGGATCCACGCGGCTGTCCCCGTTGAAAAGAAGGACCATGTCCTTCCCGTCGTATTCCATTTTCCGGATCCGCATCTCCCGCAGACGGTTCCGGAGGCGGATCATCTCGAAGAGATTCGCCACCGGGCCGGGGAGGGGTCCGTAACAGTCGGTGAATTCCTCCGACAGCTCGGCGATGTCCCCGTCCGATGCGGCGAGGGAGACTTTCTTGTACAGGAAGAGCCGCCGCTGCTCGTCGGAAACGTAATCGTCGGGGATGAAGGAGGAAATGCCGAACTGGATCTCCGGCCGGAAGTCCTCCTCCGGAAGGGGCGTTCCCTTCAGTTCCTGAACGGCCCTCTCCAGGAGTTCCATGTACATTTCATACCCCACGGCGGAAACATGGCCGGACTGGGAAACGCCGAGGAGGTTGCCCGCCCCGCGGATCTCCAGGTCCTGGAGGGCCACCTTGAATCCCGATCCCGGCTCTGAGAAATCCTGGATGACCTGGAGACGCTTCCAGGCGTCCCGGGAGAGGTCGCCGCCACGGGGGATGAGGAGGTAGGCGAAGGCCTCCTCCCTGGAGCGGCCCACCCGGCCCCGCAACTGGTAGAGCTGGGAGAGTCCGAACCGGTCCGCCCGGCTGACGAGGATGGTGTTGGCGGACGGAATGTCCACCCCGGAGCCGATGATGGTCGTGCACACGAGAACGTCCGTCCGGCGGTTCACGAACCGGATCATCTCGTCCTCCAGTTCCTTCGACTTCATCTGCCCGTGGGCCACCGAGACCCGGGCCGCCGGCACGAGCTTTTTCACCAGCCCCGCCATGGTGTAGATCGATTTCACCCGGTCGTGGACGAAGAAAATCTGCCCGCTCCTGCCGAGTTCCCGCTCCATGGCCTCCCGGATGACGTCCTCGTCGAATTCGGTCACATAGATCCTGACGGCCTGCCGTTCCAGGGGCGGGGTCTCGATGACCGACAGGTCCCGGATTCCCGCCAGGGAGAGCTGGAGGGTCCTCGGGATGGGGGTCGCCGACAGGGCGAGCACGTCCACGAGGGACTTCAGCTTCTTCACCTTTTCCTTGTCGGCCACGCCGAAACGCTGCTCCTCGTCGATGACGAGAAGGCCCAGATCCTTGAACGCCACGTCCTTCTGGACCAGCCGGTGGGTCCCGACGACAATGTCCACCAGGCCCTTCCCGAGATCCTCGAGGATCCTTTTCTGCTCCTTCGGCGCCTTGTAGCGGTTCATCGCCTCGATTCGGAAAGGGAACCGCTGGAAACGGCGGGAGAAATTCTGGTAGTGCTGCTCCGCCAGGATGGTCGTCGGGACGAGGACGGCCACCTGCTTGCCGTCCATGACCGCCCGGAAGGCGGCCCGGATGGCCACTTCCGTCTTGCCGAACCCGGCGTCCCCGCAGACGAGACGGTCCATGGGTTTTCCGCCGCTCATGTCCCGGTTCACGTCGTCGATGGCCCGCGCCTGGTCGGGGGTCTCCTCGAATTCGAAGGTGGATTCGAATTCCCCGTAGTACCGGTCCGGCGCCGAGAATCGATGCCCTTCCCGGACTTCCCGGGCGGCGTACAGGGTGACCAGTTCCTCCGCCATTGCCTGGACCGATTTCTTCACCCGCTTCTTGACGGCGTCCCAGGAGGTCCCCCCCAGGCGGTCCACTCCCGGCCTGTGGCCTTCCGGCCCCACGTACCGCTGGATCTGGTCGAGACGGTCCACGGGGATGAAGAGCTTGTCGTTCCCGTGGTATTCGATGAGGAGAAAATCGTTCTCCCGGCTGTCGAAGCGGATCCTTTCGAGTCCCCGGTAAATCCCGATCCCGTGATCCTTGTGAACCAGGAAATCGCCCGGGGACAGTTCGGCGAAGGATTTGAGGAAGAATCCCTCCCGGCGGGAGCGGCCCCTGCGGCGCCGGATCTTTTCCCCGAAAACCTCCGTTTCCGAAATGACGGCGATCCGCAGCGCCGGCGCGACGAACCCCTCGCGGAGCCTCCCAGCCTTGACGAGGAGCCGTCCCGGAAGGAGACCCGGCTCCCCGACGTCGCCGAGAAGGGGTCCCTTCGATGTTCCGGCGGGGAGATCGTACTGCGAGAAGAGGTGGACCATGCGGTCCGTCTCGTCATCGCCGCAGACGAAAAAAACCTGGAAGTCCTCCCGGATCCATGACCGGGCCCTCTCCGCAAGGGGGGAAAGGAGTCCCCTGTCGGCCTCCGAGCGGACGGAACCCGTCCCTTTCAGACCCTCCGGCATTTCCGTTCCGAAAGCGACGGTTTCGCCGTCTCCGGGGTCGGTCCTTGAAAATTCGACGACGCCCCGGCCCGCCGGCATCCCTTCCCATTCCGCGGGGGAAACCCAGAACGTGTCCTTTTCCGGGAAATACCGTCCCTCCTCCCGGGCCCGGTAGAGAAACCGTTCCAGGTCGTTCTCCAGTTTCTCGCCGGCCGACCGGACGAGGGAAAGGGAATCGAGAAACAGGGGGGTCCGGTCGGGAAGATAATCGAAGAGCGTGTCGAGACCTCCGGCGGAATCTCCGGAAGCGAAGAAAAGCGGGAGGAGCCAGGGAATCGGCGCCATGTCCGCCCCCCCTTCCAGCCGCTCCGCCAGCCGTTCCCGCTCCTCCCGGGACAGGCCCAGTTCGTTGGACCGGAGCCTCAGGTTCTTCATGGCCTCCCGGAGGGACAGGCCCGTTCGGAGAAACTCGGTGACCGGCCGAAGGGGCGCTTCCAGTTGTTCTTCTTTCGATCTCTGGGTCGCCGGGTCGAAGGTACGGATCGATTCGATCTCGTCGCCGGAAAATTCGATGCGAAACGGTTTCTCGCCTCCGGTCCAGTGGAAATCGACGATGTTCCCGCGGACGCTGAATTCCCCTTCCCTTTCGACGAGGGGAACCCGGCGGTATCCTCCCTCCTGGAGCTTCGCCGCAAGGCCGTCCCGGTCCCGCTTGTCCCCCAGGAAGAGCGTTTCGACATACCCTTCCACGGCCTTCCGCGGGGCGACCCTGGAAAGGAGGGCCTCCAGGGAGGCGACGACGACGGCGGGCCCGCCGGCAAGAAGACGGACCAGCACCTCGATCCGGCGGGACGGCACGTCCCCGCCCACGGCCTGGACGGAGGTGGCGAACCGGTCCCAGGGGGGAAAATGAAGAACGTCCGCGGCGCCCAGGAACAGGGAAAGGGATTCTTTCGCCTCCCGGGCGTCCTCCTCCGTTGCGGTGACGTAAAGAACCGTTTTTCGGAGGATTCCGAAAACGGAGGCAAGAACGAACGACGGGGAGGAACCCCGCAGTCCCGTAACGACGGTTCGTTTCCCCTCTTCAAGCCGCCCGGCGATGTCCCGGACAGCCGAAGGAGAACCGTCTGTTTTCCGATCAGGGGATATTTTCACAAATCGATGGGCTTTCAGGGGTCCCGGTTTCAGATTCTTACATCGAGCATCCTGCTCAGGGCTCGACCCGCGGGGATCCGGACTTCATCGGACACCTTCACGACGAAGCGCATCTCGATAAGGGCCTGCTCGATGTCCTCCAGAGTGATGTTTTTCATGGTCGCGCAGACCATCTTTTCCGAAACGGGAATGAATTCCTTCTCCGGGTGCCGTTTTTTCAGTTCGTGGAGAATTCCCGTTTCCGTTCCGATGAGTATCTTTTGCGCTTTGGTCTCACCCGCGAAACGGATGATCCCGCTCGTGCTTCCCACAAAGTCGGCGAGGTCGAGGACTTCTTTCCGGCATTCGGGATGGGCTGCGAACGGTGCGCCTGGATGGCGTTCCCTTGCCGAACGAACCTCTTCAGTCGTGAGAAAGTGGTGCACCGGGCAGTATCCCCGCCAGGGGATGATCTCCTTCCCGGTGAAGCGGGCGGTGTACCGGGCCAGATTCCCGTCGGGGACCATGAGGACCCGCGTCACCCCCTCCAGGGACTCGACGACCTCGACGGCATTCGCGGAGGTGCAGCAGATGTCGCTTTTCGCCTTCACGGCGGCGGAGGAATTGACGTAACTGACCACGGCGGCGCCGGGATACTTCTTTTTCTCCTCTTCCAGTTCCTCGGCGGTGATCATGTCCGCCAGGGGACAACCGGCATCCAGCCGCGGCAGAAGGACCGTCTTGTCGGGGGAAAGGATGGACGCGCTCTCCGCCATGAAATGGACGCCGGCAAAGACGATGACCTTCGCTTTGGTCTTCGCAGCCTCGATGCTGAGCCCCAGCGAATCGCCGAGAAAATCGGCGATGTCCTGGATTTCCCCTCTCTGGTAGTAATGAACGAGAAGGATGGCCTCTTTTTCCTTGAGGAGTACGCGAACGGCTTTCTGGCGACGGGAGATGTCCATGAATCCGATCCTTATTTTATTGAACACGGAAGTTTATCCAATCCGAAGGAATTCTTCAAGTAAAAAAGCCCGGAAGGGGCCATGTCAGTCAAGAACGGAGACGCCACGCCCGCGAGCCGCCGGGCGCCGGCTCCGGCGGTTTTCCGTTCCCGGGCGGGTTCTTCCCCCGCCGGGGCTTATTTCATTGACAAGAACCGGGGCTTTTCGATAGAAACAGACAGAAATACGGACGAAAGGGAGGAATGCCATGATTGCCGTCGAACAGGCCCTCCGGGAGATCCTGGAGCAGGTGCCGGTCCTCGGACTTGAAAAAGTTGACATCCTGGAGGCCCTGGGCAGGGTGCTCGGCGAGGATGTGCGCGCTCCCCGGAACATTCCTCCCCAGGACAACTCGGCCATGGACGGCTTCGCAGTGAATTCGGAGGATACCCTGGGGGCTGCGGCGGAGAATCCGCTTTTCTTCGACATCGTGGAGGACATCCCCGCCGGACACGTGCCGCAGAAGATCGTCGGCTTCGCCGAAGCGGCCCGGATCATGACCGGGGCTTCCATCCCCCGCGGGGCGGACGCGGTCGTCAAAGTCGAGAACACGGAAATGGAGGACGGCCGGGTGAAGTTCCGTTCCCCCGTCAGAAAGGGGGAGAATGTTCGCCGTTCCGGAGAAGACGTCCGGATGGACGAAATCGTTCTTACCCGGGGGAGGAAAATCCGTCCCGCGGAAATCGGAATGCTCGCCTCCCTGGGAAGATCCTTCGTTTCCGTTCACCAGAGGCCGCTCGTGGCCGTTCTCGCAACGGGGAACGAACTGGCGGACGTGGACGGCATCCTCTCGCCGGCCACGATCGTGAGCAGCAACAGCTATTCCCTTTCCGCGCAGGTCATTGAAGCTGGAGGAATTCCCCTTATCCTGGGAATCGCGAAGGATCGGAAGGAGGACATGAAGGATAAATACCTGCAGGCCCTCCGGGCGGATATCATCATCTCTTCCGCAGGGGTTTCCGTGGGAGATTACGACCTCGTGAAGGACGTGATTCAGGAACTGGGAACGGACATCCGGTTCTGGAAGGTGGCCATGAGGCCCGGAAGGCCCCTCGTTTTCGGGACCATGGGGGGGAAACCCATTTTCGGCCTGCCGGGGAATCCCGTGTCTTCCATGATTTCCTTCGAGCAGTTCGTCCGTCCATCCATCAGAAAGATGACCGGCCATACGAATCTTTTCCGCAGGACCCTTCAGGCGGCATTGGAGGAAGGTGTCGACAAAGTAGCCGGCCTGCGTTTTTTCCTTCGCGGTGTTGTCCGGAATATGGACGGGAAGTATGTCGTTTCCACGACGGGCGAGCAGGGATCGGGGATCCTGAAATCCATGGTTCTGGCAAACGGGATCATCGTCCTTCCCGAAGAGGGGACGAAGGTCCCCCGGGGCACCGCGGTCACCGTCCAGGTTCTCGACGATTCCCTGTAAATGCGGCCCGGGAGAAGGCTTCGAATGATGCGCCCGTCACGGGCGCCCATCCCCCGGCACCCCATTTCCATTGACTTCGGAGAATAAATCCCGTATACAATTCACTCTTGTTGCGGAAGTGCAAAGGTCACTGGTGGGCCTCCTGGACTTCAAATCCAGTGTGGGGCGTTAGCAGCGTCTCAGGTGGGTTCGATTCCCATGCACTTCCGCCATTTTTTGCGTCCATTCAGCGATCCCACAACAGGAATTCTTTAACCGGGCGTTAACCTTCTTTAACTGCCGGGCAATGAGGCCGATAACCGGGTCCACAGTTTTTTTTCAAACAATCTCATCTCCGATTCATCCTACTTTTCCATTACTTCCTGGGAATGAAACGGGGCAACGCCGATTCCCCGTGTTCATGCACAAGTGATTGTGTTAACGAAACGGTACCTCGTTACCTTTCAAGTAAAAGGGCCTTCAGTTGTCGAACTTCTGCCTTCAAGGTATCCAGTTCCGCCTGCATGCAGTCCCGTTCTCTCTCCTGCTCCTTGACGGCCTCCACGAGCACCCCCACCAGGCTGTCGTAATTCAGCCCGGTCGCTGCGCTGCTGTCTCCTGCATGAGCCACCACCTCCGGAACCACTTCCTCCACCTCCTCCGCGATCAGACCCACCGACGGCTTCCCCGATTCCTTCCAGTCAAACCGCACTCCCCGGAGACGCTTCACCGTCTCAAGAGCGTTCCCGTATGTCTTGACGTTGGTCTTCAAGGCAATGGAGCTCGAAGGGTAAAACCCCGTCGCCGTCACAGATCCCGTGAACTCCACGTCCCCGGAGTTGTCGATCGTCATCCGGCGGCTGCCCGGCCCGCCGACCGCATTTCCCAGGTCGTTGATGACGAACTCCCCGTCGTTCGACCCCGAGGCATTGGCTCCCACGACGAAGGTCTTCAGGACGGCCGTTCCGGCGAGATTGGTGCGCACGATCATGAAGGCGGCGGTATCGGTGCTGCGGTCCATGCGGAAGACGGCGTTATCCCCCTTGAGATGGAGCTGCCTGGCCGGGGCGGAGATCCCGATGCCCACGTTCACATTGTCTGTTGCGTCATTCACCCCTTTGATGCTCCCCAGGACCAAACTGTTGGACTTGGAGACATAGGCTTTGTAACCGATCGCCGTAGCGTTGGTGACCGGGTTGGTTGCAGGGTCGGATCCGGGGTTGAGATCGGCGGTATATCCAACGAAGGTGTTGTAATATTCCACCGTGTTGGAGAGGCCGGCCCATATGCCAAAAAAGGAGTTGTGGTACCCGGAAGTGTTTTGGCTGCCTGCATTTAAGCCAAAAAAAGAGTTGCAGTTCCCGGAAGTGTTGTGGCGGCCGGCACCATAGCCAAAAAAGGCGTTGTGGTACCCGGAAATGTTGGTCTCGCCGGTGCATTCACCAAAAAAGGAGTTGTTGTACCCGGTCGTGTTGGAGTTGCCGGCCCATCCGCCAAAAAAGGAGTTGTAGTTCCCCGTGTTGGATGCTCCCGCCCCCGTGCCAAAGAAGTTGTTGTCGACCCCCTCTGTTGCAGCGATCGCCCGACCGGTCGAAACGGCAAGACAGAAGATCAACAGGAAGAGCGCAGGAAGAATAATCAAATCGAGAAAGCGTCTCCGCAGTTCCATAGCCCTGTCGCGATCCAGGTATGATCTCATCAGACCTGGGAACCATCCGAAACCGAAAAGTTCTTTCATGTCCCTACCCCCCTGTTTTCAATTTTCTTTAATTATTTAAAGGCAACTACATATTAAACCGCTCATCGTTGAAGAGTATATATTATTGCAGAAATTTTCGAAGTTATCTCACCTGGAAAAAACACTGGATTTGAAATCATGAATTCCTTTTTTTGTTAAAAGTTTCATTTAATATTTACAAATGGAATTCTTCCTGCTAGGAAAAGTATTGTTTTAAGTTGTATATCATTTTTAGGTCTTTTGCAGATCTGACATACTAATTTATTTCAGTTGCTATCTAACTTTACCAAATCATGGACGCGTTTTTCTATTCCGAGGGGGGGGGTTATGAAAAACGGGAAAATAATCATATGTCTATGCGTCATGGTAATTACTCTTTACTGGTCTCCGGTATATGCCAATTTCATAAATGTTATTTCTCAAGAGTACATTATCTGGGGAGAGGGTGTATTTTATGGTAGCAATCCACCTCTAGGACAGAGCTTTAATATCACTTCAGATACCGCACCAGTATATGAAAGCATATCCGAGGCTAGAGAATGGGCGGCTGAGGAAGGTTGGCTTGGATATGGTCTTTATGATATTGCTGCATTTTCTGATGGAAGCGTAACACTAAACAATGCATGGTTGCATATTTGGGCGTATGCCAATGATGAGGCAATGGCATATTCGTTGGCCTCAGCCTCAGCATCTATAATATTTCAACCAATTTCATTATCTTTTATGTCGGTTAATATGTCAGGAGATGAAGGCTATTCAGGTAACTTCAAACTACTAGATTTAACGTCGAACACATCCTTATTACCTTCTTTGGGTGATCCTTTCTGGCCGACAAACTATTTTGAAAAGTCACTCACTTTTTCATTTGATCCGACGCACGTGTATTCTATGAGTGTTGAAATACCACCTTTGAATTTTAATAGGCGGGATTTCCACTTATCTCTCGTACCCGTCTCCGAACCTGTAACCACCCTGCTTCTTGCACTTAGTTTTTTTGGAATTACAGGCGTCGTGAGGAAACTTCAGAAATAAACCGGTTCATCGGTTTTCTAAAACCATGGTTCCCACCATGGACAGGCAAGGCAGAACCACATGGTTCTGCTTTTTTTTAAAAGATAACATTTCAAACCTATAACCGAAGTTTAACAGTTATTTTCATCACACGGGGCATAAGTGTTTGTAATCATGGAATCGGGTGGTCCATTTTTCGATAAATTTCGAAAAATGTGGTGCCTAAATTGATCGTAATACGCATTGACTTAGGCAGTCTAAGTATGCATATATGGGGTGACTGAACAAAGGAGCGCCCCATGTTCGCCAGAATCAAAAAATCAGGCCCCTACGAGTACCTCCAGATCGTCGAAAACCACCGGGAAGGCAATAAAACCCGCCAGCGTGTCATCGCCCATCTCGGGTCCGTCGCGGAACTCCGGGAAAAGGGACAGCTTGAACCCCTGGTACGATCCCTGTCCCGTTTCTCCGAGCAGGCGCTGCTTGTTTTATCCGCCCGGGGCGATGCGCGGGCATTGGGAACCAGGATCGGCCCTTCTCTCGTCTTCCAGAGGCTCTGGAAGGAGCTTGGACTTCAAGAGATCTTCCGGAAACTGCTTTCCGACCGGAAGTTCGCCTTCGACGTTGAACGGGCGGTTTTCCTCACGGTGTTGCATCGCCTCTTTGTTTCCGGCTCCGACCGTTCCTGCGAGAAGTGGAGAGAGGATTACCGGATCGAGGGAGCCGAGGATCTTTCGCTTCATCACCTGTACCGGACCATGGGCTTCCTGGGGGAACAGATGGAAGACCAGAGGGACGCCACGCCGTTTTCGCCCCGGTGCGTGAAGGATGAGATCGAGGAGTCCCTTTTCCGCCGCCGGCAGGATCTTTTCACCAGCCTCGACATGGTCTTCTTCGACACCACTTCTCTTTACTTCGAAGGGGAAGGGGGCGAGACCCTGGGCGAGAGAGGTTTTTCCAAGGACAAGCGTCCCGACCTGAACCAGATGGTCGTGGGCGCCGTTCTGGACGATTCGGGGAATCCCGTGTGCTCGGAGATGTGGCCGGGGGACACGGCGGATGTGACGGCTCTTCTTCCCGTCATGGCGCGGTTGGGGAAGCGGTTTTCCGTGAGAGCCTGCTGTATCGTTGCCGACCGGGGCATGGTGAGCAAAGACAACCTGGCGAAGCTGGAAGAGGAGAAGATCCCCTACATCCTGGGCGCCCGGATGCGAAGGACGAAGGAAGTCCGGGAGGAGGTTCTCTCCCGGGNNGTGAAAGAGGTGTTCGTCGAGGACCGCCGTTACATCGTCTGCTTCAACCCGAAGGAGGCAAGGAAGGATGCCCGGGACCGGGAGGCGATGCTGGGATCCCTCCGGGAGAAAGTGGAAAGCAATCCCGGGTCCCTCGTGGGGAACACAGGCTTCCGGAAGTATCTCAAGGTGAAGAAGGGCCTCTTCTTCATCGACGATGACAAGGTGAAGGAAGAAGCGAGGTACGACGGGAAGTGGGTTCTCCGGACGAACACGGATCTTGCCCCGGAGGAAGTGGCGCTCAAGTACAAGCAGCTTCTGGACGTGGAGCGGGTCTTCCGGGAGATGAAGAGCGTTCTGGAGACGCGGCCCATCTTCCACCAGACGGATGAGGCCATCCGGGGTCATGTCTTATGCAGCTTTCTGGCTCTTCTCCTGAGGAGGGAACTGCAGGATCGCCTGGAGAAGGCCGGTCATATCTTCGAATGGGCCGACATCAAAAGGGACCTGGAAGCCCTTCAGGAAATCGCCATTGAGGAGAATGGAAGGAAACTTTCTGTCAGGACCGATTGCCGGGGTGTGTGCGGCAAGGTGTTCCAGGCCGTCAGGGTCGCCATTCCCCAGGTGATCCGGGAGATGCCGTTATGACTCTCAAACTGCTGTCAAAGAGCGAAATGTGGTGCCGAGAAATTTTTTGTATGCCTTACTTTGCCGTGACTACGTTACTATTTTTTTGCAACTGTTAAACTTCGGCTTGAGTCGACGGAACAGGCTTTCATATTTCGGGGGCGAAGAATCAGAAAAACAGGTGACAACGGCCTGACCGCTGTAAACAACAATCATTACAATAACTTTAACGAGGCACAACAATGAACCCCAAAAGGCAATGGTTCAAATGTATCGTGCTGTTCTGTCTCGCCGTCCTTTCCGGCATGTCCGTAAGCTGTTGTAACGACGGCAGTGATAACGGTAATGGCATTAACACGGAATCACTGCGCATTTATGAAATGATCGCTGGAAATGGACGCTTCACCGCCGTTGAAGATGATCCCACCGGTGACAGTTATCTGCTCAGCCTCAGTGATGTGCCGGAGTACATCCTTTATTTTACCGACAGACCCGCTCATGAGACGGATTTCGACACAGTGGAGAACGTGATCCAGAACGTCTGGCCCAGGGTGTATGGGCTGATTGCGCCGAATGCGCTCGTAAGAGCCGAGATGCCGAATCAGGAAACCATGGACATCTTCTGCGTTCTGAGCGATCCGGCTTACGATGCCGCCGCGGGCCGGCTCAGTTTCACCATCACCTGTCTCAATGGCAGCAGCAAGCCCGTTTCCGGTCTTTCCCTTACGGGCGTGAAACTTATCATTCTGAACAACGAGACGATGGACGAGACCGAGTGGTCGCAAATTATGACCGGCGATACGGGAACCTTTCAGCCGACCGGCACGGCGGGAACCTACACCTTCTGCGTTGGGAAAGTGATCGGGAATGTTTTGAGCTACACCAGCGCCCCGAGCCGACAATCGCTGACACTTACAGCCGAGGACTATGTCCGGAAATGGAAGGCCCGATTCGGTGCGACTCCTCCCAACGGCACCATCTCGTACGACGCCAACGACAATCAAAACGGTGGAATCCAGGTTGTCACCCTCTCCGACCCCGTCTATGATGACCGGACCGGAGGCATTTGTTTCACCGCAAAG
This sequence comes from Syntrophaceae bacterium UBA6252, assembly GCA_002441265.1. Classification (GTDB taxonomy): domain Bacteria; phylum Desulfobacterota; class Syntrophia; order Syntrophales; family UBA6807; genus UBA6807. The sequence continues at coordinate 44,015 of DJVQ01000028.1, forward strand.
GTCCTGAAGGGACTCCTTCCCATCGGTGAAAGCGGGCTTACCGTGGGAAGCCCCTCTCTCTTCGTTGACGGCGGAGCATCGGATGGACTTAATGTTACTCTCGTGAACCACTCGGGAAGGACAGCCTATGTTAAATTTACGGGCGATTCACTCTCGGTGGACAAAAACGACGTTTCCATCAGCAACGGGGATTCCGAGACGTTCAGCCTCGTTTCAGTGGAATCCGGCCGGATCTACATTTCCTACGACCAGCCGCTCTCTTCAGACGCACCGGATGGCGCCAACAAAGGTGATAACGACTTCCACACCCGTTTCGATAAAGTCGAGCTGACTTATGCAAACGGAGGAGGGAAAACAAACCTTACGGCGGTTGATTTCTACTCCATACCCATGGTGCTCGAAACGTCCATTGAGGGAACAACCATCGAACATCTGACACTTGCCGACAACATGACGGGTGAGCTGATTCAATCGGCACTTTTGGGTGTCATGACTGACTCGTCTTCCGCGATGGTCAAGAATGAAGAAGGAACCGAAACAGTAAGGCTCCTCTCTCCCGTAAAACGTCCCGGAGCCTATCCCGGTTTTGATGCCTACCTGCAAACACTGCATGGCTCACAGCTTTCCATTTCCGGAACCTATTTCTCGACACCGGTGCAGACATACTCGTATACAGGTTCAATAGCGGCTGATTTCATCACGCTGGAAGAAGGAGCGACTCATACCATCAAGCTCCCGATGACATCCCTGATGTGGGATGCGACCGATACAACGAATGCGAATGGGATCTATACCTGCAACAGCCCCTATACCATTGACGGGAATCCTTCCGAAGTCGGTGATAACGACATTTATGCGGCCGTATACAGGGATCTGATGACCGCTTTCAATCTCGGTTATGTGAAACCGGGCGCCAACAACAGCGACACATGGTGGCAGAGCGATACCACCCCATTCCAGGGCACTTACAACACTTATGCCAAAACGATTGCCGACTGCTATCCGGGCGCCTACGGTTTCCCCTTTACGGACAGATACAACCACATCCTCGCGGATCTGGGCGGTAAAATTGATACAGTCACAGTCACATTGCTGGCCGACACGGAAGTTCCTCAGCCATACACGCCACAGGGAACCTTGAATCCCCAATCCGGGGTTACCTTGTTTAATATGATACTTCAGACACCCGTCGGTTCAGGCTTTCAAGACACAACGTTCACCTTTGATACGCAGACCTACACAGGAGGGAAGAACTATACCTTCCCCACAACGGACATAGGCGGGGAGAATGATGTCGCGTCTCAGGTCAACCAGGTTCCGGCGCAGAACGGTCTTAATATCTACGACCTTGAAGTCCTGAATAAAACGTTTACGTTACTCATAGAAGTCGATAATGGAAATGTAGTCTGGGGTTCCATAACAGGTGGAGCCAGCGCCACGTGGTCTTCTCCCAATCTCTTCGTCGGGGTGGAATGAATCAGTCAGGCAGGTAGGGACATCAGGAACAGAGACGCGAAAGACCCGACCAAGACGGAAACCAGGCAAGGCCATGCATCAGATTCCGGAAACCGGACAAGCCGGATAGCACTTTCCATAAAAAACATGGCCGTCCGCTATTCTCTTTCTGATACGATCCGTATCCTCACCATTCCCTTCCTGCGGATTCCAGTATCCATGCCGGAACTTCACCACTGTTCGACACCTTCACATTATTTGTAAAGGTCATGTCGGTCGGGGCGCCGGGATAATAACTGTTTGTGCAGATGTCATAAAATTCCATATGATCGCGCAGATAGTTATTCTCGAACAGCAAATCACCATAAGGAACACACCCCCCCATATCTGCTCCATAAGGCACGATACCCGTCATCAAGCAGAGATCATCAAAGGAAAAGGATGAGGACTTCTGACAGGGTCCGAAATCCACGAAGCCCTGCGGGTTGTCCAAAGATACATTTTGGCGCAACGTGATGAAACGGCTGCCGCCATCGGTATAAAAAGTGTTTCCCCCCGCAGACGGGCGCTTATTAAGCGCCACGTTCCAGCCGATGAGCAGACCGTTTTCCATGGAGGTCCCCTGAAAGCCCGTGGTATAGATGGCGCCGCCATCCCATAATTTTTCCAGGAAACATTCGATTCTGTTATGGATGATCCGGTTCCCCTGTGCCGCGGAAGGCGTGTCGATGGGGCCCCACTCGTAAGGCTTTGCGTTGGGCAGTCCGGCAAAGCCGCCCGGATCGAGCAGACCCCAACCCCAGCCGATGGCAATCCCGGCCCAAGGTACATGACGGATCTCGTTGTGCTCAACAAGGCTTCGGGCGGTAAAGCCGATATAAATCCCCGGGGCGTCGTAGAACTCCTGGCCTGAATATTCTATGAGGTTGCCGGCAATGTGATTGTCGCATGTCAGTTGCGAGGGATCCTCGGGATGATGATCCTCGGCTGCGATGCCGCCGACCTGAATGGCCGCTGCGGAAATATCGCTGAAGGTGTTTTTGACGATTTCGTTGTTCTGGCTGCCGGTTCCGAAATTCAACGCAATCGCTCCCATGTGCGCAACTGTATTGTCCTCGAATGTAATGTTCCGTGCATAGAGAAAACTCAAATTGCCCGGGATGCCCACGGCGTCCGGATCGTGTCCGATCACATTGGCTTCATGATTCGGCCCCGTCAAGTGAAAGCCGCTTTGATCGAGGGCGTAGCCGTCAGAGCCGTTCGGCGCGAGCCAGGTCGCATACATGAAGCTCAGGCCTTTAAATCGTATGAAACTCACGGGCTGCGAAACATCGCCGGCAGCATCCACCAATTTTTCAACAACAGGCAGCTCCACGTCTGCGCTGTGCATATCTTCCCCCTCAAGGGGAATGTAGTATACGGTCTGAGTTTGCCGTTCCATATACCACTCACCGGCTTCGTCAAGAAACTCATAGGCATTTTCCCACCAGCTGAGGAGATGGAAATTCCAGGGATAGGGAAACATATTGGCATTTTCCCAGCAATCGTTTTGCATGATCACTTCACAATCGTTCCTGATTTCAGCGACAGGGCAACGCATCATTTTCCATTGCGTCACGGTTACGGCTTCGACGGAGGTCTGGTTTTTCCAGGTCGGGGGGATCTGCGGATCGGAACCGGAACTGTATTCATAAGTATATCCCGTGGAAGTGGGAGTGTAATAATTGGGGTAATCCATGGTGCGGGCGCGAGTGGCGCGCCGGCCGTTGACATATAGTTGTCTCGGCATCGTGTCGGTATCTACCTGTACCTGCGCACACCAGATGTTGAGACCGGCATCGTGGAGGGTCCAGTCAGTCACGTGTTGTGCACCCGATATCACGACGCTTTCCCCGGGAGCCGCCTGATATACGACCTCCGCATCCGAAGCGCCGGAGTCTCCACTGTTGAACGTCAGTGGGCCCTTCAGTCGATAGGTGCCCCCTTTTATGTTAACGTTTATGGTGCATACTCCTCGATTTTGATTTTCACGGATCACATCCATGGCATGCTCGATGGTCAAAAAGGGATGATCCATGTCACCTGCGGCCTGGTCGCTTCCATCCATCGCCACCCAGTAGTCAATAACGCAGGTTTCCGAAGGACAGGTATCCGAAGAACATGCGGAAATGAAGAACAGAAGCAACGCCACTATCGGATATCTGAAGCAGCGATGTAACAGATGTTGTCTGTTCGAAGTCATTGGCCTTCACCCTTGAAAATCAGTGTCTTTGAATGGAATCAGGTCAAACACAAAGTTGTTCGGCAAGGTTGCCAATTGCCGGAAGATCTACCACATTTCAAGCTGAGGTTCCGTCATATTCTTTCCTTCATTCAGCAGAGTCTCCGGTGCAGAGGGACATAAGCTCAGTGAGCCGTTGGACCTGAACATGCTGATGAGGTGAAAATAGTTTTCACGGTTACCTTTCAAGTAAAAGGGCCTTCAGTTGTCGAACTTCCGCCTTCAAGGCATCCAGTTCCGCCTGCATGCCGTCCCGTTCCCTCTCCTGTTCCTTGACGGCCTCCACGAGCACCCCGACGAGGCTCGCATAGTTAACACCGGTTGCGGCACCGCTGTCTCTCTCATGCGCAACCACCTCCGGAACCACTTCCTCCACCTCCTCCGCGATCAGACCCACCGACGGCTTCCCCGATCCCTTCCAGTCAAACCGCACTCCCCGGAGACGCTTCACCGTCTCAAGAGCGTTATCGTATGTCCTGACGTTGGTCTTCAAGGCAATCGAACTCGAAGGGTAAAAGCCCGTCGCCGTCACCGACCCCGTGAACTCCACGTCCCCGTAGTTGTCGATCGTCATCCGGCGGCTGCCCGGCCCGCCGACCGCATTCCCGAGATCGTTGATGACGAATTCCCCGTCGTTCGACCCGCCGGCATTGGTCCCCACGACGAAGGTCTTCAGGACAGCCGTGCCGGCAGTATTGGTTCGAACGAGCATGAAGGCGGCGGTGTCGGTGCTGCGGTCCATGCGGAAAACGGCGTTGGCCCCCTTGATATGGAGCTGCCTCGCCGGGGCGGGTGTCCCGATGCCCACGTTCACGCTGGCGGCGGCACCGTTCAACCCTGCAATGCTACCCAAAACCAGGCTGTTGGACTGGGAGACGTAGGAGTTGGCACCGACCACCGTGGCGTTGGTGACCGGATTTGCTACCGGGTCGGCTCCCGGGTCGAGATCGGTGAAGTATCCGAGGAATGTGTTGCAGTTCTCCACGGTGTTGTTATAGCCGGCAACTGTGCCAAAGAAAGAATTGCCGGACCCGCTTGTGTTTTTGTAGCCGCTTTCATATCCCAAAAAGGCATTGGCGTTCCCGGCCGTGTTGTAATAACCGGCATGATAGCCAAAGAAGGAGTTGAAGACGCCGTTCGTGTTGGAGGTGCCTGCATATCCGCCAAAAAAGGAGTTGAAGTTGCCGGTCGTGTTGAAGTAGCCGGATTCCATGCCGAAGAAGGAGTTTTCATAACCGGTTGTGTTGTTGGAGCCGGCACTTCGCCCAAAAAAAGAGTTGCTGTAGCCGGTTGTGTTGTAGCGGCCGGTGCTCCGCCCAAAAAAAGAGTTGCCGTCCCCGCTCGAGTTGGAACTCCCGGCAAGTCCCCCGAAAAAGGAGTTGTAGCTGCCCGTGGTTAAGTCTCCGGCATAGGTGCCAAAGAAGTTGTTGTAGTCCCCCTCCGTTGCCGCCATTGCCGGGCCGCCGGAAAACGCGACACCGAAAATCAACCAATAGAGAGCAGGAAGGAAGATCAAGTCCACAAATCGTCTCCGCAATCCCGACGCCTTATAGAGACAAAGGGGCAAACCTGTTCGGCGCAGGAAACGACTTGTGTGGCAATTCCCTGCACAATGCTTTTTCATATTTCCGCTCCTCCCTCTTTTTGATCTTCCGAATGACCCCCTTCAATGCATCTCTGTGACACATCGCCCTAAAGGGTGGAGATCCAGGATCACAATGCATTTATCGGTCAATGCACATGTGCCCTTTACCCACGGGATGGTCGGCGGGATTTCTGTGATTGCCGTTTGAAAGGTGGAGTATCCGTCAAATGAGAGGCTGCTTGAATGCAGAAAGGAGTCAGTAAAAAAATCCCTTCGCCAGGTTGTCCAAGATCACCCTGCCGATGAAATCTTTTCTTCCACCCGCGCGTAAAAAATTCCAGTTGCGGGAAGCATCAGAGATTATCGATGGAAACGAGTGATTGACTTCTATCGACTTCATCTACCTCAATGCATGGATCTACGGCAGCAGGACACAATGCGGCTTTTCGCGTGGAACAGACAAGAAGCATCTAATAATTGGAACACACCTTTGACCTTAATCCTTTCATTGATGGTGCTTCGCTTTGCTGATATTACGGACATCTCATCTTCATCCCGTGGGTTCGATTCCCATGCGCTTCTGCCTTTTTTTGCATTAATTCAGAAATCCTTCCGTAGACATCCGTTAGCCGAACTTTAACCTGCCTCTGCTGAGGCCCACACCGGATTGAAAGTTGAAAATCCGGGCAACGCAGGGATAAAAAGGGGTCACGAATGAAACTTAAGTTCCCAGAAGTTATCCCGTTTCTCCCATCCGGGTAGAGGCCGGGGCAGGGAAAGAAAAAGGGCATTTTTTTATAAGGTGTTGACCAGAGTATTGCATGAGGACGATAAGGCAGGTTCCGTGCAAGAGATTGAGAACCGCAATGCAGTTGTGAAAAAAACTTGACAAGGAATCGGTTTTTCTGGCAGATGAAAATCAAGAATGATTCCGAAATAAAGAATATGGAAAAAGAATCAGTCATTCAACGGTTGAAGGAAAAAGGCCTCAGCATAACTAGGCAGAGACTCGCCATTATAGATGTGCTGGTCGAGCATAAGCATGCTCACCCGGGAGCGTCTTTTATCTACCGTGAAGCAAGAAAAAAGCATAGAAGCTTGAGCCTTTCGACTACATATGCCACAATCAACGAATTCATCCGGTACGGTATTATCAAAGTGCTCGAATTCGATGGAAAGGAAAATCGATGTGAAACCAATTTCGACGAACACATCAATCTCATCTGCCATGGATGCGGCAAAATCATCGATTACCAGTCCCCCGTTTATGTGAACCGGAAGGATGTGGCAAAGACAACGGGTTTCGTCATAATCAGCAACCGCTGGGAATATTACGGATACTGCCGGGACTGCAGCAAGGAGCGGGCCGGTGCCTTTCCAGCTGAAAAACCGCGTAAGTTCCGTCCCTGAGAGCGGTTTGAACATTTTTTTTGATTTATTATCAGGAATCATTCCTGATTTGTTGGTTGACTGGAAGACGAATCTATCAACCTTTCGAACAATGCACGACAATAGGAGGAAATTGTATGAATAAAGAAAGAAAATCCCTGGAAGCAACCATGATGCATGAACACACGGCAGGCGGCGGCACGACGAACCGGGACTGGTGGCCGAACCGGTTGAAACTCGAGATTCTGCACCAGCACTCCTCGAAGTCCAACCCGATGGGAGAGGATTTCAACTATGCCAAAGAGTTCAAGAGCCTCGATCTGGCGGCCGTGAAGAAGGATCTGGCAGCACTGATGACCGACTCCCAGGACTGGTGGCCTGCGGACTTCGGCCACTATGGTCCTTTGTTCATCCGTATGGCATGGCACAGTGCCGGAACCTACCGCATGGGCGACGGCCGCGGCGGCGGAGGCAGGGGCCAGCAGCGCTTTGCGCCGCTCAACAGCTGGCCCGACAACGTCAATCTGGACAAGGCGCGCCGCTTGCTCTGGCCGATCAAGCAGAAGTACGGGAAAAAGATTTCCTGGGCCGACCTGATGATTCTCGCCGGAAATGTTGCCCTGGAAACGATGGGTTTCAAGACATTCGGTTTCGGTGGCGGTCGCGAGGACGTCTGGGAGCCGGACCAGGACGTCTATTGGGGCGCCGAAACGACCTGGCTGGCCACCAGTGACACACCCCACAGCCGCTACTTCGGTGACCGTGAGCTGGAAAATCCGCTCGCCGCCGTGCAGATGGGACTGATCTACGTTAATCCGGAAGGCCCGGACGGCAACCCGG
>DJVQ01000047.1:0-37212 GCA_002441265.1 Syntrophaceae bacterium UBA6252
GTCCATATGCTGCGTTGCCCTTCTTTCCTCGACCCTTTGGCGTACCAAAAGTACGCCTCATTCCTCGGGATTCGGGCGCCTTGCCTCTGGAGCTTTTTACTTTGCCGCTCGAAGAAGTGTTGTTTTGACTGTTTACGCGTTCGCCGCGACTGATGGCTTGGAAAAAGCTCCCATGCCGCGTTGCTTTTCATCCCTCCTTTGAAGCAACGATGTGCAACTGTTTACGCGCTCGTCGCAATCGACGGGCGCGTAAACGCTTTTTCAGGGTGGAAGAACCGGGCCTGCGGGGGTCTCAGGACGCAGGAAGTCGTATCCGCTGAAGAGTGCCGTCCGCCGGATTAATCGACGGTCAGACGATCCTTGTTTTTTTCGAAGATTTTCGATCCGATGCCGGGGACGAGCAGAAGGTCCTCGATCGCATGAAACCCGCCGTTCTTCTTACGGAATTCCACGATCCGTTCCGCATACCCGGTTCCGACCCCGGCCAGTGAGGAAAGTTCCTCCACCGTGGCGATGTTGATGTTGATCTTTCCGGACGCGTCTCCCGCCGCGGTCACCACGGGAAGGCCGCCCGCCAGAAACAGCAGCAACACTGCGATTCCGGCAATTGATTTCAGTTTCATCATGTTTCCCTCCTTTTCTTTCGATCTGCGTACCCCGGGCCCGGTCCCCCCTGAGGGCATACCGCGGGAGGGACTGTTATCGGGAAACGGGAGAAGAGACAAAGGAATGGTGACCGATCGGTCGAGGAAAGTGACGAAACGGCGGAAGGCGCCGCCGGGTGAAAAACGGCCGGGTCAAAACGCGTACCGCACCGTGATCATGCCGGTGTGGCTGCGGAAGTCCTTTTTGATCTCGAAATCGTAGTTCAACGAAAGGACCACACCGGATTGCACCGCCACCGCAAGGGACGCGCCCGCGTCGACGCTCGACTGGGGCGGATCGAAACCTTCCGTGGAAAATGACGGGCCGCCCCCGGCAAAGGTCGCCGTCGCCTGCTGGCGGTCCCCGATGAAGTCGTACAACCATTTCACGTGCACCTCCGGGAGGATGCGGGCGCCATCGCGAAGGAAGGGACGGCCGAGCTTCACGCCGAGGCCGGACTGGAGCATGTCGTAGTCCCGGGAATCCACCGTGAGATTGAGGGAGCCCGCGCCCGTTTCGGAATAGCCGTCGAGGTGGAGGCGCATGTACCGGAGCGAAACGAGGGGCGTGATCTCCAACCCCCGGCTCCCGAAGGTGTACCCTCCTTCCAGGTACCCGGCGATCTGATGCCCGTCGTAACGGCTTTTCGCTGTACGGTCGGTGGTCCCGAAGAGAATGTTCCGTGACGCGTCGTACCGGTTTCCGGCATAGGACAAAACGGCGCTCAGGGAAAAGGCGTCCCGGGCGAAATTACCGTACAGGCTCCCCTGCCGGCTGTCCCCGTCGGTCCGGGTTCCCCCGTGATCCGGACGGATGCGGGCCCGGGCAATCCCCCCGGAGAGCCCGAAGAGGAAACGGTCGGAGAGAACCCTGTCGAAACCCAAAGAGACACCCAGGAGGTCCCCCTTGTAGCCTTCGCTCGAACCCCGCGGACCCTGGTCCAGGAGGCCGCCGAATCCCCGGGTCCATGCGCTCCACGGGGCGGCCCCGTCCGGGACGTCGTCGCGCCGGACCTCTTCCATACGTTCGATGACGGTTCCGGTGAAGCGGGCGCCCATCCCGAAAGCCGCTTCCACCGCTCCGCGGTCTGCGGCCGGTTCGAGTTGCCTCCCGTTCGCGGCGCTGCCGGACCGGTCGAGGTCGCCCATCACGCCGGCGAAATCGCCCGTTGACAATTCGGCCAGGAGATCGAGAACGGCCCCGAGCGACGGGTTGCCGCAGTTGCGCCGGTACCAGCCGCCGTCCCTCGACGCCAGGAGATACAGACGGTTTCCTTCCTTCCCGGCGGAAAAGCGGATCATGGGGAGGGAGGCGTCGTCAAGGACGGCAAGCATGCCGGGATCGACCGTGAGGGTTTCGGCGTCCACGATGAGGAACCGGTCGTTGTCGCGGAGGTTTCCCGTCCCCGTGACCCGCGCCTCGATCCCTGTGCCGTCGGCGATGGCGACCGTCTCCGCGTTGAGCACCCCGGCGGTGGCGGCCGTGTCCCTGTCCAGGGGGAACGTCAGCAGGGCATCGCCGTCGGCGCCGGTCACCTCGAAGGTGTCCGATCCCTCCCCGAGGTCGATGTTTCCCGCGATTTCGCCGCCGTTTACGGCGACGGTGTCGTTGCCCGCCCCGGTCCGGACGGCCCACTCTCCTCCGGAGATGACGCCGCCTGCGTTGTTGGCGACCAGCGTGTCCCCCCCGTCCGACCGGACGGCCGTCCCGGGGCTCGAGATCGTCCCGGAGTTGACGAGGCGGTTGCGGCCGGACGTGACCGGTGTTCCATAGCGGGTGCTCGTGTCCCCCACGAAGAGAACGGCGACGTTCTCCGTTCCGTCGATGCCGAATTTTTTCGACGTCGCCCCGCAGATGACGCCCCGGTTCTCGACGTCGTAGTTGAGGGACCACACGAGGAGCCCCTGGCCGTCGGAGACGGAGCCGTTGTCCTCGATGACGATCCTGTTCCGGTGGCCGTCGGTCGTGTCCGAAGACGTCTTTTTCTGGAAGCGGTGCCCCGCCCAGACGGTGTCGCAGGTGCCGTCGATCCGGAAGCCGGCGAAGCCGTTGCCGAACTGCGCCGTGTCGGCGGCGCTGAATGCGGCACCGTCGTTGCGCGTGTAGATGTAGGACCCCGTGGCGTAGATGCCGTAGATGCCGACGGCGGTCCCCCCGGGGAGGATGAATTCGCTCATGCCCGTCACTTCATCGGGATCGTACCCGTTTCCCCAGAAGAACGTGTAGCCGAGCTGCGTCCAGGGAAACATCCGGCCCGGGTCGGAACTGTAGGCCTGGGACATCCAGTTGTTGTAATAGGCCTTGTAATTCTCCCAGGCGGTGTCGCTCATGCCCGCCGGCCGTACAAAGGGGAGATTCGTTCCATAGGAGGCGGGAAGATACTGCGTGATGTCGGGATTTCGGGTCGGGCGCATGAGGTTGTCGTTCGTCGGCGTCACGGTGAACTCGATGACGGCGTCGTGGGTTCCCGTGGCGTCCATTCCGAGTCCCCGTTCGAGCAGTTCCACGACGTTTTCCCCCGTGGCCCCGTTCGCCGTGAGAAAACGGGTCGCATCATTGCCGGTGGTGACCCATGCGGCGTCCGTCCGCGGATCGCCGTAAATGGTGTAGCCCGTCTCGCCGACGTACTGCGAGGTGTAATATCTCGATTTCGTCACCGTCCGGACGACGAGATCCGTACCGTCGTACGTCAGTCCCTCGCCGCCGCCGTCGGGAATCACGACGAGCGACGGGGCAAGCCATCCGGCGGGGTCCGCGGCATGCTCCATGGCGAGCGCCACCGATTCCCTGTAATCCGGCCGCAGGTCCTCCGCGGGCGAAGGCGCGGCAAAGAGGATGGACAGGCAGACAAGGACGAATCCCGGGAGGCCCCTCTTTTTCAGGGTCGAGCGGACCCGCTTTTCCATCAGTCCTCCCCTCCCGCCAGCTTCTTTGCCGCCTTCCAGAAATCCAGACGCTGTCCTTCCCCCACGTCGATCGAGCATTCCTCCAGCAGTTCGTAGCCGCGGTTCTCGTAGAACCTTCTGGACGGAAGGGAAACGCTCAGTTCCGCCGAAGGGCGGCCTCCCGCCCTGAGCCTGTCCTCGAGCCGGTCCATCAGAAGGCGTCCATATCCATGCTTCTGAAAGCCGGGATGAACGAAAACGCCGAAGATCTCCCCGGCGACGACGGACCCCGTCGCGATCACCCTCCCCTCCTTCTCGACGACGAGGATCTCCCCTTTCCGGCGCCGCTCCAGGATCTTTTCCCCGGAATGAAATTCCTTGAAGAACCGGACCGCGCGGGGAGGGTAGACGCCGGAATAACAGATCTCGATGGTCCGGTGAATCAGCCGGCCGACTGGAACCAGGTCCGCTTCGCGAAATGAACGGATTGCAATGCCGCGCGCCATGTCCATTCCTGAATCCCGTGCCCTGAGATGTGTCGCACCGGGCCCGCGCAGGGCTGCGGCGACAACGGGGTCCATATCACAATTCTTCGGGGACCGACAACTCCGCCCGGGTTTTCAGAGCCCGGTTCATCTCCTCGAAGCCACGCCGGGTGCCGGCCTCCAGCTTCCCTGCAAAGAGAGGGACCAGCAGTCCCTTGAAGCGTTCACACTGGATGAAACGGACGCGATCCGTTCCGATCGGATCGAGGGTGAAGACGTGTTCGCCTTCGAAAAGCCCGGGGATCAGGAAACGTCCCCGCCAGCGAAGCTCCCGGTCCGGTTCCGCCCTGAGGACCGTCGGCCGGAAGGTCATTCCCCTTTCACCGGGGGGCTGAACGCGGATATCGAGCCGTTCCCCCGCCCGGATGCGCCCGGCGGCACGCCGGATGAAGGGGTTCCATTGAGGGAAGGAAGGGAAATCGGTGAGGATGTTCCATACCCGCTGCGCCGTCGCCTGGATTTCAATCTCGCTGTATATTTCCTTCATGTCGCAAGATCTCATAACGCCGGTTGCCGGCTTTATCGTCGCCGGCGCAGCGGAACCGGCATTTTTCGAGCACCCTGCGGGACGCGGAATTTCGAGGTTCCGTCCGGGCGACGACCCTCAGAACCCGGGGGTCGGCAAAGGCATTGACGATCAGGGCTTCCGCCATCTCCGCCGCGAAACCGAGACCCCGCCATGGGGGCGTGATCGAAAAACCGATCTCCACCTCCCCTTCCCCGCCCGGCGGTCCGTAATACCCTCCCGCGCCCACCAGAACGGCGGGGCCGTCAGGCCCTCCCCTGCGGATCGCATACCAGGAGTACCAGCCGATCGCGGCAGGTCCTCCCTCCAGCAGGCGCTCCCGGAAAAACTCCTGGGCGTTTCGATCGTATTCCCCCGGCGGCCATCCGGGTTCGATTGTGGCATTCAGGAGGGAAGCGAGCCGGCTGGGATCTTCCAGTTCGGCCAGGACATGTTCCGGCGTAGCCGCCGCCAGTTCGAGTCGTTTCGTTAAGATCCTGCCCTGCCGAAATCCATGCATCCCGTTTCTCCCGTGACGACGCACATTTCCTCCCGTCACTGGGAACGCTGCAGGGTCGCCGTGAATATGCCGGCTCCGATCAGCACGCTTCCGCCGCAACGGTTGAACCGGCGGCGCACGGCCGCGTTCTCCACCGCGTCACGGAGCCTGCCGGCAAAAAAGCCGTAAAGGGCCGCATTCAGGGCCGCGAGAACGAGAAACGTCGCGCCCAGAACCAGGAACTGCGGAAGGGCCTCCCCACGGGAGCTGACGAATTGCGGCAGGAACGCGACAAAGAAAGCGATGCTCTTGGGGTTCAGGGCGGTCACGACGAAGGCCTTTCCGAAAAGGGCCCGGCCGGAACTCCCCGTTGACGACAGACGGATGTCGTCCTTGTCCGGAGCGGCCCGCCAGAGCCTGACGCCGAGATACACGAGATAGGCGGCCCCGATCCATTTCAGAATGGTAAAGAGCGCCGCGGAGGACGCGAGGACCGCGCCGAGCCCGAGGAGCGAAAGGGTCATCGCCGAAAAATCACCGAGGGTCACCCCGGCGGCAAGGGGCAGAACAGCCCTGCGGCCGTGGGTCATCGCCTGGCTGATGACCAGAAGAATGGTCGGGCCCGGTATGACCAGCACCACCGTCGCCGCGAGCACAAACGCCGCCCAGATTTCAATGGTCACGGAATCCTCCCAGTCACGAGACAGAAAATTCGACCGCATACCGGCCCGCGCATACGGCGACGGGGGGAGCGGCCGTGCAATCGCCGGGGTCTCACGGCCTCCGGCATCATCCGGTGCATTCTGGTTCAAGAGGAGGTTTTTTTCAAGAGGATTTCCTCGATGAACGCTCAACGGATCGGTCTTGCGGACTTGACAAAGGGGAATTCCTCAACTATGTGAACACAGTGGCCGCAGTGAGAGGCCGCCGTTTACGCCGAAGGGGATCGGCCGAACGGAGCGAATGCGGTCCGGACATGCCGTTGTCGATCGAAGCATCGATCAATCCTTGAAATTTCAAAACAATGCATCGCAAACACGCCATACCCCGGCTGCACGGGTACGACGGTGTGCGGCACAGCTCGGAATGCCAGGATGTCTTTCCGGAAAAGGGTGAAAAACGAGATGATACGGCATTCGTTGAGAACCATGGCGATCCTGTTCCTCCTGTTGTCTCCCCTGTTTTCACCCTTGGCGTACGGGGAGAACAATAAAATCGTCGATGCTCCCAACGACGCCTACAGCGGCACCTACATTTATCAGGGCACCCGGTCCTCCACCGCTTCCTGCCCAGGAATCACGCAGACCCGGGCGTATTACAAGCACGCCACCGAAAATTATTACCTGTACGCCGACTACATGAACAACGTCTGCGACTTTCCGAACTGGTTCTGCTGGTTCATCCGCGACGGCATCGTGGACGGCCCGGGCTCCGCCGACTGTATTTACTGGGGGTGGGAAGGGACCGGAACCGGCGGGCCCGAAGACTGCACCTACTGGGCGGACAGCGCTTCCACGGAGGTAACCTCTTCCATGTCGATCACCGATGAGGTTTCCGGTACCGCTCCGACGGTCTCCACCATGGAAGCCACCCTGGTGACCACCACCTCGGGAAACATCGGAGGCAACGTGGTCGCCGACGGCGGCGCTTCCGTCACCGAGAGGGGACTGGTGTACTCCTCGACGGACGGCACGCCCCAAAAGGGCGAGGCGGGCGTCACCACGGTCCTGAAGGGGACGGGGACGGGCCTCTTTTATGAAACCGTCGGTTCCCTGACGGCGGGCGCGACCTATCACTACCAGGCCTACGGCATCAACACCTACGGTACCTCTTACGGCGGGGTGAAAAGTTTCACGACGCCCGCGACGATCGAACCCAACAAACTGGTTTCCGGCATCACGTCCCCCCCGGGGGCGAACGGGGCTTATGTCTGGATCGGAACCTATTACGGAAAACCAGCATGGAAGCACCAGTCCTCCGATTACTGGATCTATTACAGCTGGTACAGCTCGGCCTTTCCGGACCAGTATTCCTGGTACATCGACGACGAGTTGAAGGACGCCCACGGCACCAACGACTACCTTTTCCATCACAGCGACGCGGCGACCTGTCCCTCGTCGGGATGGACGGCGGAAGACGGAACCGGCACGCCGGCCGTCACCGATTATCCGCAGATCGAGTTCACGAACGGGGCCGCCTTCAGCCCCGGAAATCCCCCGGCGGGCACGACCGGAAATCCGATCGGCCGTTTCTTCCTGGATGCAGACATCGCCGGGGCGTCTTTGACCGCCGTCACGATCGCCGTGGCCGGCGACAACCAGGGCGTCAGCAATCTGAAGCTGTGGAGTTCGTCCGACGGCACCTTCAACGCCGGGAGCGACACCCAGTTGAACAGCCAGTCGGACGGTGCAACGGTCACCTTTTCCGGTTTCAGTTCCTCCATCTCCACCTCCGGGACGTACTATTTCGTGACGACCGACCTGGCGACAAGCGCCAGCGGTTCCTTCACGCTGACCATCGGCTCGAAGACCGATCTGACGATCAGCGGAGGCGCCATGGCGAGCAGTTTTACCAACGCGGCCATGACGAGCGGGGAGATCACCATCGTCCCGACGACGGAAATCAACATCAAAGGAAACAGCGTCACCATCGCCGACGGGGATACGACCCCCATCGTGGACGACGACACGGATTTCGGAAGCGCGGACATCGCCTCGGGAAGCGTGGAACACACCTTCACGATCGAGAATCTCGGCTCCGGCACGCTGAGTCTGACCGGTTCGTCGCCTTACGTGGTCATCACCGGCGACACGGGCGACTTCACTTTGACCCAGAGCCCCTCTCCGAGCATTCCCGGTGAGGGAACGACGACGTTCAAGGTGACCTTCAATCCGACGACGACGGGAACCAGATCGGCGACCGTCAGCATCGACAACGGCGACAGCGACGAGAACCCCTATGATTTCAGCATCCAGGGAACGGGAACGACGTCTCCGGAAATGGACGTCTCGTGCAATGCCGTTTCCATCGCCGACGGGAGCGCCACGCCCTCTTCCGCAAACGGCACCGATTTCGGCGGCGTCTCCGTCGCGACGGGTTCGGCGGAACACACCTTCACCATCACCAACAGCGGTTCGGCGACGCTGAATCTGACCGGCCCGTCGCCCTACGTGATCATCACCGGGGCCACGGGCGATTTCACCCTGACCCAGACGCCTTCGGGCAGTGTCTCCGCCGGCGGCGGAACGACAAGCTTCAAGGTGACCTTCGATCCCACCACGACGGGAACCCGGTCGGCGGCAATCAGCATCGCGAACGACGACGGCGATGAGAATCCGTACAATTTCAACATCCAGGGAAAGGGAATCACGGCGCCCGTCCTGACGACTTCCGCCGCCGCGTCCGTATCCCCCTCCTCGGCGACGCTGGGCGGGAACATCACCGGCGACGGCGGCGAGACCGTGACCGAACGGGGGGTGGCGTATTCCTCCACGGACACCTCCCCCGAGATCGGCGATGCCGGCGTAACGAAAGACGACAACGGATCGGGAACGGGCGTTTTCAGCGAGTCGATCGGTTCGCTTGCGCCGGCGACGACCTATTACTTCCAGGCGTATGCCGTCAACACGGTCGGGACTTCCTACGGCGGGGTGCAAAGCTTCATGACGCAGAACACGGTGTCGTCGATCGCCCGTTCAGGCCCGGAAATCACCCATGACGGCTCGGTCGAATGGACGGTGACCTTCGCCGCATCCATGACCGGGCTTGCCGCATCGAACTTCAGTCTTGTAAATACCGGTCTGACCGGTCCTTCCGTCACCGGCGTAAGCGGCTCCGGAACGACCTGGACGGTGACCGCCGGCACCGGGACCGGGTCGGGCACCCTGGGGCTGAATCTCGCGAACGACACGGGATTGTCCTCCACGATCTCGAACCTACCCTGTACCGGGGAAGTTTACACGATCGACAAGGAGGATCCCCTGTTGTCGTCCTCCTCCCCCGCCGACGACTCAGGGAATCTCGTCCTGAGCGGAAACATCGTTCTCACATTCGATGACGACATGGCCGCCGGCACGGGCAACGTGACCATCCGAAGGAGCGCCGATCACACGATTTTCGAACAGATCGGCATCACCGATCCGAAAATCACCGTTTCCGCCAACCAGGTTTCCATCGATCCCGGGGGAACCCTGGCCAGGGGAACGGAATACTACCTGGAAGTGGACGCCACGGCGCTGGTCGACGACGCGGGAAACCCCTTTGCCGGAATCTCCGGGAGTTCCGCACTGAATTTCACCACGGTGAACGTGTTGATCAACGAGATCGTCACCGATCCGCAGACCGACTGGAGCACCAACGGCTTCAACGGCGTCGCCGGCGCCGGCGCTGTCACCCAGGGAACCGACGAATGGGTGGAACTGCTCATTCTTTCCGAAGGGCTCGACCTCACGGGCTGGACGATCGAGCTTCTCGACGGGACGGACGTCATCGGGGACCTGACGAACACGGGCGCCTTCTCTTTTTCCAACTATGCGGGAACGGGTTCTTTCACCGGAACGGTTTCTGGCGATTTCCTGGTCCTCGGCGACGTCACCGGAACGGGAGCCATGGCGGATACGGTGATCCTCCATCTGAAGGACCCCGGGGGAGCGATCGTGGACTCGGTCAGCCTCGGCGAAACCGGAAAAGCTCCGTCCGGCGATTCCGTCAATGCATACGACGAATCGGTTCAGCGTTTTCCCAACGGGACGGACACCGATACGGACGCCGCCGATTTCACCAGGGGACAGGCCAGCATGGCCGCGGCGAACACGGGTCCCACCGTGACCCTGTCGGTCACCTTGTCGTCCATATCCGAAAACAACGAAAGTTCGAACGTCATCGCCACGTTGAGCGCGGCTTCGAGCCAATTGACGACCATCGGCATTGCGACATCCGGAACGGCGGCATCGGGGACGGATTTCACCCTGTCCTCCGATACCATCATCGTTCCCTCCGGGGATCTCAGCGGAACGGCGACGATCACATCCTCCCAGGATGCCAGGGATGAAGTCGACGAAACCGTCGTCGTGGACATCACCTCCGTGACGAACGGGACGGAAGCGGGCGCGCAGCAGCGAACCGTGACGATCACCGACGACGACGCCGAACCCCTCGTCACGCTTTCGGTCACGGGAAGCCCCTTGGCGGAAAACGGGGGGACCGCGACGGTCACGGCGACGCTGTCGGCGCCGTCCGAAAAGAACGTCACCGTCAACCTCGGATTTTCGGGAACGGCGACCCCGACGACCGATTACACCCGGTCCGCCGACTCCATCACGATCGATGCCGGTTCGAACACCGGTGACATCACATTGACGGGGGCCGACGACGGGGACGATGACGACGATGAAACGATCGTCGTCGACATGACCGGCGGGACCCATTGCGCCGAGAACGGCGTCCAGCAGATCACGGTGACCATCGCCGACGACGAGAATCCCGAAATCGGCGTCAGCGGCGACGGGCAGGATATCGGAAACGGCGATGCAACCCCGTCGGCGGCTGACGGCACTGATTTCGGAAACGCCGATCTGTCGGCGGGCGTGGTGACCCACAGGTTCACCATCACGAACACGGGAGCGGGAGCCCTGCACCTGTCGGGACCGTCGCCGTACATCGTCCTGACCGGCCACACCGGCGACTTCACCGTCGCGGCCGCTCCGTCCACGCCCGTCGCGAAAAGCGGGGGAACCACGACCTTCGACATCACGTTCAACCCGACCGCCGCGGGCCTGCGCCGGGCGACGGCAGCCATCGCCAGCGACGATGCGGATGAATCCCCCTTCACGTTCGACGTCCAGGGAACGGGCGGCAGCTATCCAGAAATATCCGTACAATACAACGGCACTGAAATCGCCGACGGCGATGAGACGCCGGGCACGGCGGACGGGACGGACTTCGGTCAGGATCATTATCTCCTGTCCGCCTATTCTCCGGAACACACGTTCCGGATCCTGAACCTCGGCTCGGCGACGCTGAACCTTGTCGGGAGCCCGCCGGTCGTTGTAACGGGAACCGATTTCAGCCTGACACAGAACGTTCCGGCAACGAGCATCGCCTCGGGCGGATCCGTGGAATTCAAGGTCACCTTCGCGGCCACCGCCACGGTCGTGAGGAATGGAACCGTCAGCATCGCCTCCGACGACAGCAATGAAAATCCATTCAACTTTGCCATAACCGGTACGGGTTACAGCGGCGCGCTCATGGTCGTTCAGGACGCGATCACCAATCGGGACATCGGCGACGGGGATTCGACCCCCGGCACGGAGGATCATACCGATTTCGAGAGTGCCAACGTCGACGGTGAAACGGTCGACCGCACCTTCGAGATCGAGAATTTCGGAGCGGGCGGTCTGAATCTCACCGGAATACCCATCGTGGCCGTTTCCGGCGACCATGCCGGCGATTTCACCGTCACGAAGCCACCCGCTTCACCCATCGTCTCCGGGGACCACGACACCTTCACGATACGGTTCGATCCGAGCGGCAACGGGTTGAGAAGTGCAACCGTGAGCATTTCAAACAACGATCCGAACAGGAATCCTTACACCTTCGACGTGCAGGGCACGGGATGGTCCGAGGTCACCCTATCGGGCACCGTGACGGACGGTGTCCATCCCGTCGAGGGGGCCACAATCACCTTCTCCCATGACGGCCACGCGGAAACGAGCGCCGCCGACGGGACATACTCCTGCGTGCTCTCCACCGGCACAACCACCACCATTACGGTCTCCCATCCGGGCTATGGCGGCTGGAGTCCCGCAAACAGGCAGCTTGCGGACGTTCAGGCCGACCAGCCCGGTCTGGACTTCGCCGCCTCCTACGACGCGGACGGGGTATCCACGGCGGAGGAAAGCGGGCCGGATGGAACGGATCCTTCCTACGACGGAAACGGAGACGGGATTCCCGATGGAAACCAGCCCAACGTCGTGTCCCTGCATACGGCGAACGGCAGTCAGTATGTTACGATCGCGGCCCCCGACGGCACGCGGTTTCTGGCCGTTCAGGCCCTCCCGGCGCCGGCGCCGGGGACCTTTCCCCTTCAGACCGTCTTCCCTTACGGTTTGTTCCGTTTCACGCTGAGCGGAATCCCCCCGGGCGGGGCGGTGCAGGTCGGCCTTGTCCTGTCCGGAAGCCTCCCCATGGATGCTTACTGGAAATACGGCAGGGAACCCGGGTACGAGACCGACCACCCCTATCTCTTCATGCGGACGGAAGGAGGCACCGGCGCCGAGATCGACGGAAACACGGTGCTGCTCCACTTCATCGACGGCGAGAAAGGCGACGACGATCTGAACGGCGGAAACGGCGTGATCGTGGATGACGGAGGGCCCGCCTGCACGATGCCCCCCGTTCCGGCCCTTTCGAGGGGCGGGATCGTCGTTTTCCTGATCCTGCTGTCCCTTTGCGGCTTCCTGATGAGGCGCAGGCGGCTCCGGTCGTCCGGCCCCGCCGGTCGAACCCGGGAAGAAGGGGACCGGCACTGAAGGGCCGTGGCATCACCCGAAAAAGGGCGGTTCGTATCCTTGAAGTCATGCATCGGCAATCGCCGGCCCGGCGGGACGGGGGATTTTCCCCGGCCCGCCGGGATTGTTTTACGGGCCGTCTTTTTTTTTGACTTGCCCGCCAAGTTCCGTTACATTCTAAGAAAAACGAAAAACCTCCTTACCCTCAACATCACCGCGAATCCATGGAAGACTCTGAAAGGAGTACGTTATGGAGATCAAGCGGTCCTTGTCCTTCCTTCTTGCAGCCGTCATGGCTGTTCTTCTGTACCCTTTCGACGGGGTGCGGGGCGCCGAGACAATCCACAGGGACGTCTGGATGAAAAACGAATACGGGGAGCGCATCACGCCCCGGGAAAACGCCGAGGACCCCTACAGTCCCCGGAAAACCTGCGGAAGCTGCCACGCCTATTCCACCATCACCTCGGGCTTCCATTTCCAGCAGGGTTTCGACGAGATGAGCGACTCCTACGATCCCCGAAAGCCCTGGATCCTCTCCCCGGGAATGTACGGAAAGTGGTGACCGCCGGCCAACCGCTCCGGCCGTGCCGCCGCGAAGAAGAACAGCGACCCGAAACAGATCGATCTCGCCGCCTATGACTGGATCGGCGGATTCGGAAAACTGAATCCCGCCAGGAAGATCAAAAGTCCAGCCTGCGGCTGGTGCCACCCCGGGGGAGGCTCCATGGAATACGGGAGAAAGCCCGACGGCACGGCCGATTTTTCCATGAATCTCGTCGAGTCGGAAAGAAGGAGCAACGAGAGCCTGGACGGGGATTTCACATCCGGCATCACGCCCGACGGCAAAAGCCACTTCAAGGAAAGCGGAGTCCTCGAAGGGGACTGCCTCCTGTGCCATGCGCGAAGATACCAGTTCGGCAAGCGCAACCAGCAGATCAATTTCAAAAACTACCGCTGGGCCGCCACGGCCGGGGCGGACATCGGCAGGATCTCGGGAGCCGTCTTCCAATTCAGCGATCCCGACGCTCCTCCGGGATCCAAGGAGTTCCTGGGCGGCACCTGGAATTTCTCCGACAGGCCGAAGGTGGCCTACGAGTGGGACAACCGGAATCTTTTCAACCGCGACGGGCAATTGAAGGGTACCCTGATCTCCAAGACCGTGGACGTGAAAAACTGCCTCCAATGCCACAAGGGCCCTGATGAAAAGAAGGTGGGATGGGTCCACAAACCCGAATTCGATGCTCATTACAAGGCGGGACTCCGGTGCACGGACTGCCATAATCTTGTTGAAAACACCCGTTACGGCCGCATGGAACACCAGATCGCCAAGGGGTGGCATCCACTGGGGAACGTCCGGGACGACCTGGACGGCGTGGACATGAAGACCTGCCTGGCCTGCCATCTCGAGGGGAAATACCGGCCCTCCCGGCCCGGCATGCCGGAATCGGCAAAAAATCCCACGAAAAAACACGAGGAAAAATTCCCGGACGTCGCCTTCCACTTCAACCGCATCAGTTGCGCCAATTGCCATTCCACCGGGCAGCCGGGCATGTCGGGCTATCTTCTCGACATGGGACCGGGAGGCCAGATCTGGTACACGGCGGCCACACTGGAAGCGATCACCTGGCCCGACGATTTCGGGAAACTCGCCCCCGCTCCGTGGAAGCCCTGGATCACCCTCTTCGACGCCCGGAACGGCCTGGGGGAGCAGTTCATCCCCGAGGTTCCCAAGGTGGCCCAGTGGTTCGGGGAAAAGATGGACAACCTGGAGGTGCGGCCAATCACCCTGAAGTACGTGAAAAAAGCCTTTGACGCCCTTCTCTCCCGGACCGTCGCGAATGTCAGGGACGTAAACGGCGCGCAGGTCAAGAAACCCACGGTGGCCCGGGAGGAGGAGATCCGGGGCATGATCGAGGGCCTGGCGGGCATGGGATTCAAGAACGTGGTCTTCGTCTCGGACCGGATCTACGAGTTGAGGGAGGGAAAGGTGGTTTCCTACGAAGACAACCGCACGGCCCATCCCCACACCTTCCCGGTTCACCACAACATCATCCCCCTGGACCGGGGGACGACCTACGGGAAAAAGGGAAAGCCGGAGGGTTGCCTGGACTGCCATTCGAAAACGTCCGAGTTCTTCACAAGGATGCTCATCAGAAACACCGGCCGGTTTCTCCTCGAAGACTATCCCGTGCCGAGGGAACCGAATGCGGAACCCCAGATGATCCCCTGGGGATTCAAGGAGGTTCCCATTCCCGCGGAGCTGAAGGTGAAAAAGGAACCCTGAAGATGAAGCGGACGGCGGTCCTTTTCATTCTCGCCCTCATCGTTGCGGCCTTCCCGGGGAGAGCCGCATCCGCGGAGGGAGGAGACATCCGGGAGCTGTCCCCGGTGGAAGTCCAGCGCAAAATGACCGGGGGGACGCCGCCCGTTCTCGTCAACACCATGAGCCTCATAGAATGCCGGGACCATCGGATCCCGGGATCGGAGTGCATCCCCGTCACGGAAATGGCGGGAGGATGGCGGGAGCCCGGGGACCGGGACCGGGAAATCGTTTTTTACTGCGAAAGCCCGTCCTGCCGGAGAAGCCGCCTTGCCGCCGAAACAGCGCTGAAACAGGGTTTCCGTAACGCGGCCGTTCTGGCCGGCGGCCTTCCCGCCTGGAAGGAATCGGGGTACGAAGTCCTTTCCACGAAACGAATCCACCGGGTCGGGATCCGCTCCGTCAAACCGGATGTTCTCGCCCGATGGATCTCGGGAGGCGGGACGCTCCTTCTCCTCGACATCCGCACTCCGGACGAATTCAAAACCGGAAGCATCGCCGGTTCCATCAACGTTCCCTTTGAGACGCTCCAGACGGCGTGGCGGGACCTCCCCATGGACCGTTCCATCGTCGTGATCGACGACCGCGGCCACCGTTCCTTTCTGGCCGCCTGCTATCTCTTCGAGAGGGGTCTCGTGGACATCAGCCGTCTTTTCGGCGGCCTGTCGAACTGGAAGATCCACCAATCCAAAGGAACCGAAAAACATGGCAGCGAGACCGCCCGGCAATAAATTGAGCCCGATCCTCCTGCTTCTTCTTTCCACCGTTCTCCTCGGCGGGGCCGTTTCCGCCGTTCACGGGTCGACGGCCCCGGGACCGGCGGTCATTCCCTCTTGTGCCGTCAATTGCCTTGAATGCCACGATCAATACGTCCACCGGGAAGCCTTCCCGAAGTCCGTCCACGGGAGCCTCGGGTGCCTCGGATGTCACGGGGAGGTCATCGACCGGGAGAAGCACATGGCGGGCCTGGAGAAGCCGGAACTGCTCTCCTGCGCCCGGTGCCACGGGGAAATCGCACGGGAGTACGTCCGGAATTACCATTACCTCTACCAGGATTTCCGCTGTTACGACTGCCACCGGGACATCCACGCCCTGACGCCCCCGGCCGGCTCCCTCAAGCAGGAGATCCTGAAAAAATGCACCGAATGCCATGCCAATGACGAGTACAGCATGTCCGGTCACGGCCTGGCCGTTCTCAAGGGAAACGAGGACGCCGCCACCTGCTCGGACTGCCACGGCCTTCACAGCACCCGGGTCTATCACACCGCCCAGGACATCTACCCCGCAGAGGCCCGGGAGTTTTACAGCCGGACCTGCATCCATTGCCACGGGGACCGGGAGATGATGCAACGGCACGGCCTCTCCGCCGACGTGGTCCGGCTATA
This sequence comes from Syntrophaceae bacterium UBA6252, assembly GCA_002441265.1. Taxonomy (GTDB): domain Bacteria; phylum Desulfobacterota; class Syntrophia; order Syntrophales; family UBA6807; genus UBA6807. Next base: position 16,293 of record DJVQ01000047.1, read on the forward strand.
CGAGATGACCTACCACGGCAAGGTCCAGGGTGTCGGCTACCCCAGCCGCGTCGCCGGATGCGCCGACTGCCACACGTCCCACAACATCCTTCCCAAGGACAACCCCGTTTCGACGATCAACCCGGCGAACCTGGTGACAAACTGCAGCAAGTGCCACGAGGGATTCCATCCCCGTTTCGTGGAATACAGGGCGCATCCCGACTTCGCCAATCGAAGGGATTACCCTTCCCTCTTCTGGACCAACGTCCTCATGGAGGTCCTTCTCGCCCTGACCTTTCTCTTCTTCTGGGTCCACACTGCCCTTTGGTGGCGCAAGACCTATTGGGACAAGCACGACCTGGAAAAAAGGGGCATCGTTCCCGGGCCGCCCGTGGCCGGCTCCGAGGGCATCCAGTCCATACAGCGCTTCCCGCCACGGGAGATCTTCATGCACGTCATCCTGGTCCTTTCATTTTTCACGCTCGTCCTCACGGGGTTTCCCCTGAAGTATCACGGGACCGGCTGGGCGAAATTCCTCATCCGCCTCTGGGGAGGCGCCGACAACGCCGGGAACTGGCATCGTGTCGCCGCCCTCGTTCTGATCGTCCTCTTTCTGATCATTCTCTTCCGGTCCCTCCGGTACCTCTTCCCGCCGGGAGCCGGAACCCGCGGCTGGAAGGACAGGCTCTTCGGCCCCGAATCCCTCTTCCCGAACAGGAAAGACTGGGAAGATCTCAAGGCCATGTTCCTGTGGTTCTTCAACAGGGGGGAACGGCCCCGCTTCGACAGGTGGTCCTACTGGGAAAAGTTCGACTTCCTCGCCGTTTTCTGGGGAATGACGATCATCGGGGGGTCGGGGATTTTTCTCATGGTCCCGGAATGGACCTCCTATCTCTTACCCGGCTGGGTCCTGAACATCGCCTCGCTGCTGCATTCCGAAGAGGCCCTCCTCGCCGCCCTCTTCATCTTCACCGTTCATTTCTTCAACACCCACCTCATCCCGACGAAGTTCCCCATGGACCGGACCATCTTCACCGGCCGGTATTACCTACGGGAAATGGCCGAGGAGCGCCCCCTGGAATACGAAAGAATGAAGGAAGAAGAGAAGATGGCCTCCCTCCGGAGGGACCATCCTTCCCTCTGGACCAAGCTCCTCGCCGCCGCCTTCGGATACGCCGGCCTTCTCCTGGGCCTTTTCCTCGCCGTCCTGATCCTGTGGACCATCCTCCGAAGCTGAGAACCGGCGAAACGGCGCAGGAAATTCCCATGTTTCGAAAGGCATCCCCTGAAGGTCCCTCCGGAAACGATTTGAAGACCGGCAAGGATCGTGTTAGCATATACCAACTGACGGAAAGGCCGAACCTTCACCTTGAGCGATCCTTCCCCGCAACCCGGTGAAAACGGGAAAAAAACGCGATCCCTTTCGGAGCGGCTGTCTTCGCCCGGTCTGACCGTCGGCCTCCTGTTCCTTCTCGCGGTCGTTTCCGTGGCCGGGACGGTTTTCCCGCAAGGAGAAGCCGCCCGCGGTCTTCTTTCACGGCTCGACCCCGGCGCGGCCGCCCTCGTCGGCCTGCTCCAGCTCGACGACATCTACCATTCGTTCTGGTTCGCCGCCCTCGGTGCGCTCATGGCGGTGAGCCTCGTTTTCTGCATCCATAAAAGAAGGATATGGAAGCGGACCCGCCTGTTCCTCATCCACGGCGGTGTCCTGGCGCTCCTGGCGGGGGCCCTCCTGAGCCGTCTTTTCGGAATCGAAGCCTACATCGAGATCCCAGCGGGAATGACGGTGGAAAGAATTTTTTCCGGGGAGGACGGCCGGCCCCTGGACCTGGGTTTCCAGGTCCGGTGCGACGGATTTCATTTCGACCAATATGAATCGGGGATGCCGAAGGAATACCGCTCGGAACTGACTTTCCTCCGGGATTCCGAGCCGGTGCGGAAGGCGAGCCTTCTCGTCAACCACCCCGTGTCGTTCGACGGCTTCACCTTCTATCAGTCCGACTTTCGAACCGTCCTCAAGGCCGGGCTCACCGTTCACGGCGGCGGGCGGACGGACCGGTATGAAGTCGTCGAAGGCGGGGGATTCGATCTTCCCGGTGGCTCCGGCACCCTTTCGGTCCATGTCCTTGCCGTCGTGGAAGACTTCATGAACCTGGGACCGGCGGTGAAGCTCCTCGTGCAATCCCCCGAGGGATGCCGGAACCTTTACGTGCTTCGGAACATCGGCCGTTTCCGTGAGATCGTTCCCGACCTCTACGAACGGTACCCGTCATTCGACCCGGACAGCCTCGCACCGTGGCGATTCGAACTGGCGGAGCTGGACGCGACACCCGTCACGGGACTCATGGTCAACCGGGACCCCGGGGCCCCCGTGGCGGCCGGAGGCGCCTCCGTTCTCATGGCCGGCATCCTGCTCACCTGGGTTGCCGGGAGCGGCAGGACCCGTCGAACCCGCGGGAGGCATGCAGGCGAGGAACCCCTCCCGATGGAGGGAAAGGAATGAACACCACCCTGCTGGGTCTCGTCCCCTTCGTTTACCTGGGCGCCTTTTTCCTCGATCTGACGGGGATCGTCACAGGGAAGCCCCCCCTGTCCCGGGCGGCACGGATCTCGGCGGCGTGCGGGTTCGCCCTCCACACGGCGGGCCTGGCCCTGCGATGGATCGAATCCTACCGCATGGGCTTCGGCCATGCCCCCCTGTCCAATTTCTACGAATCGCTCATCTTCTTCTCCTGGGCCATCGTCATCGCCTACCTTCTCCTCGAATTCCGGAAACGGACGGGGATCCTCGGCTCGTTCGCCCTCCCCTCGGCGTTCCTTCTCATGGCCTACGCCTCCTACTCGCCGGACGTGGAAAGCCGGATCCAGCCCCTCATTCCCGCCCTCCAGAGCAACTGGCTCGTCACCCACGTGGTGACCTGCTTTCTCGGGTACGGCGCCTTCGTCATCGCCGCCGTCTTCGGTTTCCTGTATCTCCGGAAAAAGGAACGGCCTTCCGGGACCCCCGGGAAGGAAGAACTCCAGGAGTACCTCTACCGGAGCGTCGCCGTGGGGTACGTTCTTTTCACCCTGGGGATCGTCACCGGTTCCGTATGGGCTCATTCGGCCTGGGGCTCCTGGTGGAGCTGGGACCCCAAGGAAACCTGGGCGCTCATCACCTGGATGATCTACACGGCCCTTCTTCACCGCCGGATCGCGGGGAAAGACGGTGCGAAAGGCATGGCCGTTCTTTCCCTGGTGGGGCTTGCCAGCGTCCTCTTCACCTATCTCGGCGTGAATTATCTTCCGGGGCTTCACAGCTACCTGTGAACCCGCTCCCGTTTCCTCCCGTGACGTCCATCACAAATACCCGCAGCTGCGCGGGTCTTTATTGCTTTTTTTCATATTCTGCGATACATCACGGACGTCTTCCGGACCGGCGCGATCGCCCTTTCCAGGGAGCCGGACCGGCACGGAACATGAAAAGCCCGAAGGACCGCATGAGGGAGCCGTTATGACCAAAAAAATCACCCGCAGGGAATTCATCTGCACCACCCCCAAATTTCTTGCCGCCGCATCTCTCATCGGAGCGATCGGGACCCTTCCCGGCTGCTCCAGCCACGATTCCGTGAGCGTATCCCATCCGAACATCCTGCTCATCATGGTGGACCAGATGCAGACGCCGCCCGAGGGGTACGGCCCCGATGAGGGGGTGGTTCAGGGATTGAAGGAAATTATGGGATTTCGTCCCCTTTCCCCGGACAATGAATATACCCGGTTTTTCCCCGGCCTTCTGCGGCTGCGGCAGAACGCCGTCGTCCTGAGGAAACACCACACGGCGTCCTCCGCCTGCGTGCCGAGCCGGGCCTCCATCATGACCGGCCAGTATCCGGCCGTGCACGGCGTCAACGAGACGGACGGAATGTTCAAGACCGCCCAGGACGTGCCCTGGCTCGACCCCGAAGGCATCCCGACGATCGGCGACTGGTTTCGCGCCGTCGGGTACACCACCCATTATTTCGGGAAATGGCACGTTTCGGAGGCCGACGAGAGCACCGATTATCTCGAGGCCTGGGGCTTTTCGGACTGGGAGAAGTCCTATCCCGAGGCGCACGGGGGAACGGCCTACAATTCGGGCACGTTCCGCGACATCGGGTGCGCGGACAACGTCGTTGCTTTTCTCGAACAGAAAGGCGCGGACCGCTCCGGGAAACCGTGGCTGGCCGTCGGATCGCTTCTCAACCCCCACGACTGCAGCGTCTGGCCCATCAACTGGCAGACGCCCACCAACACGGGCGTCGTCGGCTGGGAAAATTATCCCCCGCCCCCGCCCAACCCCGGCATGGGACAGGAAAGCCTCGAGGGGACGGTCTGTCCGGGTACGGACCATGAAAAAACCTTCAGGGTGGCCCTGAACCCGGACGGGTTCCCCCAGAACAACTGCTCCCTGCCGCGGACCTATGCCGAGTCCCTGGACGACAAGCCCCGGTGCCAGAAGGACTACGCCCTCAAGTGGGGACTCGCCTTCAGGTCGATCACGGACTACTCGTTCATCAGCGGCGGAGGGCCCCGCCTGTCGCCCCTGCCCTTCCAGCTCCGGGGCGACAACGCCGAGGCATGGTCCCTGAGCTACAACCAGTTCTATTTCTATTGCCATTATCTCGCGGACCGGCAGATCCACAGAATGCTGCAGGCCCTCGATGAAAACGGCCTGACCGACGACACGATCGTGATCTTCCTGTCCGACCACGGCGAGATGACGGGGGCCCACGGGGGCATGATCCAGAAATGGCACAACGCCTATGAGGAAAGCATCCGGGTGCCCATGATCCTGTCGTCCCCCCTGCTGAACGGGAACAAAGAGGAAATGAGGGAAATCCACCAGCCCACCAGCTCCGTCGATTTTGCGCCGACCGTCCTGGCCCTCGCCGGATATGAAGAGGAAACGGTCCGGGGCCTGATGGAAACCATTCACGGCACGTCGAATGTCAGGGCCTTCGCAGGGGCGGACCTTTCGTCTCACGTGACGGGCGAAAACACGGGCGATATCGTCGGTCCCGACGGAAAACCGCGGACCGGCGTCTTTTTCATGACCAACGACACGATTACGGACATCGGCCCGAGCCGGTCGAGAGAGGGTCAGTACGACCTGTTCGAGGACGACGTCGACACGGTGATCGCCGAGGGATACGCCCTGGCGCGCGGATCGGTGCGGCAGCCCAACAGGGTGAGGGCCCTGTGCACGGGAGACTGGAAGATCGTCCGGTACGTGGACCCAAGCGGCGTCGAGCCCGACGAGTGGGAACTCTACTGCCTGACGGCGGATCCCGTCGAAGAGACGAACCTCGTCGATTTCAGGACGGGAGAGATCCGCGACGGCGCTTCCGTGCCCGGCATGACAGAGGATGAACTCATTGCGAAAAACGACCAGTTGAGAGCGGCGCTTGCGGAAAAGGAAGCGGTCGTTTTCGGCTGATCGGGGAGATCGTTCCGACAGAGCGTTTTTTATGATGGACAGCCTTTGCGGAATCCCCCCTTCCGCCGGTCCCGCGCGGCAGGGGTTTCACCTCATGGCGAAGCCCGCGGGGCCGCGCTGCAATCTTCACTGCACCTACTGCTTTTATCGCGAAAAAGAGACCTTCTTCCCCGAACGTCGGACATTGCGCATGTCCGACGAAGTTCTCGAGGCCTACACCCGAAAGTACATCGAGTCCCAGCCGGGGCCGTCGGTGGTGTTCGACTGGCAGGGGGGGGAACCCACGCTTGCGGGAATCGATTTTTTCCGGCGGGCGCTGGACCTCCAGAAAAAATACGGCGGCGGGAAACGGATCCAAAACACACTGCAGACGAACGGGACGCTCCTTGACGAGGACTGGTGCGCCTTTCTTTCGACAAACAGCTTCCTGGTGGGATTGAGCCTGGACGGCCCCGAGGCGGTCCACGACGCCTTTCGTGTGGACAGAAAAGGGAGCCCGACCTGCTCCAGGGTGCTGGACGCGCTCAGGATGATGCGGGAACACGGCGTGGAGGTCAACGTTCTCGCCACCGTGAACGGCGAAAGCGCGCGGCACCCCCTGGACGTGTACCGTTTTTTCAAGGACCAGGGCGTCCGGTTCATCCAGTTCATCCCCATCGTGGAAAGGGACGCCGATCCCGAGGCGGAACGCCTGGGAATTCCGCTGGCCGTTCCGCCGTCCCCTGCCCGCAAGGAAAAATCGGCCGCCGTGACCCCCTGGAGCGTCGCGCCCGAATCCTACGGCGATTTCCTCATCCGTGTCTTCGAGGAGTGGATCGGGAACGATGTCGGCAGGATCTTCGTCATGAACTTCGAATGGGCCCTGGGGGCCTGGGCGGGGGTCGGACCGGGGGTGTGCTACCTCGCGCCCCGCTGCGGGGGAAACCTGATCCTGGAGCACAACGGCGATGTCTATTCCTGCGACCATTACATGTACCCCGCTTACCGTCTCGGAAACATCCTCGAGGACGAACCGGCGGACATGGTCCTGTCGGAAAGACAGACCGCCTTCGGTGCCTCGAAGGAGACGGACCTTCCCGGATCCTGCCGCGATTGCGACGTCCTTTTCGTGTGCCGCGGCGGTTGCCCGAAACACCGCTTCGCCGAATCCCCCGCGGGAGAACCCTGCCTGAACCACCTTTGCGCGGGATTCAAGAATTTCTATCACCATGTCGATCCTTACATGAAATTCATGGTGGAACTGGTCCGCAGGGGCATCCCCGTCCGCAGGATCATGGAGGCGCATCGGCCTCGATCGTCCCGGTGAAGCCGGAAACATTTCAGCTCCGCATGTCCCGCGCCGCCCCGCATCCGGAGGGCTGCGAACGGGAGAAACGACATCCGACGGTCCGAACATTCCACGGGAGGTCATGACATGACGCACATTGCATTATCGATCCCGAGACGTTTTTCCTTCTTCATTTTTTCAATGCTCCTGTTGTGCCTGTTCTCGGGATGTTCGGGCGGCTCCGACTCCGTCAACTGCAATTACACCGCGACCATCTCCGAAAGCCGTGCCGTGATTCGGCAGGCGCTTGAGGAGAGCGGCGGAGGTTCCATGTCGGTGGCCCTGATGGACGGCGACGGGCTGATCTGGAGCGAAGCCTTCGTCAATGACGCCGTCCCCGCCGGCAATACGCCGACAACGGAAACCCTGTATGCCATCGGATCGGTCAGCAAGGTCATCGCCGCCATCGCAACCATGAAGCTGGTGGATCAGGGAAGGGTCGACCTCGACGATCCGCTCGTGAATTACCTGCCGGCATTCCGGATGCGTTCTCCCGAATACCGGGACGTCACGGTCAGGATGCTGCTCGACCATTCGTCGGGATTCGGCGGCACGGACGGTAGAAACGCGTTCATGTCCGCCCCCTTTTCGGGGAGCGCGGCGCAATTGATGGAAACGCTGCGCGGGGAGCGACTGAAGCACGGGCCGGGTTATCTGAGCGTATACTGCAACGACGGTTTCACCATGATCGAGAACCTGGTCGAGGCGGTCACCGGGCAGACCTATCCGGAGTTCGTGCACGACGAGATCCTGGCGCCGCTTGGGATGACCCACAGTCTTTTTGCGCGGAGGACCGGGGATCTCGCGCCGGGGACATACGCCGAATCGTATGTGAACGGCGTTCTCATGACCCCTGAATTCGTGAATCTCTATGCAACGGGCGGCCTGTATTCTACCCCGTCGGACATGGCGCGCCTCGCCATGATGCTGATGAACGGCGGCGCCGTCGGAACGACCCGCATCCTCTCCCCGGCATCGGTGGCCGAGATGGGTACGGATCAGACCGTCGGCACGTTCAATCCCCAGCCGTCCGACTTCATCCGGTTCGGCCTGGGGTGGGACTCGGTCAGCCAGCCGGGGATGAAGGCCGCCGGCATCAGGGGATGGTACAAGAACGGCGGAACCCTGGCCTATACGGCGGAATTCATCGTCCTGCCCGAAGAACGCCTGGCGGTGATGGTGTGCACCGACCACAACGGCGGGGCAAGATCCCTGAATACCGCCGAATGGGTCCTGTTGCGCGCGCTGGTGGAAAGGGATGCGATCGCCGCCATGCCGGAGCCCCTGACCGCTGCGGTCCCGCCCGAGAATCCCGAACCTCCAGATAACGAGGAGGCCGTCAGCGGGTTTTATGCGGCGAGCATGGCGCTGTACCGCGTCCGTTTCGCCATGGACCATTCCCTTTTCGTCGACACGTATTCCGACGGCGAGTGGAAACCGAAATACAGCGGCCTCAAGCTGCGAACCGACGGCTGGTACACGAGCGACGAAGCCCCCCTTTCATCGGTACGTCTCCTTACCGCGGAGGGAAGGCGTTACCTGGCCGTAAGGGGACCCCACGGACTGGGCCATTATCTGGTCCATGTCATGCACTCGGAAAAACTGGAAACGAAACCGGAGGCCAAACCCGAATGGGAGGCCCGCGCCGGGGAAACCTATCTGGTATCCAACGCGGACATTCACGATCTGGCGCTGATGGGCGAAGGCACGGACCCCCGATTCATGCTGATGACATTGCCGGATCTGCCCGGCTACCTCTTCACCGGCGAGATGGACGTCCTCGACGCCTCCGTTGATGCCGAGCTGGCCCGAATGTTTCTCCTCATTCCGCAGAACAACGGGCGTGATCTGAGCGACATCCGCGTCGTCCCCGGGTCCAGGGGCGGCGAGGAATGGCTCCAGACGCGCAGCACCCTGTACCGTCCGTTGTCCGGCGTGGCCGAACTCCCCGACGGCGTGTCGACGATCACCATAGACAATGAAGGACACGCGGAATGGCGGAAAGTCCCCGCTTTCGGCTCGATCTCCATCATGGAAGCCGGCGGCTGGGCGTTGTACGACAGCGACTTCGAAATGACGGCCTCCGGTTCGGACGCGGGCGTCGCCATACTCCCAGGCTCTGGAACGGTCGCATACCTGATGGTCACGGGCATGCCGGCATCGACGGTTGTTCTGGATCTGAAGGAGTGATTTTGATTTGTTGGATTTGGGGTCGGACCAAGTCAACTAATAGATATTGCGTGGTAAAATCACATTTTGTGTCGATTTTTTCGCCTTAGAAGGCCTTTTTTGATGCTAAAAAAGCCAGTATCAGAAAATAGCATCTACGAGAGCCAACTGAATCTTATGGCAACGATTTCAACCTTGAAAATGTTCATCTAAGGCCTTAAAACAGCCTTCCATGAGGTGTATGTCCCGAGATATAAAGAGGTTATCTTGGTCCGACCCCAAATCGGCCAAATCCGGCTTGGTCCGACCCCGAATCCACCCAAATCCACGCTCTGTCGGAAAATTGATATTCGACAGATACGAATATCGCACTTACACAAAGAAATTCATCATTTCGTAATCTTAATCATTGAACCGGATTTTCCCGGGAGAGGCAGAAACCCGATATAACCCGCCGGGCAGGCCTTCTTGAAAAAAACATTCATTATTTTTATAATATACGACTCCTGTAAGCCACAGGCTATGTTCTCACGGTGACCAACTCGTTTCACGGAGGCATCCCATGTTGGATCCATCCCTCGTCGGGTTAATTTACAACGCCGCTCTTTTATTGATGGTGGCTTTTATTTTCGATCTGGCGGCGGACCGCTGGTATCCGGGTGAGCTGAAATTTTCCCAGGTACCCATGGGGATCGTCCTGGGCGTTATCGGCATCATTGTCATGATGACCCATTGGAAACTCCATCCGGGAGTTGTTTTTGACATGCGATCGGTACTTATCGGCATATCCGGTCTTTTTTTCGGGTCGCTGGCCACCGGAATCGCGATGCTGTTTACGGCAGCCTTTCGTTTTTATCAAGGCGGCATGGGCACCTGGGCCGGCATTTCCGTGATTCTGGTATCGGGAATCATCGGAATTTCCTGGAGACACTACCGCCGGGATTCCCTATCCAATTTATCATTTGGAGAACTCTATCTTTTCGGTATGGTGATTCATGTGATCATGCTGGCGATCACGTCTACGTTACCCCGGGAAATCGCCTGGAATGTTCTTTCAACAATTTCTCTTCCCGTTCTTCTGATCTATCCGATTTGTACCGCCCTGCTCGGTATTTTGATCGTCAAAAGACTTCAACAGGTAATCATCAAGGCGGAGCTGCACGAGAGGGACGTTAAATTTCAATCGCTTTTCGACAACATCATGGATGCCGTTCTTTTGACGGAACCAGACGGCGCGGTTCTGGCGGCGAATCCGGGAGCATGCCGCATTTTCGGTCGTACCGAAGAAGAGATATGCCGTATCGGGAGAGCCTGTGTCATCGATCCAGGCGACCCGCGTCTGCCGGCCGCACTGGAGGAGCGGGCACGCACGGGCCGATTTCATGGAGAACTGACATTCGTTCGAAAAGACGGCACCCGCTTCCCGGGAGAGATCTCCTCCGTCGTTTTCAGGGACCGTAACGGCGACTTGAAGACCAGCATGATCATCCATGACATTACGGATCGCAAGAAGACCGAGGAGGCGTTCAGGGAACGCGACATTCAATTTACTAAGTTGTCTTACCATGTTCCCGGAATGATATATCAATTCATGAGGAAGCCGGACGGGACTTATTGCGTGCCGTTTTCGACGGAAGCGATCAGAAACATTTTCGGATGTTCGCCTGAAGACGTCCATGACGATTTTTCTCTCATAACCCGTGTGATCTATCCGGAAGATTTGAACATACTCCTCGGCAGCATTGAACGCTCCGCGGAACGGATGACGACCTGGGAATGTGAATATCGCGTGCAGCTTCCCGGTCGGGAGATCAGATGGATGTCAGGACATTCAACGCCGGAGAAGCTGGACGACGGCAGTATCCTCTGGCACGGGTTCAACACCGACATCACCGAACGCAAGAGGACGGAAGAGGAAATCAGGAAAAGAGATTCGAAATACGAGCAATTGGTCGAGCATGCCGAAGACGGCATTTTTACGAGCAATCCGGACGGTACAATCATTCTCGCGAACGAGAAGTTCTGCCGGATGATGGGCTGGAGCAAGGAAGAGTGCCTGCGTCACAATGTCCTGGATACCTATCCCGAGGATATGCGCGTCATCGGTATGCGACGCCTGGCAGACCTTCGGCAGGGGGAAACGCTCCGCTTCGAACGCGCGATGAGGCGACCGGTCGGTGGAATGCTGTATGTGGAATCCAATGCCTGGAAGGATGAGGACGGCAACCTTCAGGCGATCGTGCGGGACATTACCGACCGCAAACGGGCGGACGAGTCGCTGAGAGACGCCGAGACACGGTATCGCATGTTGTTCGAGCATTCGCCGGACGGCATTGTGATCATCGATCCGGCTACTGCGCGTCCCCTGGAATTCAATGAAAAGGCATGCAGGCAGCTGGGCTATTCGCGGGATGAATTTTCAAAATTGAGCATCCCGGACCTTGAAGTCGATGAGACGCCTGATGAAACCAGGGCACGTATCGAACAGGTCGTACGGGAGGGACACGCCGATTTTGAAACCAGACAGCGCACGAAGCAGGGTGAAGTCAGAAATGTCCATGTAATCGCGCAGATGATAGACATCGGAAAGAAAAGACTCTATCACTGCATCTGGCGCGACATCACCGAGCGGAAAAACATGGAAAATGCCCTGAGACAAAGCGAGGAGCTTTACCGGAATATGTTCGACCGTCACAGCGCCGTGAAGCTGCTCATAGATCCCGACACGGGTCGAATCATCGACGCAAACGAGGCGGCCGTAAAATTTTACGGTTGGCCGCATGAAACGCTGACGCAGATGACGATTCAAGAGATCAACACGCTTCCCCCGGAAGAAGTCGAAAAGGAAATGGAGAAGGTCGGAACCGATAACGCCATTCAGTTTGAATTCAGACACCGGATCGCGGACGGTTCCGTTCGCAACGTTGAGGTCTTCAGCAGCAAGATTGAAGTGAACGGGAAGGATCTTCTGCACTCCATCATTCACGACGTCACGGAAAGCAGGAAGATAGAGGATGAACGGAAAAAGCTGGAAAGTCAGCTGCAGCAAAGCCAGAAAATGGAGGCCGTGGGGCAGCTGGCCGGCGGGATCGCCCACGACTTCAACAATCTTCTCATGACCATGCAGGGGAACGTCTCGATGATGCTGGAGGACATCGACCCGTTTCATCACCACAACGATTATTTGAAAAGCATCGAGGTCCAGATCAGGAGCGCGGCAAATCTGACGAGGCAGCTTCTGGGCTTTGCCAGGGAGGGGCGTTACAATGTAAAGTCCGTGGATATGAACGAAATCCTGGAGACGAACGTTTCCATGTTCGAAAGAACGAAAAAGGAAATCCGGATACACCGTGATTACGAGAAGGATCTCTGGCTGGTCGATGCGGACGCCGATCAGATGGGACAGGTCTTCATCAACACATTCGTCAACGCCTGGCAGGCCATGCCGGCCGGCGGGGATCTTCATGTCGAAACGAAAAACGTGATTCTTGACGAAACGCACGTCAGACCTCATATGCTGACGCCGGGGCGTTACGTGAGGGTTGCGGTGACGGATACCGGGATAGGAATGGACGAAAGGACGAAACAACGGATTTTCGAGCCATTTTTTACTACCAAGCAAAGAGGGCAAGGAACAGGCCTCGGTCTTGCCATGGTCTATGGAATCATCAAGGGCCATCATGGATTCATCAATGTGTACAGTGAACCCGGACGTGGATCGACCTTCAATATCTATCTTCCCGTCTCTCAGAAGGAGGTCTCCGCCGAAGCACAGGAAAATCAGGAGATCGTCCGGGGGACGGGAACGATCCTGCTGGTTGACGACGAAGCCCAGGTACTGAAGGCCAGCCAGCGCATGCTGGAACACCTGGGATACAGGGTGATCCCCGCGCAAGGCGGCAAAGAGGCCGTAAGCCTTTATGAAGAGAAAAAGGAAGAGATCGACCTTGTTCTATTGGATCTGGTCATGCCGGACATGTCCGGAGAGAAGGTTTTTCAGCATCTGCGGCGTGTGAACCCGGAAATCAAGGTAATACTGTTGAGCGGTTACAGCAAGAATGAAACAACTCGGGAATTTCTTGAAAGCGGAGTCAGGGGATTTCTGCAGAAACCGGCTTCTCTGAAAGAACTTTCCAGGAAGATACATGAAGTGTTGCGTGCGGGAAACGGGTCCGATTCGCAGGGGAAGATTCACTGAATGAAGCCGGATCCTCTCCCCATGCGCCTCCGGTTCAGCCGTTCATTTCATTTGATTCTTTTACCGTCGATCAATTGCGCCCTGTGCCTTTCAATAATGAAGTTTCTGTTGTGATCGATTGCCACCTTCCAATCCTGATGAACGTTCAGGTCGAGATTCTTCCCGTCGTATGTTCTGGCTTTCCAATTGACGTCGAGACTTACGGAAAAACCGTCTTTTTCGTTTCCGGTGACGGTCAGGTGCGAGATTTCATGAGCGTTCCATTTTATATTGGCTATTACATCGTTGTACCACCGTTCAAAATCAATGAGATTTTTTACCGGAAAATCGGGAAAGTGCATGTCAACCCTGTCGGGATCGAGATGTTTTTCAAAAAATGCGATGTCCGCCTGATGATCGAATCCGGCAAACCATTGGTAAACAAATGCTTTGACATCATTTACGCTGTACAGTGTTTTTGCATCATAGTCATAGCTCTTCCTGCCATGACGATCGGAATTCATGTAGTGCACGATCTCCGTCCTGTTTTCCTTGACGGCTTTTTGATACGGAGTGAGGCCGTCCTTCGCTTTTATGTCTGTCCTTGCCCCGTGAGCCATCAACACTTTGACCGCTTCAATGTTATTTGCCCACACAGCGTCATGGAGAGGCGTGTAACCATTGGAAGTTCCTTTTGCATTGACATCGAGCCCATGGTCTATCAAAAGTGTTATTATTTCAGTATTTTTTTGAAACATTGCCGCATGGAGAGCGGTTCCCCCGAAAGAGTCCCTTTCATCCGGGTCAATGTCCTTTTTAAGCAACGCATTCACCGATTCAATATCTCCCTGGTAAGCAGCCTTATGAAGACTGTCGTCACAAAAGGCGATGGCCGGTAACAGGAATGATATTAAGAACATGCTGATTATGAAGGTTTTCAATCTCATAACGGTTCCTTTGTTTTCCTGGTTACTTTTAAGAATGGGTGCCTGAAAGATTGTGCAAAGTGAATGGATACTTATGAAGATATCTCTGATTCTCAGTGCTTACTTTGCTATCTCCACTTGTTCGTTATCATTTGGAAGTTGGTGCCTGGGGAGGGGATCGAACCCTCACAGCCGCGAGGACCGAGGGATTTTAAGTCCCTTGCGTCTACCAGTTCCGCCACCCAGGCACATGGAAATTCTTCATAGTAATAGTCCGTCGGTTCGGCGGTGTCAAGGTCCGCCCTTGGTTTTCCTTCTTTCAGCCACTACCCGGCGCCCTATCCCCGGGGGTGGAATTTCCGATGGATCTCCTTGAGCCGTTCCCGGCTCACGTGGGTGTAAATCTGGGTCGTCGAGATGTCGGCGTGGCCGAGCATGACCTGGACGGACCGGAGATCGGCGCCGCCTTCCAGGAGATGGGTGGCGAAGGAGTGGCGGAACACGTGCGGGTGGATCCGTTTCCGGATGCCCGCCAGGGCCGCGTATTGCCGGATGATCTTCCAGAACCCCTGCCGGGTCATTCCCCGCCCGGAGCGGTTCAGGAACAGGACGTCCGTCCGGGAGCCTTTCAGGAGGGCCGGCCTCGCCCTTTCCAGATATTGCCGCAGGTGATGGAAGGCGACGCGGCCCACGGGCACGATCCGTTCCTTGTCCCCCTTCCCCCGGACCAGAACGTAGCCCACCTGCCAGTTCAACTGGTTCAGCGTGAGCGACATGAGCTCGGACACCCGCACCCCCGTGGCGTACATGAATTCCATCATGGCCCGGTTCCGGAGCCCGAGCGGCGTCGCGTCGTCCGGCTGTTCCAGCAGGCGTTCCATCTCCTCCCTGCTCAGCGTGTGGGGGAGATGGACCAGCGCCTTCGCCGAAAGGATCTCCGAAACGGGGCTCTCCTCGATGAGGCCCTCCCGGAGAAGATACCGGAAGAACCCCCGGATCGCCGCGAGAGCGCGGTTCACCGACCGGCTGTTGAGCTCCCCCTTCCGGAGTTCGCCGATGTGGGAGATCATGTGGTCCGAGGTGACATCCCGGGCGTCCCCGAGACCGTGCCGCTCCTCGAGGTGGACGAGAAAACGGTTCAGGTCCCGCCCGTAGGACTCCAGGGTGTTCTGGGAAAGGCCCTTTTCAACGGCCAGGTAATCGAGAAAGGCATCCACCTGGCGGTGAAGGGAAAGCGCCGGGGTGCCGGAGGTCACGAAAGCCTCCTATTCTTGACGAACTCGTAAAAAGGCCAATTCAACANNATGGGCTTTTTACGAAGCCGTCATTCTTCGAGCCATTTCTGGATACGGGGCACCTCCTCCCCTTCCCACCGGGGAGAAAGGCGAAGTTCCAGAAAGTGTTGAAAGATCCGGTCCACCGTCCGCAGAAACATTTCCACGAGATGGATCCGCTCCAGGAAACGTCCCTCCATGCCGGCCTCGTCCTCCTCGGAAAACTTCATCGTCACGGGCAGCCTCATGGACTGGTACCGGAAGGTTTCCGCCTTCAGGGTGCACTCCCACTGCTCCGTTCCGATGTCCACCCGGAGACGGGCCTCCCGGATTTTCTTCCCCTCGCGAAGGGCAGCCTTCCCCTCCCGCAGATCGGCGTGCATCCCCTGGCAGGTCACCGTCTCGGCGTATTCCCCCTCGCCGGAGAAAAGAACGAGGCGGCGGACGAAAATGAGGCCGACGTCCCCCAGCCCGGGAACGAGGATCGATCCCCCCCGTTCCTCGCTCTTGAACCAGAGCCAGGACAGAAAATCGAGGCCCGCCGTCGACCCGTCGTCGTCCCGTTTCTCCGCGGACTCGTCCCCGCTCTCCCAGGGCAGAAGCGGTGCGGTCTTGAGCTGGAAGGTTCTCTTGAAGAGATCCTCGAAATCCTCGAGGACCTTCTTCCCCGAACCGCCGAAAAGGAGGGTCCCCTCGGAAAGGTTCCAGCAAACCTCGAAAAAGGAGGGCGTGGGAGGGATCTGGGAAAGGCAGGACAGAAGAACGGCGTTCCGGATTTCCTCACGCTCGTTCTTGTAGAGCTTTTTCCGGTGCTTCTCCTCCTGGAGCTTCTTTTCCCTTTCCAGGATCCGGATCATGAGAAGAGACGGGGGGACGACCTTGCGGTCGATCCGGAGCACGAAGGCGAGGTAATCCCCCACGGAATGGGAAACGTGGGAGAACCCGGTATCCAGGGGGTTTTCCAGGCTCGTCCAGCCGAGGGACTTTTCGCCCCCCTGGAGGGGCTCCTGGAATGCGAAGCGTTTGAGTTGCCGGTCGGAAAACTCCCGGAAATCGGAGGGGAGGTTTCCTGCAATCCTGTAACGGACAAAGGAGAGTGTTCCTTTCAAAAAACCCATAACGGACATACCTCGGTGGCTGATCGGGACGAACCTTACGAAGTTTCGCCGGGGGTGTCAAGGCAATTCCACGGACCCCTTTCACATGGACAATAAAACCGGTTTTATGATAGTCATGATAGGGATTCTCCGTCGTGAATTCCCGGCGGTGGAAATCTGCGGATGCGCTCCGGGCGGAATGGACATGGGACTGAAGAAAATCGGAATCATCGCGAACACGGACAAGAAAGACGCCGTCGAATGCACGCTGGAGCTTCGGGGATGGCTGATGCGGCGGGGTGTGGAAGTCGTCCTGGAAGAGGAAATCGCCCGGGCGACGGGGATGACCGGCGGGATTCCCGGGAAGGATCTTCCCGCGGCGGTGGAATTGATCGCCGTCCTCGGCGGCGACGGCACCCTCCTTTCAGCGGCCCGCACCGTCGCCGGCCACGAGGTTCCCCTCATGGGGATCAACCTGGGCGGTTTCGGGTTCATGACGGTGATCAACCTGAACGAAATGTTCCCGGCCATGGAAGAGATCCTCAAGGGCCGGTTTCGGACTTCGAAGCGGATGATGCTTGAAATCGGCCTCCCGGGGGCGCAGGCGGAAAAGCCCGTCCCCCCGGCCTTGAACGACGTGGTCATCAACCGGGGGAACCTCTCCCGGATGATCCACATGGAAACGTTCGTGGACGACCGGTATCTCGCCACCTTCAAGGCCGACGGGCTTGTCCTGGCCACGCCGACGGGCTCCACCGCCTATTCCCTTTCCGCCGGCGGCCCCATCGTTTTCCCCGAGCTTCAGTCGATCATTCTGAACCCCATCTGCCCCCACACCCTGACGAACCGCCCCATGATGCTCCCACCGGACGCCGCGATCCGGGTCGTCCTGTGGACGAAGGAGGAATGCGCCACCCTGACCATCGACGGACAGATCTCCCATGTGATCCGGTCCGGCGAAGCCATCGAGGTGCGGAAATCGAAAACCCTGATCCATCTCGTGGATTCCCCCTCCCGGAGCTACCTCGAAGTCGTGAGGACCAAGCTCGGCTGGGGAGGGCTCCACTGAACCGCCATGCTGAAGGAGCTGAACATCCGGAACCTGGCCGTCATCGACGATCTCCGCGTTGCGTTCCCCGAGGGGCTCTCCATCATTTCCGGAGAGACCGGCGCGGGGAAGTCGGTCATCATGGAGGCGGTGGGACTCCTCCAGGGGGACCGGGCATCGACGGACTGGATCCGATCCTCCGAGGAAGCGGCGGTGGTGGAGGCCCTGTTCCACGTGGGAGACCGTCCGGAGATCCTGGACAGGCTCGAGGAAATGGGATTCGAGCGGTCCGACGAGATCATCGTGAAGAGGATCCTTTCCAGGACGGGCAAGAACCGGGCCTACGTCAACGACGCCCTTTCCACCCTGAACGCCCTGTCCGTCATCGGCGGTGCGCTGGTCAACATCTGCAGCCAGCACGAGCACCAGAACCTCCTCGACGCCGGCCGCCATCTGGCCATGCTGGACAATTACGGCGGCCTCGGCGCCCTGAAGGCTTCCTACACGGCATTGTACGACAGGGACCGGGAGATCGGGGAACGCATCGCCGCCCTGGAAAAAAGAAGGGAGGAACGGCTCCGGACGGAGGAACTCCTCCGCTTTCAGCAAAAGGAGATCGCCGACGGAAAGATCCAGCCGGGGGAGGACGACGCCCTCCAGGAGGAGCGCACCGTCCTGGCCCACGGCAGGAAGCTGAGGGAGATGGCCGAGGAGGCTTACGCCATTCTTTACTCGGGAGAGGGCGATATCCTGGAAAAGCTCTCCACGGCGATGACAAGAATCCGGCAGATCAGGGAGATCGACCGCAACGCCCCCCTCTCGCCCGAACAGGTGGAAGGGGCCTACTATGCCCTTCAGGACGCCGCGCTCCTCCTGAGGGATTACGGAAAGGACATCCTTTTCGATCCCGCGCGGATCGAGGCGATCGAGGAGCGCCTGGAATATCTGGGCCGGATGAAACGCAAATACGGCGGCACCCTGGCGGCGGTTCTGAAGAAAAAAGACGATCTGGAGGCGGAGCTGAAGGGGCTGCTTTCCGCGGAGGAGGACCTGGAAGCCGCGCGGAAGGAGCGGTCGTCCCTTTCCCCCCGTCTTCTCGACGCGGCAGGGGAGCTATCGGAACGGCGCAAGGCGGCGGCGAAGTCCCTGGAGAAGGAAATCGAGGACGAACTGAGGGGTCTCTGCATGGACAACACCCGCTTCCGGGTGGTCTTCCACAAGGCGTTCGCCGGCCGGGGAGACGGGCTCCTTCTTTCCCCCGAGGGGGCCGACGAGGCGGAATTCTACCTGTCCCCCAACGCCGGGGAGGAACCGAAGCCCCTGAACCGGATCGCCTCGGGAGGGGAGCTTTCCCGAATCACGCTGGCCATCCGAAAGGTACTGGCGGAGACGAGCGAAGTGAGGACCATCGTTTTCGACGAAGTGGACGCGGGGATCGGCGGCGCCGCGGCGGAAGCGGTCGGGAAGAAACTCCGGGACGCGGCGTCCCATCACCAGGTCCTGTGCATCACCCACCTTCCCCAGATCGCCTGTTTCGGTGAAAACCACTTCCTCGTGGAAAAAACCGTTTCCGACGGGCGGACGAAAACGGCGATGCGCCGGCTTTCGGAGAAGGAACGGCTCGAGGAGGTCGCCCGCATGCTCGGAGGGGCCCGGATCAGCGACAAGGCCCGGGAACATGCGTCGGAAATGCTGAAATCGGGCAGGAAACAAACATAGAGGTACCGGCCGGATGATCAAGAAAGCCAGAGTCGGCGACGTCAGAACAATGCACCGCATGATCAACGCCTCCGCGGCAAAGGGGGAGATCCTGCCCCGTTCCCTCATGGACCTGTACGGAAGCCTCAGGGACTTCTACGTGTATCTCGACAAGGAAGGGGGCCCCATCGTCGGCATCTGCGCCATGCACATCTTCTGGGAAAATCTCGCCGAAATCCGCTCCCTCTTCGTGGACGACGCATACAGGAGAAAGGGGATCGGGCGGATTCTCGTGGAAGCCTGCATCTCCGAGGCCATCACCCTGGAGATCTACCGGGTCTTCAGCCTCACCTACCAGCGGGAATTCTTTCGAAGCCTGAATTTCATGGAAGTGGACCGGAACACCCTTCCGGAGAAGATCTGGTCGGACTGCTTCAAGTGCCCCAAGTACCCCGACTTCTGCGACGAGGTGGCCATGATCCTGGAGCTTTAGGAAGAGAGGCCTGATGAGGGAAAAATCCTGGACAATTCTTTTCCTTCTCTTCCTCGGGATCGTTGCGGGCTGTGCCGGCAGGGTGGAGGTTCCCCCCGTTTCCCCTCCCCTCCCCGCCCTGGTCAAAGTCGAAACGAGCGGCCACCCCCTTTTCACCGACGACATCGGATTCAAGAACCTCGAACTGGCGGTGGGACGGAGCCTCCAGTATTACGACTGCCTTCCCGGCGACCGCGTCCTCTCCTTCGGGGACGACCGTTTCACCGTGGCGGAACTCAGAGAATCCCTCCTGGAGTTCCTTCGGATCCTTCGAACCGCTTCGTCGGAACAGGAGTTCCGGGAGCGTGTCGGCGAGACGTTTCTCGTGTACCGGGCCACGGGACGGGACGGAAACGGCTCCGTTCTCTTCACCGGTTACTATGAACCGACCCTGGAGGGAAACTGGTTTCCCACGGACCGGTTCCAGTACCCCCTTTACGGCAAGCCCGGAGACCACCTTGTCATCAATCTCGGGAAGTTCGACAGGAAGTACCAGGGGGTCCGCCTCGTGGGGCGGGTCCGGAACGGCGAGGTCGTTCCCTACTACACGCGGCAGGAGATCGAAAACGGACAGAGCCTGGCCGGACGCGATCTCGAACTCCTGTGGGTCACCGATCCCGTGGCCCTCTTCTTCCTCCACATCCAGGGGTCCGGCCTGGTCGAACTGCCCGACGGCACCCCCGTCCACGTCACCTACGCCCACTCCAACGGCAGGCCCTACCGGAGCATCGGGAGGCGGCTCATCGAACTCGAGAGGATCGCCCGGGAGGATGTCTCCCTCCAGAGCATCCGCCGGTACCTTGCGGAGCATCCCGAGGAGATGGAGGAGATCCTGAATTACAACGAAAGCTACGTCTTCTTCCGGATCGCCCGGGGAGCCATCGGGAGCCTGGGCGTCCCCGTGACGGGTACCCGCTCCATCGCCACGGACAGAAGCCTTTTTCCCTGGGGGGCGCTGGCCTTCATCCGCACCTGGAAGCCCGTGGTCGACTGCAGGGGAAACATTCTCGAATGGGTGCCCTTCAGCCGATTCGTCCTGAACCAGGACACCGGCGGCGCCATCAAGGGCCCTGGAAGGGTCGATCTTTTCTGCGGGAACGGCGGCTACGCCGAAACGATGGCGGGACACATGAAGCAGGAGGGGGAGCTGTTCTTCCTCATGAAAAGAAAAAAATGATGAAGTCGTAAAAAACCAATTCAACACTTTTTCTAACGGCAAAGTAAAAAGCTCCATAGGC
>DJVQ01000047.1:37234-41962 GCA_002441265.1 Syntrophaceae bacterium UBA6252
GGGCTTTTTACGAAGCCGTCAAAAATGACCGGCCCCGTCGCCCCTCAGGTCCGGATGAAGCACCTCGGGTCCTCGGCGAGGTAATCGCCGGAGTAGGCGTGGGCCCTCCCGCGGCAGCCCCCGCAGATTTTCCTGTAATCACAGCCGGCGCATTTTCCCTTGAGCAGGGACTCCCGGTTTCGGAGCTGGACGAAGACCGGCGATTCCCGGTAGATCTCGCGGAAGGATTTGTCCCGCACCGATCCCGCGCTGACTTCCACGAAGGGACAGGGCCACACGTCCCCGTTCGACTTGATGTAGACGAAGCCCCTTCCGGCGGAGCACCCGTGAAACACCGCTTCCGCCAGTTTCAGCAGGCGCTTTCCGTTTCCCCCGTTCCGCTCCAGGAGGTAGGGCCAGTACTGGGGACCCGCCACGGGCTCCACGACGGTGGAGATCCCTTTCTGCGTCTCCGCGATGAGCCGGCACAGGCTGGAATTGGCCTGCTTCTTGAGGGTCGCCTTTTCGATCTTCCCTCCCCTTCCCACGGCGACAAGCTGGTACATGAGCATGATGGCCGCCCCGCAACGGTCGGCGAACGCCATGAGGTTCCCGAGCCTGGGAAGATTCATTTCCATGGCCGTGGTGTTGAGCTGCAGGAGGATTCCCGCCTTTTTCGTCGCCTCGATCCCCCGGAGGGCGAGGTCGAAGGCCTGCGGATGGTTCCGGATCCGGTTGTGGACGTCGGGATCGTCCGAATCGAGGCTGATGGCGTTGCAGACCACCCCGTGCTCCCGGAGCTTTTCCGCCATCTCGTCGTCGATGAGCGTCCCGTTCGTCGCCAGGATGTTTGAAAATCCCACGTCCTTCGAATGTTTCATGAGCTCGAAGATGTCCGGCCTCACCAGGGGCTCGCCGCCGGTGAAGACGATGGTCCGGAACTCCCGGACTTCGGCGAGGCCGTCGATGAGGCGCTTCGCCTCGTCGGTGTCGAGGTCGTCCGGGTGGGGCTTCCCGCTGGCGGCATGGCAGTGGATGCAGCGGAGATTGCATGCCGATGTGACCTCCCAGGCGGGGTGGCCGGGATACCCGATGCACCCCATGCCCCACGCCCCGCTGGACACGGGGAGGGATTTCAGGCTGTGCCTGAAGAGCCACCGGGGGAATTTCCCCCATCCCGTGCACCAGGCCATGAGGGCGGCGCATCCCAGCTGGCGGAACAGAAGGGAGGGCGGCCAGAAGATCGGCAAAATTCGCCTTGCCCTTCCGTTCTCCCGAAAACTTCCCGATGCTGTCATTTTGGAATTCCCTTCTTCAACGGGTCGATTTCCCCCTCAAAGAAGGGAAAGGATGTACGAAACGGTCGTGCCGAGGTTGACGGCGATGGTGAGGCCGCAGAATCTTTCCAGGAGCCGGGGGTTTTCGTGCTTCCCCCTGAGGACCTGGACGGCGAGCCAGACCGAAAGGAGGGCGATCCATACGTACAGGAAAAGTCCCCTCGTTCCGATTCCCCCGGAAAGGGAAAGGAAGAAGAACACGACGGCGAGGATCGATGCCCCGGCGTAGATTCCCGCTCCCGTTTTCTTCCCGGCGCGGACAAGCAGGTTTCTCTTTCCCGTCTCCCTGTCCGCCGGGTAGTCGGGAAACTCGTTGAGGAGAATGACGTTGAAAATGGTGAGCCCGACGGGAACGGACATCCAGTGCACCAGGGGATGGACGTAGCCGGCCTGGATGTAGAAGGCGGCGGCGATGGGAAGCCACCCGTAGCAGAAGCCGATCATGAGTTCGCCCACACCCCGTTCCACGAACCGGAGGGGCCTTGTCGAATAGAAAAAACCGCACACGATGCCGATCGCCCCGAACACGAGGGTAAGGGGGCCCGTT
Source organism: Syntrophaceae bacterium UBA6252 (assembly GCA_002441265.1). GTDB lineage: Bacteria > Desulfobacterota > Syntrophia > Syntrophales > UBA6807 > UBA6807. The sequence goes on from DJVQ01000047.1 coordinate 39,098, forward strand.
TTCAGCCCGAACTGAAGGATCACCCCGACCGCCGCCGCGAGAACGATGGAGATCCGGCTGGTCCACAGGGCGACGGCGGGAGAGATGCCCCGCTCCTGGATCGCCCGGGAACCGCCCGCGAAGGGGTTTTTATGGATACTCCCCGAGATTCCGTCCTCCCGCCGGTCGTAATACTCGCCGCCGTGATAGGTGGAGAGCATGACGAACACGACGCCGGCCAGGGCAAGTGCCAGGACCGACGGACGGATCTCCGCACCGGCCTGCCAGGCAAGAACGGTCCCGAGAATGAAGGGCAGGACCCCGACGCTGTGAAAGGGAATCCTGGACAGTCTGAACCATGCCGCGAGTCTGCCCGTGGGCGGCAATACGGATGTCTTTTCTGCCTGGGAGGCGGTTTTCATGTTTGCCGGAAACCTTTCCGTTGATGCGGCCGTTCCGTGACGCCGCGGCGACCCGTCCGGGGTCCGCGGCACAAGGCACCCCCGCCCTAGCATGACGGCAGGGGTTTGTCAAACGGTCCGCTTTTTCTCTTTTTTCTTTTTTCCGGGCGGCTTCTCAGAAGGACGTAAGTCGCCCCGGCCCCGCCGTCGCATGAACGGGCGCTGGAGAACGCAACCACCCATTTCCTCCAGCGTCCCCGGGTCAGAAAGCGGTACACCCTTTCCTTCAGGACGGCTTCCCCGGGGCCGGAAAGTCCCCGTCCGTGAACGACGAGGAGGGACCGCTCCCCTTTCTGGAGGTTCTCCCGGAAAAATCGGTCCAGAGCTTCCTCCGCCTCCACCGCGTTGAGCCCATGCAGATCGATGGGCCTCCCGATTGAGAAATTCCCTTCATGGAGCCGCCGGGCCACGTCGGGGGGGATTCCTTCCCCCGTGCCCTCCATGTATTCCGGCGTCGATGAGATCCGGAACCCCCTCCCTTCCAGGACGAGACGCTCCAGTTCCTTCCGGCCGTCGGGACGGTCCTCCCCCTTCGGCTCCGGAAGACTGCCGGCGGAAGCGATCACCGGAACCGTCCCCCGGTCCAGGGGAACGACGCCGGCCAGGGCGTTCCGGAAGAGGGAGCGGTCGTCCTCCCCTTCCAGGGTCCCCGTGGAGAAGGGCATCATGGAATCGTAATCCTCCACCAGGTCCCGGAGATTCCGGAAAGGCCTGTGCGACAGGGCGGGGTTCTTCTTTTCCATGGTTCGGGAATCACATTTTTGGAAGTTGATAAACGGAAAGGGAAAGTTTTGTCAAGACGGTTTTTCTTCCCGCGAAAAGGAGAAAACGACAAAAACGTCGCGAATGAATCGTCCAGATCACGGAAGATTCGGATATTCACGGCTCCGGGACGACCTGGGGGAAACTCGACAATTTTTTCCTCTCCGGATTCCCCGGACAGGTTCCCCTTACCGGGAAGGCAGCCTCCGCTCCTTGGCAGGCCTCGAAAAGAAAAAGATCCGAAGTCTGGCATGAATCATGCATTGTTAAAGTGCAACGATGCGACAACTAAAATCGGAGATGGGGTCTCCCCCCGATTCCATTTCGCGATTGGTCAGTGTGTCTATGTTCCCCCTCCTTGCGTAGGCACTGGCCGGCAGTCAGCATCTATCCAAAAGGGGAGGCGCATAGCCTCCCCTCCCCCCTTTTTCCCTTTATGAACAATCCTGTGAGGAACCTTGTGGAAAAGCCTGTTCATTCCCTCCGTAATGCATCGGAAACGGCCCCGTTTGACCCCCTTGCACGAAAAACGGGCATGGGATCGGGGCCGGCCCATGGGACGGAATCGAAGGGCTCTCCGGACCCTTCCGGGACCTCAGGACACGGGGAAAAGCCAGTGACGGAAGCCTTCCTCCCTGCCTGAGAGGATCCTTTCCATGAAATCGTTGATCGAACGGGTGACTTTTCCGGGAACGGGGGACAAGGTCCGATTTTCGAAACGCTCCACCGGGAGCACCTTGCCGAGGGTGCCCGACAGGAAGATCTCCTCGGCATCCATGAGGAACTCCGGCGGAAGATTTCCTTCCATGGTGGAAAGCCCGAGAAACCGGGACACCTCGAGAACCGATTTCCGGGTGATGCTGTCCAGGATGTTGCCCAGGGCGGGGGTCGCCAGCTTCCCTTCCCTGACGAGAAACACCGATTCCGTGCCTCCCTCCGCCAGATACCCTTTCGTGTCTGAGAGAACGGCGTAGTCGAACCCCCTTTTTTTCGCCTCCAGCCGGGCCATCATTCCGTTCAGGTAATTGGCGGCGACCTTCGCCTCCACCGGAACCGTCCTGGGGTCGAGCTTCCGCCACGAAGACAGCGCAAGGGAACAGCCCTTTCGCGCCGCCACTCCCTTCTGAAGGGGGTCCTCCTCGGCGGCCACGACGAAAACGGCCAGATCGAGCGTTCCCTCCGGCGGAAGGATCTCGAAGGCGATCCCAGAATAGTACCCGACGATCTTGACGAATCCGCTGCGGACCCCGTTCCTCCGGACGGTTTCGCGGACCGCATCCGCCAGGGCCTCTCCCTTCAGGGGCAGCTTCATCTCCAGGGTATCGGCCGTTTTTTCCAGCCTGGAGACGTGTTCGTCGAGCCGGAAGAGATAGGTTCCCCGTTCCGAGCCGTAGACGCTCAGGACTTCGAAAACGGCGGACCCCCTGGCGACGCTGTGGGACATGAGGTGAACGGTGGCGTTTTCCCAGGGGACGAAGCGGCCGTTCACGAATACAATGCGGTTTTCCGTCATCGGTTTTCCTCCATGCCCGTTTCCTTCACGGTCAGGCCCGCGTCAGGGAACGGTACCTGATCCGGTGGGGCCGGTCCGCCTTCGCGCCGAGCCGCGACCGGCGGTCCGCCTCGTACTCTCCATAATTGCCCTCGAACCAGACCACGCGGC
>DJVQ01000060.1 GCA_002441265.1 Syntrophaceae bacterium UBA6252
CGAGCCCGGCGGTCTCTCGTTTCCTCCGCGAGTTCCTTGAGAAGTTTCTGCCAGACCTCGACCAGATGATCGCCCTCCAGGAGAGGCTTCGGGCATACTTAAAAGAGTGCCAGCCCGACGCGAACGCAAGAAAGGAGGTGGTGTGGAAGGTGCTGATGGACAGGGATGTCTGGGCAGCCCTTCACGGGGGCGAGATAGCCGCATGGTCCCTTATCACGAGGAGGTATCTGCAATGAACATGGCCCCCTCCTGCCTCCTCACCCCACTTGCCATCGCGGGTGTCAGCCACCACACTGCAACGGTGGACGTGCTCGAGCAGGCGAGGTATCCGGATGAGCAGGCATTCCTCGAGAAAGCCCGTGACCGTTTCCGAGGGGTGATGCTCCTCCAGACCTGCAACCGTGTGGAGATATTCGTCCATGGAGAAGCCGAGACGCTGGCCGCCTTCCTCCAGGAAGAAGGGAGGGGGGATTTCTCGTTCTGCACGGGAGCAGACGCCATGCGACACCTCCTCGAGCTTGCCTGCGGGATTGATTCCATGATTGTGGGTGAGGACCAGATCCTCGGCCAGCTCAAGAAGGCCCTCCAGCAGTCGAGGGACGCAGGATGCGCAAGTCCGGTGCTCGAGCTCTGCATCAACAAGGCAGTCCACGCAGGGACAGAGGCACGAAGGCGGACGCACATCAACAGGGGTGCCGTCTCGATCGGTTCTGCCGCAGTGCAGCTCGCGGAGGAGCAGCTCGGCACGCTCCAGGGCAAGCACATCCTCGTGATCGGGTCAGGGGAGATGGGCATGCTTGTTGCACAGGCGCTTGCGGCGAAGGACCTCACCGCCATCTATGTCGCAAACCGGACCTATTCCCGGGCCGAGATGCTGGCAAAAAAGATCGGGGGCAGGGCAGTGAGGCTCGACGACCTCCCCCGCTACATGGTCCAGTCGGACGTGGTCATCTCCTGCACATCTGCACCTCACCCGGTCATCCACTGCAATACCCTCCGCGATGTGATGAAGGCTCGCTGCTGGCCGCATGACAAGACACCCCGGCCCCTCATCCTGATCGACATCGCGCAACCAAGGGACGTCGAGGAGGGAGCGGATGTGATTGCCGGAATCTCCCTCTTCTCAATCGACAACCTCCGGAGGATCAACGAGATGACCATGCAAGCCAGGAGGAATGAAGCCGAGCGGGCAAGGGAGTATCTGGATGGCGAGCTCCTCCATTTTGTAAGGCTCCTCAACAGCCGGGCGGCTGACGATACCCTGGCCATCCTGCATACATGGGCTGAAGCTATCCGCCTCAGGGAGCGGGACAGGGCGCTTGCAAGGCTTGGGACAGGCGACCTTCGGGCAAGGGAGATCATTGACGACCTCTCCAGGGTGCTCGTCAAGAAGATCCTCTCGGATGTGACAGTCTCCATCCGCCACTGCGCAGAGATGGGCGAACTCGAGTCTGCCGAGTCGCTGGTATCCGCCATCACCAGAGGTGAGAATCTGTGTTTCCGCAACGAAGAATGAGAAGGCTCAGGGGACGAATCGTCCAGCCCCTCCTCCGGGAGCAGGTACTGCAGAAGACAGACCTCGTTGCCCCGCTGTTCATCGACGAGACCGCATCATCGAGGAGGGCGATTCCCTCAATGCCGGGACAGTTCCGTTATCCCCCACGGGAGGCGGAATCTGTCGCAAGGGAGCTCTGGGACGCCGGGATCAGGGCCGTCATGCTCTTCGGAGTCCCGAAGGAGAAGGATGCACAGGCATCCGGTGCGTACGATCCTGACGGGGTGGTGCAGCGCGCGGTCAGGTCGATAAAGAAGTCGGTCCCCGGGATGGTGGTGATCACGGACGTCTGTGCCTGCGAGTATACCGATCACGGACACTGCGGCATCGTGGGCGACACCCGTTCAGGAGTCGACCTTCTGAACGACCCATCGCTCGACATCATGGACCGCATCGCATTGAGCCATGCAGGGAGCGGGGCGGATATTGTTGCACCCTCCTGCATGCTCGACGGCGTTGTCCAGTCCATGCGGCATGCCCTTGACAGGGAGGGGTTCGAAGACGTCCTGATCATGTCGTATTCGACCAAGTTCGCGAGCGCCCTCTACGGCCCGTTCAGGGAGGCGGCAGACTCGGGGTTCCAGTTCGGGGACCGGACCACCTACCAGATCCATCCCGGGAACACGCGGGAGGCTGTCATGGAGTCGATGCTCGACCTTGACGAGGGGGCGGACATCCTCATGGTGAAACCGGCCCTCCCCTACCTGGACATCATCTGCCGGGCCCGGCAGGAGTTCGACCTCCCCATCGCCGCCTACAACGTGAGCGGCGAGTTCGCCATGATCAAGGCGGCGGCGAACCTGGGATGGCTCGACGGCGAGCGGGCCATGATGGAGGCCCTGCTCTCCATCCGGCGGGCCGGCGCCGACATTCTCATCACCTATTTCGCCAGGGAGGCCGCCCGGCTTCTCTCGAAAGGCTGAGCATGCCCGATTCGAAAAACGACGGCCCGGTGCTTTCCCACCCCCTGCGGATGGTGGCCTGGGAAGTTACCCGGAGCTGTAACCTTTCGTGCCTCCACTGCCGGGCCTCGGCGGAAAAGGGGCCCTACCCGGACGAGTTCGATACGGCGGCCTGCCGCGCCCTTCTGGACGACATCGCCTCCTTCGCCAGCCCCGTGATCATTCTGACGGGGGGCGAACCCCTCCTTCGGCCCGATCTTTTCGAACTGGCCTCCCATGGGACGGACCGGGGGCTTCGCATGGTGCTCGCCACGAACGGCACCCTGGTGGACGAAAGGACGGCGGAAAAAATCCGGGATTCGGGCATCCGCCGGGTGAGCATCAGCCTCGACGGTTACGACGCCTCCCGCCACGACGCCCTCCGGGCCGTGCCGGGGGCCTTCGAAGGGGCCATGGGCGGCATCGACGCGCTCCGGACGGCGGGGGTGGAGTTTCAGGTGAACACCACGGTGACCCGGCGGAACCTGTCCGACCTGGACCGGATTCTCGATCTCGCCGTTTCCCTCGGCGCGGCGGCCCACCATCTGTTCCTCCTCGTTCCCACGGGGCGGGGGCGGGAGATGGCCGACGAGGAGATTTCGCCGGAGGAATACGAAGAAACGCTCCGGTGGTTTCTCGACAGGGAAGACCGGGTCCCCATCGAACTGAAGGCGACCTGCGCGCCCCACGCCTTCCGGATCCGGCGGCAGCTCGGGAAGAAAGGAAAAACGGCGGCGGCGAACCCCCCGGGCTTTATCCGGGGTCCGGAACTGACGCCGAGGGGATGCCTCGGGGGGATCACCTTCTGCTTCATCTCCCACGTGGGCACGGTCCAGCCCTGCGGCTACCTGGAAGTGGACTGCGGGCGGATTCCCGAACGGCCCTTCCGGGAGATCTGGGAGCGCTCGGCCGTCTTCGGGAAGCTGCGGAATCCCCGCCTCTACGGAGGAAAATGCGGCCGGTGCGAATTCCTCCGGGTCTGCGGCGGCTGCCGGGCCCGGGCCTACGAGGCGACGGGGGACTATCTCGCCGAGGAGCCCCTGTGCGTTTACGAACCGGGGCGGAGGGCCTGACCCCGCCCGGTGAAAAGGCAGACCATGGACGAGCTGGACAGAAGGATTCTGAACGAGATTCAGAAAAGCTTCCCCATCGTTTCCGATCCCTGGGAGGAGGTGGGGACGCGGCTGGGCGTCTCCGGGGACGAGGTTTTCTCCCGGGTGAAGCGGCTCGCCGGGGAGGGGCTGATCCGGAGGATCGGCGCCGTCTTCGATCCGGTGAAACTCGGCTTTGCGAGCACCCTTTGCGCCGCCCGGGTGCCGGAGGACCGGCTGGAGGCCTTCGTCCGGACGGTCAACGCCTTCGAGGGGGTGACCCACAACTACGAAAGGGACGATGCCTGGAACGTGTGGTTCACCGTGATCGCCTCCTCGGAAGAGGAGCTGGACCGCGTTCTCGGGGAGATCCGCGGGAAAACCGGGATTCGGGAAATCCTCGACCTGCGCTCCACGCGGAAATTCAAGATCGACGCCACGTTCGAACTGTGATGAAGTCGTAAAAAGGACAATTCAACACTTTTTCGAACGACAAAGTAAAAAGCTCCAGAGGCAAGGCGCCAAAATCCCGAGGAATGAAGCGTACTTATGGTACGCTAAAGGGTCGAGGGAAGAAGGGCAACGCAGCATATGGATTTTTTACGAAGCCGTCAACTGTAAAAGGGGACCATGACCATGGAAAAGGAAAAACCCGTTCTCTATCTCGTGGACGGGAGCAACCATGTTTACCGGGCGTTCCACGCCACGCCGCCCCTCACCACTTCGAAGGGCTTCCCCACGAACGCCATCTATGCCTTCACCAACATGCTCCTCAAGGTGATCCGGGAGAAGGCGCCCGAATACATGGCCGTCGTTTTCGATGTGAAGGGCCCCACCTTTCGCCACGAAGCCTACGAGGACTACAAGGCGACCCGGAAGCCCATGCCGGACGAACTGTCCCAGCAGCTTGCCCCCATCCGGGATCTCGTCCGGGGGTTTTCCATTCCCCTCCTCGAGCGGCAGGGCATGGAGGCGGACGACGTCATCGGCTCGCTCGCCCGGCGTTTTGAAAAGGAGGGGGTCCGGGTGGTGATCCTTTCCGGGGACAAGGACTTCATGCAGCTCGTGTCGGACCGGATCGTCCTTTTGGACACGATGAGGGACCGTCTTTATGACGAGAAGGGCGTTCGGGAGCGTTTCGGCGTCGGTCCGGACAGGGTCGTGGACATCCTGGGCCTCACCGGCGACACGTCGGACAACGTGCCCGGCGTGCCGGGGATCGGCGATAAAACGGCCCGCAAGCTCGTCGAGGAATACGGGGGAATCGAGGAAATCCTGAACCGCGCCGAATCGATCCCCAGCCGGAGGATCCGGGAGAATCTTCTGCAATACGCGGAACAGGCGCGGCTGAGCCGGGAACTGGTGACCATCCGGACGGACCTGGACGTGGGGGATGACCTGGAAGCCTTCCGCATCGGCCCGCCGGACACCCCCGCCCTGCGGGAACTCTTCCGGGAGTTCGAGTTTTCCTCCCTTCTCCAGTCCCTGAAGGGGAAGGAGGAGGCAAAGAGAACCGATTTCCGGGTGCTCGCGGGGAAGGAGGACCTTTCCGGATTCATCCGGGAGGCCCGGGAGAAGGGTTCCTGCGCCTTTCACATGCTTCTCACCTCCCCCGATTCCATGGCGGCGGACCTCGCCGGGGTCGCCCTGTGCCTGGAACCGGGAAAGGCGGTCTATCTTCCCGCGGGGAACGACGGCGGCGTGCCGGGCGGGGAATCCCTTCCGGAGGCCGTAAGGCCCCTCCTGGAGGACGGACACATCGCCAAGTGGGCCCACGACGCGAAAAGCGCGGAGGTCTTCCTGGCCCGGAAGGGAATCGCCCTCGAGGGACTGGAAGGGGACACCATGGTGGCCGCCTACCTCCTCAACCCGACGAAGCGGGCCTTCGACCTTCCCGATCTTTCCATGGAATTCCTCAACCGGGAGGCGACGTCGCTGAAGGACATCGCCGGGAGCGGGGCCCGGGCCGTCCCCCTTGCCGAGATCCCCGCGGAGAAGCTCGGTTCCTACGCCTGCGAGTGCGCCGACCGGGTCCGGCGGCTTTCCCCCGTCCTTCTTGACCGGATGCGGGAGGACGGGTCGGACGATCTCTTCCACAAGGTGGAAATGCCCCTGGTTTCCGTTCTGGCGTCCATGGAACGCAAGGGGGTCCTCCTCGACTCCGGTCTCCTGAAGCGGATGTCGGCCGAACTCGGGGAACTCATGGCCCTCTCGGAGCAGAAAATCCATATTCTCGCCGGGGAGCCGTTCAACATCAACTCGCCGAAGCAGCTCCAGGAGATTCTTTTCGTGAAGCTGAAGCTTCCCCGGGGCAGGAAGATCAAGACGGGACACTCGACAGACGTGGACGTCCTCACCTGGCTGGCCCAGTCCTACGAACTTCCGGCGGAGATCCTCTCCTACCGGAGCCTCATGAAGCTCAAGTCCACCTACGTGGACGCGCTGCCGCTTATGGTGAACCCGGAAACGGGGCGGCTCCACACGTCCTTCAACCAGACCGCCACCGCCACGGGACGGCTGTCGAGCAGCAATCCGAACCTCCAGAACATCCCTGTCCGGACCCTGGAGGGGAAGCGGATCCGCCAGGCCTTCGTCGCCTCGCCGGGGCACGTCCTCCTTTCGGCCGACTACTCCCAGATCGAGCTGCGCATCCTGGCCCATCTTTCCGGCGACGAAACCCTGATCCAGACCTTCGAGCGGGGGGAGGACATCCACCGCCGGACCGCGGCGGACGTCTTCGGCGTCTTTCCCGAACTCGTCAACGAGGACATGCGGCGCCACGCCAAGGTGATCAACTTCGGGATTCTCTACGGGATGAGCCCCTTCGGCCTTTCCCGGGAACTCGGGGTGGACCAGAAGCTGGCGAAGGCTTACATCGACGAGTACTTCCGGAGGTACAAGGGCGTCCGGGCCTACATCGACGGGATCCTGGAGGGGGCCCGGAAGGACGGTTTCGTGACGACCCTCCTGAACCGCCGGCGCTACCTTCCCGAACTCGCCGGCCGGAACGGGCCCGTCCGCCAGTTCGCCGAGCGGACGGCCGTCAACACCCCCATCCAGGGGACCGCCGCCGACCTCATCAAGGCGGCCATGATCAACATCTGGAATCTTCTGAGGAAGAAATCCCTCTCCGGGAGCATGATCCTTCAGGTCCACGACGAACTCGTCTTCGAAGTCCCCGAGGGGGAGCGTGAAGAAACGGAGGCCCTCGTCCGGAAGGAAATGGAGGAGGTGATCGCGCTCAAGGTTCCCCTCAAGGTGGAGATCCATGCGGGGAAGAACTGGGATGAAGCCCACTGATCGCTTTTACTCGAAAAGGCAGGGAACCGTCCGGCGGGAAGAGGGAAAAGTGCGTGATCCCGTGGGAATGAAACGCATCGTCATCCGGGGATTCGTCGGGACGGGCGAGGCGGCGCCCGCCGGAACCTTCCTCGCCCGGAAAACCGGGCTTACCGCGCGCGAGATCGAGGATGCCCTCGCCAAGGGGGCGCTCCGTCTCAAACGCCCCGGTCGGAAACGGTTTCGTCCCCGCAAGGGGGACGTACCCCTCGGGGAAGGGGACGCGCTGGAATTCTTCTATGACGAGGGGATCCTTTCCCGTGTGCCTCCCCGGGCGACCCTTGTGGAGGACCGGAAGGAATACAGCGTCTGGTTCAAGCCTCCCGGCCTCATGACCCAGGGGTCTCCCTGGGGCGACCACTGTTCCCTGGAGCGGCAGGCGGAACTGCATTTCCGCGGGGGGCGGACGGTGTATCTCCTCCACCGGCTCGACAGGGAGGCTGCCGGCCTCGTCCTTCTGGGCCACACGAAAAAGACCGCCGCCGCCCTGTCCCGGCTGTTCAGGGAGGGGGCCATCGAAAAACGCTACCGCGTCGAGGTTTCAGGCAGGCCCGCCACACCCGGCGGCGGGGGCGTCATCGATCTGCCCCTGGACGGGAAAAAGGCCCGGACCGACTTCCATGTCGTTTCCTGGGACGGGGAAAGAAACGTCTCCGAGATCGAGGTGATTCTCCAAACCGGCCGCCTCCACCAGATCCGGCGGCATTTCGAGGCCGTCGGATGCCCCGTTCTCGGGGACCCCCGGTACGGGAAGGGAAACCGGAACCGGGAAGGCATGAAGATCAAGGCCTTTTCCCTGACCTTTCCCTGTCCGGTCCGGGGCGGGGTGGCCCGGTTCTCCCTTTGAGGCCGAAGGCGTGCAAACGGCGTCCGCAGTGCTTTCCCGGGCGGCTTCAGGGTTTCCGGCGGACCTGCTTCCCACCCTTCCCCGTTTCCTGCAATGCCGCCTGACGGACGGCGGCCGCGATTTTCCGGTGTACGGCGGGATTCATGAAATTGGGCACGCCCTCGTTCTTTCCCGCCAGGGAGGCGATGGTTTCCGCCGCCCGGATCTTCATGGCGCTCGTGATCCGGCGGGCCCGGACGTCCAGGGCTCCCCGGATGATTCCCGGGAAGGCGAGGCAGTTGTTGACCGTTCTTCCGTCCAGCGCGAAGGCGGCCCCGGCGTCCACGGCTTCCTTCGGCAGGATCTCCGGAATGGGGTTGGCCAGGGCGAGCACGACGGGCCGCCGGTTCATGGTCCGGACCATCTCGCCGGTGACGAGACGGGCCGACGAGACCCCGATGAACACGTCCTTTCCCCGGAGGATTTCCGCGAGGGGACCCTTTTCCTCTCCCGGATTCGTTTCCTTCGCGATCCGGCGTTTGTACCGGTTCATGTTCGTCTTCCGGGATCGATGGATGGCGCCGTCCCGGTCGCAGACCACGATGTTGCGGAACCCGTATTCGAGAAGGAGGCGGCAGGTGGCGATGCCCGCCGCGCCGGCGCCGTTGATGGCGATGCTGACCGTTGTTTTTTCCTTCCTGAGCGTCCGGAGGATCTTGATCAGCGCGGCCAGGATGACCGTCGCCGTCCCGTGCTGGTCGTCGTGGAAGACGGGAACGGAAAGCCGGCCCTGGAGCTTCTCCTCGATTTCGAAACATTCGGGAGCGCGGACGTCCTCGATCATGACGACGCTGAACGTCTCGGACAGGACCTCCAGGGCGTCCGCGAAGCGGTTGACGTCGGTCGTATCGACGAGAAGGGGAAAACAGCTCACGCCGGCCATCTTGTGGAGGATCACCGATTTCCCTTCCATGACGGGCATGGCGGCGCGGACACCGATGTCCCCGAGGCCGAGGACGGCCGTCCCGTTCGTGGCGATGCAGACGGTGTTCCCGATGGACGTGAACTCCCGGACGGCCTCGGGTTGCTCCAGGATGTGCCGGCAGACCTGGGCGACGCCGGGGGTATAGACGAGCCGGAGGTCGCTCAGGGTGTCCACCTTCACGGTGGGGGTGACGGCGATCTTGCCGCCGCGATGGAGGTTGAGGACCCCGTCCTCCACGGCGAGGACCCGGTACCCCTTCATCTTTTCCACGTCCCGGAGGGTCTCTTCGAGCTGCTCCCGGGAATCGAAGAACATCATGATGTCCCGGATGACGTGCTGGGAGGTGAGGTGGACCTTGATGATGTCGCCGAGCATGGCCCCGTGTTTTCCAAGTTCCACGGCGAGCCTGCCGAAGGCGCCCGGAACGTCGAGAATACGGATCCGAAGCTTTTTGACCAGTTTGAAGGCGTATTTTTCGATTTCCGCGTCCATGGCCGGCCCCCGATCGTTGTTCGTTCTTTTTCCGTCAATATAAACGGATCTTTTTCCCGACGCAAGGACGGAGGGAGACGGGCCGGCGGTTTCGGAGATTTTCCCGTGGTCCGGGGCGTCAGACCCGGCGGGCGGGATTGCCGGCTCCGAAGTGCCGGACGGCATGTTCGAGAGAGCTTTGACAAAAGCGGCCTATTCCATATGTTTATACATTCCACTCGTATATCGGCAATGGGAACTTGACCCGCCGCGGTGGAGGCACTATGTTGAAACTGTGTGACACAACAGGATTTGGACGATCATTGAATTTGCGCTCCCACTGAAAGGATGGTTCATGACCGGAACCGACGACGAAAAACGGATCCTTTACCTGGACAACGCCGCCACGTCCTTCCCCAAGCCGGAGGAGACCCTCGAGGCCATGATCCGTTTCACCCGGGAGGTGGGGGCCAGCCCGGGCCGTTCGGGCCACCGCCTTTCCATCGAGGCGGGCCGGGTCGTGCTTGACGCGAGGATGGTCCTTGCGGAACTCCTGGGCGCGGAAGACCCCCTCCACGTGGCCTTCGCAAAAAACGCCACGGAGGCCCTGAACATCGCCGTTTTCGGCCTCCTCGAGCCGGGGGACCATGCCGTCACCTCGGGAATGGAGCACAATTCGGTCATGAGGCCCCTCAGGGAAATGGAAAAAAGGGGACTCTCCCTGACCGTGGTCCCCTGTTCCCCGGCGGGCGTCGTCGATCCCGGCGACATCCGCAAGGCCCTCAGGGCGGACACGAAAGCGATCTATCTCACCCACGCCTCCAACGTGACGGGTACCCTGATGCCCGTGGCGGAGATCGGCGGGATCGCCCGGGAGGCCGGCGTCCTTTTCTGCGTCGATGCCGCCCAGACGGCCGGGGCGGTTCCCCTGGACGCGGGGAGCATGAACATCGATCTCGTCGCCTTTACGGGACACAAGTCCCTTTACGGCCCTCAGGGGACGGGGGGACTCGTCCTTTCACGGGAAGCGGAAAAGCGGGTCCGGCCCCTTCTCATGGGGGGGACGGGGAGCCGGTCCGAGTCGGAGGAACACCCGGACTTTCTTCCGGACCGCCTGGAATCGGGAACCCAGAACGCCGTCGGGATTGCCGGCCTGGGGGCGGGGGCCCGGTTTGTCACGGAAAAAGGCGTCCCGTCCATCCGGAAGAAGGAAATCGGTCTGACGGCGGCGCTCATCGGGGGGCTCCGGGCGATTCCGGACGTCGTCGTTTACGGGACCGGCGCCGCGGAAAGGCAGACCCCCGTCGTTTCGTTCAACATCAGGGAAAAACGTCCCAGCGACGTGTCCCTGGCGCTCGACGAGGAATTCGGGATCATGAGCCGCCCCGGTCTCCAGTGCGCCCCGGCGGCCCATCGGACCATCGGAACGTTTCCCGCCGGAACCGTCCGGCTCAGCCTGGGTTTCTTCAACACGGAAAAGGACGTGGAAACGGTGCTGCGCGCCATCGAACAACTGTCATCGAGAAAGGGTCTGTGATGAAACAGAAGGAAATCGACGCCCGAGGCCTCGCCTGCCCGCAGCCGGTCCTCCTGGCGAAGAAGGCCGTGGAGGAAGCGGGGGGGTGCACGATTTACGTGGACAACGCCGCCGCCAGGGAAAACGTGAGCCGCATGGCCCGGACGCTCGGGTGCGACGTCACCGTCGAGGAAACGGACGGGGGAACGCGGATCGCGATCGTCAGGAAAGGCGGGGAACCGCCGGTTCCCGACGCATGTTCTTTCCCTGCCGCAGGACCGACGGTTCTGGCGATCTCCACGGCCGCCATGGGGAAAGGGAACGACGAACTGGGACGGATCCTGATGCGGAGTTTCTTCCACACCGTGAACGAGGCGATCGCGCGGCCGGACACCCTGATTCTCTTCAACGAGGGGGTCACCCTTGCCGTCGAGGGGTCGCCGGTTCTCGAGGACCTCCGTGCCCTCGAAGGGAAGGGGACCCGGATCCTGGTGTGCGGGACGTGCCTCGATTTCTTCCGGATCAAGGACAAACTCGCCGCGGGGACGGTCTCCAACATGTACGACATCTCGGAGACGCTGTTCTCTGCGGGAAGGCTCGTCCAGCTATGAAGGACGGCGCACCGTTCCAGGTGGTTCTCTTCGATTCGACGAGCGCCGCCCTTCTTGCCGAAAAGCTGCTCAAGCAGGGGGGGCTCCCGTACAAGGTCATTCCGGTGCCCCGCGACATCAGTTCGGACTGCGGCGTTTGCATCCGGTTCCCGTCGGAAAAGAGGGAGCAGGTGGAAGCCGCGCTCGCGGCCGGCCGGGTTTCCTTTCGGGAAATCCGCGCCCTCTGATCCGATAAGGAACCGCGGTCCCCTTCGCCCGGAACGCGGCCGTCCGGCGGCGCATCGCGCCGTCCCTGGGCCGTTTCGTCCCATTTTCCGAAAAAAGCTGGACAATTTCCGCCGGTTCGTGTACCCCTTCGGGTAATTTTGCGGGCAGGGGATGTTTCCTTTCCGGTTCCGGAGTGTGCGATGAAGGCGGAAATCTTCAGGGAATACGACATACGGGGCGTTTACGGCCGGGATTTCGACCGGGAGGACGTCCGGACCGTCGGCAGGGGGTACGGGACGCTCCTCGGGTCTTCCGGAGGCCGGAGAATCGCCGTGGGGAGGGACTGCCGCCTCAGTTCGCCGGAGATCCGGGACGCCCTCGTGGAGGGGCTTCTCGACACGGGGGCCGAGGTCCTCGATCTCGGAATCTGTCCCACTCCCCTTCTCTACTTTTCCCTTCGCCACTTTCAGGCCCACGGAGGCCTCATGATCACGGCGAGCCACAATCCCCCGGAGTACAACGGTTTCAAGGTGTGCCGGGGATTCGACACGATTTACGGGAAGGAAATCCAGGACTTCCGGGCGTTCCTGGAGGCAGGGGCCTTTGCGGCCCGGTCCGGGGGAATTCTCCGGGAAATGGACATCCACACCCCGTACCGGGAATTCATCGCAGCCAACATCCGCCTGGAACGGCCCGTCCGGGTCGCCGTGGACGCAGGAAACGGGACGGGAGGGGTGGTGGCCGGACCCATCCTGAAGGCGCTCGGGTGCGACGCCGAGGAACTCCATTTCGAAATGGACGGGCGGTTCCCGAACCATGAGCCGGATCCCACCGTCCCCGGGAACATGGAGGACCTCCGGAAGACCGTTCTTTCCCGGGGGCTCGAACTGGGGATCGGCTTCGACGGGGATTCCGACCGGATCGGCGTGATCGACGACCGCGGCGGCATGATCTACGGGGACATGCTCATGCTGATCTTCGCGAGGGAGATCCTGAAGGAACACCCCGGGGCGACCTTCATCGGCGAGGTCAAGTGCTCCCGGAACCTCTACGAGGACATTCGCAAACGGGGCGGCCGTCCCATCATGTGGAAGGCGGGCCATTCCCTCATCAAGGGAAAGCTGAAGGAGGAAAAGGCGCTTCTTGCCGGGGAGATGAGCGGGCACCTCTTTTTCGCCGACCGGTATTACGGTTTCGACGACGCCGTCTACGCCGCCTGCCGTCTCCTGGAGATCGTTGCGGCAAGGAAGGAGCCCGTCTCCCGGTATCTGGAAGACCTGCCGCGGATGTACCATACGCCGGAAATCCGCGTGCCCTGCCCCGAGGATCGGAAGTTCGCCCTGGTGAAAAAGGTCGGGGACGCCCTGAAGGAAAAGTACCCGGTCATCGACGTGGACGGCGTCCGAATCGAATTTCCCGACGGATGGGGGCTTCTTCGGGCGTCCAACACCGGGCCCGTCCTGGTGATGCGCTTCGAGGCGGAAAGCGAGCGGCGGCTCGGGGAAATCCGCTCTTTTTTCGAACGGACCCTTGAAGAAATCGGGGCCACGCTGTAAAAGATCCTGAGAGCAAAAGGAAGGGAATGGCATGAGGGGAATCGGGGAAACGGACCGGCGCCCCTGGGGGGAGTTCACTGTTCTCGCCGGGGACGGGGATTTCAGGATCAAGCGGGTCTCCGTCGAACCGGCCAGGCGGCTGAGCCTCCAGAGGCACGGGAAACGGTCGGAACACTGGTTCATCCTCCGGGGCAAGGCCCGGGTGACCCGGGACGAACGGGAGATCCTGCTGGAGGCCGGCGATTCCGTGGACATTCCCCAGGGGGCCTGGCACAGGATCGAGAACACCGGCGGGGAACCGCTCGTGTTCATCGAGATCCAGACGGGGCAGGCCTTCGAGGAAGACGACATCGAGCGCAGGGAAGATGATTTCGGAAGATCGTAACGCCCACGGAGGGGGAAGGGAATCCCTGCGGGCGGCCGCGGGGGAGCGGCCCGTGGCGGTGATCATGGCCGGAGGGATGGGAACGCGATTCTGGCCGCTCAGCACCCGGGAGAAGCCCAAGCAGTTTCTCCGTCTCTTCGGCGACCGGAGCCTTCTGCAGAAGAGCTTCGACCGCCTCGAGGGCATGATCCCCCCCGAACGGGTTCTCGTCCTGACGAACGCCGCCTTCGTCCCCCTGGTGAGGGAACAGCTTCCCGGGATCCCCGGGGAAAACGTCGTCGGAGAGCCCATGCGCCGGGACACGGCGGCGGCCGCGGCCCTTGCCGCCTTCCTTTGCGCCGCCCGGTTCGGGGACCCCGTCATGGTCCTTCTCACGGCGGACCACCTCATCGGGCCGGCGGACCTCTTCCAGAAGACGATCCTGTCCGCGGTCCGGGCCGCCAGGGAACGAAAGATCCTGTACACCCTCGGCATCCGGCCTACCCGGCCCGCCACCGGATACGGATACATCGAACTGGGCCCGGCGATGGGGAACGACGGCGGGATCGAACATTACCGGGTGTCCCGGTTCAAGGAAAAGCCGGACGGGGAGACGGCCCGGAAATACGTGGAGTCGGGCAACTACCTCTGGAACTCGGGCATGTTCGTGTGGACCGCCGGGGCCATCCTGGAAGCACTGGAGACCCACCTTCCGGAACACTGCCGGATCCTTTCCCGGGCGGTTCGCGATTTCGGAACCCCGCGGTGGGAGGAGACGCTCCGGGAGGCTTTCGGGGCCCTGACCCCCATTTCCATCGATTACGGCGTCATGGAGAAAGTGAACGGCGCGGGGTGCGTCCGGTCCGAATTTTCCTGGAACGACGTGGGAGGGTGGCTCGCCCTCCAGGATCACCTCGCCCGCGACGAGGAGGGAAACTGCGCCTGCGGGAACCTCGTGTGCGGGGAAGCCCGGGGGAATCTCGTCTACTGCGAAGACCCGGGGGAGACGGTGCTCCTGCTTGGCGTGGACGACCTCGTCGTCATCCGGTCGGGAACGCGGACGCTTGTCGTTCCCAAGGACCGGATCGAGGAAATCAAGGATATCGTTCAATCCCTGGAAAAGGGTTGAAAGGGGACGGCGACGCCCGGCCGGACCCGGGGAAAACGCGATGAGGACCGAGGCCGTTTCCGTGGAGTGCTACAGCGGATTCAAGAGCAACGAGCGGCCCCGGGCCTTCGTTTTCCGGGGGAAGCGCCACGGGATCCGGGAGATCCTGGACCGGTGGTACGAAGGGACGGCCGATCCCCGCAGTCCCCGGGTGAATTACTTCAAGGTCCGGACGGAGGGCGGGGAAGAGTACCTGCTGGGCTACCACGGCCTCTTCGACCGGTGGTCGATCCTCCTGCCGGACGAACAACGGGACGGGGGCAACCGGCCATGATCGTCCTCCTCACGGATTTCGGGCTTTCCGATCCCTATGCGGGGATCATGAAGGGCGTCATCAAGCGGATCTCCCCCGCCTCGGAGATCCTGGACCTGACCCATCAGATCCCGCCGGGGAACATCCTGCTCGCCCGGTTCCTCCTGGAGCGGTCCTTTTCGTTCTTCCAGGAGAGAACGATTTTTCTCGCCGTCGTGGACCCCGGCGTCGGAACGGCGAGGCGGCCGCTGGCCGTCCGTGCGGGGGGATACTATTTCGTCGGTCCCGACAACGGGACGTTCCAGTTCGTCGAGGATCTTCCGCCGGCTCCCATGGAGGCGGTGGAACTGGACCGCCCCGAGTTTCACCTGAAACAACCGCCCTGCGGGACCTTTCACGGAAGGGACATCTTCGCGCCCGCGGCGGCCCACCTGGACCGCGGCATCCCCCTTTCCCGGCTCGGGTCCCCCGTGGAAAGAATGGCCGCCCTGCCGGGCCCGGTCGTCCGGAAGACGGAGCGGGGGCTGGAAATCCCCCTGATCCACGTGGACCATTTCGGAAACCTCATCTTCGGGCTCACGGAAAGGGCTTTCGAGGAGGAAGTGGGGAACGGTCCCTTCACCATCCACTTCGCCGGAAGGTCCATCGACCGGATTTCCCGGCATTACGGCTCGGACCGGCCGCTTGTCGCCCTTTTCGACAGTTACGGACTCCTCGAGATCGCCGTGCCTTCGGGAAGCGCCGCCTCTCTCCTCGGGGTATCCTCCCCCTCCGGGGAGGAAGGGGAGCCCCTGTTGCTAGTGTGCACCCCCATTCGGCCATCATGACGGCTTCGTAAAAAGTTCCATATGCTGCGTTGCCCTTCTTCCCTCCTCCCTTTGACGTACCATCAGTACGTCTCATTCGTCGGGCTTTGGGCGCATTGGCTGCGGAGCTATTTACCTTGCTGTTCGAAAACAACGTTTTTTGATTGCCTGCGGGTTCGGACATCATGACGGGAAGAAAGAACCGGAAGAAGGAAATCATCCTCTTCACCGATCTCGACGGGACCCTTCTCGACCACGAGGATTATTCGTTCGCCGGCGCGGCGCCGGCCCTGGAAAGGCTCCGCGGGGAGGGGGTCCCCCTCGTTTTTACGACGAGCAAGACGAGAAAGGAGATCGAGGCGCTCCGGGAGGTTCTCGGTTTCCGGGACCCGTTCATTTCGGAAAACGGCGGCGGAGTCTTCTTCCCGGGCGAATACGGCCCGTGGATTCCAGGGGGGGAGTCCCTTCCTCCCCATGTCCTGGTCCGGTTCGGAAAACCCTACGGGGAGATCCGGCGTTTTCTGACGGCGCTTCCCCCTTCCTTCGGAATCCGGGGATTCGGAGACATGGCGGCGGAGGAGATCGCCCGTTTCACGGGCCTTCCCCCGGACCAGGCGAAACTGGCCGCCGAAAGGGATTTCACGGAGCCCTTCCTCCTGGAGAACGATGCCGTCCTCCCGGAACTTCTCGCCCGGGCCGACCGGGAAGGACTGCAGATCGTCCGGGGCGGCAGGTTTCATCACCTCGTCGGGAAGGGACAGGACAAAGGGAGGGCCGTCCTCTTCGTCGCGGAAGTATTCGGGAAAAAGAACGGAACCCGGCCGGTTACCATTGGGGTCGGCGACAGCCCCAACGATTTTCCAATGCTGGAAGCGGTGGACGTTCCCGTGCTGATCCCCCATCCCGACGGCCGCCACGATGCCCTGCGTCTTCCCGGCCTCATCCTGGCGCCGCTGCCCGGATCCAGGGGCTGGAACGCGGCCGTGGAAGCCCTCCTGGACCGGCGGGATTTCTCCGGGAAGCGGATCTGATCATCGTTCCATCCCGCCGCTCCTTCCGGTCGCCCGGGCTCCTGCGGCGGATTCAGGGCAAGGGGGCCGGTGTTTCCAGGATCGTGTGCCTGTAGATGAAGCCTTCCGCGCCTCCCTCCAGGACGATCGCCGACAGCCTTTCCGGGGCGTGCCCCGGGTTCATGCACAGGGTCGACCCGATCCGGTCCGTGAAATTCCCGCTCACAAACGGGGATTCATGGATGTGTCCGTGAAGGGTGAGAAGGGGCTGCCGTTCCTCGATGAAGCGGCGGATCGCGCGGCTCCCCGCGTGACTGCCGTCGTGAAGGATGTCCAGGTTCGTTCCCCAGGGAGGGGAGTGCATGACGTAGACGGCCTTTCCGGGATCCGAAGGCCGGGGGAGCGCTTCCAGTTCCTCCCATTGCGTCGGCTGCGCGCGGAAATAGGATTCCCTCCGGATGTACCGGAGCCCCGCTTTCGTGCTGAGACAGGGGAGGAACTGCTGGGGCGTCTCGGGGACGTCCGGGAGGTCCCGCCGTTCCCCGTCCTTGTTGCTGAAGGGGGTCGGCGGAACGTGGCTGTAGCCGATGACCTCGAGACCGTTTCGAAGGACATGCCGCCGGTTGTGGATCAGTTTGACGAGCCCCCGGAATTCCATGTCCTGAAAAAGGGCGATGTGATAGAACCAGTCTTCGTTCCCCAGCATGACGAACCATTCCGTCGCGGGGAAAAGGGAGCGGATTTCCAGGAGTTTCGGCTCCAGGCAGCGGACGACAAAATGCCGCTGCTCCTCCATGGATTCCTCGAACGGCCCTTCCTTTGGAAGAAGGTCCCCTCCCAGGAGGACCGCATCGGGCCTGTTCCCGGAAACCAGCAGGAAAAGCTGCTCGTACAGACGCTCGATTCCATGCACGTCGGCGGCGAAGATGATTTTCAAGACCTTCCTCCGCGGGCCGCTTTCCCGATTCCTCCGTCGCGCTGCCGGCAACCCGCCGGCCGAACGGTTTTCATGACCGGATCCATGCCTTTCCACTGATCGCCTTTTCCCGCCGCATCGCTCGAATGGGGGCGATTCCCGCGGCGGTGCACCTGATATGTACCTCATCCTCCGGGGTTTGAAAAATGTTTTTTGACAGAGTCTTCGTGTTCCTGCTAAGAAATTCGATGATTGCGGTAACGGTCCCAAGGGGTCCCGAACCGCGGAAGGAGGAGGAAACATGCCCATTCCCATTTTCACCGTGGATGCCTTCACCGGCCGGCCTTTTCGGGGAAACCCGGCGGGGGTGTGTCTTCTGAACGGTCCGGCGGAGGAACAATGGATGCAGGCCGTCGCCCGTGAAATGAATCTTTCGGAGACCGCATTTCTCTTCCCCGTGGAGGACGGGTTCCGTCTCCGGTGGTTCACACCCCTCGTGGAGGTGGAGCTTTGCGGCCATGCCACCCTGGCGAGCGCCCACATTCTCTGGGAGGAGGGCATTCTCGAGGAGCGGGAAAAGGCACGGTTCCACACCCTGAGCGGCCTTCTCACGGCGGAGCGGGACGGGGACTGGATCGTCATGGATTTCCCAGCCCGGGAGGATCAGCCCGTCGCTTCCCCGGAAGGACTGGCGGAAGCCCTCTGGATACGGCCGACATACGTGGGGAAGACCATTTACGATTACCTCGTGGAAGTGGACTCGGAGGAGACGGTCCGCGGGATGGCGCCGGACATGAAGGCCCTCCGGGACATCCCTGCCCGGGGATTCATCGTGACGAGCCGCTCCGGGTCCGGGGAGTTCGATTTCGTTTCCCGTTTTTTCGCCCCCGCCGTCGGGGTGGACGAGGACCCAGTCACCGGTTCCGCCCACAGCAGCCTCGGCCCCTACTGGATGAGGGCGCTGGGAAAGAATGAATTTACGGCGTATCAGGCATCGGACCGGGGGGGAATCCTTCGGGTGCGTGTCGAGGGGGACCGCGTCAGGATCGGGGGGCAGGCCGTCACCGTCATGAGCGGCCGCCTGATGGATTTCCGATGAAGACGGCCGGCGTGGCGCAACCAACGCAACCATTGGAATGTATGGGCTGTCGGGAGTAAGATCCTTAATGAATAGTTTCATTATGATATTCCAATTATATATTCTAATGAAGGTTCTATAAATTAAAAAACCTTGACAATTGTATTAAGTCTAATTTAGCATAGCACAAAACCGACAACGGCAAACCATTCGCAAGGATGGGACGCAAAGCCATGGATCCGCTTTCGGCGGACCGCCAGGCTGCCGAAGTTTTCCCGCGAGAGGAAGTGAATGAGCGGTCCCTGCGCGATATTCCTCTCCGGACCGGTGACGAGGACCGGTGGTGGATCCTGTTTCCCACAGGGGAATCAGGGCGTCTTTCCCGTCCGGGGTTTCTCACCGCTCGTTTTTCCGAGGACATCTTCGGGAACCCTTTGGATTTGTCGGATACCCCTCCATGGAGGAGTCTTGCCATGAAAAGGGTATCGTCTCCCGGAGCATCTTCCGGACAGAATGGCTTCGTTCTGGTTGTCTGTCTGCTTCTGCTCGCACTTCTTGTGGTCGTCGGTACGGCGGGCATGATGCAGGTCTCCACGGGACTGAAAATCAGCGGCAATTACAAGGGCAGCCGGCAGGCGTTCTACGCCGCCGAAGGCGGCCTGGATTATGCGGTCGCCCGTCTGGACCAGGCGCTCCGTTCGCTTACCCCCAATCTGACGTTCTCCTCCCCGGCCATGTCCGGATTCACGTTCTCCCAGTTTTCCGTTGCCGCGAACGGAAGCATGTATCAACAGGTCCTTGCGAGCGGCCCCTTCTCCGGTCTCACCGCCTTCTGCAGCAACTACGATGTCACGAGCGGCGTCGTCGGCTCGGACAACGCCGCGGCGACCATCGTCTCCACCGTACGGAACGTCCTCATCCCCCTGTTTCAGTTCGGCATTTTCTACGAACAGGATCTGGAGATCCTCCCCGGGGCCAACATGACCTTCGCGGGAGGCCGGATCCATTCGAATCAGGACATCTACCTGAATCCGGACGGGTCGGCGACCCTCTCCATCGATTCCATGATCACCACGGCCGGCGACCTCTTTCACGCAAGGAAGGACCGGACGGACACGGAAAGAACGGTCCGGATCAAGGATGGGGACGACCAGTATCAGACGATGACCATCGACAGCGACGACGGGAGCTGGGTGACCGAGTCCCAGACCCTGTGGGACGGCCGGGTGCAGACGGAGGATCACGGCATCCCGGAACTGGCGCTTCCCCTGTCCACCGCCGATCCCAGGGAAATCCTCTCCACCGGGGAGGGGAGCATGTATTCGAAGGCCGGGCTCCGAATCATCAACGGGGTCGCCACGGACAAGGACGGGAATGTGGTGAGTCTCGAATACACGGATTCCGACGGGAACACGGTGACCCCCATTTCGACGTCCACGTTCTACGACCAGAGGGAGGGCGCGACGGTCACGGTCACCAACGTGAACGTGGAGATGCTGATGGAAAACACCTCCGCCATGGCGAGCCTGAACGACCCGCCGGAGGGGGGGGACGCCGGCATTCTTTATGTTTCCTCCTCCTCGAACGCCGTCCGGCTCACCGGCGGGGAAGACATCCCCTCGACGGGATTCACCGTCGCCACCGACAGGCCCCTTTACATTCAGGGGAATTACAACCTGGACAACGATCCCGCCGCCGTCGTCGCCGACGCCGTCACGGTCCTCTCCGGAAGCTGGATCGACAGTCACAGCACCTGGAATCTGGACAACCGGGTGGCGTCGGACACGACGGTGAATACGGCCATCATGGGGGGGAACAAGAACACGACCGGGAGCCAGTACAGCGGCGGCGTGGAAAACTTCATCCGCTTCCTTGAGAAGTGGTCCGGCAGGACATTGAACTACAGCGGCTCCCTGGTCTGCCTCTGGGAAAGCGCGCAGGCCACGGGCAACTGGAGTTACGGTTCCTACTACACGGCCCCGACCAGAAACTGGTCGTACGGGATCGACCCGAGCCGCCTGCCGCCGGGAACGCCGAGGGTCCGGATGCTGGAAGAGGTTTCCTGGAAGCAGGTGCAACCCGGCCAGGAATGACGGCTTCGGAAAAGACTCTTTTCCGCCTGCTGCAATTTCACCGGAAATGACGGCCTACAGGGGACGGTGTTCCATGAGGCGCAGGAGAAGATTGCCCGAGACCTCCCTGCGATAGGCGGCGGAGGCCCGCACGTCGTCGATGGGCGACACGGCTTTCCGGGCCCGTTCGGCCGCATCTTCCAGGACGTCCCGGGTGAGCCGTTTCCCGAGGAGGGCCTGCTCCGCTTCCCCGGAGACGACCACCGTCGGTCCCACGCTTCCCCAGGCGAGCCGGGCCGCTTCGATTTCACCGGATGAGGAAACCCGAAGAAGGGCGGCCAGGCTGGCGATGGAACAGGCCATGGCCCGCCGGATCCCGATTTTTTCGAAGTGGTGGACATTGTACGTCCCGTCCGGTGTCACCCGCACGCCCGCCAGGATCTCGTCCGGCCGGAGTGCCGTTTCCCCCGGCCCCGTGATGAACCGCCGGAGGGGCATCCTCCGGGAGGAATCCCGGGATCGCAGTTCCACCTCCCCGTCGAGCGCGTAGAGAGGGGGAAGGGTGTCTCCCGCGGGAGAGGCGGTGCAGATGTTGCCGCCGATCGTCCCCATGTTGCGTACGGGCGGCGAGCCGAGGGTCGAAAGCGCCCGGGCCAGGAGCGGGAGCCGGGCACGCACCAGCGGGTCGTCCAGGAGCCGGGCATGGGTCGTGGCGGCCCCGATCCACAGCCCCCCCTCTTCCTCGCGGACGCCGGAAAGCTCGGGGATCCTCTCCAGGCAGACCAGCGCGTCGGGGTCGGTTTTCCCGGACCGCAGGTGCACGAGAAGGTCCGTTCCCCCGCAGTAGGGCCGCGGGGCCGGTTCCCGTTCCAGGGCCCGCCAGAGTTCCTCCAGGTTTCCGGGAAGAAATACCTCTTTCATTCCGTTTCTTCCTTTTTCCCTCCGCGGGCCGCCGCCGTTTCGACGGCGTCGACGATCTTCTGGTATCCCGTGCAGCGGCACAAATGGCCGCTTATGGCCTCCCGGATCTCCGCCCGACCCGGGGACGCCTTCCGCTTGAGCAGGGCCGACCCCGCGAGAACCATCCCGGGGGTGCAGAAGCCGCACTGGACGGCCCCGCATTCGAGGAAGGCCTCCTGGAGGGGATGGAGGCCGCCCTCCGGCGCCAGGCCCTCGATGGTCACGAGGTCCCTTCCCTCCATCTGGACGGCGAGCATGAGGCATCCCAGGCGGGGCTCTCCGTCCACCAGGACCGTGCAGGCCCCGCATTCCCCGGTGCCGCAGCCCTCCTTGACTCCCGTCAGTCCGAAATCCTCCCTCAGGACGTCCACCACCCTCCGGTCCGGCCGGGTGTCGACGGTCGCTTTCTTTCCGTTCAGCGTGAACCCGATGATCATGAGGTTTCCCCCGCTCCCGGCGTCCCTTTCCTCCGGAGGGCTTCGAGCACCCGCTCGGCGGTCAGAGGGGCCCGGGTCATGGAAATGCCGCAGCCGTCGGCCAGGGCGTTGGCGATGGCCGGAAGGGGCCCGTTGGCGCCCACCTCTCCCACCCCCTTCATCCCGTAGGGACCCGTGGGTTCCTCCACCTCCTCGACGAGAGAGATGATCTCCGGCACGTCGAGGGAGCCGGGGAGGATGTAGGCGGCGAAGTCCGGCGTCAGGATGCGGCCCTCCCGAAGTTTCACCTCCTCGAGGGTTCCGTAGCCGATCCCCTGGGCGACGGCGCCCTGGACCTGCTGCTCGAAGCCCTGGGGGTTGAGGACCCGTCCCGCCTCGGTTGCCGCGAGCCAGTCCTTCACCTCGATCGTTCCCGTCAGTTCGTCCACCTCGATGCGGGCCAGGTGGGCGGCATGGGCGAAAAACAGGTGGGGAAACCCGATCCGGAATTCCTTCCCCGTGCCGGGAACCTCCCGGACGACGGGCATGAGAAACTGGCTGATGCAGATCCTCTCGTGCTCCGTCATCGTCGCCGCCAGGACGGAAAGGGGAACCTCTCGCCCCGACGCGGGATGGCGGACGCGCCCCGGTAGGAGTTCCAGATCGTCGAGGGTGTCCACGAGAAGCATCAGGGCCGCCCGCCCGACGATCCTCCTCCGGAGTTCCTCGCAGGCGGGGATCAGGGCGTTTCCATAGGTGTAGGTCGTCCGGCCCGCCGCGGAGGACCCGGAGGGAAGGGTCCGAGCCGTGTCCGGCTGGATGAGTTCGATGGTTTCGTCCTCCTGGGAGAGGATGTGTCCGGCGATCTGGACGAAGGCGGTGGCGTTCCCCTGCCCCATGTCGGAGACGCCGCTGTAAAGCCGCAGCCGGCCCTCCGGGGTGAGTTCGATCTTCGCCAGGGCCGAATCGGGAAGCCCCCTGCCGTAACCCATGGCGTTCCACACCGCCGCGAGGCCGACGCCTCTTTTCTTGAACGGGCCCGCCTGCCCCTTCCAGGTTTCCCGGCCGGTCCAAAGCGGATGCCCTCCGATCCGTTCGAGGCACTCCAGGATGCCCGTGGATGCCGTCAGGGTCACGCCGGCGCAGTTCCGGTCCCCCTGCCGGAGGGCGTTCCTCTTCCGCAGTTCCAGAGGGTCCATCCCGAGTTTCCCCGCCAGGAGGTCCATCATCCGCTCGGCGGCGAAACTCACCTGGGCGACGCCGAAGCCGCGCATGGCGCCGGCCACGGGGTGGTTCGTGTAGACGCACCATCCCTCGATGAGCGTGTGGGGGATCCGGTAAGGACCCCCGGCGTGCTCCATCCCGAGGGCCATCACTTCGCCGCCCAGGTGGGCGTAGGCCCCCGTGTCGTAGAAGAGGCGGCAGTGGAGGGCGTGAAGGGTGCCGTCCTCCCGGGCGCCGAGCCGGTAGTGAAGGCGGGCCCCGTGGCGTTTGTACCCGGCAAGGAAGTTCTCCTCCCTGTCCCACCACATTTTGACGCGCCGGCCGCCGGCGTGGAGGGCAGCCAGCGCCAGGAGACACTGGACCGTGGCGCCGTCCTTTCCCCCGAATCCCCCGCCGAGGACGGGTCCGACGACCCGGATCCCGTCCCAGGGCAGGCCCAGGGCATGGCTCACTTCCCACTTGTCCCGGAAAGGCGCCTGAGTGGAGACGACGAGGACCACCGTCCCGTCCTCCTCCTGCCATGCGACGCCGTTCTCCGTTTCCAGGAAGGCGTGGGCCTGGGGAGGGACTTCAAAGGTTTCCTCGACGATGACGGGGCATGCCTCCAGGGCCTTCTCCGCTTCGCCGTTGCGGATCGTCGCCCGCAGGAGGACGTTTCCGCCGCTCCATTCCTCGTGGACCAGGGGGGCGCCCGGCGCGAGGGCGTCGTCGACCCCGAAAACCCCCGGCAGCGGTTCCATGCGGACCCGGACGAGGGAGATGGCCTTCGCCAGGGTCTCCCGGTCCCCGGCGATGACGAGGGCGACGGCGTCGCCGAAGTGGCGGACCTTTTCCCGGCACAGAACGGGCTGGTCCTTGTGGACGATCCCCTGGCGGTTGGTTCCCGGCACGTCCCCGCCGGTCAGAACGGCAACCACCCCGGGAAGGGCCGCGGCTTCCGCGGTGTCCACTGAGAGGATCCTGCCGTGGGGAACCCCCGCCCGGCGGACGCCGGCCCACAGAAGCCCCTCCCCGTAATGGTCCGCGGCATACTTTTCCCTTCCCGTCACTTTCGACGGGCCGTCGGCGCGGCGCAGCGATCGGCCGATTTCAGGAACGGAGGGCTTCATCTTTCCTCTCGAAATGGGGCTTCATAATGTGTTAGGGAAGCAATATCACAACGGCCCCGGCGCCCGCAACGGGCAAAAGGGCCGGGGGAACGTCCGGGAGCACCGGTCATGAAAAACCAGCAGGCGGTTCACCATCCCGAGAGACTCTATCGACATCTGGCGGAAACCCTTGCCCGGGGGGACAGGATCGCCCTGGCGACGGTGATTTCCCGGTCCGGGTCCGGCCCCCGGGAACCCGGCGCCGCCATGGCGGTGGGGATGAACGGCGATGTCCTGGGAACGGTCGGCGGAGGACTCCTGGAGGCGGAGATCCTTGTCCTGGCGGAAACGGTCCTCCAGTTGCGCCGTCCCGCCATCCGGACCTTTTCCCTCGACGGCCGGGAACTGTCGGAGGACGGGATGGTCTGCGGCGGGCGGATGGAAGTTCTCGTGGACTGCCTGGAAGGTCCGGCGGCGGCCCTCTTTCAGCGGATCGTCAGGAACCTCGACCTCGGACGCACCTGCAGGGTGGCGCGGTCCGTCGGGACGGCGCCCGGCGGGGGGTCCGTGGAGACGGGTCTTGCCGTGGCGGACGAGGACGGATTTCATGCCGGGTCACTCGACCTGAGCCTTCCCGGGGTGGAAAAAAAGATTCTGGACGTTCATGGAACGGAACCTTTCCTCATCGAGGCGGGGCCCGTGCGGGTTTTCGTGGAGACCGCGGTTCCGCCGGACACGCTCTTTCTCTTCGGGGGAGGACACGTGGGGCGGGAACTCGCCCCTCTGGCCGCCCTTGCCGGGTTCCGGACGGTGGTCCTCGACGACCGCCGGGAGTTCACCGGCGAGGAACGGTTCCCCTTGGCGGCTAAGACCGTCGTCCTCGATTCCTACGAAAACTGCTGCGAGGGGCTGAACATCGGCCTGTCGGGGTATGTGGTCATCATGACCCGCGGCCATGCCTTCGACCGGGATGTCCTTTTGTCGGCCCTGAAGACCCCCGCCCGGTACGTGGGGATGATCGCGAGCCGCCGGAAACGGGAGACCATCTTCCGGTCCCTCCTGGAGGAGGGGATCCCCGACGAAACCCTGGCGAAGGTCCACAGCCCCATCGGCCTCGACATCGGCGCCCGCACCCCCTTCGAGATCGCCGTCAGCATCGTCGCGGAGCTGATTGCCGTCCGCTCGGAGGCCGCCTCGCCCCCCCGCGCCGCCGGCGGAAGGAAGGACCGGGATTCGTGACGGAAGAAAGGGCGGAGGGTCCGTTTTCGATGGAACGCCATGGGCCGCGTCTATCCGCGGTTTCGGGGTTTGCGGGATTTGACAGAATCCTTTCGGTGCCGTAAAAGCCTTCAGTAAGAGAGGATGCGAATGTACTTCGGGGAAAATTCACGATGAGCGCGGCAAACCGGGAACCGGACCCTGTCCTCGCCATGCAGCTGGAAGCCCGGCCGTCCTTCCTGAGCGTCGTCACGGGTTTCGTCGATTCGGCGGCCCGGGCCTTCGGGATGGGCCGGGAGGAAACCCTTAAAATCGGACTTGCCGCCGAGGAGATCTTTTCCGTCGCCTGCGAACGGATCTGCCCCGGGAAACCCGTGGACATCCGATGTCTCGACGGGAAGTATTTCATGGGGGTCGCGTTCCGCTTTCCCGTGTCGGCCCTGGACATGGGCGCCCTGAACATCACCGCCTCCGCCCGCTGCGACAGGGAGGAGGACCTCGAGGAAACGGGACTCATCCTCGCCTCCCGTTCCGTGGACCGCCTGAGGATCGACCCGGACGGGCGGAACCGTGTCCGCCTGTCCGTCGAGAAGGACAAAAGCTATCCTCCCGCGCCGGAGGAATCCCCCGCCCCCGCCGCCTTCCGGGGGACCGTCGCCACGGCGACGCCCGACGGGGAGACGTTGAAGCGTTACGTGATTCAGGCCTCACGCCTGTCCCCGGGACCGCTCCTGCCGGACTTCTTCCGATATCCCGGCAAGGTGGTCGACATGGCCGCCGCGGGGGACGTCCAGGCCGTCGTGGCCGCCGATGAGACCGGCCGCGTGGCCGGCGGCATCCTGTTCCGGTTTCTGACGGAACGGGTCGTGGAGATCCTGGGACCCCAGGTGTTCGACCCGCCGGCGACGGAGAAGGTCGCCGCCGACCTTCTGGACGCCTGCATCGCCAGGACGGCGAGAACGAAGGCCATCGGCCTCGTCAGCCTGACGGGCCTGCCCGGTCCGGTCCAGTCCCAGTTCGAATCCCTGGGCGCACTGACCCTGTTCGGGAAAGGAGGACGCGTATCGGAGCGGCCGGCCTGGTACCGCCTCCTTCACGAGGATCCCGGCTGCGTCGTCTGGACGGACGGCGCCCTCGGGGAGTTTCTTCAGGGGGAATACGGCCGCCTCTTTCTCGCCAGGGAAATCCGGGAAGTCCGGGATCTCGGGGAGACCCGTTCCGGTTCGTCCATTTTCTCCGCCGAGGTGCACCGGGAGCGGTCGGAAGCGGTTCTACGGCCCCTGTGGCCGGGAGGCGACCTCGCGGCGAACCTGGAACGGCATGTCCGCTTTCTCGGGGAGGAGGGATTCCTCAACCTCCTCTTCGAACTCGACCTGGGCGTTTCCTGGCACGCCTCCCTCGTTCCCGTTCTCCTGGGCCGCGGCTTCAGGCCCGGGATGATCCTCCCCTTCGCCGGACAGGCGGACCTGGTGGTCTTTCAATATCATGGAACCGAACCTTGAGCGCCTCGTTCCCGCCTGCGTCCGGGAATTCGAACCCTACATTCCAAGCAAGCCCGATCACGAACTGCGAAATCTCTACGGCTGCGATCGCCTGTACCGCCTGAACAACAACGAAAACCCCCTGGGGCCGCCGCCGGGCGCCCAGGAGATCATCCGGCGGTTTCCGCCCCCCCTGGGGGCCGTCTACCCCAGCGGCGACTCTTACGATCTCCGCGGGGAAATCGCCGCGTTCCACGGCATCCATCCCGACCAGGTCCTCGTGGGCAACGGCGCCAACGAGGTGATCACCTTCGTCATCAAGGCCTTCTGCGAACCGGGGGACAACATCATCACCGCGGACAGGACCTTCGCCGTCTATGAATGGGTGGCCGTGTTTTCCGGGATCGAGGCGCGGGTCGTCCCGCTGAAGGAAGGTAGGTTCGACGGCCCGGCCATGCTGGATCGAATAGACGACGCCACGAAGGTGATCTTTCTTTGCAACCCGAACAACCCGACGGGGACCTACTGGTCCCGGGACACGCTCGTTGCCTTTCTCGAAGCGGTGGGAGGCCGGCAGATCGTGGTCGTCGACGAAGCCTACTTCGAATTCGTGGAGGCCGGGGATTACCCCGACGGGGTTTCCCTCGTCGGCGCGTACCCCAACGTCGTGGCGTTCAGGACCTTTTCCAAGATGTACGGGATCGCGGGACTGCGCATCGGCTACCTGGCGGGCGACCGGAACGTCGTCGACATGATCCGCAGGACCTGCGTCGTCTATTCCGTCAACGCCGTCGCCCAGGCGGCGGCCCTGGCCTGTCTCCGGGACGACACGGGACACATCGCCCGCACCCGGGCACTGATGCGTCAAAGCAGGGCCTTTCTCCGGGAGGAACTGGGACGGATGGGCCTTCCCGTCATCTGCGGCGAGGGGAACTTCCTCATCGTGAAACTGCCCGGCAGCGACACCCTGGCTTACCGGAAACTCATGCGCGAGGGGGTCATGATCCGGCCCATGACGGGGTTCCGCTATCCCAACCACATCCGCGTCACCCTGGCCGGAATGGAGGCCATGGAGGCGTTCATCCGCGCCCTGAAGAAAATCCTGGCCTGAAAGGCAACGACCGTGGGCGACCCTTCCCCCCCGACCCGGCTTCTGACGTTCGAATTCCTCGCCCTGCTCGTCGTCATCCTGGCGGCCTTCTGCAATGTCAGCGTGTTCTACAGCTTCTACCACTACCTGGGGACCATCGGCATCCCCCTTCCCTGGCGGGGCGTCCTGGTGGGACTGGAACCCATGTCGGCGTTTATCCTGCGGCTTTTCGTCCTTCCCTGGCTTCACGTTCGAAACGCCACGACCGTCACCTTCGTTTCCCTCGTCCTCCTCATCGCGGCCTCCATCGCCTACCTTCAGGCGACCACCGTCCCCGCGCTGATCGTTCTTCGGATTTTCCACGGTGCGGTCTTCGTCCTCCTCACGTCGGCCGTCATCGCCCTCGTGGTGAACTTCATCCCCGGGGAGAAAAGCGGGCAGGGCTTCGGCATCCTCAGCGTCGCGACGATGATCCCCTACGCGGTGATTCCGCCCCTCTCCGAGGCACTCCTCCCCCGCGTGCGGAACGAGACGGACCTCTATGCCGCCGTTTCCCTCTTTTCCGTCGTGGCGATCGTTCTCCTCGTCGCCCTCCGGGGGCGGATCGGCCGGGCCGTCCAGGGGATGGACAGGGCTCTCCTGCGCCGTCCCTCCTTTGCCGAAATCCGGGAGAATTTCAGGATTCGCGCGGTATTTGTCCTGCTTGCCTCCGTCCTGCTCGTCTATCTCGCCCACGCGACCTTTTTCTATTTTTTGAAGGACCTCTTTTTCACGACCGGGTCGGGCGACGTGGGCCTCTTCTTCACGGTTTCCATGGTGGCCATGATCGCCGTCCGAGCGGCCGGCGCCCCGCTGTTTGACAGGATGAACAAGCTCCTCACGGTCCGGGCCGCCCTCGGATTCCTGGTCCCCTGCATCGTCCTCATGCCTTACGTCGCATCCCCGGCGGCATGCTGCATCCTGGCGGCGGTTTACGGGGTTTCCATGGGCGTCATCCTGCCTCTTCTGAACGCCCTCCTCTTCTCGGCTTCCCCGCCGGCCCTGCGGGGCCTCAACACGAACATGACCCTCTTCACCATGGATGTGGCCTATTTTCTCACGCCCTATCTCGGCGGGACGCTCGTCGCCCTGGGAGGAGGGTTTGACGTTCTCTTCCTCATCGCCGCGGGGATCGTCGCCCTTGCCCTGTCGTTGTCCATGGCGCTCGCCCGCGGGCAGGGGAAGGGCCTTTGACCGTATTCGAATCCGGAAAGGAGGAATGGGAAAGTGAAAGACTTTGACGAAAAAAAAGGTGCCGGGGGCGGCGAGCCGTTTGTCGTCGACGCTTTCCGTCCCGAAGACGGGGAAGGGATCGTCCGTCTCTTCCGGGCCGTATACGGCGAACACTACCCGATCCGGCTTTTCTATGACCCGGCGGCCCTCACGGAGGCCAACCGGGACGGCCGGTACTACTCCATCGTGGCCCGGACGGGCCGGGGGGAGGTCATCGGCGTGACCCACCTCTATCCGTCGTCGCCGTACCCGTCCCTCTACGAGAGCGGCGTCGGCCTGGTCCTGAAGGAGTACCGCAACGCGGGGGTGAACACGCGCCTCATGGCGTACCTCTTCGACGAGTTCGTTCCCCGGCGGCCCCACATCGAGGAGATCTTCGGCGAGGCGGTGTGCAACCATCCCTACACGCAGCGGGCAGCCGAACCGTTTCGCTTTATCGAAACGGGCATCGAAGCGGCCCTCATGCCCGCCGAAGCCTACACGCGGGAGAAAAGCGCCCCGGGCCGGGTGGCGACCCTCTGCGCGTTCCGGTGCTTTCGGCCGAAGCCGCACCGGGTGTACCTCCCGGCGGCGTACGAGACGTTCCTCCGCCGGATTTACGGGCGCCTCGACGACAGGCGGGACCTCGCCGTCTCCGGGGACCCCCTGCCCCCCGGACGGTCCACCCGGGCGGAGATGACCGTCTTCGATTTCGCCAAGGTGGCCCGCATCGCCGTCCGGGAGTCCGGGGCCGATCTCGGGACCTGCCTGGACCGCCTGGAAACGGAGGCCCGGGAAAAAGGCGTCATGGTCTTCCAGGCCTGGCTCAACCTGGCCGAGCCCTGGGCGGGGAAGGCGGCGGAGGTCCTCCGGGAGGCGGGCTACTTCTTCGGGGGCCCGCTGCCGCGATGGTTCGACAGCGACGGCTTCCTCATGCAGAAGCTCCTTTGCCCTCCCGATTTCGAGGACATCGTTCTGCATGCCGATTTCGCAAAGGAACTCCTGGAATTCATCCGGAAGGACAGGAGCGAGGTCGCTTCGTAAGGGCGGGGTCCGGACCGGGCGGGCGCGGCCGCCGGCGGCCCGGCGTCACTCGTACCCGAGTTCGGCGAGCCGTTCCTCGTCGATCCCGAGGTAGTGGGCGATTTCGTGGACCACGGTGATCTCGATTTCCTCCTCCAGCTCCTCCTCGGTTTCGCAGGCTTCCTCGAGGGGTTCCTGGAAGAGGAAGATGGTGTCCGGGTACAGGGGGGGCTCGTTCATGGACCGTTCCAGGAGGGATGTGCCGTAATAGAGCCCGAGGAGGGTTTCGTCCGGGCCGTACCCCATTTCCTCGAGGAGTTCCGGCGACGGCCTGTCCTGGACGGTGATGAGGATGTTTTTCAGGTGCTCCCGGATCTCTTCGGGAATCCGCCGGATCGCCCGCTGGACGACCCTGTCGAATTCCCTGTTCCTTCGTTTCTTCTTCAAGGGACGGCTCCTGTGGTGAATGACCGGGAAAAAAGCGTCGTTTCCTCCCGAACCCCGGATCGGTTTTTTATTCGTACGCCGCAGGGAGGAAGGATGACGGGCAACACAGCATGTGGACTTTTTACGAAGCCGTCATTTCTTCCCGCCGAAAAAGGATCCCAATATGCCCCGGATGATCTGCCGGCCGATCTGGCTTCCGATGGCGTGGGCGGCGCTTTTCGCGGCGGCGCTGAAGAGGTCCCGCTTCGGTTCCTTAGCCCTGGCCCTGGAAGCCGCCTCCTCCGCTTCCTGCCTGGCCGTGGCCTCCGCCCGTTCCTTCAATTTTTCGTAGGCCGATTCCCTGTCCACGGTTTTCTCGTAGAACCCGTGGAGGACGGAATCCCGGACGATGGCCCGGATCTCTTCCGGCGACAGGGGGGTGAGTGAACTCCTGGGCGGGAGGACGAATGCCCGTTCCACCGGTTCCGGCGCGCCCTTTCCGTCGAGCATGGAAAGGAGGGCTTCCCCGACGGCCAGTTCGGTGATGGCCTCCGTCACGTTGACCGCCGGATTGGGCCGGAAGGTCTCCGCCGCCGCCCTGACGGCCCTCTGATCCCTGGGGGTGAAGGCCCGAAGGGCGTGCTGCACGCGGTTCCCGAGCTGTCCCAGGACGGGGTCGGCCAGATCCAGAGGGTTCTGGGTGACGAAATACACCCCTACCCCCTTGGAACGGATGAGCCGGACCACCTGCTCGATCTTCTCCTCCAGGGCGCTCGAGACGTCCTCGAAGAGAAGATGGGCCTCGTCGAAGAAGAAGACCATTTTCGGTTTCGGGGGGTCGCCCACCTCGGGGAGCATCTCGAAAAGCTCGGAGAGAAGCCACAGGAGGAAGGTGGCGTACACCTTCGGGGACCGGATCAGCCGGTCGGCGAGGAGGATGTTGATCGTTCCCCTTCCCCGGCTGTCTGTCTGGAGGAGGTCCTCCATGGAAAGGGCGGGTTCCCCGAAGAAACGGTCCCCCCCTTGTTCCTCGAGAACGAGAAGGTTTCTCTGGATGGCGCCGACGCTGGCCCGTGAGACGTTTCCGTATTCGACCTTGAACCGGTCTGCGTTGTCTCCCACGAAAGCGGCCATGGCCCGGAGGTCCTTGAGGTCGAGCAGGAGGAGGCCGTTATCGTCGGCGATCCGGAACACGAGGCTTAGGACCCCGCTCTGGGTGTCGTTCAGGTTCAGGATCCGGCTAAGAAGGAGGGGGCCCATCTCGGAGACCGTCGTCCGGACCGGGTGGCCCCGTTCGCCGAACACGTCCCAGAAAACGACGGGATATCCTTCGTATTGAAACCCTTCCAGGCCGAGGGCCGCGATCCGTTCCTCGATCTTTTTGTTCCCGCCGCCGGGGACGGCGACGCCCGTGAGGTCCCCCTTGACGTCGGAAAGAAAAACGGGAACGCCCATGTCGCTGAATCCCTCGGCGAGGACCCGCAGCGACACGGTTTTTCCCGTTCCCGTGGCTCCGGCGATGAGGCCGTGGCGGTTGGCCATCCGCGGCAGAAGATGGACCTCCTTCGTACCCCGGGCGATCAGGAGCGTGTCCATTCCGTTCATGCCTTTTCCTCCCGGCGCGTCAGCTTTCGACGGCCTTCAGGGCCAAAGGAACCGTGTCCTTCGGGCTTACCTTGTACCAGACCCCGGCGAGGGCGCCCCCTTCGTCGATCAGAAAGGACGACCGGACCATGCCGACGGACGTCTTTCCGCAGCGGGTCTTTTCGGCCCAGGTCCCGTAGGCGCCGGACACGGCGTGGTCCCTGTCGGAAAGGAGGGGGAACCCCAGACGGTTCTTCTCGTCGAATTTTCTGAGCGCCCCGGGGCTGTCGGGGCTCACCCCGATGGCGGATACGCCCCTCGCCTCCAATTCCTTCCGGGCGTCCCGCACCGACAACGCCTGGGTGGTGCACCCGGATGTCCCCGCCCGGGGGTAGAAGTAAAGAAGGACCTTCCTTCCCCGGAAATCCGCGAGGCGAACCTTTTTCCCCTGCTGGTCCTCGAGTTCGAAATCGGGGGCCCTGTCTCCTTTTTTCAGCACGGCCATGGCGGGTTCTCCTTTCCTTTCCTTCCGCTCGATGAAATGCCACAGGTACCCGTCGGGGTCCCTGAGGGAGAGGGTCCGGGCGTTCCACGGCTGGTCCTCCGGTTCGGGAATGTCCACGCCCATGCGAAGGGCGGCATCGTGGATCCGGAGGACGTCCCGGACATCGAGGGAGCATTCCGCCGTTCCGGCGGTGACGACCCGGCCCGCTTTCCGGAGACCCACGGCGTTCTCCCCGGCGAAGACCTCCGCGTACTCCGGCGGATCCTCTCCGGTCCAGCAATCGACGATTTCCCGGTTCTTCCCGTCCCAGAAACCGCTGAACCCGAATCCCAGGACCTCCGTGTAAAATTCGACGCTTCTCGCCACGTCGGTGACGAGAAGGGTCATCTGAATGCGTCCGTTGAACATGATCGACCCGTAAAATCGTTCTCTTATTGTCTTGTATAGATCCGGCAATCCACGACGGCGAGCCCCTTATCGTACACGATCACGGGATTGAGATCGATCTGGTCGATTCCCCTGTGATCCCTGACGACGCGGGCAAGCCCCTTCATGGCCTCGACAAGTGCGGGCACGTCCTTCGCTCCCTGGCCCCGGATCCCGGCGAGAAGGGGGTACCCGCGGATGCCTTCGATCATCCGGAGGAATTCCCTCTCGTCGGCAGGGAGAAGGCTGAACTGGACATCCCGGTATACCTCCGTGAAAATTCCCCCGAGGCCGAACATGAGGCAGGGCCCGTACTGGACATCGGTGATGACCCCCAGGATGACCTCCGTGCCCGGCTTTGCCATGGGGGACAGGGTGACGCCCTCGATTTTCGCCCCGGGGAGCTTCTTGTGCACCGACGAGAGGATCTTCCCGTACGCCTTCCGGACCTCCCCTTCCGTGGCGAGGTGCAGCCGGATGCCGCCGGCGTCGCTCTTGTGGGGGACGTCGGGCGATGCGATTTTCATGACCGCCGGACCTCCCATTTTCCGGAAAAGGGCTACGGCCTCCTCCACCGACGCGGCCAGGGGGGCTTCCAGGGCTGGAAGCCCGTACTTTCTCATGAGGTCCGCCGCGTCTCCCGCCGGCATGAGGCGAAGAGGAACTGCGGTATGGGGCCGGGCGGACTCCGCCGTCCGGGCCTTTCCCTCCTCGAAGGCAAAGAACCGGGAGAAGGCCCTCACCGCCCGCTCCGGGTTCGGGAAGACGGGAATGCCTTTCCGGTGCATGAGGATCCGTTCCTCCCGTTCCACGTCCGCCCCGCCGCAGAAAATGACCAGCTCCGAATTCGTCACCATCCGGGAGGCCCCGTGGATGGGGTCTCCGAAGATGACCGCCATGGTGTCGTATTCTCCCCGGGACGTTTCGATGACCCGGGCGTAAAGGCTGGGGTCGGTGATGGCGTCTCCCGTCAGGTCGATGGGGTTGCTCACCCCGCAATGGGGGGGCAGGAACTCCCGGAGGCGGTCTTTCAGGGCCTGGGACGGCGGGGGCGATGCGATTCCCCATTTTTCCGCCTCGTCGATGGCGAGAATGGCGGCCCCCCCGGAACTGGAGATGTGGAGGAGGCGTTTTCCCGCCGGTTTTTTCATGTACGAGAGGATTTTTGCGAAATCGTAGAGTTCTTCCAGGTTGTCCGCGCGGTGAACCCCGTACTTCCGGAAAATGGCGTTGTAGATTTCATCCGAACCGGCCATGGACTTGGTGTGGCTCTCCGCGGCCACCTTCCCTCGGGCGGTCCTTCCCGCCTTGAGAATGACCACGGGCTTCTTCGCCCCGGCCAGGGACTCGAGAAACGCGGCGGGACGTTTCACCCCTTCCACGTAGAGGGCGATGACGTTCGTGTCCGGGTCCTCGTTGAAATACCGGATGCAGTCCGACTCGTCCACATCGGCCCGGTTTCCCAGACTCACGAACACGCTCACCCCGAGCTGATCCTCGCTGGCCCAGTCCATGAGGGCGGCCCCCACGGTGCCGC
Organism: Syntrophaceae bacterium UBA6252; assembly: GCA_002441265.1. Taxonomy (GTDB): domain Bacteria; phylum Desulfobacterota; class Syntrophia; order Syntrophales; family UBA6807; genus UBA6807. Next base: position 34,995 of record DJVQ01000060.1, read on the forward strand.
TCTGGGCGATGAAGGCCATGCCCCCGCGGCTGGTGAGCAGGGGCCAGGAGGCGCACAGGTTGTGATGGGGCCGGTTGACGCCCTGGCAGTTCGGCCCGATGACCCGGATTCCGTATCGTTTTGCTGCTTCGGCGAGGGCCGCCTGGAGGGTTTCGCCGTCCGGACCGGCTTCGGCGAACCCGCCGGTGACGACGACGGCCGCCTTCACCCCCGCTTTCCCGCAGGCCTCGATCGTTCCCGGCACGAGCCGCGCGGGGATGACCACCACGGCCAGGTCCGCCGGCGCCGGGGTCGACCCGATATCCTTGTACGCTTTGAGCCCCAGGATCTCGTCGGCCTTCGGGTTGATGGGATAAAGGGGTCCCTCGAACCCCCCGTGGATGAGATTGAAGAGGATGTCGTATCCCAGTTTCCCGGGAGCTGTGGAGGCCCCGATCAGGGCGACACTTTTCGGTTTGAAGACGGCGTCCAGATTCTTCAACGACTCCATGTTCCCTCCTTCCGTTGTCCGCTGGCCTGCAATGCGTCGATAAGAAAGATACCCCCCCGATGCCCCATAACGTACCACAGGATCAGGCCGTTTTCCAAGGGAACTTCCTCCGAAAAAAACGTTTTTCAGGTCTTGTACGGGTTCGTTCCTCTTGATCTTTTCCCTGTACCTCCCTTATGATGGTTCCCTGGAAAAGCCGGGATGCCGCATCAGGAGGCTGGACGTTGCCCCCTCATTATGTCAAGACCATCGGGGAGGAAATTCTTTACGAGTACGCGAAGCTCATATCCAGAAGCGCCTTTGGCGGCAAAATCGTCCATCCCTTCGTATCCGACCGTTTCAAGGCGCTCCGGGACGGCCGCATCACCATGTCGGGCAGCATCCGCGAATGGCTGAAAGAGCGGGAACTTCCGAAGGAATGCGTGTTTTGCGGGACCGGGGAGCATCTTCAGGCGGATCATCTGATTCCGAAGAGCAGGGGCGGCGGCGACACCGCCGACAACGTGGTGTGGGCGTGCGGCGGATGCAATGCGTCCCGGGGGGACCAGGGCGTCTTCCAATGGCTGGGCCTGGAGGAGAAGGACAACCTTCACCGCCTCGTCGCCGGGAAATACCTCAAGCAGCTTTACGAATTGCACGCATTGCACGGGACCCTGAACGTTCACAAGGAATCCGTTTCGGAATTGTGTCCGCGGTGCAGGAACGGGCCCGCGTGCATTCGGTGGGACACCGTTCGCAAGCTGAGCTGCTTTTGCCTTGAGAGCGTGTTCTGATTCACGGTGCCGGAAAGGGAATCGCGCCTCCATGTTCGTTGCGGCGGCTGCCGGAGGCGGGTTCGAGGGGGACCATAACGAAAAAGCCCGGACAGGGCGAGGAGGCGTGTTTCATGAGAATCCGACAAGCGGGGAAAGTTGCGGAGCATCTGTGGTACCTCGGCCGGAAGGAATCGGGGATCTATTTTCTGGAGGGAAAGAACGAATCGGTGATGATCAACGGGGGGATCACCTTCATCCTGCCCGACGTCCTCCGGCAGATGAAGGAGTTCGGGATCGATCCCGGGAAAATCGGGAAAATCATCATCCTTCATTCCCATTTCGATCACGTGGGAGTGGTTCCTTATTTCAAGAGAACCTGGCCCCACATCGAAGTGTGCGCCTCCCGGAGGTCCTGGGAAATCCTGAACATGCCCAAGGCCGTCGAGACGGCAAATGCCTTCAGCAGGCTGGTGGCGAGAGAGATGAAGGCCGAGGAGGCGCTCGGGAAATATGATCTCGACTGGAGGGACGACATTTCCGGAACGGCCCTCGCCGGGGGCGACCGCATCGAACTGGGGAACCGTTCCCTGACCATCCTGGATACGCCGGGACACTCCTCCTGTTCCATCTCCGCCTACGAACCCGGGATGAAAGCCCTCTTTCCATCCGATGCCGTGGGCATCCCCTATGACCGGACGGCCTTTCCCTCGGGGAATTCCGATTACACCCAGTACCAGAAAAGCCTGGAGCTGCTGAAGCCTCTCCCGGTTTCGTATCTGTGCGCGGATCACTACGGGTTTGTCACCGGGGAGGAAGCGGCCGGTTTCGTCGACCTCACCATCGAGGAGGCCCGGAAGATGCGATCCGAAATGGAGGCCGTGTACCGGGAGAAGAAGGACCTCGATGCCTCCGCACGGGCCATGACCGCGCTGTTCTACGAGAGAAGCCCCGATTATTTCCTTTCTGCGGAAATCCTGGAGGGCGTTTTCAAGCAGATGGTGAAGCACATCGCGAAAAATCTCTGAGAGAGGGGATCTCGGGGGCCCGTTCCCCCCGGGAGAAGGGCCGGGCGGGCTCAGCGTCCCGGGTCTTTTCGCTTCAGGTAGGCAAGTCCCTGGAAGGTGGCCACGATGGTGCCCTCGTCGTCGGAGACCCGGACGTCGTAGGACGCCATCTTCGTTCCCCGGGTGATTTCCCTTGCCTCCGCGATGAGGGTCTTTCTTTTCGTGGCCGTGATGTACGAGATGCTGACGTTCACGGCCACGGCGATCTGATCGTGCCGGTTGCAGGCGATGGCGAAGGCGTAATCGGCGACGGTGAAGATGACCCCGCCGTGGATGATGTCGACGCCGTTGTAATGGTGTTTCTCGATGTCGATCCTCACCCGGGCGCGGCCCGGTGCGGCCTCGAGAACCTGGAGGTTCAGGTGCCGGGCGAAGTGATCGTTCAGCAGGAGAGGGGGGACGTCGATCATTTTCCCGCCGCCACCGCCCTGACCTTGGCGGTCAGATTGATGAGATAGGACCGCTGGTCCTGCTGGATGGCCCCCGTGTCGAGATAGTCCTCCCGGAAGATCCGCTGTACGGCCGCCTCCTCGTTTCCCGAAGCGTCGCGCAGGTATTCCCCGATCCGTTCCCGGAACGCCCTTGTCCGGGCCAGGGATTCCTTCAGGTAGCCCCGGGCGTCCCCGTCCGTCAATACGTACTGGTGGCTCAGCATGAGAATCTCCACGTCCAGGCGGGAAAGCCTCTCCAGGGAGCGGACGTAGTCGTTGTAGCTCGCCAGGAATTCGGGATGGATGTTTTGCTTCGTGTCCAGCACCCCCGCCGCCTCACCGGTGATGAGCGCCTTGACCCGGGGAAAATAAAAGGAAACGGCGTCCCGGGTGTGCCCCGGGGTGGCGATCACCTGAAACAGCCATCCTTTTCCGAGATCGACCTCCTCGCCGTCCTCCACGATCCGGTCCACCTCGAGACCGTCGAAGAAAACGTCATGCCCCCTCAGGAGCGCGGCATGCCTGTCCTCGAAATCCCTGCTCAGACTCTGGATCAGCTTCACTGCGCCGGGTTTGGCCAGAATGTCCGCCGAAAGCCGGCTTGCCGCGACCTTGAGCCCGGGGATCTTCCGCTTCAGATAGGGCGCCGCCCCGGCATGATCGAAGTGGGCGTGGGTGAGAAACAGGTAGCGGAGCCTTCCGGGATCGCCGAGGTGAGACGCCAGGTCCTCCAGATACAGGGGGCCCATGAAGGTGATTCCCGCATCGAAAAGAGACGGGGTTTCCGCCACGACAAGCCACGCGGGAAGGTCCGCGGAGCCGATCGACCAGAGATCCCCGGTGATCGCTCCTTTCCGGTCGATGATCATGCCGCCTCCTACCAGAACCCTCTTTCCATGCAGTTTTCGATGAAAGAAACCGATTGCCTGGTCCGGCTCTGGAAGTATTCGAAAAGGTGTTTTCCCACGTCGGGGTACAGGGGCGTATCCTTGAGCTTTGAAATGGGAACCCAGGCGACGTCCAGGGAGTGGGTGTGGTCGGGCCGCACCTTCGGGGTCCCGTAGACGGCCTTTCCGTCGAAGATGATGTGAAGGGTCTGGGGGTAGCGCTTGGTCGAGGGGGCTTCCCCGATCATGATGATGTCGCCGATGTCGATTTTTACGCCAAGCTCGTTCTTCCACTCCAAGAGGATGGCTTCCCGGAGGGGGATGTCCTTGTCGACGCCGCCGCCGGGGATGGAGAAAACATTCTTTCCGCCGTAGACATACTTCATGCACAGGATCTTGTTCTCCTGCTCGAACACTGCCGATACGCGGACTCGCATGGATCCTCCTCTTTTTGATGAATTTTTTAACACGGGGGATCGGAAAGATCAAGGAAAAGGCATGGAGGGAGGAAGTGTCAACCGCCAACGGGAAAGTGCCAACGCCACGGGAAAAGCCTCCCCATGTTTCGAATATGATTCATGCTTTCCAATGGTTATGGCTTGGTACGGATATTGCCTTTTAGAAGCGCATCCATCGAGCCGTTCACAAGAGGCCCCTTTCCCCGGGACGGGGGGAAGGCCGGAGGAACGGCATGGGGAGGATGTGATGAAACGGTCCGTTCTCATTGCCGCCGTCGTGATCTGTCTCCTTGGAGCGATTGCGGGCCGCTGCAGTCTCTATCTGTACGAAGAGGATTACGCGGGCAGAATCGTCGATGCCGGGACGGGGGACCCGGTTCCGGGTGCGGTCGTTCTCGCCGTCTGGTATTCCGCGTTTCCCCTGGTGCGGGGGCCCTTTTATCTATATGAAGACGCCATGGAGACGACGACCGATGCCGCGGGCAGGTTTGCCATCCCCGGGCGGGGCCTCCAATTCTTCAGCCGCCTTCGGCCCGTGCACGTCACGATCTTCAAGCCGGCCTGTGAATGCCTGAAATTCCAGTGGGACCGGCTCGAAGGGGAATACGGCCTGAGCAGGAACATCCACTGGGAAGGCGCCGTTCCCGTCATTCCCCTGAGAAAGCTGGCCGCTGCGGAATGGCGCGGCACAGAGCGCCTCGAACTGCCGTCGAGAATCTTTCCCCAGGACGCTTCCCTCATCCTGGAGGAAGGGGACTGAAAAATCCATGAGGCCGGGTTTCATGAAACTAAACGGCAACTCAAACGGCGAGGTGCATTTTTCCGGCCCTCCGGAACATCGGGAGCAGGCGGTCCATGTTCTGCAATCCCTCGGATTCGTGGAAATGGCCGGGGTTCTCCCGTGGCCCGAAACGCCGCCCGGTTCCGGGGAAGCACCGCCGGGGAGGCGAATCCTCGCGGCGCTGCGCCGTAGGAGGGGCCTGACGCAGGCCGCCCTTTCCGGAAGGACGGGAATTCCCCAGAGGCATCTGTCCGAAATGGAACACGGGCGAAGGCCCATCGGCAAGAAACTGGCCCGGGCGCTGGGCCGGGCCCTTGAAACGGATTACCGGGTGTTCCTGTAGCCCGCCGCGACCCGGTCCCCGTCCGCCCTTCGAAAGATTCTCCTGTATTTCGTCGAGGGATCGAAATCCAGCTTCGGGACGACGCCGATGTCCGTTTCCATGAGCCCCCTGGTCAGCATTCCCAACTGATGCCGCAACCGCCTCTCCTGGTCTTCGGGGAACCGGTTTTCCCGCATCTGGATCCTTATCTTCAGCCGGTCCGCCGATTCCTGGAAAACCCGGAAGCGGACGAGCCCGGGAATGTCGGCGAAGAAGCCCGTCACGAGAAGGGGATTGATCTTCGTCCCGTCGGGCAGAACGATGAAGTCGTCCGACCGGCCGAGGATCCTTTCCATCCGCCGGAACCGGACCGGCCCTTCCCCGCCCGCGGAGCGTTGCGCCTTGTCCCCCGTGTTGTAGCGGATCAGGGGCATGGTGAAATTGTAAAGGGCCGTGACGACGATGTCGTTTTCCTCGACGCTGCCGTCGGGAAGGGACGCCCCGGCGATCTCGACGAGGTTGACGTCCTCGGCGATGCAGTATCCGCGGCTCCCTTCGGTCTGGGAGGCGACGAAGCCGAATTCCGAAAGGCCGTAGAAGTCATGAACGGGGACCCCGAATAGGGATTCGGCCCTGTTCCGGGTGTCGGGGTAGAGCACCTCCGACCGGGTGACGATGCACTTGAGATCCCGGGCGATCCTTTCCGCCTCCGTTTCCCGGAGGCCGTCGCACAGGGTGTCGAGATAACCGGGGGTGAGCAGGATGACCCGGGGACGGTAGCGCAGGATCGCCGGGACGATCCGGGAGAAATCCTCGCCGATGGAAAGGTTGAGGACTTTGTAGATGCCCAGCTGCTGCAGGAGGTCCTTCCGGTTTTGCACCCGGAATTCCGCCATCAGGCGAAGCTGACGGTCCATGATCCCGACCCCCGCGAGGAGGAGGGACCGGAGGTGGACGAATCCCCTCAGGATCTCGTACTCCCTGCTTGCATGGAAAATCGTCGGTTCCCCGGTGGAGCCGCTGGATTGAAACCGGATCAGACGGTTTTTCCTGGTGCCCCCGGGAAAAAAATCGTCCAGATTTTCCTTGAGTTCGCTCTTGTGCAGGACGGGCATCCTTTCGATATCGGCGAGGGAGCGGAAGTCCTCGGGAACGAGCCGCCGCTCGGCCATCCTCCTTCTGTAGAAAGGGATGTTTTCGTGACAGTGCCGGATCAGGCGCCTGAACTGGTTCATCTGGAGCTCACGGATTTTCCAGGGCGGAAGGAAGGGCGCCCTCATGAAGTGCAGCCACAGATCCGGATTCGTTGCGATCATTTCACACCTTGTTCCCCTGCCCCGCTTCCCCCGCCGCGGCCCTCGTCCGCTTCGGACCTTTTGCCGACGGAGGATTTCTATCATGTTCCGGGCACGGCTGCCTGATTTTTTACGCCCGCGGGCGGAAAAGCACCGTCCGGTCCTTTTCCGCCGGAACGACCGTCCCGGATTCGGCGCGTCCCGAAACGGCCGGACCGGGGTCGCCGGCCTGTCTCCGGGCTTCCATTTCCCGCGATCGGTGATACAATGGCCCGAACCGGCCGCGGTGAATGCGGAAGGAAAGGAGGGAACATCGATGAGCCTGAAAAACAGGTACGCCATTGTCGGCGTCGGCTATACCCCCCAGGGCATCGTTCCGGAGCGGACGACCCTCGATTTTCACCTGGAGGCCTGCGCCAACGCCATCGAGGACGCGGGGTTGAAACGGGAGGACATGGACGGGCTCTTCTGCTACCGTCACTTTCCCCCCTCCAGGGGAGAAACGGAAGTGCCCCCCTACCTCGTGGCGCAGCATCTGGGCCTCGAACCCGCATACCTCGGCCAGGACGCCAACTGATCCAGGAACCACCTTGCGCACGCAGTTGGCGTGCTCGAAGCGGGACTTTGCAGTTATGTCATGATTTCCTACGGCCAGAGCGGAAGGTCGGGGGACAGCATGATGCAGGTTCTCGCCGCGTTGAGCGGCGACGACGTCGTCTACGGCCACTTCGGCGCCGCGGGCGGATACGCCCTGGCGGCGCGGCGGGCCATGCACGAATTCCGCACGGGACCAAAGACGTGGAAGCAGATCGCCGTGGGACAGCGCAAGTGGGCCAATCTGAATCCCCGGGCCATGATGTGCGGCCGGGCCATGACCGGCGAGGATTACGACCGCTCTCCCCTGGTCGTCGAGCCCTTCCGGCTGGCCGACAACTGTCTCGTCACCGACGGGGGCCGCGCGTGCATCGTCACGACGCTGGAACGGGCCCGGGACCTTCGCCATCCCCCCGTCGTCCTCATGGGACTCGGGATGCACCATCCTTCCGCCGATCTCGCCGGCGCCCGTTATCTCGCCGGTCCCACCGGTGCGCGCCGGGCGGGAGCGACGGCGCTCCGCATGGCCGGGATCACCCTCGACGACGTCGATGCCTGCGAGATTTACGACTGCTTCACCTACACCGTCGAGATCACCCTTCAGGATTACGGATTTTTCGGGCCCGGGGAAGGGGAGGACTGGTTCCGGGGCGGGACCATCGAACCGGGGGGCCGGATGCCGGTGAACACGTCGGGGGGACAGCTTTCCGAGTCCTACCAGATGGGGCTCACCCCCCTGACGGAAGGAGTCATGCAGCTCATGGGCCGCTGCGGGGAGCGGCAGCTCGGACCCGCCACGGGCAACAGGACGCCGGAGATCATCCTGTGCAGCGACAACGGGGGGATCCTGCAGTCCCACGCCTGCTACATCCTGGGGAGGGGGTGAACGCCATGACCTACGGGAAACCGTTGCCGAAGATCTATGCCGATGCCAGGGAGTTCCGGGAGGGCTGTCTGGAACACGAACTCAGGATTCAGAAGTGCGGCGGCTGCGGGCATCTGCGGTGGCCGCCGGCCTTTCTGTGCCCCAGATGCCTGTCCCGGGACACGCAGTGGGTCAGGGCGTCGGGCAGAGGGACCGTGTATTCCTATGCGGTCTATCATGTGGCCTTCGACGAGGCCTTCAAGGGGGATCTTCCTTACGTCGTGGCCCTGGTCGCTCTGGAAGAAGGCCCCCATCTCCTGACGAACCTTGTGGAATGCGATCCGGGCGCGGTGTCCTGCGACATGGCCGTGGAAGTGGTCTGGGACGACGTGACGGAGTCGGTGTCCCTTCCCAGGTTCCGCCCGGCGGCGGGATAAGGCCTGTCAGTCCCCGTGATCGGCTCTGACCGGCCTCGCTTTCAGGATCGCCATCCACTTTTCCGGGTTTTCCAGCGGCCGGAAACCGCATTCCTCATAGACGCCGTGGGCGTCTCTTGTAACAAGAAGCCATTGATAAACACCCCTCATCTCCGGATGGGACAGGGTGTGCCTTACCATTTCCCGGGCGATGCCCCGCCTCCGGTACGCCTCGCTGACAACGACGTCCAGGAGGTAGGCAAACCGGATCTTGTCGGAAACGGCCCTCAGAAAACCGACCTGGCGGCCGTTTTCGAGATACGCACCCACGACCAGCGCCGAATTCTCGATGCCCTTCCGGATTTCGCTTGCCGTGATGCCGGGACACCAGTACGTCGTCGAGAGCATCGTTCGAATGTCTTCGACATTCAGCCTTTCCCTGTCGGAACTGATGCGGACGTTACAATTCAAACTCCCTGATGACGTCAAAGCTTTGAAAGTCCCTTTCCCTGAGAAGATCGAGACAGGCATCGACGACGGCGCCGTCGTAAAGGATGTCTCTTTGTTTCGTGATTTCATTGACGGCCAGTTCCACGCCCAGCGCGGGTCTGTAAGGCCGATGGGATGCCATGGCTTCCACGACGTCGGCGACGGCCAGGATCTTGGCGCCGATGATGATCTCGTCCCCCTTCAGGCCTCGGGGATACCCGGATCCGTCAATGCGCTCGTGATGCTGATAGATGATCTCGGCAACGTTCCACGGGAAGTGGATCCGTTCGGTAATGTCGTAACCGATGCGGGAATGCGAGTGTATCAGTTCCGATTCCGCCCGGTTCAGGCTGGACGGCTTGCTCAGGATTTCGGAAGGGACCGCTATTTTGCCGAGGTCGTGTATCAACGCGGCGATGTAGATTCCCTGGATGTCGTTCGGGGACAGATTGATTTTTTCGGCGATCCCCCTGGAGATTTCCGCAACCCTCCGCTGATGTCCCGACGTGTAAGGATCCCTTACCTCCACGATGGTCCCGATCGCCTTGATGATCCCGCAAAGGGTCTGTTTCAGTTTGTCCCTGCTCTCCCGGATCGCATCGCTCGCTTTTTTCCTTTCCGTGATGTCCCGCGCGATTCCTACAAGTCCGACGAGATTGTGCTCCCGGTCATATATGGGGGATTTGACCGCTTCGATCCATCTTTCCATGCCGTCGGGTCCGACGATGATTTCTTCGATGGTCTTTCTTCTTCCCGATCGGATGACGGCGAAATCGTCCTTTCGATACTTTTCCGCCAGAAAAAACTTCGGCCACATGTCGAGGTCCGTCCTGCCGACCAGTTCCTCCGTCCTGTGCCCGCAGGCTTTCGCATACGCTTCGTTGACCGTGATGAATCTTGCGTCCTTGTCTTTCACCCAGACCATATCGGGGATGTTGTCCAGAACGGCTTTCTCCCGCGTCCGCAATTCCTGGGCCTTTTTTTCCGATCGGACGAGCGCGGTGATTTCGATATTCACCCCGGAGATGCCGATGATCCGATCCTCCGAATAAATGGGGAAAAGGATGTTGAAAAAATTTTTCAGCTCGCCGTGAACGGGAAAATCGATCCGTCCTTTGACCGTTTCTCCGGCGAAGGCTTTTTTGTTGTTCCTGTGCCAGCGTTTCAAGGTTTCCCCGTCGGGAGCCAGATCTTCGGGGCTTTTGCCCACAATGTCGCCGTAATGCATCCGGCTCCTGGCGTTGCCCATCACATATTTCCCGCTGGTATCCATCATGAAGACATCGAAGGGCAGGCTGTCGGCGAATGCCTGCAGCCAGGAGGCGCTCCTTCCCACGGCGTTGAGGCTCTTTTTCAGCGCCGATCCATTTTCGAAGGATTGCACCGCTCTTTCCCGCATCGGCGTTTCCCGGGCTTGAGTCGAATTTCCCGGCGGCCTCCCGGTCGTTTCAACGGGCGTGACGTCTCTTCCGATCGACTGATACTCCACAATCCTCCCGTCGTCCCCCGGAAGGGCCCGATCGGTCCATCGCATGCGGCGGATTTCTCCGCCGGAAAGGACGACCCAATGCTCGTAGGTGACGACGGGCCTGTTCTCGGTCAGGGAAGAGAACCGTTCGTAAACGAACTTCCGATCCTCGGGAGCGACGGCGGGGATGAAGCTGCTCCCGAGAAGTTCCTCTTTCTTCTTTTCGAAATACCTGCAATAGGCATGATTTACAAACGTGAGGGTCCCGTCCGGCAGGAAACGGCGAACAAGGTCCGGCTGGTCGTCAGCGAGGGCGCAATAAAACCTGCACTCCTCTCCAAGGGGGGATCGCACGGGCGACACCGGACCCCTATGATGATCGGTCATGTCTCCTCCTCGATGGCATCAAAGTTGACGGCTTCGTAAAAAGTCCATATGCAGCGTTGCNNGCTGCGTTGCCCTTCATCCCTCGTCCCTGCGGCGTAACAAAATATCGTTGATATATAACGGATGAACCATGACAAAGTATGGTCAGCCCGTCAACGAAAATTTTATGCTGTGGCTGCGTTTTCCGGCTTTTCTAGAGGGCGTCCGATCATGAAGTTATGGCTGTTCGTGTCGGATCGACGGGGACGGAGCGTCCGGACGGTCCGAACCTCGTTCAACGGGTACCCGGTCGCCCGGAACTGCGGATATACGTTTCCAGCCTGTCGAGCGACTCGGGCAGATTCTTCCTGCCGAAGCCTATGCGAAACGCATTGTATCCCGATCCGTACAGGGTTCCGGGAAGCAGAAGAACCCCTGCTTCCCGGACAAGATCGGCGCAGAACGCATCGACCGGTTGATTCAACAGCGCGGGGAACGCGATGGAACCCGCCCTGGGGCGATCCCAGGCGAACCATGCGTCGTGGGAATCGAAGAACGGGTCGAGCAGATCGAGATTCCGCCGGATAATCCCCAGGTTCCTTCCTGCGATCGCCTCCGCGTTTCGCAATGCCAGGGTCGCAAGGAATTCTCCGGGCGCGCTGCTGCATATGGTCGTGTAGTCCTTGAACGCTGCAAGCTCCCGGAAAATCCTGCGATTGCGGGTCGCGATCCATCCGATTCGAAGTCCGGCGAGACCGTAGGTCTTTGACATGACGCCGAGGGAGACCGCGCGGTCGTTCAGGTCCGCAAAAGCCGGCAGGCGATCGGAACGATTCAGTTCCAGGCCGCGGTATACCTCGTCGGAAAAAATCATGAAGCCGTGTTTCTCGGAGAGCGCCGCCAGTTCCCGCACGAATCCTGACCGGGGCAGAAAGCCGGTTGGATTATGGGGAAAATTGACCACCACCACTTTCGTGCGGCCTGTAAGGGCGTTTTTCAGGACTTCGAGATCGAGTTCCCATGCCCGTTTCGGATCCCCCCGCCACTCGGTGACGTCCGCGCCGACGCCCCTGGCCACCTCCCCGAGAGATTGATAATAAGGGGCATGGACGATGACGTGATCCCCCGGCCCAAGGGCGACGTTCATGAAATTGAAGATCGCCTCTTCCGCGCCGGCGTGCACGAGCACCTGTTCCGCCGTGATGTGTTCATACAGCGCGGCGATCGCCTGCCTGAGCTCGGGACTGCCGAGGGACTCCGTGTAGCCGAGCCGCATCGACATCAGCCGTTCGTGGGCCCCGGGTTCGAACGCCAGCAGTTCTCCCAGTTCCATGCTTTCACAATCGGAGGAGCACAGGAGATAAGGGGCGGAGAACTCGTGCCTGGCAAAGTATCGTTCCAGACGAAATCGATCGAGTTTCATTCCCGGGAAATCAAATCTCCGAGGTGCAGTTCGGGCATCGCATCGCCTTGACGGGGATGACGGTGAAGCACTTCGGACATTCCTTGGTCGTCGGCACCACGGGAGGCGCTTCCGCTTTCTTTTGGAAACGGTTCATCTGCTTGATGACGATGAAGATCGCGAATGCCACGATAATGAAATCCAGGATGGTGTTGATGAATACGCCATACTTGATCGTGACCGCCTCCGCCGTGGCGGTCTTCTCCCGCAGCGTGACCGCCAGTTCCGAGAAATCGATGTTGCCCAGGAGCAGGCCGATGGGCGGCATGATGACGTCATTGACAAGGGAACTGACAATCTTCCCGAATGCGGCGCCGATGATGATACCGACGGNNGAGGCGGCGTGAGCACGTCCGCGACGAAGGATGAAACGATGGTGCCGAAAGCCGCGCCGATGACTATACCCACCGCCATGTCGACGACGTTGCCGCGCATGGCGAATTCTTTGAATTCTTTCATCATTCCCATGTTCATCCCCTCCTTGCCGGTATGGCGATTCATGATGGCGATGACCGCGATCCCTGCGGCGGCCGTCACGGCTGAGCCTGACAACGAAGCGAACAATCCATTTGAACGGGTACCGTCCGTCCGCTGCAGGCCGACACCCTCCACAATCGGAAAACCGATCGAGCCCTGCGTAGAAATGTAGCAGTATTTTCAACGGGATTCTATAGATATTTTTATAGGGACGGACACCGTGCCCCGCATGCCGCCGTCAGGATTTCCTTGACAGGCAAAACCTCCCCTCTATATGCTCTTTTATGGGAAGCATCATGTTTCATGAAAAACAGCGGGACAGTTGCATTGTCCCCGTGATTTCCGGCTGCCTTCCGCCGCGACAGGAACCCCGTTTCCGGGGCCGCCGCGGCGGGGTGACGAAACGCCGCCTGCACATGGAGGGCCGTGCGCTCCGGATTTCCATCCCGGGTACTTCCCTCCTCCTGCGCTTCATCCGTCGCCCGAAAAACGATTTCAACCCCGTTGACACAGGTGCATGCCGCACCTGGCGATCGGGTACCCGAAAGCCTTCGCTCCCATGACCGTTGCACGGACATTTTTTCGCTTTTTCCGCTGCGCCCTCGTCATTGCCGTCTTTTCATCCGCTCCGTGGGCGGCGGCTGAAACCCCTTCGGCAGAGGGAACGATCTGCCGGCCGCAGGCGCTGGAGAACGCCCTTTCCCGTTATCGATACCTTGAGGCTCAGGGCGGCTGGCCCCGGGTTCCGGCGGGCCCGACGCTGCGTGAAGGAGACCGGAATAAGCGTATTTCTTTTCTGAAACGGCGATTGACGGCAAGCGGGGACCTGACCGCGCCGGCGGGTCGGGCGGATGTTTTCGACGGGATTCTCGAGGCGGCCGTGAAAAAATTCCAGTCCCGTCACGGCCTGCAGGCCGACGGTCTGGTCGGGGTCAAGACCCTGAGGGAGCTGAACGCGCCGATCATCAAACGGATTCAGCAGCTCGCCGCGAGCATTCGACGCTGCAGGCGCCTTCCCGTTCTTCCGGATCGCCGCCACATCCTGGTGAACATCGCCGATTTCACTCTCAAGCTGTTCGAAGACGGCAAACTCCGGCTCTCCATGCCGGTGATCGTAGGCACCGCCTACCGGCAAACCCCGGTGGTCTGCGGTCGCATCTCGTCGCTGGTGATCAATCCGTATTGGAATGTGCCGCTTGTCATCGCCATCGAGGATATTATCCCGAAGATCAGGGAAAATCCGGAGTATCTCCGGCGATCACACTTCCGGGTATTGCAGGACTGGGAGACCGGAGAGGAGGTCGATGCGGCCGAAATCGACTGGGCGAATCTGTCGCCGGAAAGTTTTCCCTACTGGCTTCGTCAGGATCCCGGCCCGGACAATCCCCTTGGCCGTGTGAAGTTTTCCTTTCCAAACCCTTATGGTCTCTTCCTGCACGATACCCCCGCCGGAGAGCTGTTCCGGAACGAGGTGCGCACCTTCAGCTCCGGCTGCATTCGACTGGCGAGACCTCTGGGGCTTGCCGTCTATCTCCTTCAGGGCACCCCGTTGGGTTCCATGGAGGCCCTGACCGCCGCCATCTCCTTCAACGGCACACAGAGGCTGGACATTCCTTCGCCCATCGCCGTTCAAATTGTTTACCTGACCGCATGGATCGACGCCGACGGAACGATTCAATTCCGGCCCGATATCTACAACTGGGATCCGGCCCTCTGATGTCGTAAGCCCCGGGACGGCGACGTCATCACGGTTCCCGATGGAGCCTGAGGAAACTTCGGGGAAAGGAAAACGAAATTCCGGAAGACGCGGCGCTTCGCCGATGAACGCCGCCGACGGTCGTCCTATGGGCAGGGTCCCGCCGGCCGGTCAAGCCGGATGCGCGATCCCCGTGACGGTATCGGGATGAAGGAAACGACCCCCTCCGTCCGACGACGGATATTTCACCGGTTTCTACCCGGATTCTTTCTCGCCCGATATTTTGTTATAGAGCCAGGCAAAGATCGCCCCGCCGATCAGACCGTCGAAAAAAGCCCAGATCAACCCGATGACGCTGCCCATGGGAGAGATCGAGTATCCGCGGTACACTCTTCCGAGGAGCGTCACGCTCGCCGAGCTCCCTTCAAATGCGATGATCCACCACGTCAGGAAGAACAATCCAAGTCCCCAGACGATGCCGCATGTCAATGCAAACGCCTTGATGTTGAGCTTCATGATTTTATCCCTCCTTCATTCCCAAAAGCGACTTTGTCTGATGATGTCTCCTTCTCCTTCCTCCGGGCCTTCTCTTCAACGTTTGAAGCGGTCGTTGCCTTTCATGTTGAAATCCGTGCCGGCGCGCGCACAAACCGCGGCCGAGCCGGAATTCATGCTTTACGGGCATGGAATTCGCGCGCCTGACCTTCTTTCCCGTCCATCATGATTCCCTTGACGGCGCAGGGTTCGTTTCACCCCGCCCGCCGTTGGGGGTCACGCCATGAAAAAACCCACCGCGACAAGAATCGGACTCAGAATGTTGATCAGCACGTTCATTCCCATGTAAGGGATGAGCTTTTCGATGTTATTGGAGAATCGATAGGCGCCGATGAAAGTGGGCACCGCGATGGTGACGGCGATCAGGCCGATCAGCGAAGAGCGGGGCATGTATCCGGAAACGACTCCCAGAACGATGGAAAGATAGGCAAGGAATAAAAACAGTCCGAAGACGAGGCTGCTCCCGCTTCTTCCCAGTACGATGAGAAGATGCTTTCTTCCGACGCTTTTGTCCGCTTCGACGTCGGGAAACTGATTGAGCAGCAGCAGATTGTTGACCAGGAAAAAGGGAACCATGGATGCGATGAAGCTGGTCCAGGAATATTCTCCCGTAAGACAGAAATGTGTCCCGATGACCATGAGCGGACCGAATCCCAGCCCCGGAGAGATCAGGCAGAGAAAAGGGCTCCGAACGATCCAGGGGGTATATGCGGCGACGAGAATCAGTCCGGGGATGTAAAGGGGCAGGATGGCGGCGCCCCTGATGTAAAGAAAAAACAGTCCGATGATCGCCGTGATCAGAAGCGTGATTACGGCGACGGCGATCGTCGTTCCCGCCATCCCGGGCATTTTCGGAAGCGTTCCGGTGCCGCCGCTGAAGGGCGTGCGTTTCGTTATCAGGTCCAGTCCGCTTTTGAAATCGAAATATTCGTTGAAGGTGTTCACGCTGATATGCGCCGAGATCGCCCCGACCAGAATCAGGACGAAGTAGGCCCAGTTGATCTCCCGATTGGACCAGAATGCCGTTCCAAGGCCCAGCAGAACGCAGGCCGGAGTCAAAATAAGAAAGGACATCCGCATAGGACCCAGCAGGCCGCCAAGATAGCTCATTTGATACATCTCTCCCGATTCGAAATTGATTGTTCCCCCCCGGGTGATCTTCTCGAAAAAAGCGGATTCACCCCTCCGCCGCTTTTTACGATCCTTCTTGCCTTGTGTCCCGCCTGAACGCCGCCGTCGGGCGGGAATCGCCGCGCGACAGTTTCCAGTCACCGTCAACGGGAAGATCCGCCGTGCCGATTTCCACCGATTCCTGAAACAAACCGGCGAAGCTTCCCAACCATGACAAAGTACGAGGGAACCGTCAATAAAAATTTGGCCTTACTCCCTGCGATCCTTCATGAAAATCCGTGGAGTGCATCGCAAGATGAAAGAACGGCATTGTCGCGGGGAGGGACGTTGTTGCCCTCGCCGGCCGCATCCATATCACAGCGGTACGTATGTCGGGAAGGTGTGGAGCCTGCTTTCCGAGAAGAAGGGATGAAAACCGAATCCCTCCGCCTGGCCGGTGGTGACGTTCATGACGAACACCGTGACGGCGAAGGCCTGCGTACCCGAATGCCAGATTTCGCACCACATGCGGCTTCCGGGGAGGGTCTTGCCGTAAAGCGTGGAGAGAAAATCGATCTTCATGGCGTAGGGGGAGACGGTTCCGATTACGGTGCGGAAGTTGTACGTGACCAGATCCCTTCCTGAATGTTCCTCCCCGGGATTGGACACGATCACGGGTGTGGTCGGTATTTTATACCACATTCCATCTTCCGTGACGAGGTCCAGGGTGAGTCCTGTGATTTGCGTACTGGACAGGTTCGTGATGGCAAGGCCTGTGGTCCACCCGCCTGCATTGACGACGTAGGGAATCCGGACGACCATGTCGGTTGCCGTGAAACCGGTCGCCGCCGCACCGAGGATAAAAGCCGCCGTAATCATGAAGAATGCCGCTTTTTTCATGGGTCCTCTCCTCATTGTTTTTCTTGAGAAAACATTTTTTCACAAAGGGAGGGAAAAAGCAAAGAAGCGGCGGGCGGCGGCATGCGCGCCCTTTGGTCGGCGTTGCAGGGTCATCCGGTTTGCCGCGGTCTGACAAATTCAGGAGCAGGAATGGAGACAACCGGCGGGATGGAACGTCGGCGTTCGGCAATCCATGTCCGGCGGCGCACGGTTCCCGGAAAGTGCCGCCGGGAAGGTCCCGCGGCGTTCCCTGGGGACCGGGCCGGATTTCCGGCCGGTGCAGGCTGTTGCGGCTGCCGCCGTCCGGCATGTTTTGCCGGTGAAAACATCCCGTTTCGAAATTCATCGTAACAGGCCGGCTTATAATGCTTGACAATGTGCATTGTATAGCATATTAGACCGTTGATATGGTGTTACGATTATAAGAATAGTAGCACCACCATTGTCATATCTATTTATTACAGCATGTTGCCTTTCCATTCGCTGGGTTCATGATTTGTGAATCTCCAGGGGGTTTTTCAATGCGTCATTCCGGAATGTCGTCGGACGCAGTGAAAAGGCCGCATGCGGCCCGGCGCGTTCCGGTTGAAATGAAAACAGGGAGGTGAACCACATTGAACGTGGAGGTGAAAACGTATCGCAAGGGGGAAATCCCCGGTATCATCGCCATCGACGGACAGAATTGCAGGGGTTGCGACGCCTGCAAGCGATACTGTCCCACGGGGGCCATCACCGGGATGTTTGGTGCCACCCACAGAATCGACAGGGATCGCTGTATCAGTTGCGGTCAGTGTCTGATCAACTGTCCTTTCGGGGCGCCGTATGAAACGGTCGATACGGTCGAGGAGGTTCAGGCGAAACTCGGGGATAAGCGCTATACCGTTGCCGCGATCATCGCACCGGCCGTTCGCGTGGCTGTGGGAGAGCCCTTCGGCCTGCCCGCCGGGAGTCTCGTTACGGGTAAAATGTACGGCGCCATGAGAAAAGCCGGTTTTGTGATCGTGGACAACAATTTTGCGGCGGACCTGACCATCATGGAAGAGGGGACGGAATTCATTCAAAGGGCGCGTCATGCCCTGTTTGGAGAAAAAGCGGAGCACGGCGGAGAAATCGGTCCCCTTCCGCAATTCACATCCTGTTGTCCGGCCTGGGTCCGGTTTGTGGAAACGAACTATCCGTCTCTGATTCCGCACTTGTCATCGGCGAAATCGCCCCAGCAGATGGCCGGTGCCGTGGCCAAGACATACGGGGCGGAGCGTATTTTCAAGGTGGACCCGGAATTCATTTATACCGTTGGCGTCATGCCGTGTACGGCCAAGAAGTTTGAAGCGTCCCGTCCCGAATTCCAATCGGCCTGCAACTTTGTGAAAGAGAGAGGCGGCGCTTCACCGGGCACGCCCTATCCGGACGTCGATACGGTTCTTACGACCAGGGATCTGGCGCGTCTGCTGAAGCGGATGAAGATCGATCTGGCTGCGGAGAACAATGCCGAAGGAGGCACGCTGTTCGCGGAATATACCGGGGCGGGGACCATCTTCGGCAACACGGGTGGCGTTATGGAAGCCGCCCTGAGAACCGCCTACGTCGTTCTCACGGGAAACAATCTGGCAAAACTTGAATTCGAGGAAGTGCGCGGCCTGAGGGGGGTCAAAAGCGCCTCCATTCAACTGCGGGATGCGAAGTACGGCAAGGACGT
Organism: Syntrophaceae bacterium UBA6252; assembly: GCA_002441265.1. Taxonomy (GTDB): domain Bacteria; phylum Desulfobacterota; class Syntrophia; order Syntrophales; family UBA6807; genus UBA6807. The sequence goes on from DJVQ01000060.1 coordinate 53,572, forward strand.
GACCCTGAAGGTCGCCGTGGTGCATGACATTCGGGCGAATATCCGTCCCATTGTCGAGGATGTCCTCGCCGGACGTTCACCCTATCATTTCATCGAGGTGATGAATTGTCCCGGCGGATGCATCAACGGCGGAGGCCAGCCCATCTGCGACACCGGCTCCTCGTGGATCGGCCGGATCCTGCCGTCGTTCGCCTGGTCATGAGAAAAGGAGGAAACAACATGAGCGAAAAGAAGAAACCTTATGATTATGTCGAAAGCCCCTTCATGTTGACGAGAAGGGAATTCGTCATCATCGGCGGCATCATCATCGCGCTTCTGGCTGTCCCGGTAGTCTGGCTCAGATCCGCCCTGGTCAACCGCAATTATTATATCAAGGCAAGAACCAAAGGTCTGTATCAGGATGATGTCTCCTCCAAGATACGCATGAGCCATGAGAATCCGGCCATTGCCAGATTCTACAAGGAATTTGCCGGGCATCCCCTGAGCGCGGTATCGGAGGAACTGTTGCACACCACCTATGTCAATCGAATGAATGCGCTTTCATGAAAGGAGCATCATCATGACCGATTCTTCCTTCATTCTGAAACACCCCATGCAGGTCAGGGTTTTTCACTTCATTCTTGCCGTGAGCTTTCTGACGCTGGCCGTGACGGGTATCATCCTGTTCCAGAAACCTCTTCAGGAAGCGGCGATGAACACCGTCATACAGATTCATGTCGTTGCCGGGGTCGTCATGACCCTGGATGCCCTTGCCTTCCTTTTTCTTGCGTTCGATCGGGTCGTCATGTTCACGAAACGGGTGTTCACGTTTTCCGGCAATGATCTCAAATGGTTCACCGTCCTGGGAGGATATCCCCAGAAGATCCTCCTCCATAAGAAAGTTGAGGTCCCCCCCATGGGAAAATACAATGCCGGCCAGAAGCTTTTCGGTATTTTCGTCCTCGTCGGCGGGACCCTTCTCATTCTTTCGGGATGGGCGCTTTGGACCCTGCCCCACATCATACCCCACGGGGACACGTCCATGATCGGCACAATCCATCTGTATGTGAGCTGGATTCTCATCCTCTTTCTGCTTGTCCATCTCTTTCTGGGCATCTACATGGTGGATGATTTCAAGGCGATGTTCCTCCATGGCAGGATCCCGTACGAGGATGCCGCGGAGAAGTCCCCGTTGTGGGTAAAAAACGATATCTGCAAGATCGGTTGAATCTTGCCTGTCCCCTTGGCTGTATCAGCCGATGAGCATGGAGAAACGCGGCCGGCTCCCAAGCCGGCCGCGTTCTCATGACGGTTGATCCGTACCTGCCCGTCCTTGTGGATCCATCCTCTCTTGCCCCCGAAAACCCGAACCGGTCCAGGTCTGAGGCGACGCCCCGGCCCGTCTTTTTCACCATGCGAAAAATTGTGATGTACGGGACGACCGTCTTCGACCAGGAAACGGTCATCCCCCGTTTGAAGAGCGTAAAGAAGACTACCTCAAGGTCATAACCTACGTAATGGTAGTATAAAATGATCTGCATTACCTTCAAGTAAAAAAATTTGCACGCCCTTCCGAAGCGACTGCAACATCAGTGTCGTCATATTGATAAATAATTAAATCAGTTATAATGATTTTTTCGTACGGCCTGCTTCTGGCACCAATCTTGCCTTCCTACAATATTGTAATATGAAGAACGGACGTTCTCCGGAGGATCAGGATGTCTTTCCGGATATCGCCATTGTTCAATTCTCATCTTTCAAGGAGGTCACACATGAAAAAGCGATTTCTAATGGTTTTGCTGGTGCTGATGTGCTGCCTCGCAGGAGGCGTTGCATTCGCGGAAGACAGCGTGGCGTCGAACAAGCTTTCCCTGGATACGGTATGGGTGTTGATTGCCGGCGCGCTCGTCATGTTCATGCAACCCGGTTTCGCCATGCTGGAATCGGGGTTCAGCCGCGCCAAGAATGCCTGCAACATCCTGATGAAGAACCTGATGGATTTTGCATTCGGCAGTTTCTTTTTCTGGATTATCGGATTCGGGCTGATGTTCGGTGCCGGAAATGCGTTTTTCGGAACATCGGGGTTCTTTCTGCATGATGCGGGCGGCACCTTCGATTCCCTCTCCTGGACCATCGTTCCCCTGGAAGCGAAATATTTCTTTCAACTGGTCTTCTGTGCGACGGCGGCCACGATCGTGTCGGGCGCCATGGCGGAGAGAACGAAGTTCACGGCCTACATCGCCTACAGCATCGTCGCCTCCGCCCTTATCTATCCCATCTCGGGCCACTGGGTGTGGGGCGGCGGATGGCTTGCCGGACTGGGCATGTTCGATTTCGCCGGTTCGACCGTCGTCCATTCCGTGGGAGGCTGGCTGGCCATGGTCGGCGCCATCATGCTGGGGCCGCGGATCGGGAAGTACGCCCCTGACGGGACCGCCAAACCGATTCCGGGACATAACATCCCCCTGGGTGCCCTGGGAGTGTTCATCCTCTGGTTCGGATGGTTCGGATTCAATGCGGGCAGCACCATGGCGGCCGTTGCCGATATCGGTCACATTGCGTCGACCACCAACATCGCCGCCGCAACGGCGGCCATCGCGGCCATGATCACGTCCTGGATTATCGGCAAGAAGCCCGACCCCAGCTTGAGCATGAACGGCGCCATCGCGGGACTGGTCGCCATTACGGCCCCCTGCGCCTTCGTGTCCATCGGGAGCGCCGCGCTCATCGGCATTGTCGCCGGGGTTCTGGTCGTCCTGTCCATCATCTTTTTTGACAGGGTCCTCCGTATCGACGACCCGGTTGGAGCGATTTCGGTTCACGGCGTCTGCGGTGCATGGGGAACGTTCGCGCTCGGACTGTTCGCGCAGGACATGTTTGCTCCGGGGACCACCGGAAACGGGTTTTTCTTCGGCGGCGGATTGAAGCTCCTGGGAGTACAGTCCCTCGGGATCCTGGCCGTGTTCGCCTGGTGCATGGTGACGGGATTTGTCATGTTCTACCTGATCAAGCGGTTCATAGGCCTCAGGGTGAGCCGTAAGGAAGAGCTGCGGGGGCTCGATATCGACGAGCACGGCAGCGAAGCCTACAATGGATTCCAGATCTTCAGCAACCAGTGAGGGAAGGAGCTGTCATGAAACTGATCATTGCGTATATCAAGCCGGAAAAACTGGATGACGTCAAAAAGGCGCTCAGTGACGCCAACGTCTTCCGCATGTCGGTCACCAATTCTCTGGGATGCGGCCGCCAGAAAGGCTACACGGAGTCATACCGCGGCCTGACCTCGGAGATCAATCTGTTGAAGAAAACGCGGCTCGAAATCGCCGTGAACGATGATGCCGTCAAGACGGCGCTCAGCGCTCTTCTCCAGGGGGCCCAAACGGGTGAAATCGGCGACGGAAAAATATTCGTCGTCCCTCTGGATGAGTGTATCCGGATCAGCTCCGGAGAAACGGGTCCTGAGGCGATCGGCTGACGTACATGGGGTACGTTGTAGGCGCGTCCTCTCGCCCGGCACACACCTTCATCGCTCCGGGTGCCGCCCGGGAATTCCCTTCCCCCGCGGCACCCGGCAGTATCGACGGGCCGTCGCCGGAGGCAAGAAGCGGGTTTCAATGGGGAGGCGGCGTAAGATCCCTTTTTCGGAGGGGATGTATTCGTCGGCGAAAGACCGGTTCCTTTCGGCTCGCAACCGGATCGGCGCCGAATGTCACATGTCCTTCGAATCGACGACTTCGCGTATTTTTTCAGACAGTTCGTCAATGTTGAACGGCTTCTGGATAAAAGACGTCCCCCGGCTGAGAATTTCATCCATTCCCATTGTTTCGGGAGAGTACCCGGACATATACAGGACCTTCAAACCCGGCAGGGCTTCTCTGAGATGATGGGCGACGACGATTCCCGTCATGCCGGGCATGATCATATCCGTGATGAGCAAGTCCGGTTTCAATCCTTCTTCGCGAACGGCCCGGACGGCCTCATCGCCGTTTGCCACGACCGTGGGAGCGTACCCAAGTTTTTTCAGTTGTCTTTCCAGAAGCTGTCTGACCGCCGGATCGTCTTCGACCGCGAGAACGGTTTCGCCGCCCCACAGTGCCCTTCTTTCAATTTTTACGACCGGTTGCGCCGGACCGTCGACGCTGGGGAAATATATCTTGAATGTCGTGCCCTTTTCCGGTTCGGAATAGATCCATATGCCTCCGCCCGATTGTTTGACGATTCCGTAGACCGTCGAAAGTCCCAGACCCGTTCCCCGGCCCATTCCCTTCGTTGTAAAGAAAGGCTCGAATATGTGGGCTCTTGTTTCCTCGTCCATGCCGTGGCCTGTATCCGTTATCGCCAGCATGACATAATTCCCCGGCGTCACCCCGATGTGATGTTCCGCATATTCCTCATCGAGTACGACGTTCCTGGTTTCGATGACCAGTCTGCCTCCCTCCGTCATGGCGTCCCTCGAGTTGACGGCGAGATTCATGATGATCTGCTCTATCTGTCCCGGATCGGCTTTCGTACAGTCGAGGTCTCCTGTAAGAGCGGTTACCAACTGGATGTTTTCACCGATAAGCCTTCGGAGCATCTTTTCCAGATTGATCACCGATTCGTTTATATTGAAGACGACGGGTCTCAGCGCTTGTTTTCGACTGTAGGCCAGAAGCTGGCGCGTCAGGGAAGCCGCTTTTTCTCCGCTGGATCTGATCTGGGCGAGATTTTCACGAATCGGGTCATCCTCTTTGATCGCATCCTTCATCAGATCGCAATTTCCCATGATGATAGTAAGAAGGTTGTTGAAATCATGGGCGATTCCCCCGGACAGCTGGCCGACGGCCTCCAGCCTCTGTGCCTGGCGGAATTGTTCTTCCAGTTGTATCTTTTTTGTTACGTCCCTGAAAAATCCGATGACACATTTTCGATGACCCATGACCATCGGCGAGGAAGTGATGTCCGCAAGGAGGGTCCGGCCGTCCTTTCTGATGCATCGAATGGGTTCCGGCAGGGCACTCCGGCCTGCGGTATGCTTTTCCAATTCCGCAAGGACTTTCTCCAGTTCCTCTTTCGGATGAATGTCCTCGATGCCGAGTGTCGTCAATTCCTCCGCCGGGTACCCCAGCATGTCGCAGATAGCCGGATTTGCATAGATAAACCGTTTCGTTTCATCGTCGGCCACCAGAATTCCCTCGGAGGCCCCTTCAAACAGTGTTCTGTACCGTTCTTCCGATTCACGTCTCTGTTTTTCGCTCTCCATGTTGTGAAGGGCAAAAGCGATGTCCCCGGCCATTTCAAGAAAGAGACTTTGCTCTTCCTCATCGTTCAAAACCATGACCGGCAGGGATGCGAGCAGGATTCCATAAATATCCCCGTGATGTTCCAGGCGTGCGGCAAGAACACCCTGGTCGCTGTCATGAGGTTTCGCTTCATCACCTGTGAAAGGAATGAGCCGGTCATCGAGAGTGATGAGTTCTTTTCCGCTCGCGAACTCGTGAATCCAGGCCGGCGGACTGCCGTTCTTCAACTGCTGGATCAGCTTTTCGAAAGTGCTGTTGATTCCCGAATCCGCACATGCCAGGGATTCTTCCGACCGTGCGAAAAGCATGATGCATGCTCCTGTGTAACCACGGGTTTCCACGACGGTCTCGCTTGCCCGTTGGATCAATTTACCGGGGTCCTGTTCTTTGATGATCAGTTGGTTGACGTTTCGTATTGCGCGAAGCGCCCGCTGGATGTAGTTAGTCTTGATATCCGCACACTTGGCATCGTTGATGGAGCGCACGAGCATGAACATGAATCCAGCGCCGATGATCAGGACGATAGCCGCTTCCAGAAAGACCTCATGCCAGTTGATCGGTGTTTCCGGCGCGTTCAGCAGAACGCTTGGCAGGTCGTATAATTCATCGAAAAGTACGAGCAATCCGAGAAGTACGAAACCCGTCAGCGGGAGAAACCACATCCTGAACCAAAGGCGTTTTCTTGCCGATTCTTTCATTGCCCTCAACCGGGATTTCATTTTCTGGTCCCCTTTTCAGGCTCATGACAATCGTTCGTTCATTACAGGACATGTCGTTCATAATGTTCCGTGGTTGTCCCTCTGCTCGGGCCACACAAAGGAATGACGTTTCTTGTTATCCTCTACTTCTTTAACGTGATGCCACGAACAGCGACTTTCCAGCGCATTCGGCACGAGATCGGCTTCAAGTGATTCCCATATGATTTCATACCCTTGCCGGGATCGTCATGGAATGAAGAAAAGCCCCCGGAACTCTTCTATCCCTGATGCTGATTTCCTGAACGGTCAAACCATGACAAAGTAAAAGAGAACAGTCAACATAAATCTGCTTAATCCCCGTGAATATAATGATTCTGACCGAGCCTCCGACGGCGGAAATATGAGCCCTTCTATAACAACGATGTCCGCAGGATCGACAATGGCGGTCATTCCTGCAATCCGAAAATGGAAGTCCCGGATATCTGCGCTTATATTTTGTTCTATACTGTGCCCCTGAAATCGGACGACTCCGTGAGGCGAACAATGGTCTGAAAAGGTTCGAAGGAGGGAGCGGGTACGTGTATTGGGTTACAGGCCGGCCTTCCGGTTGCGGGATTTTCGGATGCGACCGTTTCCGATGATCCGGCAGGTCTCTGACAGCATTTCCTTTCCGGGGTCGCTCAACGTTTCTGCTCCATGACGGAGATGACCTGATAATGGAACCCCCACAAGGCATCGAGAAACTCCCTGGTTCGAAACCCGCTGACGCGGACCATGACCAGGTAGTTCTTGCTTCCTGCAAGCGGGTGGATCAGGACGGCCAGGAGATCCATTCTGTAACGCTTGCAGAGATCGACGATCTCGAAGATGATGCCCGTTTTCTGCTTTGCCGGCACGCTGAGACAGATCCGGGTGTTCGAGTCTCCTGCCCGTGCGACGGTTGCCAGAGCGTCCAGAATATCCGACTCGGTGATGATCCCCATGAGCCTGTCGTTGCCGACCACGGGAAAGGTGCCGATCTTGCGGATTCTCATGAGAGCGCCGACCTCCTCGATCGGGTCGTTGGGACCGCATGTGACGAGTCCTTCAGCGATCATGGCATCCGACACCTTGCGTTGTTTCAAACTTTCCTCTTCCTCCGGGCTGAGCCTGCTGTCCAGGTGACGGCCCGGAGAAAGCATCCGGACGGTCAGAAGCCCGGACAGGGCGCCCTGGGAATCGGTGACCGGAAGCCTGCGAACCCTGTTTTTCTTCATGATCATGAAGGCGTCATAAAGACTTGCTTCTTTCGTAACCGTCGCAGGGGATTCGGTCATCCAGTAACGAACGATCATCGGGGATTCCTCCATGCCGGCAGAGCTGATAACTTTTGAACTATTAGGATAGTATGCTTCCCGTGTCAATCGCGTCTTTGCAGTTCCGTGCATTTTCCCGCCTTGACCCGGGACGGACGCGGCAATATCGCGCCGTGAACGTCCGCCGTTACGCTTTTTCCGATGAGAATCGTATAGAGTAAAAAGGCCTCCCATACGGGAAGCCCTGGTGCCGGTAAGCGTGGAGGGATTCGAACTTCCGATCGACGGATTGGAAGAGTATCTATGGTATCAACAAAATAGGCCACGGCAAGACATCGGAAAAAAAGATCGGGTACTTATCAGATTCTCGATTTCCGATGCCTTCAATCTTGTACTCATGCCCTACCCAAATGACCCTCCCGATCAGCCGGGACTTTATTGGTCCACCTACAGTGGACCGCGGATCCGGGCCTGGCAGTAACTAAATTCTCGTATCTCCAGTGATCATTGAAACTTCCCCTGCCTCACGAACACCGGCTTCACAGAGACTTTCTTCTCTTTTTTCTCCTTCTTCGTGATCCCATCTCTCGATAATTCAATCTGTTACCCGCTTCAAATCGTCGCCTTCCTTCGCCTGATGATCACCACTGCCGTCACTATCAACAATATAGACAATATCGCCATTCCCCATTCTGATAAGGTGGGTATCACAGTAGGTGACGGCTGTGAAGGAAGCCCAACATTCCATGTATCTGCAATTTCCTGGGTGGAAAGCGCTCTGCTGTAAACCCGGAACTCATCGAGGAGACCGCCATTTGGAAGTCCGGTACTCGTGGAATATCCGCCAACCGTGAAGGGACCTGTACCGGTGACATCGGTGCTCGAATCAGGGACGGTGGTTTTCAGTTCACCGTTCAGATACCCTCGAATCTCATCGGCATCTGAATCATAGACGAAATGAAGCACCGACGGCTGGGCGGAAGCCACCCCCGCAACAATCAGGTCCGACAATCCCCCTCCCCGGATAATGATGTTTCCGGCACCGGCTACGCCGCCGAAGAAACATCGGAATGAACTGGCGCTGGCGTCTCCAAAAATGTAATAAAGGGTCGTGTCATTCGGAATATTGTTGAGCCAGCAGGAAATAGTCCAGCTGCCGGAACCGAGATTCGTCGCCCATCCGGTATTTACGCGATTGGTTGTGGAGCTTCCTCCGTTTCCGATCAATGCGCTGCCGAACTGCCCGGTACCTCCCATGGTTTGACCAGACACCGGCGCGGGGTTTGTGCCCACAGGAGCGCTCGCTTCATTCATGACGGTACTCCCACCAGCGTTATCAAATTTGTAATAAATCAGTTCCGGGACATCGTAAGCATGTATGCTCAACGGGAACAAAGTGATAAAAACGAAAGCAAGGATCAGTTTGAGATAAGAACGTTTCATCATACCAGCGGCCAAATGTCTCATAATAATCATGTATCCTTTCCACCGATTTTTTTCCGCTACCCGCTTCACCATATGCCCTATCCGGACCACTTTTCCGATAAGACGGAATTGAGTCATGTCAACTTCCATCGGATTCGGGATCTCGGCTTTATTATCCGATATCGCCAGGAGCCCGGGGCCCTTCCTGACCAGGAGCTTAACCTTCAGAAGATCCCCTTTTTCCCTTCTCCTGTTAGAAGCCACGCCAGGTATTGACCTTAGTAAATATGAAGTCCCGCCATCAGTTCGGCAGAAGGCTCCCGTTTGTCGTTCAAAATTGAAGACAAGTAGCTGGCGGTTATGCCAACCTTTTCGGCAAATCCAGCTTGCGTGATTTCTAATATTTCAGAAATCAAGTACTTAAGCCTCATCCCAAAATGATTTGCATGGGTAAATTTCATTGTTGATATGCTTGTATTAGTAAATATCTGGCAGTGAAACAAACTTATATTGCGGGTCAAATATGCCTAAATGCCGGTTCAATTGCAACAGGTATCTCCTGAACGTCTTATCATACAGATTTTAGAAATCCTCCATTTGACAAAACCGTTTTTCAGGCGACCGGTCATAATTCGGTCAAAAATAGAAACAATGGATGTTCCTGTTTTTCTGAAGCAATGTACCTTAGAAATTTTTCCTTTGATAAAAGATTTTTTGTGTGCCAGATGGCCTATAATTTTCAGCCTTTAGCTGGGTTCCCTGTGCTGACGCTTCATCTTCGCATGATGTGAATGGAGGCTGCTTTATGATGAAATGAAGGAATCTGATTCTGGGTGTTTTTCCTGGCTGCGTTTGTCCTTCAATTTTGTGTCATGGCGGATTCCGCCCGTTGCGAGGAACTGGGATATGCCGACTTCCCGTATACATCGGACGGGGTCACGATCACCCTGGAAACGACGGGCGGTGTCTCATCTTACAGTTCTGGGTGGTCCGATTGCGGCAGCACCGTCACGACCAAGAACGGTGCTATATGGCTGGGATATGGCGGCGGGGGTACGATAAACAATACCTTTTCAAAGACGGTGAGCAGTGTCACTTACCGTATCGCCGCCGCTAATATCGGCGAAACGTTTACGCTGACGACGAACGGTGGGGTCCCTTCCATCACGGTCGATGCGGGGTGCAGTTATGGCGTTGCCGGTAATGTTCTGACGTTCAGCGGAAGCGATGTCGGCGCGATCATCACCGTCACCGTCGCAAATCCCGTTACCTCGTTCACAATGGCCCATAACGGAGTGGGAGGTGGCTCCCTGGTCACCCTCGGCGGTTACACCACCGGGGAAGCGTCGGTTCCGGTGAGCGGGACTGCCATGGTGGTCCTGTTCCTGCTGATCTGCGCGGCCGGGATCATCTGTCTCAGAGGGAGGAGCCCTCTGGCCGGAACACCGGCATAGAAAAGCGCATCTTCACCTCATTCCGAATGTCCGGTTTCTGAACCGAGGCATCATGGAGCACGCTCGGAATGTCTGCGAATATTGCAGGGACCGCTTTTTCATGGGGAGTCAGGGATTGTCCTGACTCCTTTTTTTCGAAAAGAAACTCCAAGCTTCCGCATTTTGCTTCTCAGTGTATTGGGATTGATTCCGAGCAGATTGGCGGCGCCATCGGTTCCATGAATTCTCCCACGGGTCAGTTCCAACGCCGCCCTGATATGTCTTGACATGGCCTCATCGAGTGTGAGCATCAGGTTGCTCCCATTCGGCAGCCCTCGTTCATCCAGCGACTCCTCGGGCCACCGGAAATGCTTAAATGTCAATGCCCGATTTCCATTCGGTCCCCTGCTTCTTATCAATTCCCGTTCCACGAGATTTTCAAGTTCCCGGACATTCCCCGGCCAGTGGTAATCTTTCAGTCGTTCCATCGCAGTGGAGGACAGTGGCGGAGGGGTATGAACTTTCAGCTCCCTGGATTTCGTTTCAATAAAATGATGAATCAACGCGGGAATGTCCCCTTGGCGATATCTCAAAGGTGGAATCATGACAGGAAAGACATTGAGTCTGTACCAGAGGTCTTCCCGGAACTTTCCGGCATGAACCATGTCTTCCAGGTTTCTATGGGTAGCGGCGATCACACGGATATCAACCGTGATTGTCACGTTGCCGCCCACACGTTCGATTTCCCTGTTCTGCAAAACTCTCAGCAGTCTTACCTGGATGGACGGGGGAAGCTCGGCAACCTCGTCCAGGAAGATGGTTCCTTTGTTCGCCCGCTCAAAACGACCCTTCTTCTGGGCAATGGCTCCTGTGAAAGCACCTCTTTCATGCCCGAAAAGTTCACTGTCCATCAGGTTCTCCGGGATGGCCCCGCAGTTTACCTTGACGAAGGGTCCCCCCTTGCGGGGAGATGCGTAATGAATGGCATTGGCGATTACCTCCTTGCCGACCCCGGTTTCTCCTAAAAGGAGGACAGGATTCTTCAGAGATGCCACCTGTCTTACCATCTCCATCACTTCTTTCAGACCGCTGTCTGCGCCGATGATTTCATCTTTCGAGCTGTGCCGCAGCTCCCGGGCAAGGGCTTGATTTTCAGCATCCACGATATCTTTCAGTTTGACCACTTCCCGATAGCGCAGTGCGTTGGATACGGCGATATTGAAAGGTTCCCTGAGTTGCGCGACAAGACAGGAGTGTGATGTGTCATACCTTCCTTTCCCTTCAGCCAGGAAAATGACGGAACCCAGAAGGATGCCTTCTATCACAAGGTTCATGTACATGATGGAGGTTGTTGACAGCTTTGCCAATTGAGACAGTATGGACGCTGCCGGGTGCAAGTCGAGCCGGTCCAGAATTTTAATCTCCTGCCATGCCGCCACATCCATGTTGACTTTACGGAGGGCCTCCTCCGACAGGGGTTTCGGGGAAAAAGGTTTCTGAATCCCCTGAATGTCGACCCTTGCGATGTTGTGGATCAGTCCCAAACGCGGATCGAAAAGAGTAAGGAGCATCTGGAACACGGGCAGTTCGTTCCTGAGGTAGGAAAAACAATTGAACAATGCTTTTTCGATATCGAGACTGCTGCAGAGCCTTAAAGTCGCCTGCCTGAAAAAATCTTTTCCACTCTTTCTCATGCGCGAATTTTCCCTCCTCGTGCAGGAACCACCCCAAAATATGCGACATATAACGCAGATTGTTTCATATCACAATTTCTTTTGTGAAATATCATCAATAACACACTGTGGAATTATTAATTATCAGACATTACGTAATATTTTTTCTGGCACGCTTTTGGATTACTTGAAGTTGGAGAGAGAGACGTGATGCACATGGTTCATGTTTTTATGTCGCTATGGAGCGCCAAAGCGATGCCAAGGGAAAGGGGGGATGTGTGGAGCGATAAAAAGTGAAAACGTGGGACTGTGAAGGTCCGAATTCGGGGGTTTGGTGATTTTTCAATGAAACATTCATGAAATGAAAAGGAGGGCTCATTGATGGCACATACACAACATACTTTTGCTACGCCGGGTCCCGCAGGGCTTGCCGCTCTTGCTGTAGCGTGCTTCGGTTTCGGCGCCGTTTTTCTTGGCAAGGTGGGTCTGGGCGGGCTTCCGCTTCTGGCTGCCTGGCTCGTCGGGGGTGGGGTCGTACAGTACACGACGGGGGTTATGGAACTGAAGGACCACAACATCGTCGGCGGTAACGTGTTTCTCTTTTTCGCGGCCTTCTTCATGTTCGCCGCGGCGCTCAGCGTTTTCGCCAAATTCATGCTCCTCACCTTCAACCTGAAACCCCTTTCCTACGTGGAAGGCTGGTGCTGGATGGCCGGAGCCGGTTACCTCACGCTTGTCACCCCCTCGTACTTCAAGTCAAACAAGGCCATCGCCATCCTTGTTATTCTTGTCGACGTGGCTCTCTGGGTCATCGTGACCCTGGATCTTGGGATTGCCGATCCCGCTGTCTGGAAGCCCATCGTGGGTTACCTTCTCATCATCGCTGGCTGGATCGGCATTTATCTTGCCGGGGCCGTTGTCTGCAACACGGTCTTCGGTAAAACGATATACCCCGTGCCCTCGCCATTCATCAAATAACTGAAAGAGCCGATTGATTGGCTCTTCGGCGCTTCCGGGCAGGAGTTTCCACTCCTGCCCTTTTTTATATCGTGCGCCCCCCGATTTGGGACAATCACGGCGCTGGAGGGAGATATCTGTTCCGTCGGTGGAACATCGACTGCAACGACGCCGGCTGGTCCTGCGACCACGGGATCGCCAGGGTCTGGGTCCGGATCACGGTAGGTACCGTGATTCATACCTTCGTCGTTTACATGAGCCCCCTCGGGATGTCGGAAGGGTATCCCTCCAGTCCCCCGGGTTTCACGGCGGAGACCGTGGGAAAGGGGGTTATCGAGATTGACCTGCGGGAACGGCTTTCTGAAGATGGAGTGTTCTCGAACATCTACATTGACCTGTCGAACCAGGATGCGGACGGGGATCTCCTGACCGGGACAATAGGCTTTCTGACCCTCTGCCCGAAGTAGTGAAAAATATGCCATCTTTTTTGTGTAACGGCAAAAACGCTCTTCCTTCCTAAAATCAATGATTGACGACGCCTAAGAACGGTGCAAGAGTGCGAATGGCAATTCTAAGAAGTACTGTGCCACCGTTAGGAAACTGATCGCTGGATACAGAACAACAAACATCAACTTGTATAGCTGAAGAAACCGACCCACTCGGCCAACTTGTCTAAGATTGCGCCTTAATCAACGGATGAAAAGGAAAGCTGTTCATGATCACTGCGAAGGAAACAAAATATTTTTTTTTAAACACTGTTCTTACGTCGATTATTTTTTACTTTTTGGAGCTTTACACCAAGACCCTCCGCGTTCAGTTCGAAGGCACAGAGAAAATTCAGACGCATCTCGAAAACGAAGGGCGGGTCATCATTACCAGTTGGCACCAACGTTTTTTTGGTGGTTTTTATCTTCCACAGATCTTTAAGCGGTTGCCCTGCATCATGATCAGCCAGAGCCGAGACGGGGATTTCATTTCCAAGATCGTCCAGCGTATAGGATGGATACCAGTGAGGGGATCAAGCTCCCGAGGTGGTTCGGCAGCTCTTCGAGTCATGGTTCAAGGAGTAATCAAAAACCAAATAGGCGGCCATATTGTAGATGGTCCTAAAGGACCGCCTTGTATCATCAAGCCAGGCCTCATCTCATTAGCCTGGAGAACTGGTGCAGTTATCTGCCCTGGTATCGTTTCCTATGAAAATGCCTGGACAATGAATAGCTGGGATCATTTCATGGTTCCCAAACCATTCAGCAAAGTTCTTTTTCGTTTTGGAAAGATTTCTTCCGTGCCCGAACTGAAGAGTGATGATCAGTTTGAATCTTTCCGCAAGGAAGTGGAAGATGACATGATCAAGGAGTACAAAGCAGCAGATAACTATTGGAATAGATGACAAAAGCATCCCACTTCAGAAGACGAGCGGTCCCCAAAAACACTGAACAAAGCCCCCATACAAACCTACAGGCCCTGCCGGAATTGGCCCTGTAAAAGGCAAATATCGCGGTCTGCAAAAGCCCATCCACAAAAGTTTTCCCGCGGGTCGAAAAACTACCCTCTTCAAACGCCCATCATCACAAGTCATTTCAGGAACGCTGTAAACGCCCTGATATCAAGGTTTCCGAGGCCGTCTGCAAAGGCCCACCATTATTAAGTTACAGGCCGGAGTTTCAGGGTTCGGGATTTGCAAATGGAAAAAGAGCCGATTTGAGGCACGATTCTTGTGATTTTCGGACTGTCATTCTAAAGAATCCCCGGGTGGAAATGTGGACAAACGTGGACACAATAAAAAAGGCCTCCCGTTCGGGAGGCCTTGGTATTGGTACGCCTGGAGGGATTCGAACTCTCGACCCACGGATTAGAAGAGTGTTATTGATATCAACTAGATAGACCATGGTAAGGCATTGAAAAGGAAGATCAGGGACTTAACTGATTCTCAATTTTCGATGCCTTACCCATTTTTAGGCCATTTTCGGAGCAACTGGTCAAAATTTGGTCATCGCTTTTATTCTGACCAGATCGGTGAATATCTCAAATTCGTGTTAAATAATTCTCTATCATCGAATATCTCTGAGGGTCTGTCTTTTTCGCAATAGCAACATTTTCTCTCAAGAGTTCCTCGCCTTCCTCCGTTAATATAATTGGGCTATCCTGTTTTGCGAAGTCCCAAAGAAGTAAATGTCCAACGAACTCTTCTACATTGTCGGAATAGAACCCTCCCGGTATTCTTTTAAAATAGATTCCTTCAATGTCGTCGAATTCATCCTTAATCTTTTTTAAGATATTCGAGACACCTTTGACCGTCGCGTAATTTCCACCTTTTTGTATTGATTTTGTCAACACTACTGAAATTACAATTTCTGGGTTCATTTCATCTCTCCTCCGTTAAATATTTAAACGCAAATTCTTTCGCATTTTCTTTCTCTTCTTTTGTACATCCACTATAGATAAATACTCTCACTCTATTTCTCGCAGAACGTATTGAGCTAACTTCGTTCCTATTGCTCATTAGGTTTGGTACTTCTCGAATCTGTTTATAATCAAATCCCTTTCCATTAGGCACAACAATATATGCGCTTTCTTCTTTCGTTTCGATAGTTTCATGCGAGGCTAGTACTATATGAATCTTCCATCTTTCTATACTTGCTTTTGCGGCGATATCACGTTCCCATGTTTCTGGAAGATCATAATAGGCTTCTCTTAAATCACCATAAGTCGTTTTTTTTGCAAATTCTTTTATTCTATCATTTTTTCTCGCAGGCGCTTCTTTTCGTTCTTTCTCTATGGTCTTTTCTGGTATCTCCCCATTTATTTCTTTATTATTCTCTTGGGTTTTTCGGTATCGTATTGTTAATAGTTCCTCAAATTCCAAACCTCTTATGAGGTTTTTAATTATTTTAAAACAATCCATACCTTCCGTTGCGTACGAAAGTATTAGAGTTACTAGTTGCTGGTCTGTCAACAATAGAATGTCTTCAAAATGATCGATAAGGTCGTATTCTTGAACAAAATTAATCAATGCCTTTTCAATCAGCCTATCACCACATACTTTTAGCCCATGCTCATAGCAATACAAAAACATTATATCGCGGGCATAAAGAAGATGCTCTATATGTGGCATTGCGTTCACGTTATAAGCAAGGTTATATATACCATCGTCATCCTTAAATATGACCATGTTATGCAGCAAAGCCTCCACATTAATAAGGCCTTGGGTAAGTCCAGATGTATATGAATCGCGTAATATGTAATCAATCCGATCGACATCAAGTGCAGAATCTATTAGCTGACCAATGAGGTTGTTTAAACCATCGAGACTGCTTTTATCCATTTCTAATATTTCAATTACATTGTCAGGAACAAGACAATTATCACCATAATACTTAATTTCTCCAATTAAATGTTTAAGGCAATCCCTTACATACTTCGGCGTATAGTATTTATCTAAATGCTTATATCCTTTTTTTATTTTCTTTTCTTCGAACAACGAGAAGCAGACATATTTGTCCAATGCGTGGCCAAAGGGCCCATGGCCGATGTCATGTAGTAAGGCTACAAGTTGAGCTGTACAAATAACTCTCTTTTGTGTTTCGTCGTCAAAAAAGTAATCCACAATTCCGTTTTTTGTGTATACCTTGCCTTGAGCAAACATTCTTCTCAACGCTTTCCTAATCAAATTCGAAGTCCCCAAAGAATGTGCCAACCGAGAGTGATTTGCCATCGGGTATGCAAAATAAGCAAAAGATAATTGATTGATATAATTCATGCGCTGCACTAGAGGTGTGTGAAATATGTTTCGGAGTTCTGCAGGTAAATAAATATATTTAAAAACAGGATCCTCGTAACCATTGCTTGTCACTAGGGGAGTTATCATCGGCTTACCTGTCCGCCAACAGGAGGACAAGAGATTGATTGTCTCAATAACACCGTCTCGCGAAGAAGAAACATGTCGATTTCTAAGAGCATTGCATTCTTCAGTTTTCTCTTTTAGAAGGGATAAGCCTAGTTCATCTATGATATTACCCATTTTTAATACTCCGATTAATTCTTTTTGTTCTCTCTTTTTTGAGAAGTCGCCACGCTACTCTATCGACATAATCGGCAGTTGGGTAAAAATTCATCAATTTGGGTCTCTCAGGCAAATTGTCTGAATTTACAAGAGCGGTTATAATATTTCCGCATGAAGTCTTTACTTTATCTTTATGGAAAAATGAAATTAAAAGGTAAATAATTTGAACCGTTATATGATACAAAATATATGTAGTTACTATGCTGGCTGCTAGTAAAAGAACGATATAGTACAACAATGAAAGATGAAGAAGATAATAATCTATAACTATTTTGGAAACAGCAATACTAGCGCCAAAGAAGATTGGTAATATATATTTTATCTGAGATGATTGCCGTATTAAAAACATTTTCTCATTGTTAATTCGTCACAAAGAAAGAATCTGCGGAGCAAAAAGAAAATTCTTTCATGTAATCGCCCAATGAAAGCACACTACATCGTTTTAGTGGTGCAATACGGCCACATCAGGTCATAATTAACCATAAAATTACGCTTCAGGAGCGTGAGCAACTTCTCTTACGTCATTGATATAAAGTCGATATTCAGATCACCTCCTCAGCGTTTTGCTTTAAACATATTTTACTGCAATTATCGTGCAATATGGTAATGCAAAGATTAATATCGAAAGAACACAGAGGAAATAACTTTTAGCTTTTGAGAGAAACTTCTTTGTATATCCGCCCTTGCTATCTCCTGCCTCACTGGAGCTCTTTATCCCGGATACCAACCATCCCACTGTCCGGATCCGGGGCCAGGGATAGGCTACCTGGATCCCTGAAGTGATAATTCTTGTCAGGCACATGGGGCATGGTTCGATACTGGAAAACAAAATCAGGCCATCCATTTCCGGACCAGAACCTTTAATTGATGCCTCATGCTTGGTCAGAACATCCATTTCAGCGTGAAGATCACTCCGGAAGTAAGGCTTGTAGGCCTTTTTCTGGCCTCGCAAGATCACTTCCACTGTCTCCTTCCTGACCAGACAAGCACCGATTCCGAAAATTCCTTCCCGGGCAGCGGCCAGGGCTTCTTCGAGGACGATGGTGGCTAGCTGGATGGAGATAAATAATTTCCAAACGTAGCACTCGTTCCTCTCCATTTCTTCTTCAAGGCGAAATAAAGAATACGCATATCGTCCTTGGCGTGTGTCCCATTTACTACGAGTCACCACCAGTTTAATCCAGAAACATTCTTACGGAACACATCAGCAATGTCTATAAATCTCTCGATATTTCCACCATAGAGACCAGCTTTAATTGGACCCCATTCTTGTCTTAATTCATTTGCTTCATTGATAATTCGAGATAGAGGATCATCATCACTTGAATTGAATTTCCATCCAAATCGCCCAATGGGAGCCCACACACTCCTGTTTTTTTGCTTCCTGATATCTGCAACAGCTAAAGCAAAAAGTACCTCGAATTCATCAAACGACCTTTCATAATTTTTACCTAAAAATAGAATATCGTCTAGTCTTGGTTGAATAATTTTAAACAGATATTCACTCATTGGCGTATAGTATCTTTCATGACCCGGCAACTCTTTGAATACGTCGCTTCGATTTAATTCGAGTATGCCTTTCGATATTTCTTCAATAAAATAATTGTTCTGATTGCGCTTTGAAGAGTCCATTATTGTATAAAATATATCTGATAATGAATCGTATCGCTTCCCATCAACCGAAGCAATACCAGACAAATATATTGCAAGAATTAGCGGATACCACCGAAGATATAACCAAACATTTAAACCACTTTTTGTTTCGAGGCGATCTGTTGATCTTGCAAAATATTTTCTAATAATTGCCCTGTGTACTGGTTTGGCCCAGTAAACAAGACAAGCTATAAGTGAATTAATGTCGTTGCTCATCATTTCGTACTTCGATAATCTTTCAAGGAATTCCTCCTTTGAATAAGGACCTTGAAGTCTATAATTATCTTCACTTGTATCAGACAGGAATCGAAGCATTTCTTTGATAAGAAAGTCATGTAATTCAATTACCGAGGAATCCTCCGCCAATAACTTCTTTACTTTATTCAACTTAAATTGAGTACTCTGATCAGACGGGTCTTCTTCAGAAAAAGGTATAACAATTAGGTTGTCTATGTCTTTGACCTCTGATCTAGTAAGATCTTTCAATTGTTCTGCCTTAAAAATAAAATCACCATCACCATCGAAGTATCCATAATGCGGTGTTTGATTTGAGTTTCTATCATTAGCAACTTTTCCATAAACATAGGACATCAGACCACTCGCTGTTAATATCCCGTTCTCCGTTTTTGCTTTTCCGAGAAGACCTTCAATTAAGTGACCGGTAAACACTGAATGATTAGGTAGTGGTCCTCCAGAATCTGAAACTACTTCATCTGCCTTTCCCGCCGTTAGGACTTGGCGCGAATACCTAAGTAGCATGTCTTTCAAAAAACGTGTGCTACCAGCACTTATGTTTCTTGTCAGAGCCAATCCGCCATAGCATGCATCCATTATGAACAATAAATGCTTGGCTCGTATGAGCTCGGCATTACGCATGAAATCGTCCCACCTGATAAAAGTATAAATATCATCAATATCCGCGTCATATGGAACCAGATAACCAACTTCTCCACGTGTTCCCTTCTTTGTAAGGCCGTGTCCGGCAAAAAAAATGATTATTCGTTCATCTAGGTCAATGTCAGGTGATGTGAAACTAAGAAATGCACGTAAAATATTTTCTTTGGTTGCCTCATCATCAACTAAGCAAATGATATTATCAATTGGAAAGGTAAATTCATTAATCAATATATTACGAATCTCGTTGGCATCGCTAACAGCAAAAGACAGGGGTGACGCTTTTTTATATTCATTAATGCCAATAATTAATGCACGACTGTTTGTGTATTTTGTTTTTAAAAGAAATCTGATGTCGCGCATAACACCTTCACCCAACATGTCTAGTCAAACAATAAAATTAAACCCATTTAAAATAGAAAAATAGAATATATTATTATACTATGTGCTTGCTGCTATATCTAAAAATGAAATCGAGCTTCTATCCTGCATCTGAATATTCGTATTATTTTTGTGTTGATTCAAATTCACCATTCTTTCAGAGGTTTGAAAATCACTTCCTGCGGGTCCCCGAAGGGCGCTCTTTAGACTGTCTTGAGAATATAAAACATTAAATCAGCATACTTCCTCACACCCTTTTAAGAAATCCTCTGTTAGAAAAAATAATTGGCAGATAATATCGAACGAGAATTTGAGATTGCTACAGGAATTGGTCCCCTATTGCCTTGAACTGATCCCCCCTAGAAAATGCTTTTAATTCGTCAAATGTCTCTGATCGCCTCCATCTGTTTCCCGTGCTTGGCCAGAATGGATTTAATAAGTGATTTTCAACCGCTTTCTATGTCCCTATATTCCTCTTTTACGGTGTTGTCTATATATTTTGTTTGGTAATTGATCCTGTTCTGGCACCT
>DJVQ01000043.1 GCA_002441265.1 Syntrophaceae bacterium UBA6252
TGTCCTTCGGGGAGGGGGGAACGCCCGTTGCGACAAGAGCGTACTACGACGTCATGGGCAGGAAGTCGAAGGAGGATGGTCCCTTCTTCGGGACGGGGGCGACCTGGCCCCAGGGGGCGCCCGTCGACGCGCCGAAAGCGACGACGACCTTCGATCCCCTCGACCGTCCTCTCCGGGTGGAGCGTTCCGACGGGACGTACGGGACGGTTGCGGCGTCGTTTGCATACAACGGGTACGACGTGACGTCGACGGACCCCGACGGGGGGAGGAAGACGGAGGTAAGGGACGCCCTGGGGCGGATCGTTTCCGTGACGGACCACCTGGGGGCGACGGCGGTCTACCGGTACAACGCCGCGGGGGACCTCCTCCAGGCGACCGACGCAAGGGGGAACCGGTGGGTCAACACGTACGACCTCCTGGGAAGAAGGACGAAGCTCACCGACCCGGACCTGGGAACGAGGACCTTCGTATACGACCGAAACGGGAACCTCGTCCGGGAGACTGACACGAAGGGCCAGGCCGTCACCTGTGCCTACGACGCCCTGGACCGTCTCACGAGGAAGAGCTTCAACAACGGGGAACATGCGGTGGTCTACGCCTATGACAGCGCCTCCAACGGCCGGGGTCGGCCCGCCTGGACGGACAACGGCCGCACGAAGACGACGTACGACGGCTACGACGCCATGGGAAGGCTTCGCCGGGAGACGAGATGGATCGGGGGGACGTCGTACGCGACGCAGTACGCCTACGATCTTTCGGGGAAGCGGACATCGGTCCGCCTTCCGACGGGACCTTCGTGGAATACCTCTACCACAACGGGTCGAACCTGCTTTGGCGGGTGACCTCCGGGGGCACGGTGCACGGGGAGTGCACGTCTTACAGCCCCATGGGGAAGATCGGGCGTCTGTCCCAGGGCAACGGGACGGTGACCCGCTACGGCTACGACGGCAGGTCGGGCCGGCTCCTTTCCATCGTCACCACGGGTACCGTGGGCACATCGGGCACGTCCAATGCTTCCGGTATTTACAATTCTAACGCCCCGGCCGAAACGACCGACCCTGAAGGGTCGGACTACATTGACGGAGAGGGCAATCCCGAAGGGCCGGAAGATCCCAACGGGAGTTCGAGCGTTTTTGATGTAGTCCGGGGCTTCAGCCCCGGCATGAACACCGCAGAAGTTGCACGGCCGTTCTTCAACGCCCCGGAAACCGCCGACCCTGAAGGGTCGGATTCCATTGACGGGAAAGACAATCCCGACTGCAGCGATGATGTTTCCGATCCGGGCGACATCACCGGGGCGGATGACGACCTCGGAACCGGCGAGGAACCCGAGGGCGCCGTCGTCATCCAGAAAAAAACTTACCGCTACACGCGATCCGGCGATCTCATGCGGATCCGGGACGACCTGAGAGGGGTCATTTACAATTACTCCTACGACGGCCTCCACCGCCTCACGGCGGAACAGAGGATCACCGCGGCGGGAAACGCCACGACGGACACCTACGGCTACGACGGGATCGGGAACCTGACCTCGAAGAGGACCGGGGGTGTCCAGCTTGTCTACGCCTACGATTCCTCCCGCCCCCACGCGGTGAGGTCGGTGAGGAACGGGGGGAAGACCCATTACTTCTCCTATGACGCAAACGGCAACCTCACCTACGGCCCCG
Source organism: Syntrophaceae bacterium UBA6252 (assembly GCA_002441265.1). Classification (GTDB taxonomy): domain Bacteria; phylum Desulfobacterota; class Syntrophia; order Syntrophales; family UBA6807; genus UBA6807. Next base: position 1,668 of record DJVQ01000043.1, read on the forward strand.
ATCTCACGGATTCCTCGTCCGTGGGCTGGCGGTCCTTGTCCTGGACGGCGGAAAACCGCCCTTCGGAGATCCGGTACAAGGACAAGAAGACGGTGCCGTTGACGATCCGGTTCGAGTACGACGGGGAGGGCCGCCGGACGGTGAAGACGGTGTCCGTGCCGACGCTGTCCACGGGAGGGAACATCGACCCGAAGGCGGTGTCCACGACGGTCTACGTGAACGAATTCTTCCAGGTGGCGAACGGGAAGGCGGTGGTCCATTTGTTCGCCGGGACGGTCCGGATCGCCGAGGTTCGGAGCGGTTCCGTCCTGTACCACCACAAGGACCACCTGGGGAGCGCGACGGTGCTCACCGACAAAAACGGGAACAGGGTGGAGACGGCGGAGTACCTTCCCTTCGGGGAGCTTCGTGAATCGACGGGGTCATGGACGACGGACTACAAGTTCACGGACCACGAGCTGGACACGGAGACGGGGCTCTACAACTTCGATGCCCGCCTCTACGACCCGGCCGTCGGCCGGTTCATCAGCCCGGACCCCCTTGTCCAGGAGCCGTACGACCCCCAGATGCTGAACCGCTACGCATACTGCCGGAATAATCCTCTGATCTACATCGATCCCACGGGGCTCTGCATGGCGGAGACGATGGCGGGAGACGATGGGAGCCAGTATAGCGAGGGTGTTGAAAGTTATGATAGTGACTGTGATTTAAGCGGAAAAGATAGAGATGCTGGTCAAAGAACGAATGAAGAATTACATAAGGGTGTTGTTGAAGAAATAGAGAACAAAGATAGTCGCAGGAATGAAACAAAATATAGTTATAATATATTGGAAAATCTTAAGTTGCCTTCACAACGTGATATTATTATGAAAAATCTGGAAATCAATTTGAGACAACCACAAATCAAGACCAATCATGACCCAAGACAAAAGTGTGGCAGATGGGTTCCAATCGGACCCAAACGTCCCTTTGGATTGGGAAGAGGTGAGTCTGCAACATTTGTCTCTCAAAGGTTGGGTTGCGTTACACCTGAAGGGGAGATAATCGATGAAATGCTTGATGTAGGTATGTATTCGATTAATGGTACAGTTGGTTCAATGACAGGGTGTGTTTGTTGCAAAGGAGGGAAAAATGATAGGTAAATATGCTAATATAATTATTATTTTCGTGATTTATATATCGGTATCAGTCTGCAATGCAAGTGAAGCGCAGTGGAAACAATATAAATATATGAAAATAATTATTCCAGATGCCGTTAGAAATATAAGCTATGTTTCCAATAAAGCCATGGATTCGATTTTAATAGACCTAAAAAGAGGAGGTGGATATATACTAATACTATGCATTCCATACACTGAAAGAGAATACAGCGAGAAATGTGACATAGAAACAGAAAAATATAAATATAACACAGTTCAATATCTTACAGTAAATGTGTCTGGTAGAAAAATCAGCGCAACAAAAAAATATATTGGCGATGGACAAAATTCAATTGACATATACGATTATTATGGCGGTGTTGCTTTTCACCACATCTTTAATGGAGATGAAAGCGAGGAAGAGATATTTCTGAAGATGCTTAAAAACATTCAGTATAGATTATCTCCTGAAATAGTGGAACTGGCCAGGAAAAATTTTAATGATATACGATATATTATTGAGAACGCCGAAGCACCTTTTTATGGAAATCCTGTCAATAAAAAGAGCGAATTCTGTGTGTCAAATGTTATAAAAAGATTTCAATATGATGTATATAGCCAAAATGAGTCAATGTCCATTGTAGAATATTATAATCAATATTTTACAAGTATGAAATGGATGCGATGTTTTGAAGACAAAATAAATCTGAGAGTGGATGGAGACATACTATCTGCCTGGATTGACAACGACAAAGGAATCATAGCCAGACTTGTAATCCTGTCAACTTGTAAAGATAAAAACCCTGATTCGCTAAAGAAGACCATATGTCTTGATATCACACCAACCATGGCGGGTATGAATTGTAATAAAACAAACTATTTTGAAGAAAGGTTGTGGATTAAAAAATAACCAGAAGACATTATTGTAATATACTTAATAAGGTATATCCTCTTGCCTGGCAATTTACTATTGATGTATAAGAACTCCCCAAGTATGCCGGATAACATGATATTCTGAAATACGAGTTGGATATTTCACAAGTTATTAGCAATTAGTAAAGGAGAAGTCATGGTAGAGCATGGAGGGTTCATAATGCTTGAGATAGTATGAATTATTGGAAAGGCTGGAAAGGTGACCAATGTATAAGGAAATAACGATGGGGGTTAAAGTTGCATGCAATAATTGATATTATAACGGAGAAGACGAAATGCGATGAATAATATTGTAGAAATGGTCGTATGTATAATTATTTTATGCATTGGGATATCGCTGTTAATTTATGGTCAAACGATACCGCCTATTCTGAGGAAATATTATGGTAGGAATCCATTAACACGACTATTAACTGAAGAGCAGCTGAGGAGCAAGCCAATATATATCGAATATGCTGGCGTTACGATAATAATCGCTGGGATCGTGTCTTTAATAGGTGTCCTTAGGATGATAGAATAAAAGGGATTGTTTCAAGACCGCCCCATATGATTCGCGACGGTACCATTCTTCCATGCACAAATGAAGAATGCTGTTTTTGAGAGGTGCTGAAACCGAGATAAGATCATTCATAATTTAGAAGACATTTCCCATAAAGAGCCGCATTCAGACCTCAACATGATATTATCCGACCTGAAATGACCTTTATGTAACGCGCTGATTTGGCAGACATGAAAATCCATGCATTCATTGGCGGTGTATCGGCCCCAGTAATGGAATTGCCTGTTTGCTATTGACATCATTTTGGGGAAAACCTTATCGTCGGCTTGAATCTGTACCGGATTCGGTATAGGAGATGATTGACGCACTGCATTTCGCTGGGGTGGACTTTATGATGCGGCATTTCATCACATGATCTGTCAGTGTCGCATTGCCGGCATCGGCTCAATGCCCCGGTTGCACAAACATAAAAAGACGGTGATCGAATGAGTAATGGCATTATCATAATCGTCGTGGGCGTTTTAATGCTTATCGGACTGTTTCTGAATGTTCAGTTCCACAAGAAAATCAAAGCGGACCATCCCGATTTATGGCGGGAGCTGGGAAGTCCGACCGTTTTTCGCAACAGTTCGAGGAAGTCTCGAAGCGCGATATATCGGTATATCATTGGGAAAAAATACAGGGATACGAATGATCCCGAACTGATCAGATTATGCGATGGAATACGGTATCTGTATTATACTTTATACATTCTCTTCGGCGTTCTGATTATCGCTATTTTCCTGAAACGGTAGACCCGCCCATCCACTGCGGCGGCCGGTTCCTTGTGCGAAGCCGAATGAACGACTTCCGTTGTCCCGGAATTGAAATGAAGGCTCCGAGCAGGGGGAAATCGACGGAGAATAAGGTTTCCCGCGATTGCGCGCCGTCGTTTTTCAGATGACCTGACGGACGGGAATCCCCTCCGCGGCGAGGTACCGTTTGATGTCCCCCACGGTGTACCAGCCGAAGTGAACCATGGAGGCGATCAGGGCGGCGTCGGCCTGGGCCTTCCGGAAGACGTCCCGGAGGTGCTCCGGCTTTCCCGCGCCGCCCGAGGCGATGACGGGAATGGAGACATTCCCGGAGATGAGGCTTGTAAGTTCGAGTTCGTATCCCTCCACCGTCCCGTCTGCGTCGATGGAGTTGAGGCAGATTTCACCGGCGCCGAGGTCCTCCGCCCGTTTCGCCCACTCGAGGGCGTCCAGGTTCATCGGCGTCCGTCCCCCGTTGATCCAGATCTCATATCCCGAGGGAATCTGCGCCCGCTTTTCCGTCTTCTGCGCATCCATCCCGAGAACGACGCACTGACTCCCGAAATGCCGGGCGCCCTCGGCAATGATGTTCGGATTCAGAACGGCGGCGCTGTTGACGCTGATTTTCTCCGCCCCCGCGTCGAGCACGCGGTACATGTCCTCGACGGACCGTATCCCTCCACCCACGGAAAAGGGGATGAAAATGTTCTCCGCCACATTCCGGACCACGTCGATCAGGATGTCCCTCGCATCCGACGACGCCGTGATGTCGTAGAAAACGAGTTCGTCAACGCCCTGTTCGTAATATTCCCTGGCCATTTCCACGGGGTCCCCGACGTCCTCGTTGCCGCCGAAACGGACTCCCTTGGTCGTCCTTCCGGCCCGGACGTCGAGACATATGATGATCCGCCTGCTCAGCATGGGGAAACCCTCCCGTCCCAGTCGCAGAAATTCTTCAGCAGCAGAAGCCCCTGGGAACCGCTCTTTTCCGGGTGGAACTGGGTGGCCACCACGTTGCCCCTGCCGATGACGCAGGGAAAGGAGATGCCGTAATCGGTCCGGGCGATGACGTCCTCCCCGCGGGAGGGCGAGGGGTAGTAGGAATGGACGAAATAAAACTGGGCCTTCGGGTCGATCCCTTCGAGGATCGGATGGCTGCGCTCCGGAACGATATCGTTCCAACCCATGTGGGGGATTTTCCCGACACCGTCGGGGAACCGCAACGCCTTACCCTCCAGGATCCCGAGACAGGGGGCCTCGTTTTCCTCGCTTTCCGAAAGAAGGACCTGCGCGCCCAGGCAGATGCCCAGAAAAGGCACGTTCCGGCGGACCACCTCCCGGATGACGCTGTCCAGGCCGCTGGCGCGGATGACCTCCATGGCCCTTCCCGCCGCACCCACGCCGGGGAAAATGACCCGGGGCGCTTTCAGGATTTCCTCCCGGTTTTTCGTGATCCTGCAATCCATTCCAAGATGGCGCAACGCCCTCTCGACGGAACGGAGGTTTCCCGCCTCGTAGTCCAGGATGGCGATCATGACGACTCCCCCTTTGCCCCAAGGGAGGCCCGGATCGCTCCGACGATGCCGTCCAGCCCTTCGCCGAGGAGGAATGCCGTGGAAAATCCTTCCAGATACGAATCTTCCCAGGGGATGTTGTATTCACGGGTCAGTTCCCGGATCTTTCCGTACTTGTCACCCAGGACTTCTCTCTTCTCAGGCAGGGTCATATCGTCGCGGAAATCGACCTGCACCAGGAGAAGGTGGCCGATGAGGCCCCGTTCGCCCAGCAGCGGCATGATGACGATGGAAGCCTTGTCGGTCTTGCCGAAACCCGCGTAGAGATCTCCGGTGTTCGCGATGATCCGCTTGGTCCCCATGAGGGTCCCCGGCGTTTCCACCCGCGACTTCATGGAGAGGGATATCCCTCCCCGTCCCGCGATGGATATGGTTGTCCCCTCCCCCGGCTTCCCGGACAGGTCGACGCTGTGGAGCTGGTACAGGGTGTATCCCCGGACTTCCCGGACGGCCTTCTGGATCCTCCGGGCGGCGATACCGTTCCTGCTGCTGAGACTCTCCACGTTGAAACCCAGCTCTTTCATCAGGTCGAAGAGGATCCCCCGCGGCACGGCGATCTTCCGGCTCGTCCCAACGGTTACCGTCTTCGCCTGGTGCCGGATGGCGTCCACCGGCCGTGCCAGTTCGTCGATGGCCTTTCCGATGTAGATGTCCATCATGTCCAGGGGCGACGGCGAAACCCTTTTGTTCCGGAACTCGCTCCAGAAATCCTCGAGGGGAAGCTTCCCCGACGCGTACTTGAACAGGAGGCTGAGGTTCGTCACCGTCTCCACGTTCAGGCAGGAGAAAAATCCGCTGTCGACGAGACGGTAGAATTCCCTGCCCCAGGTTTCGACAAGCGCTTTCATGTCGGGGTCGGCGATCTTTTCGTAAACCGAGCAGTTCCTGGCATCCAGGTCGAGGGACTTTTCCGAGAGCCGTTTCCGGAAATCGTGGAAGAAGGAAGAGCCTTCATGGATGCTGCAGGCGGCGTAATAGCCCCACAGGTGCCCCGCCAGGGTGTTGAGGATCACCGACGCGGGAAACGATGCCCGGGGAACGGAAATCACGCTGTCCGAGACGGCGCGGAACCCGTCCTCGTCCCCGTCGACGATGACGATGACCGAGGCGGCGTGGGCCTTGAATATTGCCACGTCCTTCACGATGTCCTCCACAACGTTGGGGGGACTGCCGGCGGCGCAGACCAGGATCAGGGGCTCCGCAGAAAGGTCGATGTGCTTTTTGTCCTCGATGACGTCCGACGAGATGGTCCGGTAGCACAGTTCGCTCAGCTTGATTCGGATCTCGTCCGAGGCCGCCTTGTTCGGGCCGCTTCCGACAACGGCCCAGTAACGCTTCCTCTTCACCACGTCCCAGGCGGAAAGGCGAATCTCATCCCTGATCGAGATGACCCGGTCCATGAGCCCCGGGATGTCCTCCAGGCGTGTCACCTCCGCGAGAAGCTCTCCGTCGGTGATGGTCCCGAAACGCCGTGCGAAGTAAAGGGCGAGAAGGTATCCCGCCACGACCTGGGAATAAAAGGCCTTGGTGGATGCCACTGCCATCTCGATGTCACGGCCGTCGCTCGTGTAGAAAACTCCTTCCGCCATGTGGGTGATGTCCGACTGGCGCCGGTTCACGATGGCGATCAGGTGGGCCCCCTTGGCCCGGGCCATGGCCACGGCCCGGTTCGTGTCCGTCGTCGTTCCGGACTGGGTGACGGCGATGACCAGGGTGTCCTCGAGGGACTCCGAAAGGAGAAAGCCGCTCAGATCCGTTGCCCGCCGCGCCTCTACGCGCAGCGGCAGTCCCTTCAGGTAGATGGAGAAGGCGTCCGCGATGGCCATGCCGGCGACCGCGGCGGTACCCTGACCGACGATGAAAATCTTTTTGATCTTCTTTCCGTCCAGGGCCTCCAGGAGGCGCGGGGGAAGAACGTCCCCGCCCAGGTTGAAGACCACCCGGCCGGCCCCGGGTCCGCCCTCGATGCGGTACCGCCCCCGGAGGGTCTTCCGGATCGAGAGGGGCGCCTCCAGGATCTCCTTCAGGAGATAATGGGGATAATCCTTCCGGTCGATGTCCCGCGTGGTGATCTCCGCCTGTCCGATGTTCGCTTCCGAAATCCGGAGGGGATGCCCGTCGTAGCCGAAAGCCTCGATTCCCTGGAGCCCCCCGCCGTCCCTGCGAAGGATGAAGATCTGGCCCCGGGTGGAAGGATCGCCGGGAACCCGTTCCCGCTCCCCGTCCATCTTGACGAATCGGGGCGTGGCCTCCACCAGTCCGTACACTTCCGACGCATAGAGGTATTTGTCCCCGCAGATCCCGACATAAAGAGACTGGCCGCTTCCCTTCAGGGCCAGGTACACCGTGCCCGGGTCCAGGTTGCTCTGGAGGGCGATGGCGTGCGACCCCTCGAAATCGTTCACCGCAAGCCGGAAGGCTTCCTTCAGGGACTGTCCCTCGTCGAGGTATTTCTCCACCTGGAGGGGAATGATCTTCGTGTCCGTCGTCACCCGGGAGGAAATCGTCTCCTTCCCCCGGTTTTCGAAGGCCTCCCGGAGTTCCCGGTAGTTGTCGATATCTCCGTTCAGGGCAACGTCGATGGTCCAGTTGCCCATGCCGTACCGGAGGAATTCCCGGGCGGGCAGGCACACCGGCCCGTGCGGGCCGTTTCGCGTGTCTGGCCCCACGGTGTAATTGTTCACGGGATGGCAGTTGTCCTCGGTGATGGATCCCACCGATGCCCAGCGCGTGTGGAGCAGGAAGGCCTCCGTTTCCATGGGCTCCGCAAGAAAGAGCCGGAAAATCCGGTCCGACCGGATCCGCCCTTTCAGGTAGGCCCCGTTCTCCCCCAGTTTTCCCGTTATGGAAGCCTTCTTGTACGTGAAAGACAGAAAGGGATTGGGACTCCCCGGCGTTCCGTCGGAAAGGTGGATGGACCCGTCCAGGGTGTCCCCCGGCTCCATGCGTTTCAGGAATTCCTCATGGAGACCTTCCTTTTTCAGGAGATCGAGGATCCGGGGCAGGATGGTCCGGTCTCCCAGGGAAAAGGCCGCCTGAATCCCCGCCGAATCCCGCCCCCGCACCTCCAGGCGGTCGAGAGCATTGAGAAGAAGGAGGATTTTCCGGATCTTCCGGAAACTTTCCCCGGAAAGAGGAAGCTCGTTCCCCCCGTTGAATTCACGGACGCCGTCCAGCATGGAAAGGACGTCGCGGTGGAGGGCCCAGACGGCATCCTTCAGCCGGATCAGGTCGCTCATGATCCGCTCCAGGTCGGCCGTGGAGAACCGTCCCGCCTGGATGTCGATCCACTGTTCCTCCGCTGTCAGCAGACCGTCCAGGAAGGCGGCCCGGGCTCGAAGGGTCTCCTCGATTTCGGGATGATAGAAAATCTCCGCCAGGGCCTCGTCCGCCTTGAGGGCGAGGACGCTCTCCTCCACGGATTTCAACGCCTCGGCGCCTCCGAGATGACGCTTTGCGTCAAAGGGAATCCCGGAATCCGTAGAAGGAACGGGACCGCTCATGGCGGCAACCGCCCGGGAAAGACGATCCAGGATCGCAGCCGTCCCGGCGTCCTTCACGACAGCAAAGGAGCAGATCCCCGCCAGTCCGCAGGGAAGTGTGGCCGAGGAAAGGGGTGCGATGCAGATCGATCGGGGCGGAAGCGTCCGAGGATCTCTTCCGACGAAGAATCTCCAGCCTTTCCAAATGGTTCTTATGGCAGCGAAGAGGCCGGCCGGCCTCGAAAAAACGGTTTTCACTCCGATCTCCCCCGGTTGTTCTTGCTCCCGGCGCCTCCCGGAATCAGGAGGCCTTCGCGATGGCGGCTTCAATGAACCGGGTGAACAGCGGGTGCGGCTGAAGCGGCTTGGACTTGAACTCGGGATGAAACTGGCAGCCGAGGAACCACGGGTGATTCGCCAACTCCACGATCTCCACGAGGCCGCCGCCAGGGGAGGTCCCGCTGATCACCATGCCGTGCTGGACAAAAAGGTCCATGAATTCGTTGTTGAATTCATACCGGTGTCGATGGCGTTCGCTGATCTCCCGGCGACCGTAAGCCTCGAAGGCGCGGGTGTCCTTTTCCAGGGCGCAGGGATAGGCGCCCAGCCGCATGGTCCCCCCCTTGTCGACAATGGCCTTCTGCTCGGGGAGAAAATCGATGACGGGATAGGGGGTTTCGCCGTCGAACTCGGTGCTGTTCGCTTTCTCCAGCCCGCAGACGTTCCTGGCAAATTCGACGACGGCCATCTGCATTCCCAGGCAGATGCCGAAATAGGGGATCCCGTGCACCCGGGCATGTTGAATCGCCTGGATCATGCCTTCGATTCCCCTTCTCCCGAAGCCTCCCGGAACGAGAATGCCCCCGGCGCCGTCGAGCTGTCCGTTGATTCCCCGCTTCTCGATCTTCTCGGAGTCCACGAAGTCGAGGATGACTTTGCAATTCTGGGAGATTCCCCCGTGGATCAGGGCCTCGTTGAGGCTCTTGTAGGAGTCCGTCCAATCCACGTATTTGCCTACGATGGCGATCGTCACTTCCTTGCTGGGGTTCTTGATGCGGCCGACGAGTTTCTCCCACTCCCCGAGCCTCGGCTGACCCGTCCAGATGTTGAGAAGGTCGACGATCTTCTGGTCCACTCCTTCATGATTGTAATTCAGGGGGACCTCGTAAATGGATTTCACGTCAAGGGCCGTGAAGACCGCCTCCACCTCCACGTTGCAGAAGAGGGAGATCTTCCGGCGGATGTCGTCGGACAGGACGTTTTCCGACCTGCAAAGGAGGATGTCCGGCTGGATACCGATTTCCCTCAAGGCCTTCACGCTGTGCTGGGTCGGTTTCGTCTTCACCTCGCCCGCCGACTTGATGAAGGGCACCCAGGTCAGATGGATGAAGATGGCGTTCTGACGTCCCACCTCGTTCCGGAACTGGCGGATGGCCTCCAGGAAGGGAAGGCTCTCGATGTCGCCGACGGTGCCCCCCACCTCGATGATGGCCACGTCCACCCCGGATGCGGCCATACGGATGCAGTCCTTGATTTCATTGGTGATGTGGGGGATGACCTGTACCGTCCCCCCGAGGTACTCGCCCCGTCTTTCCTTCGTGATGACGGAAAAATAGACCTGGCCGGTGGTGAGATTGTTTCTCCTGCTCATGGGGGTCGAGGTGAACCGCTCGTAGTGGCCGAGGTCCAGATCCGTCTCCACACCGTCGTCGGTGACGAAAACCTCCCCGTGCTGGAAAGGATTCATCGTTCCCGGGTCTACGTTGATGTACGGGTCGAGCTTCTGGTTCGACACCTTGAGACCCCGGCATTCCAGGAGAGCCCCGATGGAAGCCGCAGCCAGCCCTTTCCCGAGGGACGAAAGAACCCCCCCGGTAACGAATATGTACTTCGTCCTCATAAGGTCACAAAACCCCTCTCGATCCTCGGCGGATTCCACAGGATTTCCCCCCCGCAACCAAGCCTTCACGACGCTACGCCTGGGTGGCTCCCCTGGGGCAGACGGCCACGCAGGTGTAGCACAATGTACATCGATCCTCGTCGATTGTAAAGGTCTCGCCGTCCCTTTTCAGGGCTCCCTGCGGACAGGCTTCGACACACTTATCACAGAAGATGCAGGTCCCGCAACTCAAACAGCGATGAACCCCTTCCTCCCCGCCGAACCAGACCGTGCGGATCTGCTTTCGCTGAACGGGAACCTTCTCCGGGTAATGGAACTCCTGGCCCGTGAGCGACCCGTGAATTTCCAGGGCGGCGAGCCTTCCCGTCCCGACGGCGTCGGTGATGAGGCCCGGCCGGACGATGTCCCCGGCCCCGAAGATCTTGGGGTCGCTGCTGCGGAAGGATTTTTCCGGCGTCGCAAGATACCCCCGGTTATCCACGAAAACGTTCTCGGGCAGGAAGGAGGTGTCGGGAACCTCTCCGATGCTGAAAAACACGACATCCGCCTCCATCCGCTCCCCTCCCTGAAAATACAGGGCCTCATCGTCCAGGCGCTCCACCTTTCTCGGCCAGAGGACCTCCGTTCCCAGGGACAGGGCGAGGTCCAGTTCCTTTCCGAAAGCGAGCGGTTTCTGGATGTCGATGGCGACGACCCGCTTCGCCCCGACGCGCCAGGATTCGCAGGCGATGTCCATGCCCACGTTCCCGGCGCCGATGATGACCACCGATTTCCCCGTGAGGTCCGGGGCCTTCCCGTCGTTGATGTCCATGAGGAACTGGAGGCCGGAAAGGATCCGCTCCCCCCCGGGATAGGGAATCCGTTTCGTCACGTGGGCCCCCGTGGCGACGAGCACGGCGTCGCTTTCCTCCCGGATCCGGGCGAAGGCCTCCCGGTCCACCCGCCTGCCGAGGATGAAGTCGATGGGAAGGGTCCGGATCCGTGCAATATCCCGGTCCAGGGTTTCATCGGATAACCGCTCCCGGGGAATGGCTCTCCGGACCTTCCCTCCGAGCTTCGACTCCCCGTCATAAACCCGTACCGCATATCCCCGCCGGGAAAGCTGCCATGCCGCGGACAGACCCGCGGGGCCGGCGCCGATGATGGAGACCTTTTCCTTCCTTTGTTCCTTCGACCGGACCGGCGGAAAATCGGGATAGTGCTCCCGGGCCAGTTCCTGGATTTCCAACGGACTGTCGATGAGGCCGCGGTTGCAGGCCTCCATGCACAGTGCGGGACAGACGGTCCCGCAGACGGACATCCGGAAAGGCGTGTACTCGTCCATGAGGAGCTGGGCCTCCCGCTCCTTCCCGTCCCGGATGAGGTTGAAGAAGGCGGGGGTCGGAATCCCCGTGGGACAGGCGAAGGCGCAGGGGGGGGAAAGATTGACGTGCCGGGGGAGTCCCGTTTTGACGTTCACCGCCGGGGTGTAGAGGTTTCCGAAGGGCCGGTACCCCCTTCTCGTGATCTTGACGAAATCTTTCGCCGGGTTGATTCCGGAGAGGTCCAGCCACATCTCCCGGGCGAACTCCTCCAGGATTTCCTCCAGGAAGCGGATGTCCTCCCCGTTGATCTCGTTGAATACGGCCCCGATTCCGAGCTGGCGGGAATCCACGGTCCCCCGGATGAAGATGGACCCGCCGTGAATGCCCGTTCCGACGAAATCCCCCACCGGCGAACTGCGTTCGTTTTTCAGGTTGAGAACGACGATCCGGCCGCCGGCCATGTATTCGCCGCAGTAGTCCTTGGCGGTGCCGCCGATGACGATGATGGGGATCTTTTCCTTGTACTCCTTCATGTGAATGCCCGCCCGGTATTCCACGTCCCCGCCGATCAGGACCTTTCCGCCCCGCATGGAATATCCCGGGATCTCGCCGGCCTTGCCGACGATGACGATCTTCCCCGCGTTCATGGTGTTGGCGACGCCGTCCTGCGCGTTTCCCAGAACCCGGATCTCCGGCCCGTTCATGAACGCGCCCAGATCCTGCCCCGGCGTTCCGTGAATGACGATCCGGCCGGGAACGTTCAGTCCTCCGCCGATGTAGCGCTGTCCGAGGACGTTCTTGAGGACGATCTCCTTCTGTCCCTTGAGAAACGCGGCGCGAATCCGGCGATTCAGATTTCGGTAATAGAGGTTCTTTGAATCAATGGTCATCGTCATTCTATGCTCCCGCATGCTTCACGCCAAGAATCTCCAGTTCCACCTCGTTCAGTCCCACACCCCGGAGCCGGTCGCGATTTCCCCTGAGCGCCTCGATGGCGCTGATTCCCATGGAACCCATGAGTTCCTTGATTTCCTCCCCCCATGCATGGAGGAGGTTCCTCAACGCCGCCGCCGCTTCCTCGGCGTCGATCCGCTCGGCGAGGCCGGGCCGGTTCGTCGTGATTCCGTAAGGGCACTTTCCCGTAAAGCACCTCTGGCAGGCGCCGCATCCCAGCGCAATGAGCACCGGGGTGCCCACGTACACCGCGTCGGCCCCGAGGCACATGGCCTTCAGGACATCGGAGGAGCACTGGATGCCGCCGGACGCCACGAGGCTCACCGTGTTGCGGATTCCCTCCTGGCGCAGCCGTTCGTCGGCCGCGGAGATGGCAAGCTCGATGGGAATCCCCGTGTTCTGCCGGATCTGCAGGGGCGTCGCGCCGGATCCCCCGCGGAATCCGTCGATGACGATGATGTCGGCGCCCGCCCGGGCGATCCCGCTCACAATGGGGGCCACGTTGTGGACCGCCGCAATTTTCACGGACACGGGGACCCGGTATTCCACGGCCTCCTTGATTGCGTAAATGAGCTGGCGCAGGTCCTCGATGGAATAGATGTCGTGGTGCGGCGCCGGGGAAAGGGCGTCTGTTCCGAGGGGAATCATCCGGGTTTCCGAAACCTCCCCGGACACCTTTTCCCCGGGCAGGTGACCGCCGATCCCGGGCTTCGCCCCCTGGCCGATCTTGATCTCCACCGCCGCGGCGGACTTCATGTAATCCTCGCTGACGCCGAACCTGCCCGATGCGACCTGGACGATGGTGTTTCCCCCGTACTGCCGGAGTTTCTTGTGAAAGCCCCCTTCCCCCGTGTTCCAGAAAGTCCCCACGTCGCGGGTGGCGATGGCCTCGGCCTCCTGGACGCGGAGATTCACCGCCCCGAAGCTCATGGCGCCGAACATGATGGGAACCTCGAGCTTCAGGAGAGGTCCCACTTCGCCCCCGTACCGTTCCGGCTTCCTGCCGAGGTACCGGCGGATCTCCATGGGCTCCCGGAGGGGGTCGATGGAGGGGTTCGTCACCTGGCAGGCGTCGAACATGAGATAATCGAAATAGCGTTTCTGGGGTCCCGTGGCGCCCGTCCCCACGAGAAGGACTCCCCCTTCCCTGCCCGCCTGTCTCCAGAGATTCGTCACGGGAGCCTGGGTCCAGTACCCGTGGGAAGTATCGCCCGGCTTGTGCGTGATGCGGATGGCCCGTTCCGGGCACATTTTTTCGCAACGGCGGCAGGCATTGCACGCCGCCAGGTTCGCCCAGGGGCGAAGGTGGACTTCCCCGTCCTTTCCCTTTACCGGCTTCAGGGAGATTTCCCCGAAAGAGCACTCCTTCGCGCACAGATTGCATCCGTTTTCGAAATCGCAGCGCTCCAGATCGAACTCGGGATAGAACGAGGGAAGGATATTCCAGTTTCGATTCATGACGGACATGCCGGCACCTCCCTGACTTGCTCTTCGACCTTGAAGATCACCGGCTCGCCCCCGCGGGGGGACCAGATTTCATCCACTTCGGGGGACAGGTAACGGATGCTGCATTCCTCCGAGGAGGCATACCAGGTGTTCCCCGCCCGGGCGCAGACCACCGGACGGAGCTTGTTCCGGTCGTTCAGAACGATTGCGCCGCCGTCGAAGGTGAGAACGATCCCGAAAGGTCCGTTCACGATGGCCGATTCGTAGACCTGGCGAAGCGTCCGTTTTTTACGGTCGTCCTGGCGGTCGATTTCCTCCCAGAGGGACGGGGCCATGACGAAGCAGGCATCCTCCATGGAAAGGTTGTCCCGGCGTGTAAGTTTGTCGTAGATGTAGCTGATCACCTCCGTGTCCGTCTGGAGCATGCAGTAATAGCCGAACATCTCCAGCCATCTCCGGTTCGTTCCGTAACTCGTGATTTCCCCGTTGTGGACGACGGTCTTGTCGAGGATGGTGAAGGGGTGCGCGCCGCCCCACCAGCCCGGGGTGTTCGTGGGGAAACGGTTGTGGGCGGTCCAGAGATATCCCTGGTAGCGTTCGATCCCGAAATAGTCGGCCACGTCCTCAGGATATCCCACGCCCTTGAACACCGCCAGGTCCTTCCCGGACGAAACGACGAAGGCCCCTCCCATCCGGTTGACCTCCATGACCAGATCCACGATGTAATCCTCCTCGGTCTGGTCGGCGGCGACGAACTGCCCGATCGGGCTCAGAAAATACCTTTTGAAATAGGGCCCCTTGGGGATCCGGTCGTTGGGGTACACGGGGATCTCCTCGGCGTGATGGACGTTGACGCGGCTTCTCAGATGGTCCTCCACCCGGGGGATGGCGTCGCTGCGGCGGTCTCCCTCATAAAGGATGTGAAAGGCGTACAGATCCTTGTGGTCCGGGTAGGCGCCGTAGACGGCAAAGCCGCCCCCCAGTCCGTTTCCCCGGTCCCTCTGGATCCGTATGGCCTCCCGGATGTGGCTGCCGTCGATCCGACGGCGATCCCCGTTGACGATACCTACAATTCCACACATACAGCACTCCTCATGTCCCGAAAACCCAGCAGATCTCGAGCAGGTTGAGAAAATTGGCGTAGATCTGATCCGCCGTCGACCGATAGGACGCTTCTCTTTCCCCGAACGTCCGGATCCATTCCTCCCCTTCCCGTTCTTCCCCGAACCAGGCGGACATCATGGCCCGGTCCACTTCGATATGAAACTGCAGCCCGTAAGCGTTGTTGACCCGGAACGCCTGGTTCGGGCAGTCCCGGGAGGTCGCCAGAAGCGTCCCGTCGTAAGGAATCTCGAAAGTGTCCCCATGCCACTGGACCACCGGGATCTCGGTGGGCGCTCCGTGGAAGAGGATGTCCTGCCTGCCTTTCGCCGTAAGGTCCACCGTGTCCCATCCCCTCTCGGGAATCGGGGCCCGGAAAACCGCCCCGCCGCATGCGTGGGCGATCATCTGGGCCCCGAGACAGATTCCGAGAACAGGAAGGTCGCCGTCGATGGCCTTCTGAAGAAGGACCCGCTCCTCCGCGAGGAAGGGGTATTGTTTCTCCTCGAAGGCGCTCATGGGGCCGCCAAGAGAAACAACCCCTTGGAGTTTCCGGACGGAACGGGGCAGTTTATCCCCCTGGTACACCCGGACGATTTCCACGGGGATTTGCATCCGCTCGAAGAAATTCCCCAGGGTTCCAAGTCCTTCCGCCGGGGCATGCTGGATGACCAGGATCTTTCGCATCGCTCCTTACAGAACGGGCAGATACTTCTCCTGTTCGTACAGGCTCACATGGGTCCGGTAACGGTCCCATTCGATCTTCTTGTTCGAGATGAACTTGTTGAAGATATGGTCACCAAGGGCTTCCCGAACGAGATCGCTTTTTTCCGTCACCGCAATGGCTTCTCCGAGGCTTCCCGGGAGGGAGTCGATTCCCTTCTCCGCCCGCTCCGCTTCGGTCATTTCGAAAATGTCCTCTTCCACGGGTTCGGGAAGTTTGTACTTTTTCTCGATCCCCTTGAGGCCGGCGGCGAGCATGACCGCGAAGGTCAGATAGGGGTTGCAGGCCGGGTCGGGGCAGCGGAATTCCAGCCGGGTCGCCTGGGACTTTCCGGGCTTGTACATGGGCACGCGGATCAGGGCGGACCGGTTTCTCCGGGCCCAGGAGATGTAAACCGGCGCTTCGTAGCCGGGCACAAGGCGCTTGTAGGAGTTGACCCACTGGGCCACGACGAGGGAGAGTTCCTTGGCGTGCGTCAGAAGGCCCGCGATGTAGTGCTTGCCCATTTCGGAGAGGTAGTATTTGTCGCTGGAGCTGAAGAAGGCGTTCTCACTGCCCTTGAAAAGGGACTGATGGCAGTGCATGCCGCTCCCGTTCTGGCCGAAGAGGGGCTTGGGCATGAACGTGGCGTACACCCCGTGCTTCATGGCCACTTCCTTCACGGTGAGGCGGTAGGTCATGGCGATGTCCGCCATCTTGAGCCCGTCGGTGTAACGGAGATCGATCTCGTGCTGGCTCGGGGCCACCTCGTGATGGCTGTACTCCACCTTGATTCCCATGTCCTCGAGGGCGAAGATCGTGTCCCGACGGAGGTCGCTCGCCACGTCGAGCGGCGTGAGGTCGAAGTATCCGCCGACATCCAGGATTTCAGGTTTTCCCGTGGCGCTCTTGAAATAGAAGAATTCGAGTTCCGGCCCCACGTAATAGGTCATGCCAAGATCGGCCGCCTTTTTCAGATTCCTTTTCAGGGCGTACCGGGGATCCCCCTCATAGGGCGTTCCGTCCGGTTTCAGGATGTCGCAGAACATCCGTGCCACGTTCGTTCCCCCGCTGGCCCGCCACGGCAGTATCACGAACGTTGACGGGTCCGGCTTGGCCACCATGTCGCTTTCCTCGATCCGGGCAAATCCCTCGATGGAAGAACCATCGAATCCCATGCCTTCATCAAAGGCCCCCTCGAGTTCGTCGGGCGAAATGGAAAAACTTTTCAGAAACCCGAGAACGTCGGTAAACCACATCCGGATGAATTTGACATTCTTGTCCCGGACTTCCTTCAAGACATACTCTTTGTCCATTTTTGCCATCGTCTGATTCCTCCTGTTTCGGATGAAATGCCTGCCCTTCGGCGCAGGTTTCCATTACACCAAAGCAACGAAGATGCCAGGGAGGGCTCGGGGGAAAATATCGTTATAAGTCTTCGGGATTACGGCTTAAAACAGGACCTTCCGTTCCCCGGGGGAACAAAGGCGGGCCTCCAATAGTCTACATTTCGGTAGGATATTGAAAAGGAAACTACGAAAGGGTGAAAGTGTCCCGACACATTCTTCCGGGGAGAAGGAATCCGCCGCGGTCACTTCCTGAATCTTCGGGGGTCGATTTCGAACTTCCGGATCCGAAGCCCCAGGATCCGCTCCGTCACCTCCAGGAGGCGGGCGGCCCGGGCCACATTCCCCCGGCTCGTTTTCAGCGCGTCGATGATGAGATCCTTTTCCAGACTCTCCAGGGCACCCTGAAGCCCGCCCCGGTAAATGGTTCCGGAATAGATGGAGGTCTGGAGGGACGGGGGAAGATCGTATCCGTGCACGACGCCGTCGCTGCTAAGGAGAACGGCCCGCTCGATGCAGTTTTCCAGTTCCCGGACGTTTCCGGGCCAGTGGTAACTCATAAGCATGTCCAGGGCATGGGTGCAGATCCGTACGATTTTCTTGTCGTTCAGCCGGGCATAGCGCTCCACGAAAAAGTCGGCCAGGAGGGGGATGTCCGTTTTCCTTTCCCGCAGGGGAGGAATGAAAATGGGGAAGACGTTCAGCCTGTAGTAGAGGTCCTCCCGGAACCGGCCCTCCTTCATCATGTCCTCCAGGCTGCGGTTCGTCGCCGCGATGACGCGGACATCGACGGGAAGGGTGCTCTCGCCGCCCACCCGCTCGAATTCCCTTTCCTGGAGCACCCGGAGGAGATGGATCTGGACCGCGGGGGGAAAATCCCCCACCTCGTCCAGGAAGATCGTGCCGCCGTGCGCCAGTTCGAACCGGCCCTTCCTCTGGAAGGCCGCCCCGGTGAACGCACCCTTTTCGTGACCGAAAAGTTCGCTTTCCAGGACCGTCTCGGGAAGGGCGGCGCAGTTCACCTTGACGAGCGGTTTGTTGGCCCTGAGGCTGTTGTAATGGATGGCGTTGGCCACCAGTTCCTTCCCCGTTCCGCTTTCCCCGCGGATGAGAATGGTGGTGTTGCTCCGGGAAACCTGCGAGATCAGGTCGTACACGGCCTGCATCCCCCTGGATTTCCCGATGATGTTGGCGGGATGGAACCGTTCCCGAAGGCCGCTCCGGAGACGGAGGTTCTCCTGGATCAGGTGTTCCCGCTCCTCCATGGCCTCCTGGCGCATTTTCACCGCCTGGGCGACCATGGACGCGATGATGCTGAGAAGGCGCAGGTCCTCCTCAAGGGCGACGGATTCGGCGAAAAGACGGTCGGCGCTCAGGGTCCCGATGACCTCGTTTCCGATCTTGATGGGCACGCAGATGAAGGAAATGTCCTTCCGCTCCAGATTCTTCCTCGATCCGGTGCGGTTCAGGAAAAGGGGTTCCTGGGAAACGTGGGGGACGACGGCGGCCTCTCCCGTCTGGACCACCTTTCCCGTGATGCCCTCACCGACCTTGTAGCTCCCCTTTTGTTTCTCCATTTCCGACAGACCGTGGGCCGCCTCGATCAGGATCTCTCCCGTCCTCCGGTTCAGTAGGGTTAGCGTCCCCCGGGACATTCCCATCCGTTCCGCCAGGGAGCTGAGCACCATCCCCACCACGGCCCGAAGATCCATGCTCTGCCCCAGGAACTGGCTGATTTCCCAAAGAAGCCCAAGTTCCCGGACTTCGCGCTTTGCCTTATCCATCGCCTTCATGCACCGTCCCCGTCGTTTTTTTGTTTCCGCGAATCATACCATATTGTAGGATGTCTTTCCAAGAGACCTTTTTTAATCTTTTCAAATTCCTCTTGAAGATTGGAAGAAATTTTATCTATAATAAATGAAAAAGAAGCGGAGGGGTATCGAACATGCCGACATACGAATACAAGTGCCAGGCTAAAAAATGCGGCCACACCTTCAGCATGGTCCAGAGTATCCGGGAATACGAGCAAAAGAAAGTGTCCTGCCCGAAGTGCAAGGGAAAGAAAGTCAAACAGGTCCCCTCGACCTTCATCGCCAATACGTCCCGAAAAAGCTGACCGCCCTTTAATCCCCTCCAGTTTCCCGGGCGGATCTTCCCTCAGGAAGTCCCGATCCGGGGAGTGCACGTCCCCGCCGTGGTCCCGGGATTCCGCGGTCCCAAGGAAACGGTAGGGGACACACAGGCACGCCATGATTCGTGAGAACTACGAAAACGTTCCCTGCGTCGGATGCGGATTCTGCTGCATCCAGGAGCCCTGCACCTACGGAAGATACGTCCACCGGGATGAGGCATGGGAAGGAGGGATCTGTCCCTCCCTTCGATGGACGGGATCCCGGTATGTCTGCTCTCTCGTTTCGCGGCGCGACCGATCGGGCATGTTCTACAGCCGCGAACTGAAGGTCGGGGAGGGCTGTCGATCCAATGCCAATCCCTGGAGAGTGGACGTCCGGCCGCGGCGGGGAAAAGACGATCACTGACCGCCCGAAAGGGTGTCGATAAAGCAGGAACCCGAGATGCCCCAGCGGCCGCCGCCGTCGCAGTATCCTCCGCAGCAGGGACAGGCCGTGTAGCCCTGCCGGACCGCCTCTTCCAGGCAGATCCGGGAGGGAGTGCCCTCCATGCAGGAACAACCGTACACGTGATAGTACGTTCCGGAACTTCCCACGTAGACGTAGCAATCGCTTGCGCAGTCCGAATCCCGTGAGGCGTTTTTCAGGCCGCCGTCAACTTCGTCCTGTATGGACCGAAGGTCCCCGTCATATCGCCCATTGGGCGGCATGGCGGAAAAACGGGCCGCGCCCCGGCGGATCAGTTCGCCGTTGACGAACCGGTCGTCCATGAAGGCGTAGCGCAGAGAAAACCCCTCCCCGTCCCTGTCGAGAGCGTCACGCTCCAGCAGGACCGGTCCGTCCCCTATCAGACCGGCCAGCGTCTCCCGGGCCCTGATTTCGTCATCCCCGCCTTCGGGGACGGCGACGCCGATGAGGCGGACGGGAATGCCGCCGGTTACCTCAAAGGAGGAACCGTCCAGAACCCTGGTGACGCTGTGGTACCCGTCGGGGCAGATCGGGGCGGGCGGCGCCGCGGCTGTTCCCGGCGCGGAGAGGAAAAGAAAGACGGCGAAAAGAATGGGACCGATCCGGCGAATCGTGGCGCACGCCTTACGCGATCTTGCGGAATTCCCTGGCTTATAGTTGCATCTCACGCACCCACTCTATCAGATGAACGGCGCCCGCGCAATCCGGCTTCCCGTTTTGTCGATTCCCGCTACGGAAAATCGCGTCACGGGAAGGATCATTTCCATCTTGAATTACATCGCTCTTTGTCCTATGTAATCCTGACGGCTTTGTTTCAAGAAGTCCATATGCCGCATCGCCCTTCACCCGTCGTCCCTGCGGCGTACCGGACGTGCGCCCCGGGATTCGGGCGCGTCGGCCTGGAAGCTTTTTTTATTTTGCCGTTCGGAAACAGCACCCTTTTGAATTTTTGCGGGTTCAAAATCCTAATCCGCTGAATCGGGAAAAAACTGCGTATCGAGGAGAACCGTCAACTATGAACACCCTGTTTTATCCGGAAAGCATCGTTGTCGTCGGCGTTTCCGAGGAGAGAAGGAACCTGGGCAGGAACATCGTGGAGAATCTCGAGCGGTTCCGGTTTTCGAAACCGCTGTACCTCGTCGGCCACGACGGGGGCCGCCTGAAAGAAAGAACGATCCACCGCCGGATCGAAGACCTCGAGGAAACACCGGATCTCGCCGTGTTCCTGATCCCCGCGAAACACATCCCCGATGCCCTGGAAGCCTGCGGGAGGAAGGGAATCCGCTATGCCGTCATCGAAACGGCGGGATTCAACGAATTCGGGGGGGAAGGCGACGAACTGGGACGGAAGCTTCTCGATACCGCCAGGAAATGGGGAATCCGTTTCGTGGGGCCCAACTGCATCAGCATCATCAACCTGGAGAACGGGATGACCCTCCCCTTCGTGCTCGTGGATCCCGCTCAGACCCGGAAGGGGTCCATCTCCATAGCCGCCCAGAGCGGCGGCGTGATCGTGGACAGCCTGAGGCTCCTCGCCCTGGAGAACCTCGGTTTCAACAAGCTTGTGAGCATGGGCAACAAAATGGACCTGAACGAAACGGACTTTCTGCGGTTTTTTCTTTCCGACAAGGGAACCTCCGTGACCGGCCTGTACCTGGAAAACGTCTCCGCCGGCAGGGAACTCATGAACCTGGCCGCCGGAAGCGATAAGCCCGTCGTCGTCCTGAAGGCGAACACCAATCCCGGAAGCAACCGGATCGCCAAGTTCCACACCGCCGCGCTCGCCGGGGACGACGCCGTGGCCGACGCCGCCTTCCGCCAGGCGGGAATCCACCGGGTACAGAACATGCGCCAGTTCGTGGACGTCCTCAAGGCCTTCTCGCTCCCCCCGATCCGGGGGAACCGGCTCGGGGTGGTCTGCCGGTCAGGCGGCCAGGGCGTCATGCTCGCAGATGCCACCCACCGGAACGGCTTCACCCTCGCCACCTTTTCCGACGCGTTCTATGACAATGTACGGCGGGGAATCCGGGCCGGCGTCATCCGGATGACCAATCCTCTCGATCTCGGAGACGTCTTCGACCTCGACCGCCACATCGCCGTGATGGAAGATGCCCTCCAGGAAAAAGACGTGGACGGGGTCGTCTTCTGTCATGCCTATGTGTCCCGCCCGGAGATTCCCCCGACGGAGCGGCTGATCCGGGCCGCCCGGGAATTGAGCCAAAGGTACGACAAACCGGTCGTCCTCGTCATGCTCGCGGACAAGAGGGACTGGTTTCCCCTGAAGGAGGCGGAGGATTTCCCGGTTTTCTCCGAAGCCGACGACGCCCTCCGGGCGCTTCGTTTCGTCCTGGATCACCATAGAAACCGGGCAAGGAAAAACGGCGGAAGGGAAAACGCCCTCCCCTTTCCGTCCCCGGCCGTTGTCCCGCCCGGCGGTCCCTCCCGGCTCCTGTCTCCCGGGGATACTTTCGATCTTCTCGAAAGGGCGGGGCTTCCCGTGGCCCCCTTCGGGACGGCCGCGACCGAGGAAGAGGCCCTTGCGGCGGCGGAACGGGTGGGCTGGCCCGTGGCCCTCAAGGTGTCCTTCCCTCCGCTTCTCCACAAGACGGAGGCGGACGGCGTCCGCCTGGGACTCGGGAACGCGGAGGAACTGGTCCGGGCTTTCCGCTCCATGAAGGGAGAGGAATTCCTGGTTCAGAAGATGGTCCCTCCGGGCAGGGAGGTGATCGTCGGAGGAAAACGGGATCCCGAATTCGGTCCCGTGGTGCTCTTCGGCCTGGGGGGAATCTTTGTCGAAGCGTTCCGGGACGTGGCTCTCCGGGTGGCCCCTCTGGACGAGGAGGAAGCGGAGCGGATGATCGGGGAAATCCGCGGAGCGGTGCTGCTCGACGGTTTCCGGGGCATGCCGCCGGCGGACCGGAAGGTGCTCATCCGCGCCCTGGTTGCGGTCTCAAGGCTTCTGATGGACCATCCGGAAATCGTCAACCTGGACATCAACCCGCTCATCGTCGGGCCCGACGGATCGGGAGTTACCGTGGTAGACGGAAAAATCGAAACGTGACGGCTTCGTAAAAAGTGTTGCTCTGACCGTTCAAACGCTCGCGAAACCTGACGGCTTCGTAAAAAGCCCATACGCTGCGTTGCCCTTCTTCCCTCCTCTAATTTTTTTTGCAGCGCGGTCTGAAAAACGTCGTCCGGCCCATTACAGGAGCGCAGATATAGAACAGGAGCGTCCCCGGAAAAGATCCGAAAAAAGCTTGACTACGGACGCGGGCTCGCCTATACTTCGTTGGCATCGTACTCTGCAATGATACCATCAGGGTCTGCAGGGGGGCAATAAAAGTCAGGTTATACCGTGTATGCTGCAAAGAAGACCACCATTGACCTACAACGGTAAATGGTGGTTTTTTTCTTTCTGCCAGAACGGAAATCCGACTTTTAGAACTGCGCAAAAGGAGAGCCAGAATCGATGGCAGAGGGAAAAGTAAAGTGGTTCAACGAGGAGAAGGGGTTCGGTTTCATCGTTAAAGACGATGGCAGCGACATTTTCGTACATTTCAGCGCCATCCAGTCCAAGGGGTTCAAGACCCTGAAAGAGGGGCAGAGGGTCCGCTTCGACGTCGGCGAAGGCAGGAAGGGTCCTGCGGCGACGAACGTCCAAATCGTGGAAGAATAACCGATTTGTAAAGCCGTCCGGAAACGGTCCGTTTCCGGGCGGCTTGTAAAAAAAGCCCGGGAGGCCGGTTGCCCGTCTTCCTGAGCGAAGGGTGCGTGTGCGCCCGACGCGGCGAAGGGGGAGCCGTTCGCTGAATTCCGGGGGTTTGTTCAGGGGGGATCAATCCCGAAGGGGAGTGTTCCCCTCTCCCGAGAGAAGTTTCGCCACCGGCCGGTCGGCCTCGGAAAAATCGCACAACGGCAGTTCCTCAGGCCCCACCCACCGGATCTCCTCGTGGGAGAGCGCCCGGGCGGTTCCCGAAAAATCCCGGACCCGATAAACCAGAAGCCGGATGGACCCGTGATCGTACCGGTGATCCCAGGTCCCCACGGATTCCCCGACAAGGGCGTCGATCCCGAGTTCCTCCGAAAGCTCCCGGCGGAGGCAGGCTTCCGGGGTCTCGCCGGGCCGGATCTTCCCTCCCGGGAATTCCCACTTTCCTCCCTGCCTGTCTTCCTTCCGCCTTTTCGCGATCAGTACACGGCCGTTCCGGAAAATTACCGCCGCCGTCACTTCGACAAGAACGGACTCCATCCGGTTATTCCCACCGGTCGTACCGGACCCGGGCCGGGTCGAACCGGTCGGCGGTCCCTTTCTTTTCCCCGGGAACGCCCAGGGGAACGATGCACAACGGAATCACGTTTTCCGGAAGGCCCACGAGGTCCCGCATTCCCCTGATCCGGTCCGTCTCGGGATAGATGCCGAGCCATACCGCTCCCAGGCCCTGCGCCCGTGCCGCAAGAAGGAGGTTTTCCGTCGCGGCGGCGCAATCGAGCATCCAGCAGCCCTCGTACTTCTCCTGATCCCGGTCGCCGCAGACAAGTATGGCCACGGACACCTCCTCGATCATCCGGGAGTAAGGGTGAAACGAGGGGACCTTTCCCAGGACCCCCCGGTCCCGGATAACGATGAAATGCCAGGGCCGCTCGTTTCCCGCCGAGGGCGCCGCCATGGCAGCCCGGAGAAGCAGTTCTATCGCCTCGTCGGACACGGGTCCGGGAAGAAATTTCCGGATGCTCCTCCGGCTGAAGATGGCCTCCATCACATCCATGATTTGTTCCTCCTTCCGCCCGGCGGATCTGCCGGGCATCGGCCGCGTTCCCGCCGCAGCCGGGCTAGACGGCCTCGATGGTGGACGGCGGTTTCGTTGTAATGTTGTAGGTCACGCTCACCACGCCCTCCACTTCCCCGGTGATGCGCCGGGCCAGCTTTTCCAGGACGTCGAAGGGGAGCCTTGTCGGCGAGCCCGTGATGGCGTCGGTACTGTCGAAGCAGCGGACTTCCACCTGAAAGCCGAAATCCCGCTTTCCTGCCCGCATCCCCGTCACCCGGTCCTCATGGAGAATGGCCAGGTACTGAAAGGCACCCGAGTCCTTCAGGAGTTCCTCCACGATGGCCGTCGCTTTCCTTACGGCGGCAACCCTCTCCCGGGTGACTTCCCCGATCACCCGGGCGGCCAGGGCCGGTCCGGGAAACGGCGGTCGCTCATACATTTCGGCGGGAAGCCCCAGGGCCTTCCCCACCATCCGGATGCCCCGTTTTCGAAGTTCAATCACCGGTTCGAGAACGCGGTAGCCGTACCGGGCCTCCGTGTCGATCCCGAGCTGCTCCAGGATGTTGTGTTGTCGTTTGATGCCCGCCACCGTCTCCTCCACGTCGGTGTAGTTCGTTCCCTGGAGGAGGAATCTTGCGCCGCTCTTCCGCACGACATCCCCGAAGACCTTGCGGTAGAAGGTGTCCGTGATGGCCTCCCGTTTCTCCTCCGGGTCGGTGAGCCCCTTCAGGGCGTCGAAGAAACCGTCTTTCGCATCCACGACGGTCACCGTCACCCCGAGCTTGCGGAACCAGGAAACAATCGTTTCCGGCTCGTCCTGTCTCATGAGACCCGTGTCGATGAAGAACGATTTCAGCCGGTCTCCCAGGGCCCTGTGCCCGAGAAGGGTGACCACGGAGGAATCGACGCCGCCGGAAAGGGCGTTGACGGCCGATCCCGCGCCGACCGTCCGGGCGATCTCCGACACCTTGTCGGCGACGAACCGTTCCGGGTCCAGGGATTCGAGGGGAATTTCCTTGATTTCCGACATACCGCCTCCTGAATGTTCATTTATTCGGAAAGATGGCTTCCGTTCTATCGGATAAGGACCATTTCCTCAAACATTTTTCCTCCCCGGAAGGGGAGAAGGAACGGCAAAGTAAAAAGCTCCAGAGGCAAGGCGCTCGAATCCCGACGAAGGCGTACACCGTCTGCGCAACGGTGAGGAGGGAGGAAGGGGCAGCATAGGAACTTTTTACGAAGCCGTCACGAGTAGGCGAACTTGGGGGTCACGTAGAAGGTGCAATACTCCACTTCCGGAAGAGCCTCCAGGACCCGCCTTTCCAGTTCCTTCGCCACGGAAGGAAAATCCTTTTCGGGAACCTCGTCGGCCCCGTCGATGTCCGCGACCAGGATCAGCTTCCCCGGAGAGAAGGCCACCAGGCGGAAGTCGTGATAGGAAACCACCTCGTCCATTTCATCCACCACCTGGCGGAAGCGGTGTTCCACGGCCTGAAGTTCCGGGGTCATCTCGAGAAGCGGGTCGGTGTGACAGACCACTTCCCCCCTGAACTGCTTTCTCAGCCTTGCCTCGCAGTGCTCGGCGATGCCGTGCATTTTGTCCGGTCCCAGGTGTTCCGGAATTTCCGCGTGCAGGGTCAGAATGTACATGTTGCCGTAGTCATGAACGATGATCTCGTGGACGTCTTCGATCCCCTCGACGGAACGGGCGGTCTTCCGGATGGACTCGATGAGTTCCCGGCCGGGGGCCGTGCCCAGGAGGGGGATGACCGCTTCCCGGCCGTGCTGGAATCCCAGGTACAGGATCCACAGTGCCGCCACGATCCCGATGTAGCCGTCAAACTCCGGCCTTTCGAAATGATGGCCGGCCACGAGTCCCGCGATGACCGCCAGGGTCACCGCCGCCTCGATCCGCTGATGGAAGGCGTTGACGAGAATGGCATGGGAATGAACCCGTTCGCCCAGGTACCGGATGAAGCCTGCAAGCCACTGCTTGACGAGGATCGTCAGGAGAAGGATCCAGGGAAGAAGCGTCCAGTAATGGACGGGGGCGGGATGAAGGGCCTGGTGGAAGGCCCGCTCGGCGATCTGGATCCCCGAAACGAAGAGGAAGATGGACATGACGAGCGGAGCCACGTGCTCCATCCGTCCGTGGCCGAAGGGGGTTTCCGCCGTGGCCGGCCTGGAGGCCACACGGAAGCTGAAAACGAGCACGGCCGAATTGGCCAGATGAGAAAGGAGATGGAAGGCGTCGGCGAGGATGGAAACGGAACCGGCGAGGAAGGCGAGGACGATCTTGACAACGAACAGGGCGAGCGCGACGAAGATGGAAATCCATCCCGCGACGACCCCGTAGCGGAGCCTCGTCTCCGGTTCGTCGATATTTTCAAACCGGGGGATGAACCGTCTCGCGACGGTTTCATAGACCCCCGAAAGAAGTGGTTGTCGTCCCGCCATCCGCCTCCCGTTCCGTGAATTCGCCGCCGGCCGCTCTCAGTATCGGAAAACAGCCGCCATGGCGGCCTTTTCCGGCACATCCCTCGGGGAAACGGCATAGACGAGCCCGCCGTTCAACAGGGTTTCGACGGCCGCGAAATCGAGAAGGTCCCGGGCGCCCTCGCTCCCTTGCCCGGACAGGATCACCCGGTCCAGCCCGGGATCGTAGGTCCCCCATTTCTGAACACCCGTGGCGACGAAGAGTGTGGCGATCCGCGCGTGGGTGGCGGCCTTCACGATGTCCTCGATCCCCGTGGACGCCCTGCCGGTGCCGTAGTATTCGTAGAACTGGTTCACCGACTTCTTCCTTTCCTTCTCGAAGTACGGTTCCATGACCGGCCCTGCGTCCTCCATGAGCTCCTCTTCGCTCAGCTCCTCGGGATTGCCCGCGATGGCCCGGGGGTAGAGATGGGCGTAAGTGCTCGCCTCACGGTAGATGGGGAAGAGATAGTCGACGCCGGCGAAAAGAAGCGGCGTTTTCTTGTCCCGGAAAAACGGCCGCAGGCCCCGGTCCACCTCCTGGAAATACAGGAGAATTTTTCCCTTCTCGTCTTCCGTGCCGGCGTGGCGCTGAAGCCTCTTCTGGTATTCGTCGAGATTCAATGCCGCATCGAGATTCTCCGGCAGGCCCTGGATGTCCACCCTGCGGGCGCTGAACCGGGTGCACTCGATCAGCCGGATTTCGTTCTTGCTGATGGCGAGGATGTAATACCGGACATCGCCGCTCAGCATGGGAACAAGGGGTTTCAGGTGAAACTGGTCCGCGACGACCAGAAGCTCCTTGAAATCAACGGGAAGGCAGAAGTACCGCCGGTTTTTCGGGGACAGGAAAAAGGCGAGCCCGTCCCTCTGGTTCCTCCAGAAGGGGAGATCGCTCAAGAGTTCCTGGGCCGGTTTCAGGAACTCCTTCGCATTCGTGTTGCGCATCCCGCTCTGGATCAATTCCTCCTCCGCCTTTTTCAGCATGTTCTTGAAGCGGATCTGGTTCTGCTGGGTTTCCGATCCCATACGATGGGTGGGCATAAAAAGAGAAACACACAACCCTTCCTGTTTTTCTGTCAACACCTTGATCTCGTCAAGGGAAAGCAGACTCATCAGGGTCTCCTCCTTTCATGACGACGTTTCAGATGCGGGGGGAACGCACGGGCGCTACAGGAGTTTTCGGAGCGCGCCGAGAAGAATCCCGACGTTCTCTTCCGTGCAGGAATCCCCCATGATGCCGATCCTCCAGACTTTCCCTTTCAGCACTCCCAGTCCGCCGCCGATTTCCAGGCTGTACTCGCCGAGCAGTCTCCGGCGGACGTCGAGGTCGTTCACCCCTTCTGGAATGACGACCGTGTTGATCATGGGCGCCCGGTAAGGCTTTTCCACGAGCATGGAGAGCCCCAGCTTTCCGAGCCCCCGGACCAGGGAGTCATGGACCCGGAGGTGCCGCTCCCACCGCTTCTCGAGGCCCTCTTCCAGAACGACCCGGAGGGCTTCCCTGAGGGCGTAGATCATGCTGATGGGGGCGGTGTGATGGTAGGCCCGGTCCGGTCCCCAGTACTTGAGAATCATGGTCATGTCCAGATACCAGGAACGGACCTTCGTTTTTCGCTTCGTCAACACTTCCATGGCCCGGGGGCCGAAGGTGATGGGGGCCAGCCCGGGGGGACAGCTCAGGCACTTCTGGGTTCCCGAATAGCAGACGTCGATCCCCCAGCGGTCGACTTCCACGGGGGCTCCCGCCAATGACGTCACGGCATCGGCGAGAAAGAGAGCCCCCCGCTCGTGGGCCGCTTTCGAAAGATCCTCGAGGGGCTGGAGAACGCCGGTGGACGTCTCGGCATGGACCGCCGCCACGACTTTGGCATTGAATCCGTCCAGGGCCTTTCGGACGGCGCCGGGATCGACCGGGGAGCCCCAGGGCGCATCGACACGCCTCACTTCGGCGCCGCAACGCCCGGCGATGTCGCACATCCGTTCCCCGAAGACGCCGTTCACGCAGACAAGGGCCCCGTCCCCCGGTTCCAGGACGTTCACAAGGGCCGCTTCCATCGCCGCGCTTCCCGTCCCCGAAACGGGGATGGTGAGCGTGTTCTCCGTCCGCATGACGGCACGGAGCATCTCCTGGACTTCCTCCATGACGGCGAGAAAGGCGGGATCGAGGTGTCCCACGACGGGGGCTCCCAGGGCCGCCATGACCGGCGCGGGAACATTGCTCGGTCCCGGTCCCATGAGAATCCTGTTCGGCGGGTTGATCTTTTCGTACCTCTTGACCATGGATGACTCCTTTCCCGAGTGGACGAAGGGTGGGGCTTGTCACCGGCGATTCGGGACCACCCCGGGATTGACAAGGTACCGGGGAACCTCGCCGCGAACCGCCGCAATCAGGTTTTCCGCCGCCATGACGGCCATCCGTTCCCGTGTCGCCACGGAGGCGCTCCCGACATGGGGAACCACGAGACAGTTGGGAAGACCCATGAGCTTGTGATCCCGGGGCAGCGGTTCGGGATCGGTGACATCCAGGGCGGCATACGTGATGACACCGTCCCGGAGGGCCTCGTAAAGCGCTTCGGGATCCACGACGCCCCCCCGGGCCGCGTTGACGAGAATGGCCGTTTTTTTCATTTTTCCGAGCGCCGTCCTGCCGATCAGGTACCGGGTGTCGGCGTTGAGCGGAACATGGAGACTCACAAAGTCGGACTTTTCCAGGAGTTCGTCCAGCGTTTCGCAACGCTTCGCCCCCGTGTCCTCCCCGGCGGCGGCCCCGCCGCCGCGGTTGTGGTACAGGATCTCCATGTCGAAGCCCCGGGCCCTGCGTGCAACGGCCCTGCCGATGCGTCCCATGCCGACGATCCCGAGGGTCGCCCCGTAAACGTCCCTTCCCAGAAGGGTCATGGGCTCGAAGGTCTCCCATCTGCCCGCCCGGATGTAATCCACTCCCTCCACGAGCCTCCGGGCCGCCGCCATGAGAATGGCGAAGGTCAGGTCCGCCGTGGTTTCCGTGACCACCCCCGGGGTGTTCCCCACGAGAATCCCCCGGGCCGTCGCGGCGGGGACATCGATGTTGTCGAAGCCTACGGCGTAATTGCTGACGATTTTCAGCCCGCCGCCGGCGGCGTCCATGACTTCGGCGTCCATCCGGTCGTTGAGAAGGGAGAGGATCCCTTCGACCCCTTGCACCTTCTCGAGCAGCACTTCTCTCGGCGGCGGGACACGGCCGGTCCAGACTTCCATGTCGCATGCCTCCCGGACCTTTCCCAGTCCGGCCTCCGGAATGACCCGGGTCACAAAAACTTTCGCTTTCGCCATGGTCCAGCCCCTATTTCTTCGAGAGCGCCTCGTAGACCAGCCGGTTGAAGGGCGTTTCGATGCCGAGGGCCTTCCCCTCCCGGACCACATACCCCATGAATGTTTCGATCTCCGTCTTCACCCCCTTCTCCACATCCACCTGGAAGGAGGTTTTCGTCCCATGGGGAAACCGGCCGACCGTCTCCATCGCCTGGGACACGGCATCCCCGGAAAGGGCGACCCCTTTCGCCCGGGCGATCCGGTCCACCTCGTTCATCATTCCCTCGAGAAGGCGACGGGCCTGCCCGTCTTCCAGGACGCCTCCAAGGGTCTTGTCATGAAGCGCCGTCGCTCCCGCCACGGGAGAGATGAAAAGATACTTTTTCCACACTTCTTCGGAGATCATTCCCGTGAGGACGGCCTTGATGCCCGCATCGACGAAAAGGGTTTCCAGCGCACGGAAGGGCTCCACGGAGCCCTTTTCGGGACCGAAAAGCAGGCTGCAGGCGCCCCCGAGCTGCTGAACCACGCCGGGTTCCACGATGCGGCTCGAGATGTACACCGTCCCGTTCAGGACCTGGACATCGGGAAGAGCCGCCTTCAGCCGCTCGGCGTTGTCCACGCCGTTCTCCAGGGGAATCACGACGGTGTTATTCCCGGTCACGCCCCGAAGGGAGCCGGCGGCTTCCTCCAGGCTGTAAGTCTTGACGGTTACCAGAACAAGGTCGAGGGTTCCCAGCTCCCCGGGCCGGTCCGTCGCCGACGCGGGACGGGCGATGAACTCGCCGTCCGCCGTGATGACCTTCAGGCCCTGTTCCCGGATCTTCCGCAGATGCTCGCCCCGGGCAACGAAATGGACGCTGTGCCCGCTTCCGGCCCCGTACCGGTAAGCCAGCCGTCCCCCGTAATATCCCCCCACGCCGCCGATGCCTACGATAGCGATGTTCATGGGTTCTTTCCCTTCTTTCCAGTCGAGGTCACGGATACCATCATTTGATACACGGGCCCGAACATCTCCCCTACCCGTCCCATTCGGGGGATGAGGAACACGAAGCCCTTCCGCTCCCCGGGAACCATGGCGATGTGGCGGATCCCGCCCGGATCGGGATTTTCCGAAAGGTGGCGGTGAAGCGCCTCTCTCATGGACAGATTATCATAATAGAGATAAAAATCCAGTTTTCCCCACCGCACGGATTCCTTTTCCAGCCTCTGCTCGTTGGTGATCTTGGGCCCGCGGAATCCTGCGTAGGCCCGCTCGATGAGATGGCCCTCGCCGGGGATGTCCGATCTCAGGTACACCGTGACAAAAAGCCGGTCGAACCGCATGATGGCAAAGGACACGGGCAGATAGAGAAAGGACTGCCGGGGGAGCAGGGTGATCGTCGCATCCACCCGGGACACGGGGCTCTTTCGCTTGACAAGCAGATTCGCGTGATATCCCACGACTCCGCCGATGGTGGTAAAGGTCTGATCGTCCGGTTTCACCGTGTCGACGAGGGCCTGGAAGGCATCCTGGAAAATCCTCCGGTTTCTCCGCCTCCCCCAGAAAAAAAACATACTGAGGAAGGCGCTCGCGGC
Organism: Syntrophaceae bacterium UBA6252; assembly: GCA_002441265.1. Taxonomy (GTDB): domain Bacteria; phylum Desulfobacterota; class Syntrophia; order Syntrophales; family UBA6807; genus UBA6807. Next base: position 33,556 of record DJVQ01000043.1, read on the forward strand.
GATGAACAGGTAAAACAGCGGCTGTCCCACAATGTTGTCATGTTCGAACATTTTTAGAACCGGTCTCCCATGTCTTTCATGATCCTGTACAATACCGTTTCTTTTCCGCAGTAGAGGCCGTCCGACAGGGGCACCCGTTCCAGGGCGATTCCGGGAGCCGTCTGTTTCATGACCGTCTCGACGCGTTCCGCCATCTCTTCGTTGCGGTCGGTCACCTTGTTGTCCACCAGGAGGCGAAGGGGAAGGCCGAGTTCCCGGAGGCCCTCCACGAGCCGCTGGGATTCCCTGAGGGAAAGCATGTCCGGATTGAACACGAGGACGACGGTGCAGTCCCCGCCCCGGAGGATGCCGTTCAGCCGGACGTAATTGTTCTCGAGAACGCGCAGCCGCTGGAGGATCGCATCGTCCTCGGGATCGTACTTCAGGCGTTCCTCGCGGGGAACCTCCCCTTCCTTGAGGGGCCTTCGAATCTTCTGGATGGTGTAGCGTTTCTCGAGTATCTTTTCCCGGATCGCGATGAGCCGGTCGATCCAGGTGATGGTCACGCTCGGAAGGGCGAGGAACCGGAGGGTGAGCCCCGTGGGGGGGGTATCGAAGACGAGATAGTCGAAATCGGTCTCCTCGTTGATCGTTCTCTCGATGCTCGTCAGGAGGGCGTATTCCTCGATCCCCGGAGAATACTTGAGGATGGAGAAATAATTGTCCAGGTTCAGCACCTGGAGATAGCGGTAGGTTTCCCCCAGAACGCGGGTTTCCCGTTCGAGATAGTCCCTGGCCAGTTTCTGAAGATCCACTTCCTGGAGCGTCAGGGTATCGGAGATTTTCCTTTTCCGGTCCCCCAGAGAGACCCCGAAGATGTCTCCCAGGTTGTGGGCCGGATCCAGGGACTGGATCAGCACCCGTGCCCTCTGGGAGATCTGCCAGGCCGAAGCGGCGGCGACGGTGGACTTTCCCACGCCGCCCTTTCCCGTGAAAAAAAGGATTTTCATCAGTCGATTCCCAGGGTCCCGCACATTTCCGCGAGCATGTCCCCCGCATCCTCCGCCCGGCGGCCCAGGATCTTCAACTCCCTTTCCATGAAGGGAAGAAGTTCCACGGCGAGGAAGGTCGGCGGGGCGGGAAGGCCGACGAAAGATCCCAGGACGAGAAGGGCGAAGATGTTTTCCATTTCCTCCATCTCCACCTTCGTCAGGGCGACGGCGTTTTCCCTGTGGGTGTCGTGAATCCGGGACAGAATCTCCCGGATGAACGGAATGACGGGTAGCTTCATGCAGGCATCGGTATTCGGGAAAGACCCGGCGCGGGTCGTCGATGCGATCCGCGCCGGGTTGTCCGTTTATTCAGTGGGGCCCGTTTCCTGGCGGTACTTCTTCACGAAGTCCGTAATGAAGATGAAGTTCATGATGAGCATGACGATCGTGATGCCCATGACGGCCCAGCCCTGGCTGGGGGATTTGGCGATGTTCCCCGGCAGGACCACGATCATGAACCAGACAAGGGCGGCGGTCACCGTGACCCACAGGATCCAGGCGGGAATGACGGCAACGTTGCAGAACCGGGACCGCAGTTTCGAGTGGACCCAGCACGCCCCGGTCATGAGGGCGATGGAGGCGATGAGCTGATTCGCCGCTCCGAAGGAGGGCCAGATGATGGTGAAGTTCTTGCTGTAGGCCAGGTAGATCCCGATGAAGGCCGGGATGATCGAGGCGATCCAGCGGTTGGTGAGAAAACCGTAAAGACCCTCAGCCTTCCCCTTGAGGGGGAGCGCCATTTCGGAGATGCAGTACCGGGCAAGCCGGTTCGTCGTGTCCAGGGTCGTGAGCGCAAAGGCGGCGACCCACATCCCTGCGAGGACCTTCACGTACTGCGTGGGGATCAACGCAAGCCACGTGGCATTCACCATGTCGGCGTAGGACTGGATGAACAGGTTCGCCTGGGAAAGCCCGAGCTTCGTCGATATGGGGGTGAACTGGGCGGCCCAGTTGGAGGCATCCAGGGTGAATTCCACGCTTTTGGCCGCCGCGGCCGTCTTCAGGGCGGTGAACCCGAACCCTGCGATGGCCGTCACCACGATGGTCGACAGGAACCCCTCTGTGAACATGGCGCCGTAGCCGATGAGGAGGGCGTCGCTTTCCTTGGAGAGCTGCTTCGCCGTCGTTCCCGAGGCCACGAGGGAGTGGAACCCCGACAGGGACCCGCAGGCGATGATGAGGGGAATGGCCGGCCAGAAGGGTGTGGCCTTCCCGCCCGAGAGGATGGGGGCGAAGGACGTAAACGCGGGAACCTCGAAACCTTTGAATGCGAAGACCGCCGCCAAGAGCCCGAGGATGAGTCCGGCATAGAGGAGGAACGAGTTCTGGTAGTCCCTCGGCTGGAGGAGGACGTTCACCGGGATGGAGGCGGCGATGATGATGTAGAAGAACAGGACGTACATCCACGTTTCGTAGGTCGCCTTGATGGGAAGCTCGACGCCGATGATGATGCATGCGGCGAGCATGATGATCCCTATGACGGTGGCCAGGCTGAAGTTCATCTTCACCCGGTAGATGAGGACGCCGAGGATGAGTGCCGCGACAATCGACCAGATGTAGGCGGAGGCGATGGCGGGGGTCCTCACGAACATGCCGCCGATGACGGCGGCGAAGGCCGCCACGACGAGGACGAGAAGGAAGAAGACGAGCCAGTAGAAGGCCGTCCCCGTTCTCTTGCCCATGAGGTCCGACGCGACGAACTGGATGGATCTCCCGTCGTACCGGACGGATGCCATGAGGGCGAGATAGTCATGGACGGCTCCGATGAAGACGTTGCCGAACCAGACCCAGAGAAGTCCCGGTGCCCAGCCGTAGGCCATGGCCAGGGCGGGTCCGATGATGGGCGCCGCTCCGGCGATGGAGGAAAAATGATGGCCGAATAGGACTTCTTTCCTCGCAGGGATGTAGTCCACCCCGTCGTACAGTCTTGACGAGGGCGCTTCGTTCTTGTCGGACGCCCCCACAACGTCCTTTTCCAGTTTTTTCCCATACAGGAAATACAGAAGGACATAGACTGCCAAACCGATGAGAATAATCAGGGTAGTCACGCGCTTACCTCCTTTCTAAGGCAGTTCGTTTCCCATTTATTAATTATGAGACCCTACCCAGAGGTCTATTCCAGGGGGGGAATCCCCCTCCTCGGCAAAGATTGACACATCCCCAACAAATTGAAAAACGCTTTTCGGTCGGCAACGTCAAAAAAGCTCCAGAGGCGCGGCGCCCGAATCCCGCTGAGCAAGGCGTACCGAGAGTGCGCCGGAAGATCGCGGGACGAAGGGCAACGCAGTATATGAACTTCTATGAAACCGTCAAGAACGAGTACCCGCAACACGCTAAATTTAGTAAAAAATACTCCGGTAGAAAATGAATGTCAAATGGTTTTTCCCCAAACCGGAAGGCTTTCTTTGTTCCGTCTTCCCGTTCCCCCCGATAATACGGAGGAAATTAACGCCGCAACGGGGAAGCGGTGCGCCGTCCTTCCCGCTCCTTCCCGGCGCCTGAACCCATCCCTTGACAATTAAGGCAAAAGGTCTAGAATAAAGTCACGGCCGCTTCCGAGACGATTCTGTTTCCCCGTTTCTCCTGCGGATCTGCTTCCATGCCCGTTCCCGTAAGACATCCCACTCATGCCGGGATCGTGGCGGCCGTCGCGGAAGACCCGGCAAATAAAGAAACCAGAGGTGATCCCCATGACCCGTGGAAAAGGCGCTCACGGTCCGGTTCCGTCGGCGGAACGAAAAATCGGCGGTAAAGTGAGGGAATTGCGAAAGGAAAAAGGGTATACCCTTCTCGACGTGGTACGGAAGACGGGATTCCAGAAGTCCCTGATCGAGGAAATCGAGGCCGGGGAAGTGGTTCCCCCGGTGGCGACGCTGTTGAAACTGGCGAAGGCCCTGGGAGTGGGCATGGCTTCCTTCCTCGAAGAAAAGATCGTCACGGAAAAAATCGCCGTCAACCGGAAGGCGGACCGGATTCGTCTCCAGAAGCGCCCCCACCACCGCCACGAGGGTGAAGTGGACTACGTCTACGAATCCCTGGAAATGAAAAAACCGGACAAGCACATGGAACCCCTCCTCGTGGAATTTCTTCCCATGGAGGTGTCGAACATGGTCTTCATGAACCACGAGGGCGAGGAATTCATCTACCTCCTCGAGGGAACCCTCGAATTCAGGACGGACGAACAGGTGGAGGTGCTCCATCCGGGCGACACCATCTATTTCGAATCGGACATCAACCACAGCTTCCGTTCTCTGGAAGACGGCCCTGCAAAGGCCCTCGTCGTCGTATCGACACGCTGACACTCCCGGAAGGAAGCCTTCTTCCGGGACCGGCGGAGGCCCGTTTTCCGCGAAACCGCCGTTTTCCAGGCAGGTCAGGAGGAAAGGATGATCGAAATCCGCTTTCACGGCCGGGGCGGCCAGGGAACCGTGGTCGCTTCCATCCTCATGTCGAAGGCTTTTTACCGCGCGGGTTGGCAGGTGCAGAGCTTCCCCTTCTTCGGCGTCGAAAGAAGAGGGGCTCCCGTGGAGGCCTATCTCAGGCTCGATGAAAAACCCATTCTCCTGCGGACGAACGTCTACACGCCGGACCACGTCCTTGTCCAGGACAGCACTCTCCTTCACAGCATCGACGTGACCCGGGGACTGAAGCCGGGAGGCTGGATCCTTCTCAACTCCCCCGGCACCCCGGAGAACGTGGAACGCTATGCCGGGTTCCGGCTCGCCTGGATCGACGCGGGCCGTCTCGCGGCGCGGCACGGCCTGGGAACCCGGACCCACCCCATCGTCAACACCACCATGATCGGGGCGTTCGCCCGGGTGCTCGAAATACCCCCCATGGAAGCGATCGAGGAGGCCATCAGCGAGGAGGTCTTCATCAAGACCGGGAAGAACATCGAATCCGCCCGGGACGCTTACAGAGAGGTCCAGAAAGTCGGCCTGATTCGGAAAGCCGGGACGGGCTGACCGGACCGCCCGGCTTCGCCGGTTCCCCCGGCATAACCGGTTTCGGAAAGGACGTACCATGGAAAAAAGGAACGACACAGCGAAGACGTCCCTTCTTATCCTCCCCAGGACATTCACGTCCACGGAAGCGAACAAGACGGGCTCCTGGAGGTACCTGAGACCGCGGTACGAGGAAAAGACCTCCCCTTGCAGCAACGCCTGTCCCGCCGGGGAGGACATCGCAAGAATCGAGATGCTCGCCGAGGAGGGCCTCTTCAAGGAGGCCTGGGAAACGATTCTCCGGGAAAACCCCTTCCCCGCCATCTGCGGCCGCGTCTGCTTCCATCCCTGCGAAGGACGATGCAACCGGAAGGAATTCGACGAGGCCGTCGCCATCCACCAGATCGAGCGTTTTCTGGCCGACACCGCCCGGAAAAACGACTCGAAGCCCGTCATTGTGGGACGGAACGAAAAAAGACCGGAAAAAATCGCCATCGCCGGTGCCGGGCCGGCCGGACTGGCGGCGGCTTATTTCCTCACCCGCCTGGGTTACGGCTGCGAGATCTTCGAAGCCCGGGAGGAAGCGGGAGGCATCCTGCGGTGGGGGATTCCCCCTTACCGGCTCCCCCTGGACGTTCTCCAGGCGGAAATCGCCCGGATTCAGGATCTCGGAATCCCCATCCGGACGGGGACGCCGCTGGGCCCCTCGTTCCTCTCCGAGGCGAGAGGCAAATACGCCGCCGTCTTCCTTGGCTGCGGCCATTCCCGGCCGCGGGGGCTCGGAATCCCCGGCGAGGATCTGGAGGGTGTGGAGGAGGGTCTTCCCTTCCTCGCATCGATCCGGAGGGGAGACATGCCGAAGATCAGCGGCCCCGTGGCCGTCGTAGGGGGCGGAAACTCCGCCGTCGACGTGGCCCGCTCCGTGGCGCGCCTGGGCGGTGAATCCTGGATCCTCTACCGCCGCAGGAGGGAGGACATGCCCGCCTTCGAAACGGAGATCCTCCAGGCCCTGGAGGAAGGCGTGAAAATCCGGGAACTCCTCGCGCCGGTTCGGCTGGAACGGAAAAATGGCCGGTTCGTCTTCACCCTTCAGCCCATGCGGGTCGACGGAAAGGACGTCGACGGGCGCGGGCGCATCGTGCCCGACGGCGACGTGGAAACCATGGAGTTCGCGAAAGTGTTCAAGGCAATCGGGGAGGAGGCGGGCGAGGACTGGTACCGGCCCCCCGCCGAGGACCGGGACGTGCTCCGTCTTTCCAACTGCACCGTCTCCATGAAGCCCGGGCTCCCCGTCCTCGTCTACGGCGGGGACCTGGCGGCGTCGCTGAAGTCGGTGGTCCACGCCGTGGCCTCCGCCAAGGAAGGGGCCATCGCGCTGGACATCCTTTTCCGTGAAGGAAGGGAGAACCTTTCCGGCGGACTTCTGAAATGCCGCGTGGGGGAGGGTCCGTCCCTGTCCATGGAAATCCACCTGGGAGGCCCCCGGGGCCGGAGAAGCAGCCATATTGTCAGCTACAGCGAGATCAACGCGGATTACTTCCAGATGGCCCCCCGGATCACCCAGCCCCGGCTTCTCCCGGAGGAAAGGCTCAAGGGTTTCGACGAGATTGACCTTCGGATCTCCGCCAACCTGGCCATCCGCGAGGCGGGGCGATGCTTCAACTGCGGGCTGTGCAACCAGTGCGACAACTGCTTCCTGTTCTGCCCCGACATGTCCATCCACCGGGGCGAGGGCGGGACGGACAGGTGGATCGATTACGACTACTGCAAGGGCTGCGGGCTGTGCGCCGCCGAGTGCCCCAGAAACGCCATGGTGCTGGAGGAGGAGAAAGGATCATGAAACGTGTCCTCGAAGGAAGCCAGGCCGTCGCGGAAGCCGTCCGGCTGTCCAGGGTGGCCGTCATTTCCGCCTATCCCATCACCCCACAGACCCACATCGTGGAGACCCTGTCCGACTTCTGCGCCCAGGGGAAAATGAACGCAAGATTCCTCCGGGTGGAAAGCGAGCACTCCGCCCTGGCCTCCCTCATCGGGGCGGCGACGACCGGCGTCCGCGCCTTCACGGCCACCTCCGGCCAGGGACTCGCCCTGATGCACGAGGTGCTGCACTGGACGTCGGGAGCGCGGCTTCCCATCGTCATGGCCGAGGTGAACCGGGCCCTCGCCCCGGGCTGGAACATCTGGATCGACCAGACGGACAGTCTGGCCCAGCGGGACACGGGCTGGATCCAGTTCTACTGCGAAAGCGGCCAGGAAGTTCTCGACACGGTGATCCAGAGCTACCGCCTGGGGGAAGAGGTCAACATGCCCGTCATGGTCGTCCTCGATGCGTTCTTTCTCTCCCACACCTACGAGCCGGTGGACGTGCCGGAACAGGAGGAAGTGGACCGTTTCCTCCCCCCGTTCGTCCCGAAATTCAAGGCCGACCCGGCGGCACCCTGCGCCTTCGGTCCCCTCGTCCCCCCCGCGGCGTACATGGAAATGCGCCACAGCATGGCACAGGCCATGGAGGAGGCCCTCCGGTGCTATCCCGCGATGGAGGAAGCCTTCGAGGGACTTTTCGGAAGACGGTACGGAATGGTCGAAGCCGTTCACTGCGAGGGGAGCGACATCGTCCTCGTCACCACGGGAACGGTGACGAGCACGTGCCGGCAGGTGCTCGAGGAACTCCGCGGAAAGGGAGAAAAGGTGGGACTCCTGAAACTCCGGATGTTCCGTCCCTTTCCCACCGACGAGATCCGGCGACATCTCGGAGGAGCGAAGAAAGTCGCCGTCATCGACCGGAACTTCTCCTTCGGGGCGAGCGGCATTTTCGCCCAGGAAATCCGGGCGGCGCTGTGCAACGAACCGGGGCATCCCCCCGTGTTCGGCTTCGTCGCGGGGATCGGTGGGCGGGATGTCACCGCGGACACCCTGAAGGGAATTTACGAACATGTGAAAGCGAAGGAGTCTCCGGACAGGGAAAGCGTCTGGGTCGGACTCCAGGAGGTTCGGAATGAAGCTTGAAGTTCTCGACCGGGAGTACATGTACCCCGGACACGTGGCATGCCCGGGATGCGGCGCCGCCATCGCCATGCGGTTTCTCCTGAAGACCCTGGGAGAAAAGGTCATCATGGTGCTCCCCGCATGCTGCTGGTCCGTCATCGCCGGTCCCTACCCCCAATCCACCCTGAAGATCCCGGTGATCCACAGCGCCTTCGAAACGGGGGGCGCCGTGGCGACGGGTGTCCGGGCGGCCCTGGACATCCAGGGCGACACGGAAACCATGGTGGTCACCTGGGCGGGAGACGGCGGGACCTTCGATATCGGCTTCCAGGCCCTGAGCGGCGCCGTGGAGCGGAACGAAAACTTCATCTACGTCTGCTACGACAACGAGGCGTACATGAACACCGGCGTCCAGCGGAGTTCCTCGACGCCCTACGGCGCGTGGACCACCACGACCCCCGGCAGGGAATGGAAGAAGATGCGGAAGAAGAACATCGTGGAAGCCCTGGTGGCCCACCGGATCCCTTACGCCGCGACGGCGAACATCGCCTTCCCGGAGGACCTCGTGACGAAAGTGAAGAAGGCGAGGGACACCAAGGGTTCCCGGTTCCTCCACATCTTCGCCACCTGCCCCACGGGCTGGCGGATCCCCTCGGAGATGTCCGTCCGGATCGCCCGGATGGCCGTCCAGACGAACATCTTCCCGTTGTACGAGGTGGAGGACGGCGTCCGCTACACCATCAACTACAAGCCCAAGGAATTCCCCGTGAAGGAGTATTTCCACCTCCAGGGGAGGTTCCAGCACCTCACCGACGAAGACCTCGATCACATCCAGGACATGGTGAACGAGGACTGGCAGCTTCTCCTCCGGAAGGCGGGGGAACGGACGCCGTAGCGGTTATTTCAGGCAGTAGAAGGCTTCCCTTCCCCTGTAGACCGCCGCTTTCCCCAGTTCCTCCTCGATCCGGAGGAGCTGGTTATACTTGGCGAGCCTTTCGCTCCGGGACACGGACCCGCTCTTGATCTGCCCACAGTTCATCGCGACGGCCACGTCGGCCATGTAAGTGTCCTCGGTTTCCCCGGAGCGGTGGGAGATGACGGTGGTGTACCCCGCCTCCTTCGCCGTCTGAATGGTCTCGAGGGTCTCCGAGAGGGTGCCGATCTGGTTCAGCTTGATGAGGATGGAATTGGCCACCCCGAGGTTGATTCCCCTTTCCAGGCGCTTGCGGTTGGTGACGAAGATGTCGTCGCCGACGATCTGGATCTTCTTCCCCAGGGCTTCGGTCATCATCTTCCAGCCGTCCCAGTCGTCCTCGGCGAGACCGTCTTCAATGGAAACGATGGGGTATTTCGCCACCAGGTCCTCGTAGAACCGGACGAGCTTCTCCGCCGACATCCGGGGCTTCTTCTCCGCCGCAAGGACGTAGACCCCCTTCTTATAGAAGGAGCTGGCCGCGCAGTCGAGGGCGATGGCGAGGTCCTTCCCGGGTTCGTACTTCGCCCGCACCATGGCTTCGAGGATCACCTCGACGGCCTCGGCGTTCGATTTCAGGTTGGGGGCGAACCCGCCCTCGTCCCCCACGCCGGTGTTGTATCCCTTGTCCTTGAGAACCTTCTTCAGGGTCTGGAACACCTCGCTGCACATCCGGAGGCCCTCCCGGAAATTCGGGGCGCCAAGGGGCATGATCATGAATTCCTGGATGTCCACGTTGTTGTCCGCGTGCTGCCCGCCGTTGAGAATGTTCATCATGGGAACGGGAATGTCCTTGGCGGCGCACCCGCCGATGTACCGGTACAGGGGAACCCCGAAATATTCGGCCGCAGCCTTGGCGCAGGCCATGGACACGCCGAGAATGGCATTGGCGCCGAGATTGCCCTTGTTCTCCGTCCCGTCGAGTTCGATCATGGTCCGGTCGATCTCCCGCTGGGCGAAGGCGTCCATGCCGAGCAGGGCCGGCCCGATCCGCTGGATGACGTTCTCCACCGCCTTCTGAACCCCTTTTCCGAGATACCGTGTCTTGTCCCCGTCCCGAAGCTCGAGCATCTCGTGTTCGCCCGTGGAGGCCCCCGAGGGCACCGAGGCCCGTCCCACCACCTCGGAATCCAGGGTCACTTCCACTTCCACCGTGGGATTTCCTCTCGAATCCAGAATCTCCCTCGCATAGACATCGATGATTTCCATCATGGGTTCCTCCTGCCGATTCAATCAGTTTCAATGACGAGAGCCATCGGAGCTCTCCGACGAAAACACCTTATACGAGTGAGGAATCGTTTTCAAGGGTTCTTTGGGCGGGGCCCTTTCCGGAATTGACAATCCCGGCGGCGGCGCTATATAGTGCCCCTTATCCGCGGGAACCGGGGCCGGAATCGGCGGACAGCGGCCCGATGTAGTCCGGCCCTTCAGGGCCGGCGGCGCCTTGTCGTGAACGATCACCGTCAAGAGGCGCGGGACGGTTTTGGAGGCGAATAAGCGCCTTTTCGCTCACGGTTCCTTTCGAAGTGGAACGTCCGCAACACCGCATGTCCGAGCCTGATAACCCGACAGGGCAAATCCGCGGTGTTGCAGTGGAGCGAGAAAAATGGAACCGTCGAAAAGCGGTTCCTGAGCCGGAAAACCCCGTCCGCGCCCCCGGAACCGCCGCGTCAAACGGCGCCCTGTTCCCACCGGGGTTGAAGCCTCGGACTACATCCGGAGGTCCGCGGAAACCGAAGCCGGAATCGGCGGGCAGCGGCCCGCGATGTATTCCCGCACCGGGGGCGAAAGAAACGACCCCGAAGGGTCGGATGAAAGAAAGAGGAAATGAAGGATTTCACCCAGGTCATGAAAGCCCTCTCCGACCCGAACCGGGTCCGGCTCCTGAAGATGCTCCAGGTGCGGCCCCTGTGCGTCTGCGAGATCCAGGCGGTTCTCAGCATCGCCCAGCCGACGGTATCGAAGCACCTGAAGATCCTCGAAAACGCCGGCCTGGTGACCAGCAGCAAGGATGGGCTCTGGGTCAATTACTCTCTTTCCGCCGGGGAAAAGAATCCCTACGCCGCCACGCTTCTGGGCAACCTTCGCCACTGGCTGTCAGGCGACCCGGAGGTGATGCCCGCCACCGGCGCCGCCTGCACCGTCCGCCGCACGGAGATCCAGAAGAAAAGCGTGAAACGGCCGGGAGGGAGAAAAAAACCCGGTCGTAGGCCCGGAAGGCCTCGGTCTCTCGAGGGGTAAAAAAAACGGCGGCAGGTCATCGCCGGCCGCCGCAACGGGAACTGGGGCCGCGCCGTCAGCGGCCGCCCTGGACGGCTTCCAGAATGGAGCGGACTTCCTTCTCCCGCTTCTCCGGGGCCGTCGCCCGGATCTGGGCCGTCCTCTTTTCCGAGGTGTCCCGTCTCGCCCTGGATTCCTCGTCCGCCGCCTGGAGAATCAGCCGCTTTTCCTTTTCGATGTCTTCCATGGGGATTTCCGCGCCGAGGATTTCCTTCGACTTCCGCCTCGCATCCTCCAGGGTCTTCCGCGCCTTCTCCTTCGCCCCTTCGAGGATCTTTTCCGCTTCCTTTTCTATCTTCCCGATGGTCGTTCCGATTTCTTCCGCCATGGATCCTTCCTCCTCCCGGAACGGATTGTCATACCAGAAACAGATACTGGGTGGACGATTTCAAAAGCCTCCTGATCGCGGGAAGCTGCGCCCGGGACAGGTAGATCTCATCACCCTCGCGGTCCACGGGCATCCCGAGAAGGGTCCCGAGGACCTTTTCCTCCACACCCGTTTTCGTCCGCACCGTCATTTGCCGGGATTCCCCGGACACTTCGATGAGAATGGGAAGAAGGAGTTCCTCCCTTTCCCACTCCTCCAGCATGGATGCGAGCCGCAGGAGCTCGCTTTTCCGGAAGTGGTGCTCCCCCCCGTCCTGGCAGGATACGAAGGGGGTGTCCTCCCGGAGGAGCGCCGCAAGGGTCTTTCTCGCCCGGGGGGCTTGGGTGTTGAGGATCCGAAGATCCTCCGCGACGCCCCCGTCCAGCCACCGGTCCCGCAGGAAATCTCCGTCAATAGGCATAGGCCTCCCGCTTCTCGATGAGAAGCTTGACGTACTTGAGCCGCGCCCCTTCCTCCCTGTCCCGTTCCTCGAACTTCATGTTGAGGTACCGGATGGTCCCATGGAGGCTGGGGATGACGTTGTATTCCAGGGCGTTGTTGATCCGCTTCACCTTGTTGATCTCCGCCCCCAGGAGTTCCAGGGAGTTCTCCAGCTCCGCCAGTTCGATGATCGATTCGAGACAGCGCCTGGCCACGGAAAGGGTGTCCTCCTCGATGGCGGTCATCCCCGGCCGGACGGCGGTCCGCGCCGCCACTCCCGTGTCCTTTTCCACATCAAAGATGGGGATCCGCACGCCGGCCACGTTCCGGGTCCTCCCTGTCATCTTCAGGGGCATCTCCAGGGCGAAGAGCGCCTTTTCGAGGTTCTCCGATCCGAGATAGCCCGCGGTCACCGACAGTGCCCGGTAGGCTTCGTTGAATTCGCTCACCAGCCGTTCCTTGACGACGGCGCACTCCTTGACCGTTTCGAGAAACTCCATGACCAGGATCGAGAGGCGGTCCTTCATGATCTTCTGGATCCGGGTGGCCAGCCGGAATCTCCGCTTCAGCCGGGCCAGCTCGATTTTCGTCGGTCTCGTTACCTGGATCTTGGCCCCCATGTCACTGCGCCTTTCCTTTCTTCGGCAGGTATTTCTGGATGTATTTCTCCTGGATCAGCTTGAGGTCCTCCCGGGGGATCATGGAGAATATGTTCCAGGCGATTTCCAGCGTCTCCTCCACCGTTCTCCGCTCGAATTCCCCCTGGGAGATGAACTCCCTCTCGAAGCGGTCCGCTGCGGAAAGGTAGATCCGGTCCCGGTCGCTCAGGGCGTCCGAGCCGATGACCGTGGAGATCTCCCGGAGGTAGTTCCCCTCGGCGTACATGGCGTAGGACTGCATGAACACGTTGTTGTGGTCCTCCCGGGTGTTCCCCTCGCCGATCCCCTCCTTCATCATCCGGGAGAGGGAGAGGAAGACGTCGATGGCTGGGTAGATCCGCTTCCGTTCCAGGGGCCGGGAAAGGACGATCTGCCCTTCCGTGATGTACCCCGTCAGGTCGGGGATGGGGTGGGTGATGTCGTCGTCGGGCATGGTCAGGATGGGGAGGATGGTCACGGAGCCTTCCTTCCCGGAGATTCTCCCCGCCCGCTCGTACATGGTCGCCAGGTCGGTGTACATGTACCCCGGGTATCCCCGGCGGCTGGGGATTTCTCCCCGCATGGCCGCCAGCTCCCGGAGGGCGTCGCAGTAGTTCGTGATGTCGGTGAGGACGACGAGGACGTGCATGTCCCGCTCCCAGGCCAGGTATTCCGCCGCCGTCAGGGCGAGCCGCGGCGTGGAAAGGCGTTCGATGACCGGGGAGGAGGCGGTGTTGATGAAGCCCACGGCCCGGTTCAGGGCCCCCGTCTCCTCGAGGTTGGCGATGAAGTAGGCCGCGTCGTCGAAGCTCACGCCGATGGCGGCGAAGACGATGGCGAACTCCTCGGCCTTCCGTTTCAGGGCCGCCTGCCGGACGATCTGCGCGGCGATCCGGTTGTGGGGAAGGCCCGACCCGCTGAAAAGGGGAAGCTTCTGTCCCCGGACAAGGACGTTCAGTCCGTCCATGACCGAAATCCCCGTCTCGATGAACTCCGCCGGCGGCATGCGGGAGGCGGGATTGGCGGGAACGCCGTTGATGTCGTGGTACGCGCTGGCCACGATGGACGGCCCCCCGTCGATGGGGTTGCCGCTGCCGTCGAAGATCCGGCCCAGGATGTCCGGTGAAACGGGAAGCTTCAGCGTCTCCCCCCGGTACCGGACGCGGCTGTTCAGGAGGTCCACTTCGCTCACCCCCCCGAACACCTGGACGACCGTCGTCGTCTTTCCGACCTCGATGACCTGGCCGACCCGGTTCTCGCCGGTTCCCAGCTGCACTTCCACGATTTCGTTGTACCGGATTCCGGGAATGCTTTCGATGACCAGAAGGGAGCGGCGGGCCGTGCTGATGGCCTTCGTCTCCCGCGTGAAGAGCTGCCTCGCTTCCATTACATCCCTCCTTCACGGGTTGTCAGGGCCTTCTCCATGTCCGACCAGAGGTCTTTGATGTATTTGTCGAATTCTTCGAGAGGAACGTCCTTCATCCGCGAAATCCTCGGAACGATCTTGAGCTGCGAGATCTCGCTGACGAGCATGCCCTGCTCGGAGAGTTCCCTGGCCACGTCGCCGAACCGGATGATGGTGGCGAGCATGAGGTGGCCCCGCGCCGGGGGCGTGTAGGTGTCCACCGGGTGGTAGGCGCTCTGCATGAGGAAGTCCTCCCGGATCATCCGGGCGATGAGGAGCAGGAGACGGTCGTTCTCGGGAAGGGCCTCCGGGCCGACGAGGCGGACGATTTCCTCCAGTTCCGCCTCCCGCTGGAGGGTCACCAGGGCCCGGTCCCGGACGGCATGGTACTCGGGATTGACTTCCTGCTTCCACCATTTGCCCACCGAATCGGAATAGAGGCTGTAACTCTGGAGCCAGTTGATCGTTGGGAAGTGGCGCCGGTTCGCCAGGGCCACGTCGAGGGAGTACAGGGCGTCCACGATCCGGAGCGTCGACTGGGTGACGGGCTCGCTGAAGTCCGCCCCCGGCGGGCTGACCGAACCGATGACGGTGGCCGAACCGGTCCGCTCCGGCAGTCCCATGCACTCCACCCTTCCCGAGCGTTCGTAGAAGGTGGCGAGCCGGGACCCCAGGTACGTGGGAAACCCTTCCTCGCCGGGCGTTTCCTCGAGACGGGCCCCGATTTCCCGCATGGCTTCCGCCCACCGGGAGGTGGAATCGGCGACCAGGAGGACGTCGTAGCCCATGTCCCGGAAATATTCCGCCATGGTGACCCCGATGAAGATGCTGATCTCCCGGGCCACGACGGGCATGTTGGACGTGTTGGCGATGAAGATCTCCTTTTCCTGGAGAAGGCGGTCCGTGCCGGGGTCCCGGAGCTTCTTGAAACTGTGGAGAACGTCGGCCATCTCGTTTCCACGCTCGCCGCAGCCCACGTAGATGTTGAGCTGGGTCTGGGACCACCGGGCCATCTGCTGGAGCGCCACCGTCTTTCCCGTGCCGAATCCCCCTGGGATGGCGGCCTTGCCCCCCAGGGCGAGGGGAAAGAGGTAGTCGATGATCCGGGTCCCCGTGACAAGAAGATTCACCGGATCGAGCCGGCGCTTGTAGAGGCGGGGTTTTCTCGCGGGCCACCGCTGCATCAGGGTGAGGGGCTTCCTGTCCCCGTTTTCCTCGAGGACGGCGATCGTGTCGAGGACGGTGAATCTCCCCTTGTGGATCTCCAGGATCTTCCCGCCCCTGCCGATGGGCACCATGATCCGGTGCTCGATGAGCCCCGTTTCGGGGACCGTTCCGATGATGTCCCCCTCATGAACCGTGTCCCCCGCCTTCACGGTGGGGTTGAACTCCCACTTCTTGTTCCGGTCCAGGGCATCGGTGCGGATCCCCCTGAGGAGGAAATCCCCGACGTCTTCGATCATCGTGACGAGCGACCGCTGGACCCCGTCGTAGATGTTTCCCACCATGCCGGGTCCGAGTTCGCACATGAGGATTTCACCGGTCCCCACGACGGGTTCCCCCACACGGAGCCCCACTGTGTCCTCGTAGACCTGGATCACCGCCTTGTCCTGCTCGAGGCCGATGATCTCACCGGTGAGCCGCTCCTCCCCCACGTCCACGACCTCGTAGACCTGGGAACCCCGCATCTCCTCGGCGATGACGACGGGACCTGAAACTCTCCAAATCCTTCCCATAGCGAGCGCCTCTCTTCCCTTTGTTTTAGATTTCCACGTTGAAACCGATGAGGCTCCTTGTCAACCGGCTGTAGTACCGCCGGATATCCTGCTTCTCCTCCCGGTACCTGGCGGGATACTCGATGACCACCGTCCGGACCCGCTTCCCCGCCCGGAGTTTCCTCGCCATGTCCCGGACGAAGTCCATCCACTCGTCGGGAACGAGGATCAGTCCGACGGAAGGATCTCCGGTCAGTTCGGAGAAGGCCGTCCGGAGTTTTTCCCGGAGCGCCCGGTCGTCCTCGTCGAAAACCACGTACTTCCGGATGCCCGTCAGGCGGAGGAGGCTCACCTCGTCCCGGCTCCCGATGACGGCGATCTGAAAATCGTCCATTCCTCTCATGCGGCCACCACCATGAAATCCCGGATTTCCCCCAGGGGAACCCCGTCGTGGAGAACCCTGAAGATCATCCTCAGGTTCCTGATTTCCTGTTCCTTGACGATGAGATACCACAGGAGCGCGCAGGGGGACATGACCCTCGGGGCGAGGAGCTGCCGCACGGTCCGGTACAGGTTGCGGTTCAGTGTCTGATCGATGATGCCGAAGGACTTCCCCTTCTCGAACCCCCTGGCCAGGTCCTGAGCGGCATATTCGTATTCCGTGCCCGCCAGTCTCGCGACGATCTCCCCCGGGGCCAGCGACAGGAAATCCCGGAGGAAGCCTTCGTCGAGGAGATGGCCGCCCTTCAGGAAAACGCCCTCGGCGACCGCCCCCGTCCCCCCGGTCACCAGCCGGAAGGCCGTGCGAAGGTTTTCATAGTCGATGAAAATCCCCTGGACCCGGGCCAGAAGAACCCCCTCGTCCATCCCCCGGAGCGTCTTCATCCATTTTTCGTTGTAGCTCCGGTCGAGCACCCGCTCCATATCGAGGATCACCCTTTCGTCCAGTTCCCGGATCTCGGCAATGAGATCGGCGTATTCCCCGAGTCCCGCCGCCCGGAGAAGCGCGGCGAGTTCGGCGATCGACTTCACCCGGGACAGTTCCTCCGTGAGCCCCTCGTCGCGGAGGGGCCCCAGCGGCACCGGGGTGAAGGACTTCTCCCCGTGGACGGCCCGAAGGGCCAGTTTAACGTTGAGAAGATCGAACCGCTGGAGGAAAACCCGGAGCATTTCCCCGATTCCCCTGGGAAGGGAGAAACGGCGGATCCGGTCCAGTTTGCCGGCGAGGGACTTCCAGAGCCGTTCCTCGACTTCGGGAAAGGTTTTCCACGGCTCTTCCCGGAGGGCCTCCCCTACGTCCGTGTCGCGGATGGCTTCCAGGGCATCCTGGGGCGTCTTCGCCCGCTGGAGAATGACGGAAAGATGGTCCCCCTGGACTCCCCGGGCCTCTTCCCCCTTCACGTAGGCCGACAGAAAGGCGTAACGGGTGCTGGTCAGGTTCAATGGTCCCCTTCTCCAAAGAGTCTTTTCGCCATTTCCGGCATCATGCCCGGCAGGAGCATGGAAAGGCGGATTTCAAAGGTGTTGTCGATGCTCACCATGCCGTTTTCCGTCTCCGCGAGGACGCCCCCGAGCCCCTCTCTTTCCCGGACTTCGAGGACCCTTTTCCCGAGATCGCCGTCTTCCTTCAGGATCTCCTCGAGGGCGGGCAGGTCCTTGGGTGCTGCATACAAACGGATCGGAACGTCCGATTGAAAGGCGTCGAGGGTTTCCCGGACCAGGGAGTGAAGCGCCGCTTTCTCCATGGTGGTCTTCCGGAGTTCCCCCCGGACGTTCTCGAGAATCTCCCCGATGATCCGGTCCTTTTCCCTGAGAACGGCCTGCCTCCCCTCCAGGGAGGCATGGGCAAGCCGTTTCGCCGACTCCCGGCGCGCCTCCGACAGGAGCTTCTTTCGCTCCGCCTCCGTTTTCTCCTTGAACTGGTCCCCGGCCTTTCCGATCATTTCGCCCGCCTTCTTCTCGGCGTCGGCAAGGATCCCGTCCGCCTCGGCCCGCGCCTTTTCGAGGATTGCCTCTCTCAGTCTGCTCGGATCCATGGTCATCCCCTTTTACATGAGCCGCAGGATGCTGAGGGCCATGATCGTGAAAACAAGGCCGAGCACGCCGATCAGTTCGACGAAGACGGCGAGCATCATCGATGCCGTCAGGATCCTTCCCTTGGTTTTCGGAAGGAGGGCGATGCCGGAAGCGCAAACGGCCCCCTGGTATATGGCGGAGAAGAACTCGGCGCATCCGGCCATGAAACCGATTCCGACCATGGCGATTCCCGTCCCCCCCGCCTCGGGCAGTTTGGGCAGGGAAACGGTCAGGATGATGATCAGGATGATGAGGCCATAGAAGGTCTGTGTCATGGGAAGGGACGCGAGGACGATCACGTTCCGGAGTTGTCCCGCATCCTCGGACAGCGTCGCCGCGCCCGCCGAACCGGCATTGGCGATCCCCATGGCCGAACCCGCCAGTCCACCCGCCAGTGCAAGCGCACCGCCAAACGTCGCCAGGGCTTGAATCGTCGTCATATCTCACCTCTCCTTAAGATTTTTTGCCCAAAATGATTCTCTTGCGAAGCCTCCACTGAAGGGGGCTGTATTCCCTGCCCCCGCCCTCGAAAAACTTGAGAAGAAACTCGACGAAGCAAAGCCGGAGGGAATGAATGAACGCCGCCAGGATGCTGAGCAGAAGATTGAACACATGGAAGATCACGAGGAGAACGAGCCCCAGGAGGAACCCGACGGCGACACCGAAGACTCCCGGCAGCGCGGAGGTGACCCCCCTGGACACCCAGTCGGCGAGCAGGTTGAAGGAGGACGCCAGGTAAAAGGTGGCCAGTCCCACACCGGCGAGCCGGGAATAGGACATGACGTCCCCCAGGATGCCCGTAACGTCGAAGAGCCAGAAAACGGCGCCCAGGGCTCCCATCTGAAGGACGCTTCCGACAATGACGAGAACCAGCCCGAAATACATGGGGTACGCGAACATCCCGAAGACGGCCCCGCTCACCGGAACCAGATCGATCTGGAGCATCCCGTGGAAGAGATAGGGAATGCCGAAAACCTGAATGAGGAAAAGTCCTATCTTGTTCAGGACGATTCCCCGGTTCCTTTCCTGGATGCCCCTGATGAGGCCGAGCAGATGGGCGAGGTTCAGATGGACGAGCCCGATGATGAGGGCGAGAACGATAAACGATATGGGATCGGAGAGTCTCTGCTGGATCCCCCGGGAGAGGGCGATCGTGTCCAGGGAAACGCCGAAATACCGGTTCAGGAAGTCTCCCAGGTAGGTTCCCGAAAGGATGCCGAAGATCAGGGAAACGACCCCGCCGATGTAGAGAACCCGCCGGAAAAGCATCGTCCCCTCGCTGGTGGGATCTTCCACGAGTTTGTCCAGGAAGAACCGGGCCAGGATCAGGAGTCCCGCCGCGTAGACCATGTCGTTCAGCATGATCCCGAAGAAGAAGGCGAAGAAATAGGCCACAACGGGTGTGGGGTCCCATTCCCTGTACCGGGGAACGCTGAAGAGCTTCACCACGACCTCGAAGGGACGGATCCCCTTCGGATTCCGGAGCCTGGTGGGCGGCTCCTCCCCTTTTTCCGGACGCCTCGAATCGACGAAACTGTACGGGACCGCCTCCCGGAGGCGGGCGCTCACGGTATCGAGTGCCCCTTCGGGAACCCATCCTTCCATCAGGGTCACGTACGACGTTCCGGAGGCCCAGTCCAGCGCCGAAAGACGGTCGTATTCCGCCGTCAGGACTTCCCGGTACAGGGCCAGATCGGCAAGGCTGTCCCGGATGAATCCCTGGAGGTTTCTCTGCAGGCCGGCGAGGTCCCGTTCCCGTTCCTCCCGCCGTTTCCCCTCCTCCGCCAGAAAGGCCGAGAGGGTGTCGTCCCGGTCCGGGATGTCCAGGGGAACGGCGCCGAGGGTGGAAACGATTTCCTCCAGGGCCTTCCGGTCCTCCTTCCGGGCGATGACGTACGCCACGATCTCGCCGCCCGACGAGGCATGAACCTCCTCGATGATCCTGGAAGCCGCCCGGTCCCGGAAGGTCCTGAAGCCCTCCTCGGAAAACACGTAAACGGCCGTGAACAGGTACGTCCCGGAATGTCGGAAATCCCCGAGGGACATCCCGGCGCTCCCGGGGAGAAGCGTGAGGTACCGCTCGAGACCGCGGGAAAGGGCGATCTTCTGTTCCTGCTCCTGGATCTCCGAAAGCAGGCGGGCATGGCCGGCCTGGATCTTCCGGACCCCCTCCAGGGCGTCATCGATGGAAAGGGGAACGTCCTCGACGAACACTTCCCGTTCCCCCGGGAGGGAGGAGAGAACGTCCTGAACGGCCGTGAGCGCCCTCCTGACCTGCACCCGGCGCTCCTCGACGGCCTCCCTTTCGACAGGGGACAATTCCTTGGCTTCCTCGATGTGAAGAACCCCCGTTTCCTGGAGAACGGAAAGGGCTTTTTCGAAGGAATCCTTCACCGTCACGACTTTCAGCTTGAACATGGGTTCAGGAAGACTGACAATAAGGGGCATCATACCCTCCGGGCGCTGGGAAAAGTGTTGCTTGGACTTTTCATGCGTTCGTCATGAAACGGCGGCTTCGTAAAAAGTCCATATGCTGCGTTGCCCTTCATCCCTCCTCCCTGCGGCGTACCAAAAGTACGCCTTGTATGATGGGATC
>DJVQ01000017.1 GCA_002441265.1 Syntrophaceae bacterium UBA6252
TTTGGTACGCCGCAGGGACGAGGGGAGAAGGGCAACACAGCATATGGGCTTTTTACGAAGCCGTCATATTTAAAAGAACGGCAAAAACGCTTATTCCCACGCTTCTACGCAATTCTCACGACAGCCAGTATACAACACCCGTCCCGTTGAAACAATAGGAAGCTTTGCCGCCCCGCCGGACGGACGCCCCCGGGAGAAAACAGGGTCCCTTGCGGCATTCCCGCCCGCGGGGACGCCGGCGTTCAGCGTACGATCGCAGGAAGCGCGGCGGGCCCCGAAACGGGCACGCAAAAAAATCGTTCCTTCCCCGTTTATTTCTTTGACTTCCCCCGCGTCTTTGCTTATACTTCCACGCTTAACAACCCCAAAACAGAGGCACCCGTCCCCATGTCGCTCAAGAGGAAGATCCTTCTTGTCATCATCCTGACTTTTTGCGGTCTTTTCGCCATACAGTACGTCCTTTCCGAAACGATCCTTCTTCGAAGCTTCACGACGCTGGAGGAAATGGAGGTCCGGGAGCAGACCGCAAGGGCCGTGAACGCGTTCGAAAACAGCATCCAGAGCATCGGGGTCCTGACCCAGGACTGGGCGACTTGGGACGATGCATATCGTTTCGTCCAGGGCGGCAACGCCGACTTCGAGAGCGTCAACATCGTCGCAAGCACGTTCACGACCCTCCGGCTGAACGCCATCCTCTTCGAAGACGGCGCGGGGCGGCCGGTTCTGGGCAGAGGGTACGACCTCGAAGAGGAACGGGAAGCGCCGCTCCCCGACGGACTGCTGAACCATCTTTCCGCCGGCGGCCCTCTTCAATGCGCCTCGGGGACCGACCGGAAAACGGACGGCATCCTCAGCCTTCCCGGAGGCATCTTCCTCGTGTCGGCCCGTCCCGTCCTGACCAGCGACGGGAACGGTCCCCCCGCTGGAACCCTCATTTTCGGACGCCTCCTGGACGGGAACGAAGTGGAACGGATCGCGAGCCTGGCCCAGCTTCCCGTGCGGATCGAAAGGATCCTCGACCCCAGGGGGCCGGCGGGATTCGAAGGCGCCGGGGCGGATCCGTCCGGTGATTCCTCCATCCTCGTCAATCGTAAGGATTCCCGGTCCGTCGAAGGGCGTGCACTGCTCCGGGACATCTACGGCAATCCGGCGCTGATCCTGCAGGTGGAACTGCCCAGGCAACTCTATCTCCAGGGCGAGAAGAGCACCTTCTACTTCATCCTTTTCCTCCTTCTGGCGACGGTCATCTTCGCATTCGCCATCATGGCGTTTCTTCACAGGCAGGTGCTGTCCCGGCTCGGCGTCCTGGGAGACACGGTCAATCTCATCGCCGACACCTCCGATCTCAAGGCCCGGGTTCCCATCACGGGAAAGGACGAGCTCTCCGTCCTGGCGGCCCGGATCAACCGGATGCTGGGGGAACTGGAACTGGCGGAGGAGAGAAAACAGAAGATGGAAGAGAGCCTCCGGCAATCCCAGAAAATGGAGGCCATCGGATGCCTCGCCGGGGGTATCGCCCACGACTTCAACAATCTCCTCATGGGCATCCAGGGCCATGCGACACTAGCCCGGATGAATCTCGACCCGTCGGAATCCGCCTGCGGGGACATGGAGGCGATCGAGTCCCTCGTGAGCAGCGGGGCGGGCCTGACCCGGCAGCTCCTGGGCTATTCAAGGGGCGGGCGGTACGAGGTCAAATCGCTGAAACTGAACGACCTCGCCCATCAGACGGCGGTCCTGTTCGGGCGGACCCGGAAAGAGATCGTCATCCACGAACAGCACGAACCCGGTTCCTGGACGGTCAGGGCGGACCGGGGCCAGATGGAACAGGTCCTGATGAACCTGTTCGTCAACGCCTGGCAGGCCATGCCGGGCGGCGGCCCGCTCTACCTGGAAACCCGGAACGTCTTCCTGGACCGGGAACATGCGGCGACCTACCTGGTGCGTCCCGGCAGGTACGTGAAGCTCTCCATGACCGACGCGGGCGTGGGCATGGACGAAAAGACGCGGCAGCGCGTCTTCGAGCCCTTCTTCACCACCCGGGAGATGGGGCGGGGGACGGGCCTCGGTCTCGCCACGGTCTACGGCATCGTGAAAGGCCACAACGGTGCCATCACCGTGTACAGCGAAAAAGGGCGGGGGACGACGTTCAATATCTACCTCCCCGCCTCCGAGAAACCCTCGGAGGAAGAGGTGAAACCGCCCGCCGATGTCGACGGGGAAGGAGAAACCATCCTGGTGGTTGACGACGAACCGGCGGTCCTCCACGTGACGGAGACGATTCTGGAACGCCTGGGATACCGGGTTCGCAGCGCCCAAAGCGGGCCGGAGGCCCTCAAGATCTACCAGGCATCGGAAAACGGGATCGACCTGGTCGTTCTGGACATGATCATGCCCGGGATGGGCGGCGGGGAGACCTTCGAGCGGCTGAAGGAGATGAACCCGAAGGTGAAGGTGCTTCTCGCCAGCGGCTACAGCCTGAACGGCGAAGCGGAGCAGATCTTCAAGAAGGGCTGCAGGGGATTCCTCCAGAAGCCGTTCACGAAAGGCGAGCTTTCCAGGAAAATACGGCAGATCCTCGAGGACAAACCGGAAGGGGGCGACGCTCCTCCGGCATGACGGCCGGCGGGACGGAGGTTTTCCCGGCACCCCCGGGGATCACCCGATTTTTTCCCCTTGACCCCACCCGTCCAGTTTCCGGGTCGAAAACAGAAAAATCCCGAGCGCGAGTTCCGAGAGCAACGGGGAGCAATCGGCCTTTCCGTAAGTTCCTCCCCCGGCAATCCCCTTCCAGACAGCGGGCCTTCTCTCCCTGAGATAGGCCATCCTGCTTTCGGAATCCGAGGCCAGGTAGAAGGCCGCCCCCACCCCCGAGGCGGCGATCCGCCCCAGGCACATGGGACAGGGCTCGATGCTCGAGAAGAGGACGAGCCGGTCCATGGCGCTACCGGCCTCCCCGGCCGCCTTCCCGTACCGCGTCAGAACGTCGATTTCCGCGTGAAGGTCCTTCCGGAAGGAAGGTTGGAACACCCGGTTCCGTCCCCTCAGGATCACCTCCCCCGTTTCTTCCCGGACAAGACACGCGCCGATCCCGTAGTTCCCCTCGACGGCGGCGGACAGGGCTTCCTCGAGAACGGCGAGGGCAAAGGGATCGTGCCGCCGCCGGGGGTCGGGTGAAAATTCCCTGAGGGCCGCGCCCATGGATTCCAGGAAATCGCCGGAAAGCAGGGGTTCCATTCTCATGGTCCTTTCGTTCCATCCCGGCGCCGGGGCCGGGATGGAAACGGGTTTCCCATTCAGTATAGACCGGGTTCGGACGGTTTTCCATCCCCCATGGCCGGGAGGAGGAGCGGGAAGGGCCCTTTCAGCCCGCCTCGCCCCCCGGGCCGCAGGCCCGGCGGTTCAGGGTCTCCCGTCCGAAGGGGGACAGTTCCCTGAGTTCCGCGATGACGGGCGGCACCACCCGGATCACCCTCTCGATCTCTTCCGCCGTCGTGTAATCGGACAGGGAGAAACGGACGGACCCGTGAATGGCCGTGTAGGGAACCCCCATGGCCCTCAGAACATGGCTCGGCTGGAGCGACCCGGACGTGCAGGCCGAACCGGAGGAGGCGCAGATTCCGTATTCGTCGAGGCGGAGAAGAATGGCCTCCCCCTCCACGTACCGGAAGCTGATGCTCGTCGTGTTGGGAAGGCGGTTCCCCCGGTCCCCGTTGACCATGGCGTCGGGACACCGCGCCAGAAGCTCGTTCTCCAGCCGGTCCCGAAGCCTGGAAACGGCGGTCATGCGCTGTTCCAGGTTTTTCCCGGCAAGCTCGCAGGCTTTCCCGAAACCGACGATGTAGGGGACGTTCTCCGTTCCCGCCCGGCGCCCTCTTTCCTGGTGGCCGCCGATGAGATAGGGGTGAAAACGGGTCCCCCGCCGGACATAGAGGGCCCCCACCCCCTTCGGGGCATGGAGCTTGTGACCGGAAAAGGAAAGCATGTCCACGGGAAGCCTTTTCACGTCGATGGGAATCTTTCCCGCCGCCTGAACGGCGTCGGAGTGAAAGACGATCCCCTTCAACCGGGCGAGGCGGCCGATTTCCTCCACGGGGAAAACGACGCCCGTCTCATTGTTCGCATGCATGACGGAAAGGATCGCCGTATCGTGGTCCAGAGCCCCCGGAAGGGTGTCCATCTCGAGCCTTCCGAGGGTGTCCACCGGGAGAAGCGTCACCCGGTATCCCCGGTTTCCCAGATTCCTGCAGAAATTCAGGACCGCCGGGTGCTCCACTTTCGTCGTCACGACGTGCCTTCTCTCCGGCGCGGCCTCCACGGCGCTCATGAGGGCCGTGTTGTCGCTCTCGGTGCCGCAGCTCGTGAAAATGATTTCATCGGCCTCGGCGCCGATGAGGGCCGCCACCCGCTCCCGGGCTTCCTCGATCCTGCGGTGAACCCGGCCCCCGAAGGTGTGCATGCTCGACGGGTTGCCGTAGAGATCCGTGAAATAGGGGAGCATTTCCTCCACCACTTCCGGGGCCGCCCGGGTCGTTGCATTGTTGTCAAGGTACAGGGTTTTCATTCCGCCACCACCTGGATTTCTTCACCGATCACCTCGGTGAGTCTTTCCTCGATCCCCCGGATCGTGGTGTTCCCCATGGGACAGTCGACGCACATGCCCCGGAAGCCCACGGTCACGCGGTTCCGGTCCACGTCGACCAGTTCGACGTCCCCGCCGTCCGCCTGGAGACGGGGACGGATTTCCTTTTCCAGGACCTCCTGGATCAGGCCGATTTTCCGGAGGTTGGTGAGCTTCCTTTTTTCCGGGGGTTTCGGCTCCGGGACCCCGGAAGCCCAGAGGTCCTTGAGGATTTCCTCGATATCGTGCCTGCACTGCCCGCACCCGCCCCCCGCCTTCGTGTAATGGGTGATCTCGTCCACCGTGGTGAGATGATTTTCCAGGGCCGTTTTGCGGATTTTTTCTTCGGAGACGTCGAAACATTTGCACACGATGTTCTCGGAGGGGCCGACCGGCTCCGGTTTTCCCCGATACTTCCGGATGGCGTCCTCCAGCGCCTCCATGCCCATGACGGAGCAGTGCATCTTCTCGTCCGGAAGGCCGCCCAGGAAATCGGCGATGTCCCGGTTCGTTATTTTCGCAGCTTCGTCAAGGGTCTTGCCCTTGACAAGTTCCGTCAGGGCCGACGAACTGGCGATGGCCGAGGCGCATCCGAAGGTCTGGAAGCGGGCGTCGGTGATCCGGTCCGTCTTCTTGTCCACCTTGAGGGAAAGCCGCAGGGCGTCCCCGCAGACGATGCTTCCCACCTCGCCCACGGCGTCCGGGTTTTCCAGCTCCCCCGCGTTTTTCGGCTTGAGGAACAGTTCCTTCACTTTGTCCGTGTATTCCCACATGACACCACCTTCTTTCCACGGAATCGAATACTTTCTATTAATATAATCATTCGATACGGCGGCCGCGTCCCTTCAGATCCCGCCGCCGGCATCGTAATCCTCGTCCCGGGCATGGACCTGGGTGATCCGGCTTCCCGGCGGGACGCCGTGCACCAGCCAGACGTTCCCTCCAATCACCGATCCCCGGCCGATGGTGACCCGCCCGAGAATGGTGGCGCCGGAATAGATGGTCACGTCGTCCTCCACGACGGGATGGCGGGGAACGCCCCTGACGGGATTCCCTCTCTCGTCGAGCTTGAAGCTCTTGGCACCGAGGGTCACCCCCTGGTACAGGCGTACCCGGTCGCCGATGACGCAGGTCTCGCCGATGACGACCCCCGTCCCGTGATCGATGAAGAAGCTTTTGCCGATCGCGGCCCCCGGGTGGATGTCGATCCCCGTCATGCCGTGGGCGTGCTCCGTGATCATCCTGGGAATGAGGGGAACCTCCAGCCGGTACAGTTCGTGGGCCAGCCGGTAGCTCGTGACGGCCATGAGGCCGGGATAACAGAAGATGATCTCGTCGGGGCTCGACGCCGCCGGATCGCCATCGAAGGCGGCCTTCACGTCCGTCACGAGGAGCGCCTGGACGTGGGGCAGCCTCCCGAAGAAAGCCCGGGCGATCTCTCCCGAGAGCGCGTCGCACTCGGGGTCGCAGGGTTTTTCCTCCATGCAGCCGAAGCAGAGACCGCGGCGGATCTGTTCCCGGAGCGTGAGTTGGACCCGGTCCAGGGTCGCTCCCACATGAAAGAGGACGCTCGCGGACTTGAGATCGGGAAACCCGAAATATCCGGGGAAAAGAACGGACCGGAGCGCCTCCACGATTTCGATGACCAGGCTCCGGGAGGGAAGGGGCTGTTCATGAAGGCTGTGCCTTACAACCCCGGCGAAGCCGTTTTCCCTTGCGCACAGGGCCCGGGCGATGTCGTCGATCCCTTTTTCATTTTCCCGGGGATCGTGCGGGATGGGGATGACAGGTTTTCGATTCATGACCGATTCCTCGCCTCAGATACTCTCGAACCGTTCAGGGCACCGAGAGGGTATCGCCCGCCCTGACGATCCCTCCCTCCACGACGCGGGCGAACACCCCCTCCCGGGGCATGATACAGGTGCCCGCCAGGCGACGGATTGCGCACCCCCTGTCGTGGCATCGCTTGCCGACGGCGGTGACTTGGAGGACCGGCCCCCCGGAAAGACGGAGGGTCGTCCCCACCGGCAGGGCCGGCAGGTCGATCCCCTCGACGGCCAGGTTCTCCGCAAAATCCCCGGCACCGGCGGAAAAGCCGCGGACCTTCATCTTTTCGACGCTCTCCACCGAAAGGAGGCTCACCTGCCTCTCAGTCCCGGGGCCGCCGTGGGCGTCCCCGGCAATGCCGAAATCCTTCACGAGACGCGCCGATTCGACGGGTGTTTTTCTCGTTCCCTTTTCCCTGCTGGTGCACACGGCGACGATCCTGCCCTTCATGGCACGGCACCGCTCCTTTCCCTTCCCGGATGCCGGAGCATCCGGTCGATGGCCCCCCCGGGCCCGGACCAGGGAAGCATGGCCTCGAGGACCTCGTCCGCCACCGGCGACGTGGCGGCATGATCAAGATAGAGGCTCCCCATCCCCGGCAATCTCCCTGAAAAAGAGTTCATTTCGCCGCATGGCGCTCATCCCGCGGTTTCCCCCCTTTCGGAGCGGTTCCCGCCCGGACCGGCGCATCCCACCCGCCACCGCTCGATGGCCTCCGAAGCCAGTCCCCCGTCGACGGAAAACGTCGTTCTCCCGCCGTCGGGGTTCCTTCTCTCGATGGTGAACCCGTTCGGGGAATCCTGGCTGTATCGCGCCATGATCCTGCCGATTCTGTCCTCCATGCCCGAGCCGAGGATCCCCCGGGCCGCAACGGCGGGTCCCCTGAAATTGAGGGGCTGAAAGAGGGTGTTCCCCCCGTCCGCCAGGGCCCGGATCCGTCGGTTCTCCTCTTCGTCCCGGCCGGCGACGGCCTTCAGACCGGTGTCGAGGCGGAAATGGCGGCCGTATCGGAGGAGCTGGAGATCGGTCATGGTGTAATCGGGGTGGTGACGGAAAAGATCCCGCAGCCGCGCGGCGACGACCCTGTCCGTCAGGAGGCATCCTCCGGCGGGACAGGGATAGTCGGTGATCCCCATCGCATCGGCCAGGGTTATCTGGACTTTCCGCGACCGTCCGGTGAGATCGAGGAGCTTCGACCGGTTCACGACGCCCTCGTTCTCGGGAATCGTCGGCGGCAGGAGCCGCGCCGACAGCGGCCGCAGGATCAGGCCTCCGAGGCCGCTTTCCCGTTCGATGATCTCGATGGCCCGGCGGTGCTGGGACATGGGGCGCTGTCCCAGGACCTCCCCGGTGACGACGAAAGAGGCCTTCGCCTCGGGCAGCAGATCCCGGACTTTCCGGAGCATGTAGATGCGGCAGTCGATGCAGGGGTTCATGCCCCTCCCGTAGCCGTGACGGGGGCGCTCCACCATCTTCATGTACTCCATGCCCTTGGCCAGGACGCGGATGGGAATGCCGAACTCCCGGGCCGCCCTGGACGCCTGGTGAACGCACCCCTCCTTCCGGGGGTTGCAGTTGCAGAAAAGGCTGGTGAAGTTCACCGCTTCGATTTCAATCCCCTGGTCCAGCATGATCTTCACCGCAAGGGTGCTGTCCAGGCCTCCCGAGAACAGTGCGAGCGCTTTTCTGTGCATTTTCGTTCACCTTGTGTTTTTTTCTTCCGCCGCGAGTACAAAGACGGCGTTTTGTGCCCTGAGGTTCGGCCAGCGGCGGATTTCCTTCCCCCCGTCGAGGTACCGGGCGCCGAGGACACGGATGCCCCCCGCCGCGCAGAAGTCCCTCATGTCGCCGATGCTGAGGAACCGGACGTTGGGCGTGTCGAACCAGCGATGGGGAAGGGAGGCCGTGACCGGCGCCTTCCCGCGGAAGAAGAGCATCACCCGGCACGGGAGGCAGGCGAAATTGGGAAACCCGATGACGAGCCTCCGGCCCACCCGGAGGCCCTCCCGGATGGCGAAATCGATCTTTCTCACTTCCTGCAGGGTCTGGTTCATGATCACGAAGTCGAAGGACCCGCCGGGGTATTCGGCGAGACCGCTCTCGATGTCCCCCTGAAAGACGCTGAGGCCCTTTCCCACACACCGGTAGATCGCGTCCTCGTCCAGCTCGATGCCCTGGAACCGGACGTTCTTCCTCTCGACGAGAAGGGAGCCGAGATCCCCGTTTCCGCAGCCGAGATCGAGAACTTTCGATCCCGGATCGATCATTTCGAAGATGATCCGGTGGTCCGGCCGGACGGGCCCGGAAGGATCACCGGCGAAAGGTTCCGTTTCCATTGAAAGTCCTTTCGAGAAAATGCCGGACCAGGTGGGTCTGCTCCTCGATCTCCACCAGGAAGGCGTCATGGCCGTAAGTGGACCGGATTTCGCAGTATGTCGCGTCGGCGGCACCCCGCTTCAGCTCCCGGACCAGTTCCCGGGACTGGGACGAGGGGTAGAGCCAGTCGGACTCGAAGGAAATGACGAGGAACCGGGTATCGAGAGGGATTGTCCTCTCGAAGAGGCGTCCGCCGGACAGGTCGAAACGGTCCATGGCCTTGGTGATGTACAGGTAGGAATTGGCGTCGAAGCGCTTCACGAACGCGTCCCCCCGGTACCGCAGGTAGCCCTCCACCTCGAAGTCGGGGTCGAACTTGCGGAAGCCGCCGTTTTTCCGTTTCCTCGAAAACTTCTCCTCCATGGACCGGTCGCTCATGAACGTGATGTGGCCGATCATCCGGGCCACGGCGAGCCCCTTGGCGGGCTGGCCGTATTCATAGTAGTTCCCCTGCCGCCACTCCGGGTCGGCCATGATGGACTGCCGGACCACCTCGTTGAAGGCGATCTGCTGGGGCGAATGTCTCAGGGCCGTGGCGATGGGAATGGCGGAACGGACTCTCCCGGGGAAGGAGGCCACCCACTGGAGGACCTGCATGCCGCCCATGGAGCCCCCGGCCACGGCAAGCAGCCTGTCGATGCCCAGATGGTCGACGAGACGGCGCTGGGCCTCGACCATGTCGGCGACGGCGATGACGGGAAAATCGAGGGCGTAGGGCCTCCCTGTGGCCGGGTTCGTCGAGGACGGCCCCGTGGACCCCTTGCACCCCCCGACGACGTTGGAGCAGATCACGAAATAGCGGTCCGTGTCGAAGGCCTTGCCCGGGCCGATCATGTCGTCCCACCAGCCGGGGTTGTCCAGCCCCCGGTGAATCCCCGCCGCGTGGGCGTCGCCGGAGAGGGCGTGGCAGACCAGAACGGCGTTCGACCGCTCCCGGTTCAACGTCCCGTAGGTCTCGTAGGCCAGGGTGACGGGGGCCAGGGCTTCGCCGTTCTCCAGACGCATCCCCCCTCCGGCGGCGGACCCGAAAGTGAACCGTTGCGTCTCCACGACCCCTTCGCCGCGGCCGTCCGTCAGAATTCCCCGCGCTTCCGATGTGCCCATACCCTCTCTCCCGATCATCCCGATCGTTTCATTCCGTTTCTTCCGCCCGCCCGTTCCGGAAAAGCCAGGTGGAAAGGTAGCGTTCCCCCGTGTCGGGGAGGATGACGACGACGAGTTTTCCCGCGTTGTCCCCCCGCCCCGCCACTTCCAGGGCGGCCCACAGGGCGGCGCCGCCGGAGATGCCGGCCAGGATGCCCTCCTCCCTCGCCAGGCGCCTGGCGGTGACACCCGCGTTTTCACTCGACACCCGGACGATCTCATCGATCACGCCCCGGTTGAGAACGGCGGGAACGAACCCGGCCCCGATGCCCTGGATCTTGTGGGGCCCCGCCTTTCCTCCCGAGAGGACCGGGGAATCCTCGGGCTCCACGGCCACGGCGCGGACCGACGGTTTTCGCCCCTTCAGGACCTCGGCGATGCCCGTGACCGTCCCCCCGGTACCCACGCCGGCAACCACGATGTCCACGGTGCCGTCGGTGTCCCTCCAGATCTCCTCGGCCGTCGTTTTCCGGTGGATTTCCGGGTTGGCCGGATTCTTGAACTGCTGGGGCATGAACGCGCCGGGGATGGACGCCGCCAGCGCCTCCGCCTTCCGCACCGCCCCCGTCATGCCCTCCGCGCCGGGCGTCAGGACCACTTCCGCCCCCAGGATCCCGAGCAACTGACGCCGCTCCCGGCTCATGGTGTCGGGCATGGTCAGGATGAGCCGGTAGCCTCTCGCCGCCGCCGTGAAGGCAAGGGCAATGCCGGTGTTTCCGCTCGTGGGCTCCACGATCACCGATCCCTTTTTCAGAAGCCCCCGGCTTTCCCCGTCGTCGATCATGGCGACGCCGATGCGGTCCTTGACGCTCGAAAGCGGGTTGAAGGACTCCAGCTTGGCGGCCACCTCCGCCCGGCTCCCTTCCGTCATCCGCTTCAGCCGGACAAGAGGGGTTCCGCCGACGGTCTCAGTGATGTCTTCGTATATTTTCATGATCGTTCTCCATGACGATGGCCGGTTCCCGTGCCGAAAATCCCGGCCGCGGGAACGACGTAAAACTCCGTTTCACGATTCTCCGTTTCCTCCCCGGGGATTCGCGTTCCCCGTTCCGTCCGGATGGACGGCCTTCCGGAGGGCCTGGTCGATATCCTCCAGGATGTCCTCCACCGCTTCGAGTCCGATGGAAAGGCGTATGAAATCCTCCGTCACCCCGGTGGCCTCCTGTTCCTCCCGGGTCAGCTGCCGGTGGGTCGTCGAGGCCGGATGGATGACCAGGCTCTTGGCGTCGCCGATGTTGGCGAGGTGGGAAAGAAGCCGGACCGATTCGATGAACCGTCTTCCCGAGTCGAAACCGCCCCGGATGCCGAACCCCACCAGGGCGCCGAACCCGTTCTTCAGATACTTCCGGGCCGTTCCGTGGCTCGGGTGGTCCGGGAGCCCGGGATAGCGCACCCAGGCGGCCAGGGGATGGTTCCCGAGGAAGCGTGCCACCGCCAGGGCGTTCTCCGAGTGTTTCCGCTGCCGCAGCGTCAGGGTCTCGAGACCCTGGAGGAAGAGAAAGGCGTTGAAGGGGCTCAGACAGGCCCCCGTGTCCCGGAGCCACTGGACCCGGGCCTTGACGATGAAGGCGACGTTCCCCATGCCGGGAACGTCCCCGAAGGCGTCCCTGAAGACGAGGCCGTGATACGCCGGGTCGGGTTCGGTGAACTCCGGAAATTTTCCGTTCCCCCAGTCGAATTTTCCCGAATCGACGAGGACGCCGCCGATGGAGGTCCCATGGCCGCCGATGAACTTGGTGGCCGAGGCGACAAGGATGTCCGCCCCGTGGTCGATGGGCCGGACCAGACCGATCCCCACGGTGTTGTCCACGATGAAGGGGATTCCGGCGTCATGGGCGATCCCCGCCAGAATCTCGAAATCGGGAACGTCGAGCTTGGGGTTCCCGATGGTTTCTGCGTACAGGGCCTTCGTTCTTTTCGTGACGGCCTTCCGGAAATCCTCCGGCCGCCCCGAATCGGCGAACCGCACCGTCCGTCCCAGTTTCGGCAGGATGTTGCGGAAAAGCTGATAGGTCCCGCCGTAGAGGTTGTTCGCCGAGAGGATCTCGTCCCCCGGGCAGGTGACGTTGAGAACGGCGTAGGTGACGGCCGCCTGGCCGGAAGCCACCGCAAGGGCTCCCGTTCCCCCTTCGACGGCGGCGATGCGCCTCTCGAAGACGTCCGTCGTCGGGTTCATGATCCTTGTGTAGATGTTTCCGAATTCCTGAAGGTTGAAAAGGCGCGCCGCCTGTTCCGTGTCCCGGAAGACGTAGGAACTCGTCTGATAGATGGGGACCGCACGGGCCCCCGTCGCCGGATCCGGGGCTTCCTGGCCCGCGTGGAGAACGGTGGTGTCCAGTCTTATTTCTTTCATGGATGCATCTCCCGTAATGTTCGTCTTCCGTGCAGCAATCCTGACTTGCCGATGACAACGCCGGAAATAAAAAACCCGCTCTCCTCTTCGGCGGGCGGGTTTCTTCGGATCCACGGAACCAATCGTCAGACCAAGCCTCCCCCCTGCCGGCGGGCTTTTCCCCGGCACATGAAGCAACACATTGTCATGACGAAACCCTGGGGGACTTTCACGGGCGACCTCTCACTGTTTTCCTTCCATAGAAACTTCCGTTTCCCTCGTCCGGTGCTTCCTCACCATCTCCGCCAGGGTTATGGACTCGAGCGTCTTCGAAATCCTTCGGGAGACCTCCTCCCAGACATCGCGGGTGATACACATGGTTGACCGCCCGCATTCCGAGGGCTTCTCGACACAGCCGACAAGGCAGAGCGGCCCCTCGAGAAGGCGCATGATTTCGCCCAGGTTGATCTTCGAGGGCGGCTTCGCCAGGCTGTACCCGCCGTGGGCCCCACGGAACGATACGACCAGGCCGGCGTTCTTCAGCGGCGACACCAGGTTCCAGAGATATTTCTCCGATATCCCCTGGCGGCCGGCGATCTCACGGAGAAGAACCGGTCCCTCCCCGTATCGGGAGGCCAGATCGATCATCAACCGGACGCCGTATCTTCCTTTCGTGGATATCTGCAGCATGGAATGATTCTCCACTATTTCTGTGGAGATTAAACGAAAAGTTTTTCCATGTCAAGAGTTTTTTCAAGTTCTTCGCCGGAACGACGCCGCAAGCGTCATCCGCGCATCCGCGGGACTTTCACGGCTTTTTCCCGGGGACGGGAACGGTCCCGGGCAACACGGGTCCCGTTCCTTCGCCCCTCTTCAACGTCTCCGCCGGGAGCGCGGGCCGCGACGGTTCCTTCCCCATGATCGGTTCACGCCGTTCCCGCCGCCCGAAACGCTCCCGCCGGGCCTTGGCCATTTTTATCTTGAATTCGTCGCCGAAGAAGGAGGCCACGGTTTCATCCTCGGGAATGTCGGGATCATAGCAGCCGAGGCCGATCATCCTTTTCTCCAGCAGCATCGCCCTGCCCTTGCGGACCTTGAACCGGACAAAACCCAGTTCGTTTCCCCGCTCGGGGGATGTGACAACCGGCGTCCTCGGGACGGGGGCTCCCGGAACCGCCTTTCCCACGCCGGCGGAGACGGCGAGGTCGATGCCGGAAACCTTCTCCACGAGACGGCAGGTTTCCTCGAAGGTTCCCTGGGAAAGCAGGATGAGGACGTCCGCCTTGGGGCGGATCTCCCCCACGGCCTTCCGGACCGCCTCCTCCATGGGAAGAACCCTGAAGAGTCCCTTCTCCAGGAAGGCGGGGGCGGTCTCCTTCACCTCATTCCCCGGAAGCACGCCCACCACGCCGATCCGGACCCCTCCCCGCTCGAAAACGGCCTGGCCCGTTCCGAACGGCCGGCCCGTTTCTCCGTTCACCAGGTTGGAGGTGACGACGGGAAAGGCGACGTTTTTCAGCAGTCCCGCCAGGCTTTCCGGCCCGAGGGCCAGATCCAGGGGCCCCAGGGCGGCGGCGGCGTACCCCATCCCGTTCATCGCCTTGAGGGTCGCTTCGGCGGCGATCTCCTGGCCGTACCCCCAGTCGGAGGAAAAGTCCCCGCAGTCGAGGAGGACGACGTTCGCCTCCGTCCCGCGCAGTTTGTTCACCAATCCCGCATTTCGAGCAAGACCGCCCGAAGGTCGTCCGCCTCACCCCTTTCGGGAAAGGACATCCCCCTTCAAATCCCCCGTGTACAAAAGCGTGACGTATTTAACCCCGTCCGCCCGCGAGGGCGACGCCGCTCCAACTACGGCAAGGAGGATGACGGCCGCCAGGAAGGCGGTCGTTCTCAGTGTGACCGATGTGGTACGCTTCAGACCTTTCAATGCAATTCTCCCGTATTCCGTGCTTTCTTTTTCAGGTTCACATCCGGATTCATCCGTCATTTCTCCCGCCCCTTCGGAATCCCCTCCGGAGGCGGGTGTTCCCGGGACGCCCCCGCCGTCGACCGGGAAACGGGAAGCGCGGCCGGGGCGGACCTGCGCCTGGCGATTTCCCGGAGGATCCGGTCGCCGGAAACCATGGCGCCGCAGGCCCTTCGATTGGAGTGGACGACCCTCCCGTTCATCCGGACCTCCCAGATGCCGTCGTGTCCTTCCACGAGATCCGCGACGAGCCCGAACCTCCTTTCGATCCGCTCCGCCAGGCCGGCGGCGAAGGACCGAAATCCCGATTCGGCGCAGTAGATGATTTCCAGCCGGTCCCCTTCCCCCGTCATGGGCGTTTCGATCCCTTTCGCTCCGATCACAGGAGCCACTCGATGGGCAGAGCCGACAACACGGCCACGGCGGCGCGCTTGCCGATACCCGTGCCGGGTTCCGTATCATGGCGTATTTCCTCCCCTGAACGCCGCTCCAGCCAGTACAGCTTCCCGGCGTCGGACAGGCGCACCTCATAGGCATTGTCGGGAATGACGTCGTTGAACACGGCATCGACCCGCTGCGCCAGCGACGGGCTTTCGATGATGAATCCCGACTCGGTGTTCAGCGCCGCCGAGCGCGGATCGAAATTGAACGAACCGATGAATGCGCGCGACCTGTCCACCGAGAAGGTTTTCGCGTGGAGGCTTGCGCCTGAACCGCCCATCCGCCCGGGCCTCCGGATTTTCACGAAATACGGGGACAGGCGCTGCATTTCGTAGAGGGTGACGCCGGCCCGAAGCAGCCTCCTGCGTTTTTTCGCGTAACCGGCGTGCACGAGGGCCACATCCGTGGCTTCCAGGGAATTCGTGAGCACCCTGATTTTCACTCCCCGGGCGGCCCATGACGTGAACGCCCTCACGACGGCGTCCCTCAGGACGAAATAAGGGGATATGAGGTCCAACGATGCAGCGGGTTCGCCGATGATGTCCGCCAGCTGGCGGGTCAGAAACTTTTCCGGCGCGGCCCGTCCGAGCCCCTTTCCCGGGTCGTCGCTGACCATGCGCGTCGCCGCCCATTCCAGGTCCAGATTGCACCGAAGCAGGTCCTGGACGAACCCGGAACGGCGCAATGCGTTCATATACGCCCTGGCGGCCGGACGGCCTTCGATGAGCGACGCCGCCGACGCCAGCGCTTCGAGACGGCGGGAATCGGCCGGGGGCAGCACCCTGTCTACGGGACGGGCCGACGCGCTGGTCCAGTAGCGGTCGAAATCGGCCGACACTTCCCCGACGACCGGACCCACGGCCATGACGTCCAGGTCGGCGAAAAGCGTTCCCTTTGAGACCCCGAAATATTCATCGCCCACATTGCGACCGCCGATGATCGTGGCCCGGTTGTCTGCGGTAAAGGACTTGTTGTGCATCCGCCTGTTCATCCGGGAGAAGTCGGCAAGGTAACCCAGTACCCGGGGCTTCCGGATCCTGAACGGATTGAACAGGCGGACCTCGATGTTGGGGTGGGAATCGAGCGCCGCCAGGGTGTCGTCGAGTCCTGACGTGTTGTTGTCGTCCAGCAGCAGGCGCACGCGGACCCCGCGGCCGGCGGCGGCATGGAGGGATTCGAACAGGAGCGTGCCCGTCATGTCGCCATGCCAGATGTAATACTGGACGTCCAGCGTCCGTTCGGCCGCCGTGGCCAGCAGCATCCGCGCGGCGAACGCCTCATGCGCCTCGAGCAGCGGGTGGATGCCCGTCTTTCCCGGATGCTCCGCAAGCATCGGCGTAACCGCTCTTCCGAGCGCCGTGGCCGCGGCATCGACTTCGGACAGTGCCATGGACCCCCCCGTCCCTCGATCGACGGCAGGAAAAGAAGCGCAACAGGCATAAACGCGGCCGGGCAATGAATGAACCATACCGCGCATCCGCCTCACCGCAACGTAAAAAAACGGAGCCGCCGGCCGCCGCAAAAGATGCCCCGCACCGGTGAACCTTTCGGTACACGTGTCGGGATGACCCTCACGGGAGCGGCAGGTCCGCTCTTTCAAGGCAACGGCGTTCGAAACGCGGGCCGTCGCCGCCATGTTTCACGGAAATCAGTATAAGGAGATCGGCCCTTTGTGTCAATCGGTCCCGCCCGTCCCCGCCGTTCGATGCACCGGGACCGGGCGCCTTCCCCCCTTCCCGGCGCCGGGGAGGAGGGGATCAGGACAATCCGCGGCACTCCGATTGCGGCCGACCGTCACGATGCACAAGACATGTGCGTCAGGAATGAGAATGAAAGGAGGGGTACCGGCAGAACCGGCTCCTAATGCTTCAAGAAGTCATCCCGGGGAAATGGGGTTCGTCAGCCCTTCAATTCATCCTTCATGCGGTCGAAATCTTCCTTGGAGATCTCCCCCTTTGCGTACCGTTTCTTCAGGATGTCCAGGGGCGTCTCGCCGGCGCCGGATTCACTCAGATTCCTGGACAACACCCGGACCACCAGGTAGATGACAACGATGATGACGATGATGAACAGAATTCCCATGAATAGTCCCCCCATCCCGTAACCCGCCATGCCGCCCCAGCCTCCCCGGTTCCCGGCCTGGTCCGTAAGGAACGGACAGCAGGAAAGCAGGCCGGCCGTGAGAAATATGCAAAAAAGGAACATCGACAAAGGCTTTTTCATCCCGCGCGCTCCTTTCCCGGCGTCTTGAGTAACCCTTTACCCGGAATCGCGACTCCTTTTTTTCTTTTAAGGCCATTGCCCCGATCCGTCAAGGAAATCGCGCCATGCAATCCCGACCCGGCTTCCCCCGGTCACAGGCGACGGAACGCTTCGCCCCAGACGAACCTTTATGTCTCCCGAACGAGCGGTATGAGATGAAACAGCAGTTTTCCGAAATGCCCCCGCAGGCGCTCCTCGATCCTGCCTCGCAGACGGTCTATCTCTTCCGCCGTCGTGGAGGGGTCGAAGTAGATTTCGATCTGGATCAAACGGGTGCTTCCGCTCAACTGCGAATAGATGTTTCCGATCCCTTCGTACGCGTCGAAATCGGCAGTCAGCGCGTTCAGGATCTTGTACTGGTCCGTCTCCGGCAGCGGCATATCGATGAGCGACCTGAAATTCCCGATCAGAAGACCGACGGCACAGTAACACATGTAGGCGACGACCAGCACGGCGATGATCAGGTCGACGGCGATTTCGATTCCGGACCGTCCCGTTGAATACATCAGGGAACCGAACAGCAGTCCCGCCAGGATGGCAATGGTATAAGTTACCGTAACCTTCATGTTTACGAGGTAGGACTCGGTCATGGGCGAGTGGTCCGGATACCGCCTGCAGATCCGTGAAGCGAAAAACAGCAGCGAGACATCCCGTATCAACCAAAGGATCAGCATGACCTGGGCGGGACCGAAGTCGATTGCGGCGGGCGGATGGAGGTAGCGTTTGACTGCGGAAACGATGATCAGCAGGGCTCCCGGCATGACCAGGGCCGCATACAGAAAACCGGAGAAATTTTCCAGTTTCCCCGTTCCGTAAGGGTAACTGAACGAGTTCTGACGGAGGATGATGCCGATGGTGATCATGTTGAACAGATGAAGGACCAGGCTGGTGCCCGCATCGACGGCAACGGCGCTGATCGCCAATGAATTGGAGAGAATTCCCGCCAGAATGGTGAGGAACGTCAGCAGGATCAGGGTCGACAGCACCCAGAAAATCAGCTTTTTCAGATCGGAATACTCTTCCTTCTGATGGCTGTGCCCGCTTCGGACAGGTCCATCGATTCCGGACCGATGCCCGGTTGGCGATGTCTCAATGGGAGGAAATGCTTGCACCGCTTGCGACAACCGATCGTTCTCGTACGATGACACCGAAAACCTCCAGTGCGACAGCTTTCGTATATTCCGGACACTCCTCCCGATGCCGTTCACGGGGAGAATGGACCTTTTCCGATACAACCGGATCACCGTGGAGGCTCGTCCGGTACTTTTTCACTTTCGAAATGAAAATTGGAGGGGATCCCTCTATTGACCGCCCGTCCTGATCCCGGCGTCCGTGACGCACATCGGGGAACAAACCCGCGGATCACCGGTTCGATGGTTTTTGGGCCGACGACTCGCAGCAGACCCGGTCCTTGCCGTTCTTCTTCGCCTGGTACATGAACTGGTCGGCCCGGTCCACAAAAGCCCTCATGCCCTCTCCCGTTTTGTACTGGGCCACCCCGATGCTCACCGTCATGCAGACGTCCTTATCAGCTATCGGCGTAAATTTCTCTTTCTTGAATCTTTTTCGGAGTCTTTCCGCGGCCGTGATTCCGTTGGCGCTGGTCGTCATCGGCAGGAGTATCGTAAATTCCTCGCCGCCGTAACGGTAGGCGGAGTCCGCCTGGCGCAGCGTATCCCTGACCAGATCTCCGAATCGCGACAGGACATGGTCCCCCTGGAGGTGGCCGTAAGAGTCGTTGAAGGCCTTGAAGTCGTCGAGATCGAGGAGAAGAAGCGTCAACGGCTGTTCATAACGGTCCGCCCGATTGAGTTCCATCCGGAGCTGATTGTAAAAATGCCTTGAATTGTAGAGCTTTGTGAGGTCATCGACAATGCTGAGCTCACGGTATCGGTTTTCCCGTTCCGCAAGCGCCTCCTCGACCCGCTTCCGGTCGGTAATGTCCCGGATGATCGTGCAGTTTTTATTCTGGCCGTTTGCGTCGACGAAAGTGTTCGACGACATTTCCACGGGAAACTTATGTCCGTTGGAACGAATCATCATGATTTCGGCGCTCGTTCTGCCTGCCCGCAATATTTCGCTCAGGACGTTCTGCAGGTGCGGGTCCGTCGCATCCACCAGACCGTCCCATCCGGCGGTTCGTATCTCCTCCAGTGAATGGCCGAACATCTCGCAGGCCGCCGGATTGGCGTCTAGAATGGATCTGTCCTCGTTGGTCAATAGGATCGCATCGAGGGAATGGTTGAAGATGGAATAATATTTTTCCTCGCTGACTTTGATGGCTTCTTCATATCTCTTCCTTCCCGTGATGTCACGGGATACACCGTGAATTCCTACCAGGTTTCCTTGATGATCCCGTATCCCGCGCAGCCTGTTTTCCGTCCACACGGTGTGACCTTCCTTGTGATAATACTCTATTTCCACCGTCATCGACCTGTCCGGATCCGCCCCCCCATCGCGTTCCGTTTCCAGTTCCCGGACCAGGATTTCCACCGCCCTTGCGTAGGATTCCGGCGTCATGATGTCGATCGCATCCAGCGCCATTCTCTCTTCCGGTGTGAATCCGAGTACCTTCATGATGGACGGACTCACGTAGGTGGTCTTCAATGTCAGGTCCAGCTTCCAGACGATATCCGTCACCCATTCCGATAGAAGACGATACTTCTTTTCGTTTTCCCTGAGGACCACCTCCGTTTCCCTTCTCCTTGCGGCTTCTTCCTCGAGCAGTTTGATTTTCTGTTCCAGTTCCTCATAGGCGGGTCTTTCGCTCACAGGCCGTCGGTCCTCCGTTTGTTCAATATACACAATAACGTATTCAGGTTAACGGGACAGGTAATTCAATAACAGACGGTCTGCTTTCTTTTCTTCTACGGCAGTCCATCGATATCTCATGACAGATGTTACGTTAATTCGCTGGTTTTGCTTCAGGGCGATGACCAGAGGGCAACATACCGCGAAATTCAAGAAATTACCACTGCTTCTTATGACTTTTTTTGATCATGATCATTCCCGATCCATAGCAGCGCACCCTCATTCGATTCGTCTCATCGCATCCTTCAGGATGTCCCCGGGATCCATAACGTTCCCACCCGGAGGGGCCTGCCCGCGACTGCCGTGGTTGGCGCCTCCTGCCAACCGGTTCCACTTTTCCGCTTGATCCGGTCTTTTTCCCGGATCTTCAATAACGGCGCCCGTTTCAGGCCGCCCAGGTTCATGCCGGCGGGCGGCCGCCAACGATTCCCTGCCAATCGGGGGCCGTTTTCCGTTTCCAAAATTTCGGAGTATCCCCTGTATTGTCTTATAGTTATACCCTGGGCACGGCTCTTGCTCTATAAGACGGCGCACCCCGGTCGCGACCCTCTCCAAGGGGGGACCCCCTCCCCGAAAGAGGGGGAAGCGGCCCGGGGGAGCTCTTTCACAAAAGGGGGGTTCCATGAACATCCGGTCCAGGGGGAGCATCGCCGTTTTCCTGATAGCCTGCGTTTTCTTCCTGTTTGTCTTCGCGGCATCGACAGTCCGCGCAGATTCCGGGGAGGGGGCCGGCAGCGGTTCCCCGGCCGCCCCGGGACCGTCGGTGATCGTGGTCGGCGCCGGGTCCGATTCCGGAGGCGTCGAACCCGAACCCGGTCCCGGCGAAGACATCGGCGACGACGGGGAGGACCCCGGCGGTCCCGATGACCCGGAGCCCGGGGACGGCCCGTCCCCGGAGCCCTCCGAGACCACCCTGGACGAGAAGGACGGCGAGGGCGTCGTCGCGCTCCCCTCGCCGGAGGACGTGTCCCCCTCCGGGGCGGCAGCCTGGCGCATCCCCGTCCGGGTGCCCCCGGGACGAAACGGCATCGCCCCGCAGCTGTTTCTCTCTTACGACGGCCAGGGCCGGGGCGGCATCGCCGGGGAGGGCTGGAACGTGGAGCCGGGGTCCGTCCGCCGCTCCATGAAGCGGGGAGTCGACCACGGGGCGAGGGAGTTCGTCGTTTCCGGCGCCCGGGGATCGGAGGAGCTCGTCCCCCGGGAGGCGGACTGGGGAACCGGGTTCTACGGGGCGAAGATCGAGGAGGCCTTCGTAAAATACCGGTACGACGGCTCGGCCTGGGAGGCAATCGACAAGGACGGCAGGCGGTATTTTTACGGGACCTCTTCGTCGTCCCGCCAGGGCGGCCCGGAGGGGGTGTACCGCTGGTGCCTGGACGCGGTGGAGGATTCGAACGGAAACCGGATGGAGATCCGGTACGAGCGGGAACGGGGGGAGATCTACCCGGCGTCGGTGTCGTGGCCCGGGAGCCCGGGAACGGTGGAGGCGGTGTTTGTGTACGAGGGGCGCCCGGATGCTCCGGTGTCGTACGGGACGGGGTTCTCCGTGACGACGGCAAGGCGCCTTCGGGCGGTGGAGGTGCACGCGGGAAGACAGCTTTGCCGGAGATACGTCCTGACATACGAAAGCGGGAACCGGTCCCGGCTCGCGTCGGTGACGGAGCACGGCTCCGGGGGGGAGTCCCTCCCGGCGGCGCGGTTCGCATACCGCGAGGGCGGCACGGGGGGCTACGGGTCCCCGGTGACGGGGGCCACGGCGTACCTGAGGCCGGTCCCCGAGGTCCACTTCGTTGAGGTGAACGGGGACGGGAGGACGGACCTGCTGGTCCTGGAGCGGGACACGACGGAGGTGCGGGCGCTGAGCCACCTGTCCCGGGGGAACGGAAGCTTCGGCTCTCCGGCGACCTTCGCCATCCCCCTGGAGCATCCCGACCAGACGGCCTTCCACCTGGGGGACCTGAACGGGGACGGCCTTCCCGATCTTGTCGCGCACCGGTACGAGAAGGAGGAGTTCACGTACAACGGGATCCGGGCGTACCTCGCCCTGGGAAACGGGACCTTCGGGGCCCCGGTGGCGACGGAGCTTTCCACGCTGGTGTCGTGGGACGAGAGGCTCATCTTCGCCGAGATGAACGGCGACGGCCGGGACGACCTGGTGGTCCTGGGGGAGAAGACGGGGGCGTACCGGATTTACCTGTCCCGGGGTGACGGGACCTTCGGGGTTTCCCCCTTCGCCTCGGGGAGCCTTCCCGGGGGAGGGAGAAGGGCGTACTTCGCCGACGTGAACGGGGACGGGCTGTCCGACGCCGTGTGCCACGAACTGGACGACGTGTCGGAGACGAGCGCCGTCCATGTGTACCTGTCGAACGGCCGGGGTTCCTTCACGCCGGCGGGGGGAATGAACCTCGGCGGATCGGGGAAGGAGGGGAACCAGGGGCTGCGGTTCGCCGACGCGGACGGGGACGGCGCCGCGGACC
>DJVQ01000006.1 GCA_002441265.1 Syntrophaceae bacterium UBA6252
TCTGCCGGCGATTTGCCAGGACGTGCAACTCATAATCATCGTTCTGCGCGATGTGTTCGGTCAGAAGGGCGCAGAAATTTTCTGCCCCCCCCGTCAGTCCGTATTTAGGTATGACTACGGCCACTCT
Organism: Syntrophaceae bacterium UBA6252; assembly: GCA_002441265.1. Classification (GTDB taxonomy): domain Bacteria; phylum Desulfobacterota; class Syntrophia; order Syntrophales; family UBA6807; genus UBA6807. The sequence continues at coordinate 128 of DJVQ01000006.1, forward strand.
TTTGATTTTACTGCTCACGCCTGTTCACGCTGATATTAAGTCGCCACAGGGTGGTCAGAAGGCTGATATCGCTTTCCTTTATTAGCACAGATGAGATGTCTATTGGTACAGAGTCTTCTCGGACGCAGAATCGCGACTACGAAGTGATGCCGTCAACGAAGCATCGCTATAAAGAAGGAAACCTGTCTGTGCCCGTCGCGCGTCGCACGGAGACACGACTAAAAGTACCCGAAAGGCCCTTGACCTATACAAAACCATGCAGGCGAGGGGATAGAGCAGGACGCACAAGGAGTTTCATTCTACCTCCCCCAAGAGTGTTTTTCGCCCGGATTAAGGACAACGACCTCTACTTCCGGGGCCTTCTCTTTTACCAGGCTCACAAAACGGGAGGCATCTTGCTCGAGTATCGGGAAGGTCATGTAGTGCATGGGGATGACCTTTTTAGGCCCGATGATTTTCACGGCATGGGCGGCCTGGAAGGGGTCCATAGTAAAACAACTGCCGATCGGAAGGAGGGCGATGTCGATACCGTACAGTTCCCCGAAAAGCCTCATGCCCTCGAATATCCCCGTGTCGCCGGCGTGGTAGATGGTCGTCCCATCTTCCAGCCTGACTATGTAACCGGTGGAAACACCGGTCTCGGAAGAATGGAACGCCTGGGTCATGGTGACCGAAATCTCGCCTATTTGAGCCGTGCCGCCGATATTCATCCCGAAGCCTCCGAATATCACTTGACCCTCGGGCAGGGCTCGGCCTGTCTTTAATTTACCCACTGTTTCCGGGCACCCCACGACGACGGCGCCCGTTTTCTTGGAAATGTCGGCAGCATCAGAGGCGTGGTCAAAGTGGTCGTGAGTTACGAGAACGAGTTCAGCCCGGGTAATGTCCCTCAGTTTTATGGGACACAAGGGGTTGTCCGTTATCCACGGGTCGATGAAGATAAGTTTGCCCCCGGACGTCTCGATCTGAAAAAACGCATGACTCAACCACGTGATAGAATTCGCCATTTCTTCTGTCTCCTCGATTGTTCGGTTTTTTCAAAAACGGATCGACTCATCGAGCCGGTTGAGGGTCGATAAGCATCGATTTTCGCTCGGTTGAGTATATTGGAGCCGGCAATTGTTTGTCAAGGAGGAACTGAGCTGATGCTTTTCCTTGCCGAATTGACATAAAATTCGTCGTCTGTTACGCTCAATTAACTTGGCGGTAAGCTATCCTTGGGGAGGTAAAACAGAAATGGCCGAAGATATCCGGTGGATGAAAACGCACTGCGCCCGCATGGACCACGGCGGCTGCGCGCTTCTGGTCGGAGTGAAGGAAAACAGGATCGTCCAGATCAAAGGGAATCCCGAAGGGTACCTGAACAGGGGATACACCTGTTTCAAGGGAAGGATCTCGGCGGACCGACTGAGCCATCCCGACCGTCTCACCCATCCCCTGAAGCGCGCGGGGAAGCGGGGCGAGGGGAAGTGGCAGCGGATTCCCTGGGACGAGGCGCTCGACGAAACGGCGGAAAATCTCAAAAAAATCAAGGAAAAATACGGAGCGCGGGCGGTCGGGTTCGGCGTCGGCATGCCGAAGGGCATGGAGCATTTCGTTCAGATCCGGCTTGCGAACATCTTCGGGTCCCCCAATGTGATCGGGTCCCAGGACGTGTGCCACGCACCGCGGGAAGTCACGGGAATGCATACCTGCGGCTTTTATCCCGTCGCCGATCTCCACCACCCCACCGAGCTGATTCTCCTTTGGGCCAGCAACCCCACGTCCACGAACGAAGAAGGCCAGTTCGCCGTCATGTTTCACGAACAGCTCAAAAAGGGCGCCAGGCTGATCGTGGTCGATCCCCGGAAGATCGAACTCGCCGAAAGAGCGGACTGCTGGCTTCAGCTGCGGCCGGGAACGGCGCAGGCCCTTGCCCTGGGGTTCATCCATGTGATCATCGAGGAATCGCTCTACGACAGGGAGTTCGTCGAAAAATACACCAGCGGGTTCGAAGACCTCGCCCGCCACGTGAAGGACTACACGCCGGAAAAGGTCGCGGACATCACCTGGGTTCCGGCGGAACGCATCCGCGAGGCGGCGCGGATGTATGCGAAAGCGAAGCCGGCGGCGCTCCAGTGGGGAAACCCCATCGAGCACGACGTGAACGTCTTCGACGCCACCCGGTCCCTTGTCTGTCTCATGGCGATCTGCGGGAACCTCGACGTCCCGGGAGGAAACATTGAGGCCCGCGACCCGAAAATCATGGGCCTCGGGCCTTTCGTCCGGGCCGATCTCATCCCGGACAAACGCAAGGACATGATCAGCGCCCATTACGGCGTCATCCCGCGGTTCATGACGATCCCGCCGGCGTATTTCCGCAGGGCCGTTCTCGAAGGGGTCCCCTACCCCGTCAGGGGGTATTACGGGATGTGCACCAACCCCCTGGTGGCGTGGGCGGACAGCAAGGCCACCTACGAAGCCTTCATGAGCCTCGATTTCACGGCCATGGCCGAGATTTTCATGACCCCCACCGCGTCGCTCGCCGACATCGTGTTTCCCGTGGCCCACCAGTTCGAGATGAACGACATCGGCCATTACGGCATCGGCCATGGAATCATCGTCGCCCGGCCCAAGATCGTCGACCCGCCCGAAGACTGCTGGCCCGACATGAAGATCATCAACGAACTGGGGAAACGGGTTTCCCCGCCCGAGCTCTGGCACGACGACCACGAGCAGTTCCTGGAGGACATCGTCCGGCCCGCCGGGCTCACCTGGCGCCAGTTCGTCGAAAAGGGCTTTCTGAAAGGGCCCGACAGATTCAGGCAGTACGAGGAAAAGGGCTTCCGCACCCCCACGGGAAAAGTCGAGCTGAAATTGAGCACCGCCGAAAAATTCGGCTTGAAGCCCCTGCCGGAATTCACGGGCTTTCCCGAGGAGGAAGACCCCGGCTACCCCCTTCTCCTGATCAGCGCGAAAAGCCGGTATTACCTCCTTTCCTCGTACCGGTGGCTCGACAGGCTCCGGGAGAAACGGCCCCATCCCAGGGTGGAAATCCATCCCGATACGGCCGCACCCCACGGCATCGCCGAAGGGGACGAGGTCGTCATCGAAACGAAGTACGGCGAAGTGACCCAGGTCGCCCGTGTGACGGACGCCGTCCATCCCCGGGTGATCAGCGCCTCGCTGGGGTGGTGGTTCCCCGAGGGCGACCCGGCCGCCCAGTACGAGTGGCGGAAGTCGAATTTCAACATGCTTACCTCCATGGGAAAACTGGGAAAGGAATTCGGGACCCCCAACCTGAAAAACCTGCCCTGCAGGATCCGAAAAAGGCAGTGACGCCTCCCTGCGGGGGGATTGCCGGGTCACTTTTTCGTTGACATGCAAAAGTGCCTGTCCTATGTTGCACCGGTCAGAGGGCAGGATGCCTCCGCAGGCTTTTTTGTCCTGAAATTGCGTGAACGTACCCTATGGAAATCAAGCACAAAATCTGGCTCGAACAGGACGGAAAGGTCATCTTCGGCAAGGGTCGGGACGTGCTGCTGAAGGCCATCGACGAATGCAGGAGCCTGAACGCGGCGGCCAGAAAGCTCAACATGTCCTACCGGGCGGCCTGGGGCAGGCTTCGGGCCTCCGAAGAACGGATGGGCATCAAGCTCGTCGAGACGGACCCCTCCGGCAAAGGCATGCACCTGACGGAAGACGCCCGCAGTCTGATCGCCATGTTCGATGAGATGGACGCGAAAATCTCCCGCCTGCTGAAAAAGGCCCACAAGGAATTGCAGCTCCATACCGACGTCAAGCCACGGGAACATTCCTCCCCCTGATTCACGAAACCCTTCCCATCCGCCACACGGCCGCTTCTCCTCCTCCGTGTCGCGCTGCGGCATCCCATGGACCCGCCTGTGGATCACTTATGTTAAATTTACCATAACCCGTTGATTGCTTTGCATAAATTAATTATTTTTCCTTGACTGCGGGAGATGGCAGGAGTATGTGACATACCTGACATATGTCTTTTTTGACATTTATAAGGAGGAACCATGGAGATCACGAGGAGAGGTTTTTTAACCCTTTCCGGCGCGGTGGCATCCGGTTTGACGCTCTCTCCACTGGGCATCAACCTGAAACCCGCCCGGGCGTATGCCGCGGATCTGAACAAGGCGAACCGCATCAAGGCCGCGAAGCAGGTGACGACCATCTGCTGTTACTGCTCCGTCGGCTGCGGGCTTGTCTGCAGCGTGGACAAGATCACGGGCAAGATTTTCAACATCGAGGGTGACGCAGACCACCCGATCAGCGAAGGTTCCCTGTGCGCCAAGGGCGCCGGCTTCTTCGATCTGACCGAGGCGAACAGGCACCGGCTCCGGAAGGTCCTTTACCGGGCTCCCATGAGCGACAAGTGGGAAGAGAGGGAGATGGACTGGGCCATCGACCGCATCGCCCGCCTCGTAAAGACGGAACGGGACAAAAGCTTCATCACGACGAACGCCAAGGGGCAAACGGTCAACCGCGTGGAAACCATCGGCCATCTCGGCAGTTCCAACGTGGACAGCGAAGAGTGCTGGCTCATGGTCGCCAAGGCGCGGGCACTCGGAATGGTGTACATCGATCATCAGGCCCGGGTCTGACACAGTCCCTCTGTAGCGGCTCTGGGAGAGTCGTTCGGACGCGGATCGATGACGAATCATTACATTGATTTGAAGAACAGTGACTGCATCCTCATCATGGGAAGCAACGCGGCGGAGCATCACCCCATCGCGTTCAAATGGATTCTCCGGGCGAAGGAGCAGAACGGGGCCACCCTGATCCATGTGGACCCCCGCTTCACGCGGACCTCGGCCCGATGCGATTTTCATGTCCCCCTGCGCTCCGGCACGGACATCGCCTTCCTGGGGGGGATGATCCGTTACATCATCGAAAACGAAAAGTATTTCCGCGATTACGTGGTCCATTACACCAACGCCTCGTTCATCGTGAGCCCCGACTTCCATTTCAAGGACGGTCTCTTCTCCGGTTACGACGCGGAAAAACGGAAATACAACAAGGACACGTGGGTCTTCGAGAAGGACAGCCGCGGCATCCCGAAGAGGGACATGACCCTGAACCATCCCCGCTGCGTCTTCCAGCTTTTAAAAGACCATTATTCCCGTTACACCCTGGACAAGGTTTCCAGCATCACGGGCGTCACCAAGGAAAACCTGCTGAGAGTCTACAAGGCGTACAGCGCCACCGGCGTCCCGGACAAGGCGGGAACGGAATGCTACGCCCTGGGCTGGACGCACCACACGACGGGAAGCCAGAACATCCGGACGATGAGCATCATCCAGCTCCTCCTGGGAAACATGGGGATCTGCGGCGGCGGCGTCAACGCCCTTCGCGGCGAGCCGAACGTTCAGGGTTCCACGGACCATGCCATCCTGTACAACATCCTGCCGGGCTACCTGAAAATGCCGGCGGCCTCCCTGGACACGCTGGAAAAATACCTGGGAAAGAACACCCCCAAATCCAACGACCCCCAGTCGGCCAACTACTATCAGAACTACCCGAATTTTTTCGTCAGTTTTCTCAAGGCCCTGTTCGACGACAAGGGAACGGCGGAAAACGGTTTCGGCTACTCCTGGCTCCCCAAGCTCGACGACGGCGCCGCCTATTCCCTCATGCATCTCTTCGACAAGATGTACGACGGCAAGGTGAAGGGGCTTTTCGTCGTCGGAACGGACCCGGCGGTCAGCTCGCCGAACGCGAACAAAGTCCGGAAGGCCCTGGAAAACCTCGAATGGATGGTCTGCGAGAACATCTTCGACAACGAAACCCACTGTTTCTGGAAAGGGCCCGGCGTCGATCCCGGAAAGATCAAAACGGAGGTCTTCCTCCTGCCCGCTTCCGCATCCATGGAAAAGGAGGGAAGCCAGAGCAACAGCGGCCGCTGGGTACAGTGGAAGTACAAGGCCGCGGAGGCCCCCGGCGACGCGGCTGCCGTGGGGGAACTCACGATCCGGATCATGGCGGCCATCAAGGAACTCTATGCCAGGGAAGGGGGCGCTTACCCGGATCCCGTCCTGAACCTGAAATGGGATTACATCGACAAGAACGGAAAGTACGACGCCCTGAAGGTGGCCAAGCAGATCAACGGTCATTTCCTCAGGGACACGACGATCGGGGACAAGACATTCAAGAGAGACCAGATGGTTCCCTCCTTCGGGATGCTCCAGTCGGACGGCTCCACCTCCGGCGGGAACTGGCTCATGTCGGGAAGCTTCACCGCCGACGGATTCAACAACATGGAGAAACGGGGCAAGGACGACCCCACCGGTCTCGGGCTTTTCCCCAACTGGTCCTTCTGCTGGCCGGTCAACCGCCGGATCATCTACAACCGGGCTTCCTGCGACCTGAACGGAAAGCCCTTCAACCCGAAACGCAAGCTCCTGGAATGGACGGGTGAAAAATGGGTCGGCGATGTTCCCGACGGCCCCTGGCCGCCCCAGGCGGACAAGGAGAAAGGGAAATACCCCTTCATCATGAAACCCGACGGCCTGGGCGCCATTTTCGGGCCCGGCATGGCCGAAGGGCCGTTCCCCGAGCACTACGAACCGCTGGAAAGCCCGCTGACCGTCAACCCGATGTCCGGACAGCGGATCAATCCGGCCATCGAGTTCTTCAACGGCGAGATGGACAAGGTGGCCAGCGCCGATGAAAAATTCCCCTACGTCTGCACGTCTTACTCCTGCACGGAACACTGGTGTTCGGGCGCCCTGACCCGCTGGCAGGCATGGCTCCTGGAGATGCAGCCGGAACTGTACGTGGAGATCGGCGAAAAGCTGGCGATCGAGAAAGGCATCCGGAACGGCCAGCGCGTCAAGGTTTCCTCCGCGCGCGGCGAAGTGTCCTGCATCGCCATGGTGACCAAGCGCTTCAAACCGTTCCAGGTCGAAGGGAAAACGGTCCACCAGGTCGGCCTTCCATTCAACTACGGCTGGCTATTCCCCAAGGACGGCGGCGACAGCACCAACCTGTTGACGCCGACCATCGGCGATGCGAACACGTTCTGTCCTGAATACAAGGCCTTCATGGTCAATGTGACCAGGATCTAAGGGGGGATGCCATGAAAGGAACGGATTTCGTCAAACTGATCGACACGACGCGATGCACCGCCTGCCGTGGTTGCCAGGTGGCCTGCAAACAGTGGAATGAAATGCCCGGCCTGAGAACAAGGAACCGGGGCAGTTATCAGAACCCGCCCGATCTCGAGTGGAACACCTGGACGCTGGTCCGGTTCCAGGAACATGAGAACGGCGACGGGGTGCTGCAGTGGCTCTTCCGCAAGGACGGCTGCATGCACTGCACGGACGCCGGATGCGTCAAGGTTTGCCCAAGCGGCGCCCTTTTCTACACGGAATTCGGAACCGTCGGCATCGACAGGACAAAATGCATCGGCTGCAAGGAATGCCTTTTCGCCTGTCCTTTCGAGGTGCCGAAATACGACCGGGCGACGGACAAGGTCTTCAAGTGCGATCTCTGTTACACCCGCCTCCGGGAAGGTCTCCTGCCCGCCTGCGTGAAATCCTGTCCCACCGGCGCCCTGACTTTCGGCGCCGTGGACACGATGCTGAAAACAGCGTATGCCCGCGTGGAGGATCTGAAGCAAGACGGGCATCCCGACGCGAACGTATACGGCGACAAGTTTGTGGGAGGGACGCACGTTCTGTACGTCCTTGGCGAGAAGCCGGAGATCTACGACAGCCTGCCCCAGAAACCGGCGGTGCCTCTCACGGTCATCGCCTGGAAAGACTTCCTGAAACCCCTGAGCCTACTGGCCGCGGGCGGCGTCATCCTCGGGTCCTTCCTCCACTACATCATCCACGGCCCCAAGTCCCCCGACGAAAACGGGGACCGGGACGCCACGTGAAAGGAGGGAAGGAACATGAAAAAAGGCATGATCAAAGCGACGGACGCATTCGAGAGGATCGTACACTGGTCCCTGGCCATTTCCTGCATCGTTCTCATGATTTCCGGTCTGGGAATGATGTTCCATTCCCTCAACTTCCTCGCCGTCCCGGTGGGGGGGCTGAAAAACCTGAAACTCATCCACAACTTCACGGGACTCTTCTTCATCGCATCCCTGTTCTTCGCCGTCCTCATGTGGTGGCGCGAGGCGGGGGTCTTTGAATTCCCCGAGGACGCCGAGTGGATCAAGGTCGCCGGGGGCTATCTCTGGCACGTGGATTCCGTGCCCGAGGTGGGGAAATACAACCCCGGCCAGAAGATGTTCTTTCTCGCCGTGGCGATCTTCGGGGCCGCCATGGCGGTGAGCGGGCTCATGATGTGGTTCCCCCTGTCCTTCGGCGCGGGGCTCGTCCGGTTCATGTACTTCCTCCACGCCCTGGGCTTCGTCGTCATCTTCGCCTTCTTCTTCGTCCACCTGTACCTGGGGACCATCGGTTCGCCGGGGTCCCTGCCGGCCATGACGTCGGGATGGGTGACCCGGGCCTGGCTCATGAAGCAGCATCCCAAGTGGCTGAAGGAGACGGAACACAAGGGCCGGCTCGTCGTCTACGGAAAGGAACCCGCCCCCAGGGAGGGGCAGGGCCACCACGCATAGATTGTCCGATGTTCGAAGGTTCTCCCCCGGCGCCGTGCCGCCGGCGGGAGGACCTTTTTTATTCGCCCCGTCACGGGGAAAGGCGGAAACCCATGAATCGCGATGAGGAAACGCTGTTGAAACTGGAACGTCACATGGAGCAGGCCCTGAGGAACCACCCCCACAGCAGGGACATCCTCGATGCCCTGAAGCCGGTCATCCTGGGCAGGATCCGGATTCTCGGGACGCTTCGACTCAAGGATGCGGATTTCGAAAACATCGACCGGGCCAGGTTGAAAGACGGCATACCGGTGATCCGGCAGGCCACGCTCATGCATGACGGCGCCGCTGTCCGGGAAGTCGCCCTGGCCATCCTCCCGGACATGAAAAAGGGATTGCCGGCCATCGCCGGGGATCTCGAGACGCTGGAAGAAGGAATCCGGAAGGGGATCGTGGATCCGGCCGGTGTCCTCCATTCCTTTCCCGAGGCCTTCATGGAAAGCGTGGATGCCCTGGCGGAGCGGGCCTCCGTCAGGCCTTCGGCCGTCGACTTTCTCCTGAGGACGGTGGCAAGGATCCTTCTTGAAAAAAGGGCCGGAGAGCTGGCGGAAATCTTGAAAGGAATGGACTGGGACAGAGGATACTGCCCGGTCTGCGGCGCCCTGCCCGCCGTGTCCATGATCCAGGAAAAGGGAGGGCAGCGGTGGCTCCACTGTGCCCAGTGCGGGCACGAATGGCGGTTCAGCCGCGTCATCTGTCCCTGTTGCGGTCACGAGGGGCAGAAAGGCATGACGTACTATTTTGTGGAGGGCAGGGACCTTGAGTCGGCCTTCATCTGCGAAAAATGCGACAAATATCTGATCACGCTGACCAAGGTGGGAAACCTGGAAGACAGCGACTTCGAAATTGCGGCCATGAGCCTTGTTCACCTCGACATGATCATGCAGGAAAAGGGCTTCACGCCCATGACCGTCTGCTCGTGGAACGCCTTCGGCCGCTAGGCGTCACCGGTCCGTTGAAAGCCGTGTTCCCCGGAACGCCCGGCCGCATCCGCCGAAAACGGGCGGATAAGGCATCCGGGGCCGGCGGCCCGTCAAGCCGGGGACTTATTCCCTGACATACGGCGACTCGCCCAGGCACGCCCGGCAACGGTCGCCATCCTTCACCGGGTAGGCCTCGCCGCAGGAGGGGCAGACGGAGACCTGTCCCATTTTCCGCCGCCTCAGTTTCTCCGGCTCCACCCGGACGTGCTGAATGCCGAGAAGGTCGTGCCCTGCTTCCTTGATCTGCTCGATGAGCAGATCGGAATCCTGTTCCTTCTTTGTCTTGAGTTTCAGGAACCAGTTCATGACTTCGGGCCACCGCTTCAGTTTTTCCGCATCCAGATAAACCCGCACCCCCTCGCCGCCGGATTTCTCATACAGGGTCACGGCGAATTTTCCGAAATCGAGGATCTTCATCCATCCGTTGCCGATCGTGCAGGGGGTCAGGAGCTGGACCGCGTCGGGAAGACAGACGGGGGTCTCGCAAAGGGCGTCGAAAAACTCCCCGTCCGGCAGGTTCTTCAGGGCGAGATCGACGATGAAGCCGCCGATGAGGAGTCCCGGTGCCGGACTGCCGTGAAAGGATTTCACCAGATGGACATATTCTTCATAGGAGTATGTGCCGATGTTCATGAACGATTTTCCCCTCCTTCAAGATTTCCCGAACCCTCGGGCCCGCCGGCGGAGGCGGGTACCCGTTAATAGACGAGGGACAGCCGGGGCTCCCGCACCGCCCTGGGCGCCGTGCCCGGCGCCGGCTCGCGGGTGATGGTCCGCCGCATCCAGTCCCTGTCGACCTTCCCTTCCACGATGGGAAGGATCTCGTCGGCCAGGAACAGGGCCTCCTGGATGTCGTGGGTCACGTAGACCACCGGGAAGGACAGGCCGCTTTTCATCTCCCTCAATTCCTCGCGGAGCGAACGGCGGGTCACCACGTCGAGCGCGGAAAACGGTTCGTCGAGCAGCATGACCCGGGGCCGCCGGGCCAGCGCCTGGCATATGGCGCACCGCTGGCGCTCCCCGCCGGACACCTTGTCGGGCTTCCGGTCGCGAAGGTGATCGATCCCGAAAAGCGTGAGGAGACCGTCCACATCCCCTTTGTCGACGGCGGCAAAAGCCGCGTTCCGGTACAGGCTCAGGTGGGGGAAAAGGGTGTAGTCCTGAAAGACGTAGCCCACCTTCCGCTTCCGGGGCGGGAGGTTGATGCGCCGGGACGCGTCGAACCAGACCTCGTCGCCGTAGACGATCCTCCCCTCGTCGGGCGTTTCCAGTCCCGCGATCATGCGGACGATCGTCGTCTTCCCCCCGCCGGACGGCCCGATCATGACGAGCATGTCCTTGTCCTCACAGGTAAAGGAGACCTCGAGGTCGAAGAATTTGAGTCGTTTCCCGACGGATACCTGAAGGGTCATGGCGTCACGATTCCTCGCCGAGTTTGTTCGCGATCAGCAGAAAAACATAGCTGATCGGCAGGAAACAGAGGGACATGAGGTGCGCCGCGCGGTAATCCATGGCTTCCACCGCTTCGTAGATGGCGATGGAGGCCACCTTGGTCACCCCCGGGATGCTGCCGCCCACCATGATCAGCACGCCGAACGCCCCGATGGTGTGCAGAAACACGAGAACGGCCGCGGCGATGATGCCGCCGATGCTGTTGGGAAGGACGACCCGGACGAACGCCGCCGCGGGCGACAGACCGAGCACGCTGGCGCTTTCCAGCAGCCGCCGGTCGATTTTCCGGAAGGCCGCCTTCATGGGCTGTATGGCGAAAGGAACGCTGTAAAGAACGGAGGCCAGGGCGATCCCCGTAAAGGTGAACAGCAGGGACTGCCCCGTGAGGGCTTCCCAGGGCCTGCCGGCAATGCCCCTCGGTCCGAGAACCATGATGAAGTAGAAACCCAGTACCGTCGGCGGAAGGGCCATGGGCAGATAGAGCAGGGCCTCGACCAGGGACTTTCCGGGAAAACGGGCGTAAGCGAGGACGCAGGCGACGGGGGCCGCCACGACCATCAGTACGGTGGTGGCGATGGCGGCCAGTTTCAACGTCACATAGAAGGCCTGCCATTCCATGCTATCGGTATCCGTATTTCTCCCTGATCTTCTGTGCTTCGGGCGACACGAGGAAGCCGGCGAACCGTTCCGCCTGTTCCCGTTTCCCCGTTTTCTTGAGGATGCACGCCGCCTGGACGATGTCCGGGGCCTCGTTCACCTCGTAGAAACAGCCGGTTTTCCCTTTCTCGGAACGGCCGGCGGAAAGGGCGCACAGGCCGGCATCGACGGCCTCCGTCGACGCATATTGGAAGGTCTGGGCGATGTCCTGGGCATTGACGATCTTCGGCGCCAGGAGTTCCCACAGGCCGGCCTTCACCAGGGCGGTCTTCGCCGCCATCCCGTAGGGGGCGATTTCCGGATTGGCCATGGCGATCTTTTTGATCCCTTCCCGCTTCAGGGCTTCCCGCCAGTCCCCGGCGTCGCAGAAGTCCTTTTTGGCGGACCACAGAATCACCCGCCCTCTCGCATACACGAAGGGTTCCCCGGCCTCGCCGGACTGCTGGAGGCGCCGGGGCCGCAACTCGTCGGCGGACAGGAACAGATCATAAGGGGCGCCGCCGTTGATCTGGCTGAACAGGTTCCCCGACGAGGAATACGTGGCCTCGACCTTGATGCCCGTTTCCTTCTCGAAGGTCGCGGCAAGTTCCTTGAACGCCTGGATGTAATTGGCGGCTACGGCGACCCGGAGTCCCTCCTGGGCCGCGCCACACAGAGGCATGACGACGACGAAAAGAAGAACCGCAAGAACCGCAATGGATTTTCTCATTTCGAAACCCCCTTTCGCGGGTCCTTATATGTTATTTTTTACATAATTGAAACAAAAAAACGCCGCATCGGAAAAACCGAAGCGGCATTGTTCAGAAGTCCGGAATCAGGTTACTCTTTCGATACGGACCGCGCAGGCCTTGTATTCGGCGGTCTGTGTGAGCGGGTCGTACGCCGGGTTGGTCAGCCAGTTCGCACAGGCCTCCCGGAAATGAAAGGCCATCCAGACAAGCCCCGGCGGCACCCGGGGGGTCACGTTCGCCCTGACCACGACCTCGCCCCGCCTCGACCGGACCCGGATCCTTTCCCCGTGCGCCACGCCGAGCGCCTCCGCATCGGCCCGGGAGATATCGGCGGTTTCCTCGGAGAGAAGGTCGTTCAACCCCTCGGAACGCCCGGTCTGCGTTCGGGTATGGTAGTGGTAAAGGCGCCTTCCCGTGCTCAGCACGAGGGGGTATTCCTCGTCGGGCACCTCCGCCGGGGGGATCCAGTCCACCGGCTTCAGAACGCCCAGACCGCAGGTGAAGCACCCGTCCTTGTGCAGATAGGAAGTCCCGCGGTGCTTTTCGTCGGGCACCGGCCACTGGAGGCCGTCCCCCCTCAGGCGGGCGTACCGGATGCCCGCGAAGGAAGGCGCCAGGCGGGACACTTCGTTGTCCCATATTTCGCGGGCGCTGTTCGACTCCCACGAATGTCCCATCCTCTTCGCGATCTCCTTGAATATCCACCAGTTCGGCCGGGCCTGCCCGGGGGGAACGCTTACGGAGCGGGCGCGGTTGACCCTCCGCTCGCTGCTGGTGAAGGTCCCCTCGTTCTCGCTCCACGCCGCCGCCGGCAGGATCACGTGGGCGAAACGGGTCGTCTCCGTGGGAAAGATGTCCTGACAGACCAGGAATTCCGCGGACGCGAGACAGTGTTCCACGTGCCGGATGTCCGGCTCCGTGTTGGCGAGATTTTCCCCGAAGACATAAAAGGCCCTGACCTTCCCGCTCACGAGGCCGTCGATCATCCCGGGAATCATCAGGCCCGGCTTCTCCGGAAGCTTTTCGACGCCCCAGGCCGCCTCGAACCTGGCCCGGGCCTGCGGATTGTCGACCCGCTGGTAACCGGGAAAGACATTCGGCAGCGCCCCCATGTCGCAGGCCCCCTGGACGTTGTTCTGGCCCCGAAGCGGATTGACGCCGCCGCACTCGAAACCGACGTTTCCGAGAAGCATCTGGAGGTTGGCGCAGGAAAGCACGTTGTTCACGCCGCAGATATGTTCCGTGATGCCGAGCGTGTACATGAGCATCGCCGGCTTCACCGACGCCACGCGGCGGGCCACGGCCCGGATCGTGCCGGCGTCGACGCCGCTGATTTCGGCCGCCCGCTCCGGCGGATACTCGAGCACCTTGTTTTTCAGTTCCTCGAATCCGACGGTGCACGATTCCACGTAAGCCCTGTCGTAAAGATTCTCCGTGACGAGGACGTTCATCACCCCGTTGAGAAAGGCCACATCCGATCCCACACGGATGGGCACATGGAGATCCGCGAAATCGGCGAGCCCCGTCCGCCGCGGGTCCACGAGGATGAGCCGGGCCCCCCGCAGGACGGCATCCTTGACGAAGGTCGCCGCGACGGGGTGGGCCTCGGTCATGTTGGAGCCGATCACGAAAAACATCTTCGCCCTGGCGAAATCGGCAAAGGAATTCGTCATGGCGCCGGAGCCGAAGGAGGTCGCCAGACCGGCGACCGTGGGGGCGTGTCAGGTCCGGGCGCAGTGATCGATGTTGTTGGTTCCGATCACCGCGCGGAAGAGTTTCTGCATCTGATAGGAATCCTCATTGAAGCTGCGGGCGCAGCTCACGCCGGCGACGGCGTCGGGTCCGTACCGGGCGATGATCTCCCGAAACCTGGAGGCCACGAGGTCCAGCGCCTCTTCCCAGGAGGCTTCCCTGAATCCCCCGTTTTCCCGGATCAGCGGCGTTTTCAGCCGGTCTTCCGAGTAGATGAAGTCATAGCCGAAGCGTCCCTTCACGCACAGCCTGCCCTTGTTGGGCTCGGCCTCCTCGACGGCGGTGACCTTGACGATCTTCCCGTCCTTCACGTGGAGACGGAGCTGGCAGCCCACGCCGCAGTATGGACAGGTGGTGCGGACCTTTTCCGTTTCCCAGTCCCGGGCCTTTCCCCGGGCCTTCTTTTCCGTCAGCGCCCCGACGGGGCAGACCTCGACGCATTGGCCGCAAAAGACGCATTCGCTTCTGTGGTAGGGCTCGTCGCCGCCCGTCACGATCTTGCTTTTCGAACCGCGGTAGCCCTGGCTGATGGCGCGGTTGACGACGACTTCATTGCAGGCCTGGACGCATCGCCCGCACAGGACGCACCGGCTGAAATCGCGGACGATGAAGGGGTTCTCGTCCTCCACGGGGTACGGCGTTTCGGCCGGCTGGAATCTCGGTTCCGCGATCCCGTACCGATAGGCGAGGTCCTGGAGGCGGCAGTTCCCGTTGGCCTCGCAGACCATGCAGTCATGCCTGCCGCTTCCCAGCATGAGTTCCACGATCATCTTCCTGGTCCGATGGACCCGCTCCGTGTCCGTGAGGACCACCATGCCCTCGACGACGGGCGTGGAGCAGGAGGAAACCAGGTTGCGGGACCCCGTGACCTCCACGAGGCAGATGCGGCAGGCGCCCGTCGGCGTCGCCTTCTTCAGATGACAGAGCGTCGGAATCTCCACGCCCCTTTCCCGCGCCGCCTCGAGAATCGTCTGGCCGGGCTTGAATTCGACATCCTTCCCGTTCAACCGGAATGTGTCAGCCATGATTTTCCCCCTGCATGAAACGAGATCGCTGCCGCCGCACGTGGCATATGCCTGGAAAGACATATTGCTTTCTATAACAGCAGGGAGCGGAAAGTCAACAGGACCGGGAGTGTTCACGGCCTCCGAACGGTCCCGGGAGGGGGCATGCCGGCGGGCAATCCCCGCCATGACGGCGCAAGGCGGGACGGATCATGCTAACGGAATGAATGAATTGGAATTTTATCGGCTTTTGACATATAC
This sequence comes from Syntrophaceae bacterium UBA6252, assembly GCA_002441265.1. GTDB lineage: Bacteria > Desulfobacterota > Syntrophia > Syntrophales > UBA6807 > UBA6807. Next base: position 15,588 of record DJVQ01000006.1, read on the forward strand.
TGGCGGCGCCGCTCCGGAAGTCTTCCGGAATCCCGGGCGCTGCAGGCTGGAGAAACCGAATTGACACCTCGTTCCGAACACATCGTCGCCTGTCTCGACTGCGACCTGCTGCAGCGCATTCCCGAACTTCCATCGGGCACCGCGGCGCGTTGCCGGCGCTGCGGCCACAGGATCGCCTTCCACAAGCCGGACTCCCTGAATCGAACGCTGGCCCTGGCAATCGCCGCGGCCATCGTTCTCGTCATCGCCAACGTATCGCCGTTGATGGAGCTTTCGATTTCCGGGCGCAGGGTGGACACGACGATCTTCGGCGGCGCCTTGGAAATGTGGCACCGGGGCCAGCAGATCACGGCCGCGCTCGTCGTGTTCTGCACGGTGATCGCGCCCGCCGTTTATATCGGGATCATGACCGCCGTTCTGCTTGCCGCGCGGCGGGTCCCGGCACCGGGATGGATCGGTCCGTTGCTTCGCTGGTCCCTGTGGCATCAACCCTGGGCGATGGTGGAGGTGATGATGCTCGGCGTCCTGGTGGCGCTGATCAAGATCTCGGAACTCGCGACGGTGATTCCCGGAATCGGCATGTTCGCCGCGGGCGCGCTCGTGGCGCTGATCGCCGCGATGACGATCGGTTTCGATCCCCGCGAGGTGTGGCTGCGGGTCCCGTGGCCCCGAAAGGAAACGCCGCCGGCCGGGAAGCGCCCGCCGGTCCTTCCGGACACACCGACGGGAATCGGGCTGGGTTTCGTTTCGTGCGAGTCCTGCGGGCTTTCGTCCAGGCCGGTCGATATCGACGATCCCGGCCAATGCCCGCGCTGCGGCGCGGAACGCGCCCTCCGGCGGCGCAATGCCGTCCAGCGGACCTGGGCGTTCCTCGTCGCGGCGCTCATCTGCTACATCCCGGCGAACCTGCTGCCGGTGATGACGACGACCACCCTCGTTTCCTCGGAAGAAGACACCATCATGAGCGGCGTCGTCCTGTTCTACAGGACCGGCTCGTGGCATCTGGCGCTGATCGTGCTGATCGCGAGCGTGGTGATCCCGCTGGCCAAGATCGCGTCGCTGGCCTATCTGCTCGTCACGGTCCAGCGCCGTTCGACGGAGGGACTGCTGGAGCGGCTGCGGCTTTACAGGCTCGTCGAATTCGTGGGGCGATGGTCCATGCTCGACGTGTTCGTCGTGACGTTCACCGTCGCCCTCATCCAGATACAACCGCTCGTGTCGATCAAACCGGGAGCGGGCGTGCTTTTTTTCTCGGCGGTGGTCGTCCTGACCATGATCGCCGCAGAAACCTTCGATCCGCGCCTGATCTGGGACGCCGGCAACGAACAAAGAGGTTCCTATGACTGAAAACACCGATCTCCCGAATGTCCCGGAGGCCGCCACGGCACCCGGGAGGCGATGGAGGGTTTCCGTCGTCTGGATCGTTCCCCTCGTGGCAGCGATCGTCGCCGTCGGCATAGCGGTGCAGCGGATCCTGATGGAGGGCCCCACGATCACGATCGTCTTCAACAGGACCGAGGGGATCGAAGAGGGAAAAACCTTCGTCAAGTACAAGGAAGTCAACATCGGCCAGGTGACGAAAGTGGAACTTTCAAAGGACTTCCGGAAAGTCGTGGTAACGGCGAGGATCGACAGGAGCGCGGAGGGCCTTCTCGTCGAAGACACGAGATTCTGGATCGAACAGCCCCGTGCCACCCTCAGCGGAATCACCGGCATCGGCACCCTGCTGTCGGGCAATTACATCGGGCTGGAACCCGGAAAGGCGAAGGAGGGACGGCGCGCGTTCACCGGCCTCGACGTGCCCCCTTCCGTCACCTTTGACGAGCCGGGAAGGCGGTTCGTGCTCCAGGCCGCCACCCTCGGGTCGATCGGGAACGGATCCCCCCTGTATTACCGGAAACTGAACGTGGGACAGGTGGTCGGCTATGATCTCGACAGGAACGGCAGGTCCGTCCGGATCGAGGTTTTCGTGCGCGCTCCTTACGACCGGCACGTCACGGACCGGACCCGTTTCTGGCAGGCGGGCGGCATCGACATGACCATCGGGGCGGATGGACTTTCCGTGAGGACACAGTCGGTTCTGTCGATGCTGATCGGCGGAATCGCCTTCGAGACGCCCCCCCCGGAGGGAGATGGGGCGCCCGCCGCCGAGAATGCCGTTTTCGCGCTCTTCGGCAGCCGCATGGAAGCCCTCGCAAGTCCGGAAACGATCACCACCCCCTTCGTCCTGTATTTCAGCGAGTCGTTGCGCGGTCTGGCCGTCGGCGCGCCGGTCACGTACATGGGACTGGCGATCGGGGAGGTCACCGGCGTCGGCTTCGAATACAGCCAGGAGAAGAACAATGTGCGGCCGCGCGTCGACATTGTGATCTATCCGCGGCGGTTCCTGGAACATGTAAAGAAATCGCCCGTCATGGACGCCGCGACCCGGACGGGACCGGAGCGCCGCAACTTCATCGAAAACGCCGTGGAGCAGGGTTTTCGGGCCCAGTTGCGGAGCGCGAATCTCATGACGGGACAACGCTATGTCTCCCTGGATCTGTTTCCCGGCGCACCCAGGGCAACCATCGACTGGACGAAGTCCCCCGTGGAAATGCCGGTGGTGCCAAGCGACCTCCAGGATCTCGAGACGAAGATCCGCGACATTCTGGCCAAGATCGAGCAAATGCCCCTGGACGACCTCGGAAGGGATCTGAAGAAACTGGTCGGGACGATGGACGGGGTGCTCAAACGCATCGACGGGGAGACCCTGACCGAAATCGGGACGACGCTCGAGGATCTCAGGCTGCTGCTCGTTCACATCGACGCCGCGCTGGCCGGCAAGGATGCGCCGGCCCAGTTTCAGCTTCGCGAGGCGCTGCAGGAGATCATCAGGGCCGCCCGGGGCGTCAGCGGCCTCACCGAATATCTCGAACGAAATCCCGAAGCCCTGATCCGGGGAAAAGCACAGGAGAAACCATGATGAAGAAAAGGCTGGACACTCTCATTGCCTGCGTATTCGTTGCCTTCCTTGCGGGGTGCGCGTCGTCTCCTCCATCCCGCTTTTACACGCTGAGCCCCGCTTCCTTGCCGGCCGGGACCCCGCAGGCGAACTGCTCCGTTTCGGTCGGTCCCGTGACGGTGCCCGCAGTCGTCGACAGGCCGCAGATCGTCGTCCGCACCGGCCCGAACACGGTCTTCATCGACAATTTCGACCGCTGGGCCTCGCCGCTCAAGGACGATATCGGGCGGGTCATTGCGGAGAACCTCATGGCCATGCTCGGAACGACGCGGATCACCCTGTTTCCGAAGTCGGCGGCCGACGACGCGTCCTATCGAGCGGCGATCGACATCCTGCGCTTCGACTCGGAACCGGGAAAATCGGCGATCCTCGACGCGGTGTGGAAAGTGAGTTCAGCGAGTCAGGGACAGGTCCGCCAGGGCCGGACGACGATCGACGAACCGGCGCAGGACGGCTACGACGCCCTGGTCGCGGCGCACAGCCGGGCGCTCGGACGGTTGAGCGCCGAGATCGCCGCGGCCATCCGGGAACTCGAAGCCCGGAAGCCCTGACGGAAAAAGTCGGAGGTCCCGTCCCGCAATGCCGGCCGGTCTTCAGGGAAGCGGCCTTTTCCATATGACGCACGATTGACGCAATCGTAAAAAGGCAAATCAACACTTTTTCGAACGGCAAAGGAAAAAGCTCCGGAGGCAAGGCGCCCGAATCCCGCTGACCGAGGCGTACGGATGGTACGCCAAAGGGTCGGGGGAAGAAGGGCAACGCCTCGAAAACGGAAAGCATTTCGGCATAATAACCGCAGCGGAAATCCATCCACCGTCACCAGGCCCGCCCCCTTCTGTTATGTTTTATTTGACATAACACTCTTTTTACTATATATATCCAAAACAGCCAGTTACTGAAAATGAAGTAATAAATTTTGCGCATAGTCGTTTCACCATATGACCGCCGCGATGCGGATGCGGCGGATCGAAGACATTCTCGACGGAAGAAACGACCGCGTCGACGATCGAAAAATACCAGTTGTGCCAAGCCATCCGACCCGTCCGTTCCCGGACGTGCTCGATGGTATGCAGGACAGGGTTGCAGGGTGCTGCAAACGTCGGGGTCATAGGATCCCGGGTCATTTCCCGCCAAACCGGATGAAATGCGGACGACGGTCGCAATGGAACGCTTCGGACCTCCGAATTTCAGCCTGGATCACCGGCACCACTTCTTCCGCATCGGAAATCGTCAGGGATTTCATGGAGGTTCTCCATTGCAAGGCAGCTCGTTGCGCAACGATTGAAATCGCTGTGCCGATCGTTTCCGGTACAAGGCATTCTCGAGATTGTCGTGATTTGTGACGGTTCGCGGCGGGAAACCACCGTGCGCGAAAAGGAGGTGAGGAGGTCGCCTGAGGTACAGACCGAGGTTCATCATCGTGCCACGCCAACTCAACGATTACGGAGGGTAAAAAAATGAAAATGCCAAGACCGATGGATGAAAACTATAAGATGTTGATCGACGGCAAGTGGGTGGACGCCGGTGACGGCAAAACCTGCGAATCCTACTGCCCGGCCAATGGAGCGTTTCTCGCCCGTTTCCCCGACGCCACCGAAAAAGATGTCGACACGGCCGTCAAGGCCGCCTGGAAGGCCTTCGATTCCTGGAAGAGAATCAGCCCCGTGGAACGTTCGGGCATTCTGCTGAAAATCGCCGACGTCATCGAAGCCAACCTCGCCAAGCTGGCCATGATCGAGTCCCTGGATAACGGCAAACCGATCCGGGAGACCACGGCGGTCGACCTTCTCCTCACCATCGACCACTTCCGCTACTTCGCCGGCGTCATCAGGGCCGAAGAGGGCGAAGCGGTGATGATCGACGACAACAACCTGAGCATCATTCTCCGTGAACCGATCGGGGTTGTCGGCCAGATCATCCCGTGGAACTTTCCCATCGCGATGGCCGCCTGGAAGCTCGCTCCCGTTCTGGCCGCCGGCTGCTGCACCGTGATCAAGCCGTCCAGCACCACCTCGCTCAGTCTCCTGGAAATGGCCAGGCTCATGAACGAGATGCTGCCTCCGGGCGTCATGAACGTGATCACCGGCAGCGGCTCCGGCGCGGGCCAGTACGTCTTGAATCACGACGGCTTCCGCAAGCTGGCCTTTACCGGTTCCACCGAGGTCGGTTACGAAATAGCCCTGGCCGCCGCCAGGAAGCTGATCCCCGCCACCCTGGAGCTGGGCGGGAAATCGGCCAACATCTATTTCCCCGATGCGCCCTGGGAGAAGGCGCTGGAAGGTCTCCAGATCGGGATTCTCTTCAACCAGGGACAGGTCTGCTGTGCCGGTTCCCGCGTATTCGTGCACGAGGACATCTATGACAGGTTTCTGAAAGACGCCGTGGCGGCCTTCAGGAAAGTCAAGGTGGGCATGCCCTGGGAGCAGGACACCCAGATGGGCCCCCAGATCAACGAAGTGCAGCTGGAGAAGATCCTGGCCTACGTGGAAGTCGGCAGGGAGGAAGGGGCCAGGGTGGCCGCCGGCGGTGCGCGGGCGACCGGGAACGGTCTGGAGAAGGGCGCTTTCATGCAGCCCACGCTGCTGGCCGACGTCGACAACGGGATGCGGGTCGCCCGGGAAGAGATCTTCGGACCGGTGGCGGCCGTGATCAAGTTCAAGACCGAGGACGAGGTCATCGCCATGGCCAATGACAGCGAGTACGGCCTCGGCGGCGCCGTCTGGACGAAGGACATCAACCGGGCCTTCCGGGTGGCCCGAGCGATCGAGACCGGCAGAATGTGGGTCAATCAATACAACAACCTGCCCGCCCACACCCCCTTCGGCGGCTACAAGAAGTCCGGCATCGGCCGGGAAACCCACAAGGTGATCCTCGATCACTATACCCAGATGAAGAACATCTTCATAAACCTCACCGACAGCAAGCTGGGATTGTACTGAAATCCGGCCAAAGGACCTCCACCGACCGGGACGCGGCGTAACCATCGCGTCCCGGTCCGGGAGGAAAGGGTGAAGCAACACCCGGAAGGAGCACGGGCATGATCACTCGAGACACCCAGGTCGAAGATATCGTGAAGATTCCCGGGATCGTGAGCTATTTCATCCGGAACGGACTTTCCCCCGTCACCTGCTCGGGCGCCTTTCCCCAGACCCTCGGCAGGCTTCTGGAGATCAGGAAAGTGCCCGATCCGGACGCGTTCATCGACGGACTGAACGCTTTTTTGAAGGAACGCGCGGCAACCGCGAGGGGCGGCTCCGATTGAGATGTCGCAGGAAACTATATGCCATGCACGATCCCGGGCATCCCCGCATGCGCACACAGGCCGCCCGGCCTCCGTGCTTCAGCCTCGACCTTCTCCCTGAAAAAGCCGGACGTGTCTGAAAAGCGGCCCCCGTCCCGGATGCCCGTTGCATTGAAATGACGGGCCGACAATCACCCGAAGGTGCGTTTCAGGATGCCCTGGAACGCCCGGCCGTGCCTCGCTTCGTCCCTGCACATTTCGTGTACCGCGTCATGGACGGCGTCATACCCCAGCTTCTTGGCCAAAACGGCCAGGTCCTTCTTACCCTTGCAGGCCCCGAATTCCGCATCGACCCGCATCTGCAGGTTTTTCTTCGTATCGGCGGCGACGACCTCGCCAAGGATTTCGGCGAAGCGGGCCGCGTGGTCGGCTTCCTCAAAAGCAATGCGCCTGTATGCCTCGGCGACCTCGGGATGACCTTCCCGGTCGGCCTGGCGGCTCATGGCGAGATACATGCCCACTTCCATGCACTCACCCGTGAAGTTGGCCCGGAGCCCTTCCACGATCATGGGATCCATATCGTCCGCGATCCCTATTCTATGTTCATCGGCCCAGACCGGTTCCCCTTCCTTTCCTACACTGAATTTACCGCCTGCGGCACCGCACTGCGGGCACTTTTCGGGCGCTTCGGTTCCTTCGTGAACGTAACCACAGATTCCGCAAACAAATTTTTTCATCGTGAATCAATCTCCTTTTCCTTGGGATAGGCAATGCTAAGCTCCATAAGCTTCCGATTCAGAAAGAACGTCCTTTTCCTCGATCCTGTTCCGGAATATTCGATACACCCAGATTTTGTAGCCGATGACGATGGGGACAAAGATCAGGGCCACAACGGTCATGATGGCCAGGGTATAGGGACTGGACGATGAATTGTAGATCGTCAGGCTGAAGGCCGGATCGATGCTGGACGGGATCAGGTTGGGGAAAAGGCCGGCAACGCCCGTGAAGGTGACAAAGAGGATGACAAGGCACGAAGCCGCAAAGGCCCTGAGCATGGCGCCCCTGGCTATGAAGTATCTGATTCCCAGAAGGGACCCCACCGCAACGGCAGGGATGGGCAGGAGGACGGGCGAGGCGAGATAGTTGTCGTACAGCCTGGTCGCGAAATGGGTATAACCCAGGAAAATGACCGCCACCGCCAGGAGGGGAAACCAGAGAAGCCCCGCCGTCTTACCGGCCCGCCTGCTCAAATTCCCCCCCGTCTTGACCGCGTCATAGAGTGCGCCGTGTACGGCGAACATCAGGACGAACAGGACCCCCGTCAGCAGCCCGTAAGGATTGAGCAGCGAGAAGAGGGACCCATGATACCCGTTCTGATCCATGGGCAGTCCGGAAAAGATGTTTCCGAAGGCGACGCCGAAAAGCAGGGCGGGGATGAAACTCGAAAGGACAATGGCTTTGTCGCAGGTCGATTTCCAGGCCAACATATCCGCCTTTTCCCGGAACTCAACGGCCACACCCCGAATGATCAAGGCGACGAGAAGCAGCAAAAGGGCGGTGTAAAGGTAGCTGAACATGAGGGCGTACGTCGTGGGAAAGGCGGCAAAGGTCGCCCCGCCCGCCGTCAGGAGCCAGACCTCGTTGCCGTTCCAGACGGGTCCCACGGACCGCAGGAGCATTCTTTTCTCCGTCTCATTTTTCCCCAGGAACCCCGAGAGCATCCCCGTTCCCAGGACAAAGCCGTCAAGCATGAAATAGACCGCCCATAAAACCGCCCAGAGAACGAACCACGTGATCTGCAGTTTCATGACCTTATCTCCTTTGCGTCAGTACTGGGGCGACTTCGGGAATTCCGCTCTCCTCCGGTCCTTTCCGGCCGTACTTGAAGAGGAGGTAGAAATCCACGGCGGCAAGCCCCCCGTAGAGAATGGTCAGGCCGATCAACGACCCGGCGACCTGGATGGTGTCAATGGATTTTGAAACGGCGTCCGCCGTCTTGAGAACACCGTAGACGATCCAGGGCTGGCGTCCCAGCTCCGCCACGACCCAGCCGAGCTGCCCGGCGATGTACGGCGCCGGGATGGAGAAGAGGGCGACCGTCAGAAAGAGGCGGCGATCCTCAAAATCCCTTCTGCCGGAGAGGTAGATCCCGGCAAGCGTGACAAGGATCATCAGGAAACCCAGGGCCACCATGATCCGGAAACTGAAAAAAGTCGCCGTCACCGGCGGCCGGAGCTCCTTCGGGAAGTCCCTGAGCCCCCTCACCACCGCGTCGGCGTCGTGATAGGCGAGGAGACTGACCATCCTGGGAAGGGACAGAAGCTCGATGCTGTTCTTCTCGCCCCCCTCGTCGGGCACCAGGATGAGATGCATCGGCGCTCCCTGCTGCGTTTCCCAGACCGACTCCATGGCCGCGAATTTCGTCGGCTGGACTTTGGCGATCTCCACGGCATGAAAGTCGCCCGTCAGGACGACGAGGAGGCAGGAGACAAACCCGAAGACGGCGGCCGCCCGGAAAGAGCGCCTGAAGAAGGCCGTCTCGTTTTTTCTCAGGAGGTGCCAGGCGGAGATGCCCATGATGAAGAACGCGGCCACGACATAGCCGGATGTCACGGTATGGGCGAATTTGATGAGACCGTAGGGGTTCAGCAGGAGGGCGGCGAAATCGATCATCTCGGCCCGGACCTGCCCGGCGGCGTTTTGCACCAGATGATAGCCCACGGGCTGCTGCATCCAGCCGTTGGCCAGAAGAATCCACAGCGCGGACAGATTCGTCGCCACGGCGACAATCCACATGGCCGCGGCATGCATTTTCCTGGAAACCCTGTTCCAGCCGAAGATCCACACCCCGATGAAGACCGACTCCAGAAAGAAGGCCATCGTGGCTTCGATGGCCAGGGGAGCGCCGAAGATATCCCCCACGTACTTAGAGTATTCCGCCCAGTTCATACCGAACTGAAACTCCAGCGTAATCCCCGTCACCACGCCGAGGGCGAAGTTGATGAGAAAGAGCCTGCCCCAGAACTTGGCCATCCGCAGCCATGTCTCATCGCCCGTCGTGACGTAACGGGTCTCGAAATAGGCTGTGAGGATGGAAAGGCCCAGGGTGAGGGGAACAAAGACGAAGTGAAACATGCTGGTAACGGCAAACTGCAACCGGCTGAGCGTCAGCACGTCCATTGGTTACCTCCTCTCTTCATGCGGATGGATGCACGGACCTTCATTCAACAACACCAATAGGACCTGAATGGTCCAATATAACGCAAAAAAATTATTTGCCGGCCAGGTCCTTCAACGTGTACTCCCCCAGCATGGACCGCATCTTCTCCTGGACGCGGCCCCACACGGGATGAACGGGGCAGAAGGAATCGCGGCCGCACGTTCCCTTGGCAATGAGGCATCGGTTCAGGATGATCGGCCCTTCCACGGCCTCCACGATCTCCAGGAGCGTAATCGCTTCCGCCGGACGTCCCAGTACGAAACCGCCGCCCGTGCCGCGATAGGAACTGACCAGTCCCACCTTGCTCAGATGTTGAAAGATCTTCGCCAGAATCGCCGGAGAGGCTTCGACGGCCGCGGCCATGTCACCGAGCAGGGTCACTTTATCCGCCGGCTGACCGGCCAGATAAACCATGCCGCGAATTGCGTAATCCCCTCGTCTTGTTATATGAAGCATCCCATAATATCCATATAAGACCTTTTTGATCCTATATTGCAGCGCTCATCGCCTGTCAAGAAAAAAATGATCCCCCGGCGGTTTTTCCGCCTGTTTCTTTTCAATTGAAACCGGGAATTTGCAGGAGATTCACGGCGTCTGCGACAACGGGATCGCCTTCACAGTCGCCGTCGATGAAACGCGGTGCCATGACACGCAAGGCGGGAAAGACCTCGCTGATGAAACAGGACGGAGGCCTTCGCCCTGGCGCATGCTTTCCGCATGATGGGTTATCCCCTTCGACGTGAACCCGCCTTTGCGGCGCGGACGTTCAGGCCGCCGTTTTCTCCTCTTTTTCGGGTTTTCGCATCACGATGGCCTCGGCCGGACATTCCTCGCCGCAGAAGCCGCATCCGATGCAGGCCTTCTCGTCTTTCAGGTAAGGCCAGGCGTCCACCCCGCCCTTTCTGGGTGTCTCGGCCATGACAAGACAGCCGACGGGGCAGGCCTCGACGCAGATGCCGCAGGCCGTGCACGACTTGAGGGACACGTCCGGCCTGGGCCATTCAGAGCGTTTCACCATGACACAGACGTCATGGTTCCGATCCAGCACGGAACCCCGGGGACACACCCTGCCGCAGGCGCCGCATTCGATGCAGGCATCGTCATCGACCGCGTGGACGGTCTTCCTCTCACCCGAAATCGCACCGGCCGGACAGGTCCGCTTGCAGGCCCCGCATCCGTTGCAGTTTTCCGTTATTCGGTATGGCATACGCGCATCACCCTCAAAAGGTCACCTCGATTCGAGGCCCCATTTACTCATGCACTCCCCGGTCGGTTTTCCCGTTTCAGGGTCCCAGCCGAATTCCATCCAGTATTGCCGCGTGAGTTTCTCGATATCCACGGTGCGGCCCTTGTTGGCACCCTTGGGTTGAGGCGGCAGGCCCAGGGCGCGTGCGGAAAGGCGCAATGCGAGGGGCTCGATCCCGTGCTTCACATTGAATGCCTGCTTGAGCGTCTGAATGCGCTCCCCGATTTCCAGATACTCGGCCGGAGTCCTGTTCCATCCGGTGGCCGCGTTGAGCCATGCGAACGTGGGAATCCTCCCCGCGCCGAGAAAAGAGCCGAACATGCACATGCCGCTTCCGTTGACCACGTTCATGAATTTGCTGTTGACGGCGGCGATGCGCGCCTTCTCCCCGTCCGCCTTGTACTTGGAGCCCTTGAAATAAAACAGGGCCGGTTTCGGAAGCCCTTTCACGGTTTTCCACAGCTGCCACATCTCGTAGTAGACCCACGATCCGAGGGTATGGCGGCCCGGCGTCGGCTCCACGCTGTAATGCACGGCATAGCCGGGATCGCTCCTGCCGTCGTGCATGGCGGGTTCCTGCCCGCCGGCGTGGACGAGATACCGTTCCGCGCCCCGCCCGATCCTGGCCGCGGCGATCTTCGACCCGTCGGCCAGCACGTCCCCGATGCCTTCCCGTGCCACCATCTTTTCGATGAGCGCAACCATCGCCCCGGTGTTGCCCCAGGCGAGCTCCAATCCGCCGGTGTCCTCACGGGTAAGGATCCCGTTCTCGTAGCATTCGATGGCAAAAGCGGCCGTCGCTCCCGCCGAGATGGTGTCCATGCCGGCACGGTTGAGCAGTTCGTTCAGATAGAAGATGCTCCGGGCGTCCTCGTTCAGACACAGGCCGCCCAGAGCCAGTACGCTTTCATATTCCGGTTTATGGGTCTCCCGGTACTTCCCTTCCATGGTGCAGATCCCCCCGCATCCGAGCGGGCAGGAGTAGCAGTGGTACTTGATTTTTTCACGTTTCCGGATCTCGTCCGGATTTACCTGGGCGGAACGCCCGAGGCCGAAATCCTCGTTGTCTCCCGCCCAGTTCTTGATGGGGGAATCCCCCCATTCGATGGACATCTGATTGAGCGCCGTGGTTCCCCATTTGCGGTACATGCTCAGAACGAGCCTGCCGTCCATCGCCATGGCCGTGGGAAGGACCCTCAGCAGGATTCCCATCATGGCGTTCATCCCCCCCGATATGGGAATGGAGGGAGGAACGCTTCCGTTGCATTTTTTGGTCAACGTCCGCATGGCCCCCGGGTCGTGAACCCTGATGCGCTTCTTTCCGTCGAGGACCACCGCCTTGAGGCGCTTCGAACCCATGACCGCGCCGAGGCCCGATCGTGCAGCCATCCGGCCCCTGTCCGTGCTGACGCCGGATATGAGCGAGAGCCTTTCGCCGGCCGGACCGATGAGGGCCACGTGCGCCGTGGGGGATGCCTCGGCGATGAGCGACTGCTCCGCCTCCACCGTGTCTTTTCCCCACAGGTGGCTTGCATCCCTCAGTTCGGCCTTTATGCCGTTTGCATACAGATAGACCGGGGATTTGCCGATACCCTTGAAGAAAATGCCGTCATAGCCGCAACGTTTGATGGCGGGCGAGAAAAAACCGCCGCAGTTGGCATCTCCCCACGTTCCGGTCAGCGGCGACTTCCCCGTCACCATCCATCTTCCGGTGAAAAGGCTTCCCGTCCCGGTGAGCAGGCCTGACACGAAACCGAGAACATTGTCAGGGCCCAGGGGATCGGCGCCGGCCGGAATCATATCGTAAAGAAGACGGGCCGCCAATCCCATGCCGGAGAGGTACTTCTCGTACACCTCATCGGGAACGCTCCGTTCCTTCAACTCGCCGGAGCCCAGATCGACCAGCAGGATCTTCCCCATGTATCCAAACGACATAAAAGCCTCACTCATCAGCGTAATGAAAAAAAATGTCCGCCGGCGCCACCGCCACGGCCGGCCCTTCCCTACAATGTCGCCATCACTTTATCCGCCGCCTCCAGGGTTCTCGTCACATCCTCGTCCGTGTGGGCAATGGACATGTACCATCTGCCCCCGAGCAGCGCGCTGATCCCTTCCTGTTTGAGGGCCGCCCAGAACTGGATCATTTTCCCCGCATCCATGTTCGCCATATCCTCTTCGGTGTACACGACCTTGTCGCTGTCCAGGCCGAAGGCCGTGTAGAACAGCCCGCGGGCACCCTGGATGCGCAGGGGGATGCCGTATTTCTTCGCAATGGCGCTCAAACCGTCGGTCAGCCGCTTCTGCACCTTTTCCATCTTGGCGTACACGGCGCCGTTGTCTTTTTCAAGAATTTTGAGAGTGGCCAGAACCGCCCGCATGCCGAGGGGATTTCCGTTGAACGTACCGGGCCCCAGCACCGACCGGTCCCTGAGCTGTTCCATGATCTCGGCCTTGCCCACCACCGCGGAGAACGGCAGGCCTCCCGCCATCGCCTTCCCGAAGGTCGCAAGGTCCGGGGTCACCCCGTAGTGGCCCTGGGCGCCGCCGATCCCCGTCCTGAATCCCGTGATGACCTCGTCGATGCTCATGACGATGCCGTATTTCGTGCAAAGTTCCCTGACTTTCTGGAGAAATCCGGGTCGGGGTTCCATGGCCCCGTGATTGACGACCAGGGCTTCAAAATGGATCAACGCCACTTCGTCCCCGTATTTCTTGAGGGTATCCTCGAGAACGTCCGCGTCGTTCCAGGGCAGGAGGAACGATTCCTTGTCCGTCGCCGGCGCCCTGCCCTTGGTGAAGAAGGGGTCCGTCATGGGGTCCGCGTCGGGGTCGTAAAACGGATACGGCTTCCCTTTCGGGTTCGGATCCACCATGCCGCCGACGATATTATCGAACCACCCGTGGTAGTGGCCGCCGAACCGAATGAAATGAGGCCGGCCCGTGTAGCCGCGGGCCAGCCGGATGGCCAGCTGGACGGCTTCGCTCCCCGACAGGCAGAACTTCACCCGTTCGGCACAGGGGACGTGCTTTACCAGTTTCTCCGCAACCTCGATGTCATCGGGGGTGTGAAACAAACCCGATCCCAGGCACGGCGAGGACGTGTCCAGCAGGTCCTTGAGCGCCTTGACATATTCGGGATGCCGGTGTCCCAGGATGTTCGGGCCAAGCCCTCCCTGATAATCGATGTATTCGTTTCCGTCCACGTCCCAGATACGGCTTCCTTCGGCGCGGACGATGAATACCCTGTGCTGGGTGGCTTCCAGAGAAACCCTCAGGTTCGTGTGTCCACCCGGATACAACGCGTTGAACTTCTCGGTCAATTCCCTGTTCTTTTCCGTTTTCAGCATCTTCAGACTCCTTTCCTGTATTGAACCAAAGTATGTTCGGGCCTGACCGCCCTTCCCCTCTTTCTCCGAGATTTCGCCGTTGGAGTGGATTGTTCCGTCTCCGTTCCCTTCTAAAGCCCCTGCGCCATGCCGCCCGCGACGGGCATCGCCACGCCCGTGATATAACTGGCGGCGGGACTGCACAGGTACGCGACGACGTCCGCGACTTCCTCCGGTTTGCACTGGCGGCGCAGGGCGATTTTCTCAGCGGCGCGCTGCCGTGCTTCTTCGATTGAAATACCTTCCATCTGCGAGATGAACTCGTACTCGCTGTCACCCATGTCCGTGTCCACCATGCCCGGACAGATGGCGTTGCAGCGGATGCCGTAGATGCCGAACTCCGCCGCGATCGCTTTCGTCAAGCCGACCACCGCGAATTTCGACGTGACGTAGCCGCACATCAACTCGCCCGCGCCGAGTCCCGCCAGAGACGCGGTATTGACGATAACGCCGGCGCCGCCGTCGATCATCCGGGGAATGACCGACTGGCAGAAGTTGAACATGCCGGTAACGTTGACGTTCAAGCTCAGGTCCCATTGTTTCTGGCTCATTTCCAGGAAAGGACCCACGCCGACGGCCGTGCCCGCATTGTTCATCAGAATATCGATGCGGCCGAACGCCGCCATGGTCTCATCGACGCATGCGGCGATCTCGCTGCGCTTCGTAACGTCCACCTGGCAGGCCAATCCGCGGGAACCCCTTGCCTCGATCTCCCGCACGACGCCCTGCAGCTGCGCCCAGTCGTCGCCGACGCCGTAGGCGGCAAGGTCGCCTTCATACTTGCGGCAAATATCGGTCACGACGACGTTTGCACCATGTTCGGCAAGCCGCAGTGCGGATGCGCGGCCGATTCCCTTGGGACGTCCCGCTCCGGTGACGACGGCAACCTTTCCTTTCAGTGATTTCATGAATGTTTCCGGTTGACTCATGCCTGACACCTCCTTTGAGAGATGCTCCGCCGATGCGCCATGCCTGCGGACACCACCGGCCTCGCATGCTCGTTGCGGTTATCTTCGATGAAAATGATCCTGTTAAACGCTCCCGCCATTACCGATCCCTTCGCTCCATCGAACATCATCGTTTCTTCTTTCCGGATCCGGCATATCTACGGCATTTCCAGCGGTTTCCCCGGCATCATCGGTATACCGGTCGACCGCGGTCGGGGATCGAACAACCCATGCTGCATCACGATGAAAAACACCCCTTTTCGCCGGCGCGTCCGCCGGCGTCCCGGTAAAGGAGGATCTCCGGATCTGCATGCCGGGCCGGTGTGTACCCGTGACGGACCGGGAGATGAACCCGGAAAGGCACCGGCTTTTTGTTCAGGGGGCCGGCAGTGATCCCGTCATTGGGGGAAAGCCCCATGACGCCCGGGAAGCCCGTAATCGGGCTGAACGGACCCGGGCGCATGGTTTTCACTGATTTCCGGCCCTTGATCCGGTCCGGGTCGCCGAGGGGAAGGCGGGTCCGACCCGGAACCGGATCATGGCGCAGATCCGGATGATTTGTTCCTCCTTCATGCATGAAACAAAATCACGGCATATGGATCGCTCCGCCCGACAGCGTCAGGGCCGCTTCCATCATCGCCTCGGACAGCGTCGGATGCGGATGGATCGCACGGGCCAGTTCTTTCACCGTCGCTTCCAGATTGATTCCCAGAACGGCTTCCGAAATCATGTCCGTGGCGTGCGGCCCGATGATATGGACTCCCAGAATCTCCCCGTATTTCTTATCGCTGACAATCTTCACCATCCCGTCCGTTTCGTTCAGGATGAGCGCCTTTCCATTGGCCCGCAGGGGAAATGTGCCTGTCCGGATTTCGTGCGACTCCTTTGCCTTCTCCTCCGTCAAACCCACGGACGCCACTTCCGGCGACGTGTAGATGCAGGAAGGCACCGCGCGGTAATCCATCCTGATCCTTTCCCCGAGCATGTTCTCCACCGCGCACTCGCCCTCGGCCGTGGCGACGTGCGCAAGCATGGCGCCCCCGACGACGTCGCCCGCCGCATAGACTCCGGGGACGCTGGTCTGCATGTACCCGTCGACGACAATGCGGCCTTTTTCACATTTGATGCCGAGCTTGCCGTCGCCCAACAGGGAAAGATCCGGTTTCCTTCCCACGGTGAGGAGAATCTTTTCCGCGGTCACCGCTTTTTCCTCATCGTTCACGGAATAGACCACCGTGTTCCCGGTCTCCCGATGATCGATCCGCTTCGCCGCCGCGCCGGTGGCAACCTCGATCCCGGAACGGACCAGCATGTTCTCCAGCAGTGCCGCAATCTGCCTGTCCGATCCCGGCAGGAGCCCGGGCGTCAATTCTATAATGGTGACCTTTGTCCCCATGGCGTTGAGAAACTGGCCGAATTCGACCCCGATGACGCCCCCGCCGATGATGACGACGCTCTTCGGGAGACGCTCCATTTCGAGGAACCGGGTGCTGTTCATGACATCGGGCCCGTCGATGCCTTCGATCGGAATGGCCATCGATGTCGATCCCGTGGCGATCAGGACATCATCGGACGAGATCTGCCTGCCCGTTTCTTCGATGACCACGGTCCCGGGACCGCGCAGTGCCGCCGTACCCTGGATCACCTCGACTTTTTTCGCGGCAAGCAGACCCTGGACGCCCCTTGACAGCTGAGCGACAACGGCGTTCTTGCGCCCCATGATCGCGCTGAAATCCACCGCCGCCTCAGCGCATTTGATCCCGAAAACATCGGATTCCCTGATCGTACGGAGGACATCCGCGGACTGAAGCAGTGCTTTGGTCGGAATGCAACCCCGATTCAGACAGGTCCCGCCGAGCGCTTTTTTCTCGATCAGGACGACTTCGGCGCCCATTCGGGCGGCCCGGATCGCGGCGGGATACCCGCCGACCCCGCCGCCGATTATCGTGATTCGCTTTTTTTGTGTCATCATCTTCTCCAAGTATTTCTCATCTTCATGAATGGTTCTTCCACGCAACCGCCGACAGTCGCCGCCGTTTTCATGGAAAACGGTTTTCCTTCCGTCACGGGGGTCCCGTCAGCGAAGAGCGTCGTATCGCATGTCCGCCTTGTACGAACTTCTGACGAGAGGACCCGCCATGACTTCTCCGATCCCGAGTTCCCTCGCGATGCTTCCCAACTCGCCGAACTCTTCCGGTGACACATACCGCGCGACGGGGGCGTGATCCTTCGAAGGCGCCAGGTATTGGCCCAGGGTCAGATAGCTGCACCCCGCCCGCTTCAGATCCGTCAGCGTCCTGATGATTTCCTCCCGCGTCTCGCCCAGCCCGAGCATCAGACCCGATTTCACCTTCAATCCGATCATCGACGCATACTCGAGGACTCCGAGCGACCGCGAATATTCCGCCTGCGGCCGTATCGTTTCATAGAGACTTTCCACCGTCTCCACGTTGTGATTCAAGATGTCCGGTTGAACGGCGCACACTTCCTGCAGTGCCGACAGGGAACCCTTGAAGTCGGGAATCAGTATCTCCACCGTTACGCCGCCGCATCGCTCCCGAACGCATTCGACGGTCCGCACGAAATGGCTGGCGCCCCCATCCGGGAGATCGTCCCTGGTCACGGATGTGATGACGACATGCTTCAGGCGCAGCGATTGCGCCGCCCGGGCGACCCGTTTGGGCTCATCCGAATCCGGTTCCCCGGGTGCGCCCTTTTCCACCGCGCAGAACCTGCAGCGCCTCGTGCATCTTGCGCCCAGGATCATGAACGTGGCCACACCCCGTCCATAACATTCCGCGATGTTGGGACAATGCGCGCTCCGGCACACCGTCTCCAATGCCAGCCCGTCGAGATAGGTCTCCATCCGGCCGACGTTCGGATCGGAGTCATAGCGCCGAACCAGCCAGTCGGGATGCTTCATCTCAATCGGTGATCTGTCCCCGTTCATCCCCGTACCGAAAACGCTTTTTGAATTCCCCGATAAATATTTTCTTGACCGCGTCCATGTTGACGGATGCACCCAGTTCCTTGGCCATCGAAGTGAATACTTCCCCGGCGTGCCCGCAGGGCACGATCAACCGGGATCCCTGCAGATCGTTGTTCACGTTCATGGACAGGCCGTGATACGTAACCCCTTCTGTGACGCAAAGACCGATGCTCGCTATCTTTCGAGACCTGACCCATACACCGGGCCTGCCCTCCTTGAACTCCGAGGGAAGGCCGTACGCCTGAAAAACCGCGGCTGCCGATTCGAGCAACGTGAGAACGAAACGCTTGATGTCGTTGTCTCTCAGCCTCACAATCGGATAGACCACAAGCTGACCCGGCTCGTGAAAAGTGGCCTTGCCGCCGCGGCTCACGGCGTGAAGTTCGATCCCCTCCCGGTGAAAATACGTTTCCGGCATGAGAAGATCGCATTGTCCCCCGCTGCGGCCCAGGGTCACCGCAAGAGGATGTTCGACCAGAATCAGACTGTCGCCCGCGGCGCCGCTGCATCTCTCTTCCACCAGCCGCAGCTGCCGGCGGACGGACTCCCCGTATCCGAGGAGTCCCCAGTCCATTACGTTGATGCTTTTCGATATTGCCGCCACCGGATCACCCGCCGCGTCCATGCGCAGACGCACCCGATCGATCTATGAAGCGCCAGCGCCTCCCACCGTGAATCACAGCACCATGAGGGAGGGATTCTCCAGATAATCGCACACGGCCTTCAGGAACTGCGTCGCCTCGGCGCCGTCCGTCACCTGATGGTCGAAGGTCAGGCTGACGACCATCATGGAACGAATCGCGAGGGCGTCCCGGTACACCGCCGGCTTCTTCTTGATCCCGCCGAAGGCGAGAATGCCGCTTTCCGGTCTTCTCAATATGGGGGTCGCCCCGTCGGCGTTGTACATGCTGAAATTCGAAATGGTGAACGTTCCTCCGACGACGTCATCCACCAGCAGTTTCCCGTCGCGCGCTTTTTCCACCAGCGCCTTTCGCTCACGGGCGATCTCCAAAAGGCTCTTCCTGTCGGCATTTTTGAGCGTCGGAACGATAAGACCTTCCGATACGGAAACGGCAATGCCCATATTGACCCAGTCGTAAAGGAGAATCTCGTCGTTGGTGAAGGTCGAATTCATGATCGGGAAACGCTTCAGGGCGCGGCAGGTCGCCATGACCATGATGTCGGTGTGGGTCACGCGCGCGTCTTCCGTGTTTTTGTACTTTTCCCGGATCTGCTGATGAAATTCCAGCATTCCCGTCACATCGACCTCGTTGAACACGGACAACTGCGCCGTCTTCTGGATGCTTTCGTACATGCCGCCGGCGATCAGCTTCCTCATGCCGGTCACGGGGATGACGGTGATCCCCGACGAGGGCGCCCCGTCCTGCTTCGGCGGTTCGGCCGCCTTCCTGACGTCGTCGCTCGTAACCTTCCCGCGGTCCCCCGTTCCTTTGATCCCGCTTATGTCCACCCCCTTGTCCGAGGCGATCGCCTTCGCCAGGGGCGTGATCCTGGTCTCACTTTTGTTTTCGTTATATTTTACGATGTCCTGTTCGGTGATTCTTCCGTTGGGACCCGAGCCGGTCACCAGCGAAAGATCGATTCCAAGTTTTTTCGCCATGCTTTTCGCGGCGGGACTCGCGGGAGCGGCTTTCTGCGGCTTCGAGGAATCCGCCGCGCCCGTCCCGGCCTCCGCCCGCCCGGTCTCCGTTTTGGGGGGCCCGCTCACCGTCTCTGCGGCGGCCGGTCCCTTTTGCTGGAGAGCCTGCAGCTCGTCATTCGTCTCCGCGATCTGACCGACGATCTCGCCGACCTTGGCGATTTTCCCTTTTCCAACCAGAATATGAAGAAATCCGGGCGCGTCGGCCGGAATGTTCCAGGTTACCTTCTCCGTTTCTATCGTCAGCGCGATGCCGTCTTTTTCCAGAAACGCGCCTTCCGCGGCGTGCCATTCGACAATCGTCGCTTCCGACATCGTCATGCCTAATTTGGGGATATAAATTGGAACCGCCATGTCAACTCCTCTTCCATTCCAGAACGTTCAACACACAGGATCGCTCCCTGCCCGTATCGCGCAGGACCATCGTCAGTGAGGGGAATTTCAGGCAAATCCCCTCACTGTGAAAAAAATACGAAGACGGCAGTCGATCCGCTGAACCTGCCGTATCGTTTCCGTTACACCATGCTCGCCGTTTTGACCTTTCCCGTAAGATCGAGCCTGTCGGAGCGTCCCAGGACCTCCATGACGGCATCGGCCATCTCCTGCGGCTGGGGCAGGATGTATTTCTCCATGGAGCACGCCGCAATGGGATAATTCTCCGCCTGCACCCTCTTGACGGGGGCATCGAGGTAATCGAAAGCGTTTTCCATCACCTGCATCGCGATCTCGGCGCCGACGCCGCAGCGCTTCGTATCCTCGTCGACGATCACCAGATGCTTTGTCTTTTTGACCGAGGCGATCACGGTCTCCATATCGAGAGGTTCGAGCGTTCTCGGATCGACGATCTCCGTGCTGATCCCCTTTTCCTCCTGAAGGTGCCGGGACACGTCCAGCATCAGCTTCACCATGTAGCCCGTGGCGAACACCGTTACGTCGGTTCCCGCCCTCTTGATGTCGGCGACGCCGAACGGAACCGTGTACTCTTCCTCCGGCACGGGTCCCGTGGTACCCATGAGATTCTTGTGCTCGAGGAATATCACGGGATTGTTGTCCCTGATCGCCGATTTCAGCAGCCCTTTCGCATCATACGGCGTGGCCGGTATGGCGATCTTCAGACCGGGGGTCCTCATGAACAGCGACTCGAGGCACTGGGAATGGTCCGGACCGAGCCCGGAATAGCCTCCTATGGGGGCCCGGACGACGAGCGGGATCGTAACCTTTCCGCCGTTCGCAAAACGCCACTTGGCCGCCTTGTTCAACACCTCGTCCGCGCCGCATACGTAAAAATCGGCGAACATGAGGTTGACGATCGGCCGATAGCCCGCCATGGCGGCCCCCACGGACGAGCCCAGAATGGCGGCCTCGCTGATCGCGGTGTTTTTGACCCTTGCTTTCCCGAACTTCTCGAACAGGCCCGTGCTCGTTCCCCACGTGTCTTCCGCACATTCCTCCCCGATGTAGTACACTTTATCGTCTCGAGACATTTCCTCGTGCATTGCCTCGTTGAGCGCCGCGTTATACAGAATCTCTCTCATCTCAGGCCTCCTGTTTTTATGATCTCATTCCGCGTAAAGGAGCTTGTCGAAATCGGGTCTTGCCGGCCAGGGACTTCCTTCGGCAAATCTCATCGCTTCTTCCATTTCCGCTTTCGCCTCTTCGTTCATCTTCGTTATTTCTTCCGCCGTTGCGACGTTCTTTTTCAGCAACACCTCTTGATACAAAGCGATAGGATCCCGTTTTTTCATTTCCTCGACTTCTTCAGGGGTGCGCATGCCGCCCTGATGTTCCACGGAATAATCCGGAAGGCCCTCGACATGACCCGCGTACCGCAACGTCTTGATTTCCAGAAAGCTCGGGCCTTCCCCGGCCCTTGCCCTTTCGATGGCGGGCTTGACGGCTTCATACACGGCGATGACGTCCTGGCCGTCCACCGTGGCGGAAGGCATCCCGTAGTAATGAGCGAATTCGGAGAGATCCTCCTTCCTCGGGTGGGTCAGCTTGATATGGGTCCATTGTGCCATCATGTTGTTTTCGCAGAAGAATATGATAGGAAGTTTCCATGCGGACGCCATGAGCATGGATTCGTGCACGGTGCCGCGCCCGGTGGCCCCGTCACCGAAGCAGGAAACGGTCACCTGTCCCCTGCCGTTCATCTGGCATGCAATGGCGGCGCCGGTCGCCAGAGTGATTTCGCCCGCGACGAGCCCCGCAAACCCGAAAATCCCCAGTTCAGGCTTGGCGTAGTGAAATCCGGCGATGCCCCCCGCCCCGCCTGTCGCCCGGCCGAAGTGTTCCGCAATGATCAGCTTCGGGTCCACGCCCTTGGGAACGCACTTGTTGATCCCGTGCGATCGATGCTGATAGTACAGGTAATCGTCATCATTCAGCAGCGCGCCCAGGGCGACGCCGGGGGCTTCCTGCCCCGCTCCGCTGTGGTAAAACGTCGCGATCTTGCCGGCGAAAAGGCATTCTATGATTTTTTCCTCCAACGCCCGTACGCGAACCATGTTTTTGTAGAGTTTAACCATCAAGTCCTTTGACATTTTCATCAGCTGACACTCCTTTCAGATGAAACCGAATTTTTTACGTCCCTCGGACGAAACGTTGGATCCAACATCGCGATTGCCCGAAGCGCCCGCATTTCCCCTGTGCCGGCTTTCGAAAAACCCGAGGCGGCCGCCGGGCCGGTTCCCGATGCCGCACCCGTGATCCTTGCAGCGTTATCTTTGTGTGAAAACATCCGGTTCTTCCGTTCGAACAACCTTTTCATCGAGCTGTCCGGGACCCGGCTCGTCCACCGGGCCCCGGCTCCGGTCAGCTCTTGCTCTTGCCCGGCTGTCGCCGCCCGTGAACCGTCCCGGGAGCGACAACCTTCTCAGTGCGGCTTAATGGAGATCATCTCCACCGGAATGCCGTCGGGATCTTTCGCGTACAGGAACCACGCCTCTCCCTCCGCCGCATCCATGAGCGTCGGGTGCGTCAGAAATTCGATCCCTGCCGCCCCAAGCTCCTTCGCCGTATGAAAAACGTCATCGATGGTCAGGCACACCTCCAGACAGCCGAAATCCCCCCATCGTGCGTTGAAAGGAATGGACCTCCCGCGCGGCTCCACAAGCTCGTACAATTCCAGCCTGCCGCCGCCGTTGCTGTTCGCGAGGATGCAGGACCGAACCCGGGCGTTCTTCGCTCCCGCAACCTCGTCCACCAGACCCGTGAAATTCTCATGCGGCGCGACAACCACCGTGTCGAAACCGCAGTGATCCTGATAAAACGCTTTCGATCGATCGAGGTTCGTCACGCTGACGCCGATCCACTGGCAGCCGCCGAAGATCCCGTCCCCTGCCCCGCCGGAAATGAACTCGATCAGGTTTCCTTCCGGGTCGCGGGCATACACGAAACGATACGCGCCCAACCCCGGGAGCGTCGTGGACTTCGGCTCGGAGCAGAAGTTCACCTTGTCCCGATACTCCTTGACGAAACGATCGATATCGGAAACCGCGATCGTCAGCTTGTTCACGCCGATATCCCCGTACCGCGTGAATTTCCGGATCGCCTTCGGAAGCGGGACGGCGATCCGGATCAGCTCCACGACGACTCCGCCGGCTTCCTGGCTGAACATGATCCCGTCCAGTTTATGCGACGTACCCCGGAACATCTCGCTCATCGGATTCCAGGTATCCTGAAAAACCGCCATGAGCTGATTGAACGCCAGGGTTTCTCCGTAAAACTCCTTCATTTTGCCGAAATCATTGACTCCCATGCCAATGTGATTAACGCCCAACCCTTGAAACATTCTTATTTTTCTCCTCTCTGTATCTTGCTTCCGATGAGTTTTCTCCAGCATAGCCAGCGGTTTCAGGCAGCCCTTGGAAAGGGGAATGGAAACCGCAGTCTCGCCAGACCAAACGTTGACGGCTTTGTAAAAAGTCCATANNGGAGCTTTTTACTTTGCCGTTCGAACAAGTGTTGAATTGTCCTTTTTACGACTTCATCAAACGTTCAGTGAGCAATTTCCGGCGTTCAGATCACGGCGACCGTGTGTCGTTGAAAAAGGCGTCCAGGCATCCTGGTTTCGCCCGATGGTTGAGAACACGGTTTTGCCCGCCCGCTGCCGGAAATCAATCTTCATTCATTGGCCAAAGAACGATTCTATTCATCATTTAGCAATTTACATACCATGATCTCCGCCAATTTTATTTACGTAACAACACGATATCATAAGATAATTCAGAGAGGGTTCTTCGGCGGGCACGGGGAAAAGGGGCGACACACAGCTCTCGGTGCGATATGTCGTCCCTTTCGCGTCCCGCGCCCCTCGGGGGGGAGCGATCGGGCGGCGTTCCGGAAATGCCGGGCGGGATGGTTTTCTTCCGGTGAAACGGGCGGACCGGGGCCGGTGATCGATCGTCGCGAGACGGACACGGATTCCCCTCTGCCCTGTCCGTCCGCGACGTCCCTGGAAGGCTATGCAAAAAAACTCCACAGGCAGGAGGACGGAATCCCTTCGAACGAGGCATACTGACGGTACGCCGCAGGGAGGAGGGAGGAAGGGCGTCGCAGCCTGTGGAGCTTTTCGCTGTTTTGACTTTTACGTGTTCGTCATCCCTTGATCACGACGCCGGCAAGGGCCCCGGCATCATACGCGCCCCGTTCCAGCGCCGGTTTGCCGTTGATGAGAACATACTCGATGCCCACGGAATACTGATTCGGGTCCTTGAGCGTGGCGCGGTTGTTCACCGTTTTCGGATCGAAGACGGTGATGTCGGCAAACGCGCCTTTCCTGACAACCCCCCTGTCTTTGAGCTTCATCTGTCCCGCGGGCAGAGAGGTCATTTTCCGGACCGCTTCCTCCTGGCTCATGTATTTCCGGTCCCGGGCAAACTGGCCCAGTACCTTTGTAAAGGAGCCATAGGTGGAGGGCACCGGATTCGGGTTGTAGTCGACGCCGACGACATCGGTGATGATCGAGCAATGCGGATCGGATATGGTCCAGGCCCCGATCCAGTCGCTGATCGTCTGATCGCCGATACTGTAGTTGAAGAAAACGTTGCCCTTCTCCTCCACGATCAGGTCAAAAGCCGCGTTGTACGGATCCGTACCCCGTTCCCTTGCGATGTCCTGAATCATCATGTTTTCGTAACGGCGGTTCTTTTCCAGCCTGAAGCCGCCTATCTGGAAAGCGCCGCTGAAGTAGTTGTCCACCCACCAGTCATGATCCCAGTTGGGCCACTGGGGCACGACGGTCTTCTTCTCCTGGATGATCCTCTTGCGGACATCGGGATCGCCGAGCTGCTCGAACATCTTTGCCATCCCCCCGGCAAACAGCTTCGGAGGCAGAATGCCCAGCAGGCTGGTAAAAGCGCACAGCCACGGCAACATATCGAGTCCCACCTCAACTCCCCGGTCCCTTGCCTGCCGGATGAGCTCGTTGGCACGGCCGTTGGCCGGCATGCCTTTCACCTGGGTCTTGATGAAGAAATTCTCCCCCAGCATCTTTCCGATCATGAAAGCGATCCTGGACTTGAACTCCGAAGGGTTGACGATGTGGCCCGTCGGAATGCCGCCGATGTGATGGGAAACCTGGAGTGGAATGGCATGGCTCTCCGCGACACGGATGACTTCCTCGACGGCTTTGTCATACGTGTCCGACAGGCCCCGCGTGTGAACGGCCAGGGGGGCCTTGAACTCGGCAAGGACGGAAGCGAGCTCCATAATTTCGTCCGTCCGGGAAAAGCAGCCGGGAACGTAAAAAAGACCGAGAGAAAGGCCGGTCGAGCCCGCCTCCATGGATTCCTTCAGCATCTTCTTCATCGCCGACATTTCATCTTCGCTGGGCCGGCGGGCCTCCATCCCCATGGCATTGAGCCGAAGCACGTTGTGTCCCGTGAAAATGGCCGCGTTGTATGCAAGCCCCTTCCTCTCCAGACAGTCAAAGTACTCGGCCATGCTGGACCACTCGAACGCAAGCCCCTCCCTGGGGCAGGCGAAGTTCCAGTACGTCGCCACGGTTTCCTCGATTTCGGGGCGCATGGGCGCCGGGCTGTACCCGCAGTTTCCGGCGACGATGGTCGTCACACCCTGCCGGACCCATCGTTCCATCACTTCGGGATGCCTGGGACAGGGCAGGAAAAAATCGAGGTGCGTGTGCGCGTCGATGAATCCCGGGGCCACTGCCAGATCCCTGGCATCGATGACCTTGGCGGCCTTGGCGCCGGGGAAAATTCCCACATCCTCTATCCGGTTCCCGCGGATGACCACATCCGCCCTCTCGGCGCGTTTGCCCGTACCGTCCATGACGACGCCGTTCTTGATCAGTATGTCATTTCCCATCCTCAGCCTCCTTCACTGAAGTTGTCTGTTCCCGCCCGTACCTGAGGACGTTTTATTTTGCGGTCGCCTTCACCTTGTTCAGCAGAAAATGCGAGAGCGCCGGGATAAGAATGAGCGCCCCCAGCATGTTCCAGAGGAACATGAAGGTCAGAAGGATTCCCATGTCAGCCTGGAATTTGATCGGGGAAAAGGTCCAGGTGACAACCCCTGCGGCCAGCGTGACACCGACCAGGGCCACCACTTTACCGGTAAAGCGGATGGCATGCCGGTAGGCCTCATCCAGCGACATTCCCTGACGCTGTTTGACCAGTTGCACGCTCAGCAGATAGAGGGCGTAATCGACGCCGATGCCGACACCCAGGGCGATGACCGGCAGGGTGGCGACCTTTACGCCGATGCCGAGTATCACCATCAATGCCTCGCAGAGGATCGACGTCAGGACCAGCGGCAGCACCGCCACCACGACCGCGCGCCAGCTGCGGAAAGTGATGAAGCACAGTGCGATGACGGCCAGGTAGACGTAAACCATCATGACGCGGTTCGCCTGCTTCACGACGATATTTGTCGCCGCTTCTATCCCGGCGCTGCCGGCCGCCAGTAAAAACCGGTGGTCTTCGGTGCTGTGCTCCCTGGAAAACGCGTCCGCGACCTTCACCACACGGGTCAACGTCTCGGCCTTGTGATCGGACAGATAGGTGATGATCGGCATGACCGTGCCGTCGAAATTGAACATATCAGGATTGTTGGAAATCGCCACCTGGCCGCCGTTGTTGAGGATATCCTGATTGCGGGCGATGGTGTACCATCTGAGGCTCCCCTCGAAGGTGCCGGCCGTATACAGACGCATCACGTTGACCAGGGAAACCGTCGTCTGCACGCCGGAAACCTGCTGTAAATCCCAGGCCAGACGGTCGGACTCGATCATGGACTGGTACTTGTAACACCCCTCGATGGGGGTTTTCAGAATGACGGCGAACAGGTCGCTGGAAAGAGAGTAATTTTGCGTAATGTAGGCATTGTCTCTGTTGTAGCGCGAATTGGGGCGCAATTCCGGCGCCCCCGAATCGAGATCGCCGATCTTGAGGTTGAGACTGATGACGAAGCCGATGATCGCGAGGACGAGCGCACAGGATATGGCGGATATCGCCCAACGCCGGCTGGTGAAGCGCTCGAGAAAGCCGTAGACCGCACCGATGCCCTTTTTCGATTTGTCCTCGCTTTCCGCCTCCAGGCTCCGCCGGGCGGCTTTTTCACTCACGCCCGTGAAGGAGAGCAAAACCGGCAGAAGCAGCAGGTTGGTGAAAATGAGCACGGCGACCCCGATGCTCGCCGTCATCGACAGGTCCTTGATCACCGGAATATCGATCAGCATCAGGACCGCAAAACCGACCGCGTCGGCGAGCAGCGCCGTCACGCCGGGCAGGAACAGCCGCCGGAAGGTATAACGGGCGGCAACCAGCTTGTGGGTGCCGCGACCCACGTCCTGCATGATGCCGTTCATTTTCTGGGCGCCGTGGGATACGCCTATGGCAAAGACCAGAAACGGCACCAGGATGGAATAGGGATCCAGCTCAAAACCGAAGGTAGCGATGAGACCGAGTTGCCAGAGCACCGCCACAAGCGAACATGCGATCAGAAGCACCGTACTGCGTATGCATCGGGTGTAAAGGAAGATGAAGATCGCAGCGATCACGGCCGCCGCGGTAAAAAAGGTCATCACCTGCGCCAGGCCTTCCATCAGCTCGCCGACAAGCTTGGCAAACCCGATGATGTGAACGCTGATGTTTCCGCCCTGCTCCGGTCCTCCGCTGCGTTCGATGCCTTTTATTCGCGTGTGTTTCTCGCGTATCTTTTCCAATGCTTTGGAAAATTTGCTGTAATCGAGGGTTTTGCCCGTCGAGGGATCCGTTTCCAGGAGCGGGCAGAAAATCACGGACGACTTGAAATCGCTTGCAACGAGATCCCCCACGATGCCGGAACGTCCGATATTGCGTTTGAGCTCCTCGATGCTTTCCGGCGATCCGTTGTAGGAATCCGGCATCACCGGGCCGCCCCTGAAGCCCTCTTCGGTAACTTCATCCCAGCGCACCGCAGGCATCCATATCCCTTTTGTCCAGGCACGATCCACGCCGGGGGTGAGAAAAAGCTCATCGGTGATCTGTTTCAACTCTTCCAGATATACCGGATCGAAGATGTTTCCGTCGGTATTTT
Source organism: Syntrophaceae bacterium UBA6252 (assembly GCA_002441265.1). GTDB lineage: Bacteria > Desulfobacterota > Syntrophia > Syntrophales > UBA6807 > UBA6807. The sequence continues at coordinate 43,819 of DJVQ01000006.1, forward strand.
CCACAATCACCCGGATCGAGTTGCCCAATCCCCGCAGTTCGCTTTTGTTCTCGAGATAGTTTTTGATGTAAGGCTGATTATGGGGGATCATTTTTTCGAAACTTGCGTTGACGACAAGCTTCGAGGCCTGAAAAGCAAGCACCAGGGTGACAATCACGCAGGCAATAACAATCATCAGCCGATTGTTAAAGATGATTCTTTCCAATATATTGCCGGATGCCTGATCAAAGTCCTTGATATCTTTAACGACCGGCATTTGATCGATTTTTCTGACTTCGACGGACATTGATTTCTCCTTAATCACAATTGATCGGCACGACCTGCACACCGTAAGGGCCGACAAACACAAGGGTGCCCTTGTCGAGGGACGCAACCGCATTCATCGGGAAAGGAATTTCAAGTTCGAAGGAGGTGAAATGCGCTCCCTCATCGGAACTCATGATGACGTGCCCCCCTTGGCTGACCAGTACGATCCGTCCGTCCTCGGTCACTGTGCCGCTTGTCAGACCTACGGGCACTCCCGTTTCGATCTTTTCCCATGTGCCCCCCCCGTCCTGACTTCGAAACGCATTTCCACGCAGGCCGAAAACGATCACCGTCGCGGGCTTTGCCGTGATCCCGAAGAAAGAACCTTCGTACGGGGTATCCATCGCACGGAACCGGCCGGCCTGCCGGTCGAGCTTCAGTATGAGCCCCATCTCGCCGACGATGAAAATGTCATTTCCCGCAGGTCTTATGGCGTACAGATGCAAAAGCTCGGGATTATCGGTGCGGTCGAACCAGGGCTCCCAGTTTCTGCCGCCGTCGGAGGTGCGAAAGATCAGGTTGAAGGCGCCGATGATGAAACCCGTGGTTTCATTTTCGAACCAGACGTCAAGAAACGGCTTGTCCGCCCCTTCCTCGCCGTAACGCTCGATGATCCCGCTCAGCGGATTTTCCGCCTCGACGTCGTCACCCGACGGCCCGGCGGCGGGACATTTCGCGTAATAACCGGCCATGACCTGTATGGCGGAACGGCCATCGAGCTGTTTCTCCCACGTGGTCCCGGCATCGGTGCTGTGCAATACGATGCCGTCATGCCCCACCGCCCAGCCCTGCTGCGGCGACGGGAAATATACGGCGACCAGGTCGGAACTGACGGGCACGCTGGCCTGTTCCCAGTTCTTTCCACGGTCGTCGGAATAAATGATATGCCCTCTCCAGCCGACGCATACGATGCGTTTTCCCGCAATGGCAATTCCGTTCAAAAAGGTTTTATCGGCGAGAGTGCTCTTCATTGCCGGAGTGTCGAGGACATCCTGAAACCCGGCATGCGCCACCGATGCGAAAAACATCCATGCGACTGCAAAAATCACTTTGTAAACAGATCGTAAACACATCTCTCTTCCTCTTGGGATCAGGACCGTGCCCCGATAGACGATCGGTCGGTATTCGGAGTATTCCTGACTGCGTGATATGTCGGAAGCGCGTTCCTGTCAACGATCGATTCGTGACATCTCCATCCCGAGATCCGCGCGGGACATAATATCGCGATGAAAATCAGGCGGGAGACCGCTTTTCCAGCATCTCGCACAATCCCCCGATAATTCCCAAACCAATTCCTGCGGAGACTCCCCCTTCTATGGGAATGGCCAATCCCGTCATATACGAACTGTCGTCGCTGGCCAGAAAGTGGATGAGCGAAGCGACTTCCTCCGGCAGCCCGATTCGTCCCAGAGGGGTCAGAAAACTCGTGAGTGCAAGCTCGAGCTCACCCGCCCCCACATTGATGGGCGTATCGATGGTCCCCGGACAGATACAATTCACGCGAATACCGCGCGGGGCCAGTTCCAGCGCCGCCGTTTTCGTCAGACCGATGACGGCGGACTTCGATGCCGTATAGCTGCCGTAGCCGGGGAAGGAACTGAGCCCGGCATATGACGCCGTGTTGATGATCGAACCGCCGTCGGCGATATGTTTTGCTCCATGCTTGATGCCCCAGAGCACCCCCTTGACATTGACATTCTGAACGAGATCGAAAGCCGCCTGTTCGATGTCCGCGATTTCCCCCATGGTACCGGCGATGCCCGCATTGTTCACAATCACGTCCAGCCTGCCGAAATGCGAAACGGCCGTTTCCATGAGATTTTGAACCTGTTTTTCGGACGATACGTCCGTTTTGACGAAAATCCCGCCCGTCGCTTTTTCGACATCGTTATTTTCGCTGATGTCCGCCAATACCAGCTTCGCGCCGGCTTTCGAAAAACGTAACGCCGTCGCCAGGCCGATTCCGGATGCGGCACCCGTGATCACCACAACTTTATCTTTCAGTGAAAACATCAGGTTCTCCTGTTCAAGCAATCTTTTCATCGAGCTGTCCGGGGCCCGGCGCACTCGCCGGGCCCGGACCCTGTCGGCTCTCTCATTTGCCCAGGTACTGCCGTCCATGAACCGTATCGAGAGCGACAACCTTCTCAGTGCGGCTTAATGGAGATCATCTCCACCGGAATGCCGTCGGGATCTTTCGCGTACAGGAACCACGCCTCTCCCTCCGCCGCATCCATGAGCGTCGGGTGCGTCAGAAATTCGATCCCTGCCGCCCCAAG
>DJVQ01000034.1:0-1498 GCA_002441265.1 Syntrophaceae bacterium UBA6252
CGCCGCCGATGTCGAGGATGTCCGCCCCTTCCTCCTCGATCCGGATTCCCCGCCGGAGGGCCTCGCCGGCGTCCAGATACCGGCCGCCGTCGGAAAAGGAATCGGGGGTCACGTTGAGGATTCCCATGATCAGGGTCCGCTCCCCGAAGACGAGTTCCCGCTGGGGCGTCTTCATGACGAAGCGGGTCCTCGCGATCCGGTCCAGGAGCGTCGACAGCCGCTCCCCCAGCGATGCAAGACCGAAAGGCTGGACGACAAGCTTTTCCGCCAGGGCCTTCAACTGCTTCCGGGTCCCCATGACGAGGGCGTCCGTCTTCTCGCGGGAGCAGTCCACCGTTCCCCGGGACACGGCGACTTCCCCGCCAAGGGACAGCATTTCCTGTTTGAGGATGTTTCCTACGGTGCAGCCGATTTCCTCGAGATACACATGAAGGAATTCGGCCTTGGGAAGCATGGCCTTTTCGCCGTATGGATGAACTCCGATTTTCCGGAAAATCGACGCCGCGTCACCGGGATCCTTCAGATCGAGGTATCGTATCCGCCACATGACATGGCCCCCCCGGGGAAAGGTTCACGCCGAAACGGGGGCGTCCCCGGGTTCCCCTTCCCGGGACTCCGTCTCCAGGTCCCCGGAAATCTTGAAGGACCCGATCAGATGGTCGATTTCCTCCGCGTTGAGCACTTCCTTCGCGAGCAGTTCCTCGGCCATCCTGTGGAGGATGGCGATGTTCCCGGACAGGAGTTCCCGGGCCCGGTCGAAGTTCTCCCAGACGATCCGGGAGACCTCCCGGTCGATCTTTTTCGCCGTTTCCTCGCTGTAGTCCTTGTGGGTGGCGAACTCCTTGCCCAGGAAGATCTGTTCCTCCTTCTTCCCGTAACTCAGGGGCCCCAGCTCTTCGCTCATGCCCCATTCGCAGACCATCTTCCGGGCGAGGTCGGTGGCCCGTTCGATGTCGTTTCCCGCCCCCGTGGTGAAGTCCTTGAGGATGAGGCTTTCCGCCGCCCGCCCCCCGAGGAGGATGGCAATGGCGTTGAGGAGATATTCCCGGGTGTAGGCGTGCTTCTCGTCCACGGGAAGCTGCTGGGTGAGCCCCAGGGCCCGTCCCCGGGGGATGATGGTCACCTTGTGGATGGGGTCCGTGCCCGGCGTCAGCCTGGCCACCAGCGTGTGGCCCGCCTCGTGGTAGGCCGTGTTCCGCTTCTCCTCGTCGCTGATGACGAGGCTCTTCCGCTCCGTCCCCATGAGCACCTTGTCCTTGGCGAACTCGAAATCGACCATGGTGACCCGTTCGTTGTTCGTCCGGGCCGCCCGGAGGGCCGCCTCGTTGACCAGGTTCTCGATGTCCGCCCCGGAAAATCCGGGGGTTCCCCGGGCGAGGACCTCGAGCTTGACGTCGTCGGCCATGGGGATTTTGCGGGCGTGGACCTGGAAGATCTTCTCCCTCCCCTTGATATCGGGAAGGGGCACCACCACCTGGCGGTCGAAGCGGCCGGGCCG
>DJVQ01000034.1:1543-96666 GCA_002441265.1 Syntrophaceae bacterium UBA6252
CGTTGGACTCGAATCCGTCCATCTCGACGAGAAGCTGATTCAGGGTCTGTTCCCGCTCGTCATGCCCGCCGCCGAGACCGGCGCCCCTGTGGCGGCCCACGGCGTCGAGTTCGTCGATGAAGATGATGCACGGCGCGTATTTCTTTCCCTGGTTGAAGAGGTCCCGCACCCTGGAGGCCCCGACGCCGACGAACATTTCAACGAAATCGGAACCGCTGATGCTGAGGAAGGGAACGTCCGCCTCCCCCGCGATGGCCCTGGCCAGGAGCGTCTTTCCCGTCCCCGGAGGACCCACGAGCAGCACGCCTTTGGGGATCCTTCCCCCGAGACGGGTGAACTTCTTGGGATCTTTCAGAAATTCAACGATTTCCTCGAGTTCGTCCTTCGCCTCGTCGATCCCCGCCACATCCTCGAAGGTGACCTTCTTCGCCTTGTCCGTCATGAGGCGGGCGCGGCTCTTGCCGAAGGCCATGGCCTTCCCGCCGCCGGACTGCATCTGGCGCATGAAGAAAATCCACACGCCGATGAGGAGAACGATGGGGAGCCAGGAGATGAGAATCGTCATGTACCAGCTGTTCCCCTCGGCGGGTTTCACGGCGATGCGGGTCCCCTTCTGCTGGAGAAGGGCGATGAGGCCGGAATCCTTTGGGGCGTATGTCTTGAAGGAACGGCCGTCGTTCAGTTTCCCATCTACGTTCTCGCCTTTGATCGTCACCTCGGCCACCTGCCCCTTCTGGGCGTATTCCACGAGGTCGCTGTAAAGGATTTCCTGATTCCCTCTCTGGGGCTGGTTGAACATCTGGAATAGAAATACGAAGGCGAGCGTTACGGCCAGCCAGAGGGCGATATTCTTATGCAATGGGTTCACTTCGCTTGACTCCTCGGTATCGGTCTTTCCTCCCCGGCGGGTCGCGCCGGAGATCGGACTGCAAGAAAAACTCCTTATAACAAAAAAACCATCTTATCAAATCATTTCCGCGCGAACGGAACGTTCGGTTTCCGTGGTCACCCGGACCCTCTCGGAGAGCCGGAAACCGGCCACCCAGAGAACGCCCAGGCCGTCGACGAGCAGGGGGACTTTCCCCCGGTCCCGCCGGGGCACCTTTCCGTCCATGAGTAGGTCCATCACCCGCCGGGATCCCGCGCACCCGAGGGGCCGGATCCGGTCCCCCTTTTCCACGCTGCGGACGAAAAGAGGGGGCACCACCTTGTCCCGGTCGAAGTGAACGACGTTCCCCGACGAGGACGGGGGCTCCCGGTCCGCCGGGACCGGATCGAGGCGGATCGTCCGGCCCGCCTCGGGAATGGGGCACACGCCGGGAATCGTCACGGGCAGGCGGAAAGGCCGCTCTTCGTCCGGCCCCGGGAACGCGTCCCGCCGCTTTCCGGAAATCCCTGTCCGGACGATCCGGACCCGGTCGTATTCCCTCTCGGCCGCCACGCCGAGAGGCAGGTGGAGACGTCCCGACGGCCGGTTCCCGCGGATCAGGCCGAGAACGGCTTCCACGTGCGCCAGGAGGACCCGCCGGTCCTTCCCGACAAGCCCCTCGAGAATCTCCTTCAGCGCCCTTCTCTGAAGGGCGGGGTGCAGTTCGCCGAACTCGCGGACGGATACGGACGCCGTCTCCCCCGGGCCGCGCCACCGGTCCGCCGCCCCGCGGGCCATGGCTTCCAGAAAATCGTTCTCCTCCCGCAGCACCGGCACGACCCGGCGCAGCGTTTCCCGGACATTGGCGTTGTAGTCCTCCTCCAGAAGGGGGACAAGACGGTGTCGGACCCGGTTTCTCAGGGTCTGAAGCTCCCGGTTCGTCCCGTCCGTCCGGTAAGGGATCCCCCGCCGGTCCAGGAAATCGAGGATTTCCTCCCGGGACACTTCGATGAGGGGCCGGACGTACCTCCCGTCCCGGACCGGTTCCATCCCCCTCAGGCCCCGAAGGCCGCTGCCCCGGAGGAAGTGCATGAGCACCGTTTCAACCTGGTCGTCCCCGTGGTGGCCCAGTGCGATCCGCGAAAGCCCTTCCGCCGCGGCCGCGTCCTCGAAGAAGCGGTAACGCTCCTCCCTCGCCAGTTCCTCCAGGGAGCCTCTCCGTTCCCGGAGGATCTCCGGGAGGGGGACCTTCCGGGATCGAAAGGGGACCCCAAGGGCCGCCGCCCGCTCCCGGACGAATTCCTCGTCCCCGTCCGATTCGGCCCCCCGCAGGCCGTGGTTCAGGTGCAGGACGACGAGCGGGAAGGGCGATTTTTCCCTGAAATCGAGGAGCACGTGGAGCAGCGCCATGGAGTCGGGACCGCCCGAGACGGCCGCTCCCACCGGGGCCCCCGGCGGGAGCATGCCATATCGTCGGACGGTCCGGCGGACCTTCCGGAAAAAGTCCGTGTCGGGGGAGCCGCTTTTCACGGGGGCGAGAAAAGGGCCGTCAGTTCGCGGATGTCCTCGCACGTGAAATCGGGCCCAAGTTCCAGGAGACGCCGCCGGTCCTCGATGCCGTTGAGAAGGGCGCAGCTCATGACGCCGCCCTCCCTGGCGAGAAGCACGTCGTTCACGCCGTCCCCGACGACCACCGTCCTGTCCCGCCGGGCGCCGTACGTTTCGAGGTGATACGCGATCAGGCGTGGGTCGGGCTTTACGTACGGAAGGCTGTCGATGCCGTAAACGCCCTCGAAGTAACGGGCAAGGCCGAGCGTCTCCACGATCCGGACGGAGAAACGTTTCATCTTGTTCGTGAGAACCACCTTTTTCACCGCGGCGAAGTGCTCCAGGACCTCCGTGACGCCGGGAAAGGGACGGGTCGTGTCGAGCAGGTGCTCCCCGTAGTACTCAAGGAACAGGGGAAGGGCGCGCTCCCGGAAGGACGTGCCGTTTTCGCCGAGGGACCGCTCCATCAGTTTCCGGACGCCGTCGCCCACGTGGCTGAGAATCTCTTCTTTCTTGAGGGGGGGACGGCCGAGGGCGGTGAGGGTGTGGTTCACCGACGCCGCGAGGTCCGTTCCCGAGTCGACCAAGGTGCCGTCGAGATCGAAGATCATGAGTTCAATCGTTTTCATCCGGTTATTTTATCAGGATCTCCCGGGAGATGCAAACACGCGGAACGGGACGGGGTGGCGTCCCGCGTTCTCCCTCAGCCTCCGATCAGGCATTTCCGGATCTTGTCGAAATCTCCTTTCTTCACCCACTCGTACTTCTCGTTGAAAAGATGGTCGGCGTCGTAGAAGGCGCCGCTCTTGACCCGGGCCGCATACTTTTTCACCTGCGAGGGACCGCCGTTGTACACGGCATAGACCATTCTCGCGATCCGGTCGTTGTCCAGTTCGATCTCCTGCTCGATCCGGTCCCTTCTGCCGAGGATATACTTGTGAAGGTAGAGGTCGAGAATCTCGCAGCCCGCACAGGCGTTGTACATGATGTCCCACCTCAGCCGCTTCGCGTCGTACAGGCCCCTCCAGACCCTTTCGTTCACCTGCATGATCCCCACGGACGTTCCGTTGTAGGACCGCATGTAGCCGACCTTTCCCTTTCTCTCCCTGAACTGGCGGTAACAGCTCTCCTGCCAGGCCGTGGCAAGGACGAGAGCGCGGTAGAAATCGCTCAGATCGTCGGGGATTTTTCCTTTCTTCAGGGCATGATCGGCCGATTGGTTCAGGAGATCCTTTATGCGGTCCATGTACTCGTCGAGGCCCTTACGGCTCACGAGCCACTGGCGGAGAACGTCCGCCTGGGTCTTGGAAGCCCCCTGCTCCGCCGCCCAGGCCGGCGATGCGAAAAGACGGGCCAGAAGGGCCGCCCAGGAGGTTTTCATCCCGGCCTCTTCGTCCCCCGCGCCTCCGGGAGGCGCTTCCTCACCGCACTCCAGTTCCTCGACGTCGAAAGAGGGCCCCTCGAACGCGGGCGCCTTCCCCACGCCGAGCACCCTCCTCAGGCCGCCGTTGACGGCGTAATCATAAGGAAGGAGAGACTCCGTCCCCTCCGACAGGAGCGCGAGCATCCGGACCCACCCCTGGCGGCTGATCTCGACGCCCAGCGAAGCACCGACCTGGTCGATGGCCTCCAGGGCGTCGGAGGCCGTGAAAAAGGCGAGAAACCGGAAAAGGTTCCGCGTGGGCTCGTCGCCGAGATGACGGCGGAAGACGGGGGAAAGGCTCTTCCAGGACGTGACGAACTCGTCCCTCACGAAATCCCCCTCCTCCCCCGTGGTGAGGGCCTCGGTAAACCGGTACCGCGCCTCGAGGAGCGTGGTCAGAAGGATCTCGCGGTCCTCCGCGGTGAGGGGCTGCCGCACCAGGGAAAGCATGATGGAAACGAGATAGGTGTCCCACGCTTCGAAGGAGTCAATGTACTTCTTGATTTTTTCCTCGGGAATGACCTGGATTTCTTCCTCTTTTTGACTTTCCTCCGGCTCCTCGACCTCCGCCAGGACCTCCAGGCGCAGTTCCCCCGGACGGGTTTCGAACGCCCCGGGGTGGAGACTGGCGAGCATCTTTTCCGCCCGCGCCCTCGAATCCTCCTGGAACACGGGAAGGAGGACGTCCTTCACCTGCGCCACCGGCGGTCCCAGGTCGATCTTGATGCCGTTCAGGAATGCGTAGACCCGGGACTTGATGATGTCCCAGACCAGGCCGGCGACGGTCGCCGGTTTCCGGTCCATGGTCAGGACCTCGGAATCCTCGGTAATAAAGGACAGGGTCCACGTGCCGGGTTGAACGACGGGGCGCTGGAAGAGGACGACAATGCCCTCCCACTCCAGCGGGAGGACGCATTTCGCGCCCATGACCGTTCCCATCCGGACGGACACCCGGGTCTCGAAGCGGATCCGGCCGCCTTCCTCCCCGTAGAAGGGACGGGCGATGGTGATCCTCCTGCAGCTGTCCCCCTCGTCGAGAAGGACCGCCGTCTCGTCGGCGTCCCGGAAGACGGAGTACACGACGAGGGACCGCAAAAGCTGGTAATCGAGGGTCATGGGAAAGGTCACCGTCTTCGTCTTCAACGCCTGCGCCGCCCCCGGAAGCGCCAGAAAAAGGCAAAGAACCAGTGGAAGGATCCTTTGAAGAACCTCGATTTTTCTCATTCTTTCTTCCTTTCACCGAAGATTTCCGCGATGGCGAGGAAGGCCGCTTCCCTGACTTCCTCCGTAAGGACCGCCCCCTCTTCCCGGCGGTCCGAGATCCGGAAAAACATCCCCTCCGTCCGTTCGTCCCCGCCGGATTTTTTCTTTAACACACCATAATGAAAGGAACAACGATCATTTTCCGCCTTCTCGACCAGTTCCTTCATGGCCAGGATGGTGCCTCCCGCCGCGAAGGAAGCGAGGCCGGCGGAACGGTGGAGGGCCTCCCCGGCGAAGGTACGCCGGGATTTCTCCAGGCCCCCTTCCTCCCGGAGCGTCCCGGTGCCCCACCCGACCCCGATGCCCAGGGAAAGGGAAAGATCCCGTTTCTTCCTTTCCGCCCGGGTGCGGCCGTATTCCTTCAGACGGTTTCTCAACGAAACGGCGCATGTGATTGCTTTCCCGGCAATATTCCCCCTGAAACCGTTCCAGGGGAAGTACCCGTGGATCCGGTCCTCCTCGAAATTTCCCGGGATGCCGCCGTGTTTCCCGATCTCCTCGCCCAGAAGCCCGCCGATTTCCCCGGCCAGTTCCCCGTATTCCCGGGATGGCAGCTCGGCGCACAACCGGACCCTTCCCTCCAGCCTTGCCGTGAGAACGATGAACTCGCCGGCGATTTCCATTTTTCCCCTGTCTCCCGGAAGGGGTTTCGCCGCCGGGGGGGGGGCCGTTTCCGTCGGCCGCCGGTCCGCCCGCTCCCAGACGAAAAGGATGCCCTCCCGGCAGCACAGGCCGTGGAGTTCGAAAAAATCCTTGCCGCCGGTTCTTTTCTCGAGGCCGAGGAAGGTCTTAAGGGCGAACGTCTTTTCGTGGGCGGGACAGCGCAGCGCCCGCTGCCTCAGAAGGTCCCCCGTTTCCGGGTCGGGAACGGACCCGAAAAGGGCAAGGACCCTCTCCTCCGGGAGAACCGTCCGGATCATGGCCAGATGGGCGTCCAGGACGGCCCCGACGCCGGTCCACCGGTCCTTCCACCCATCCCACAGCCGGCCGGGAAAGCGTTCCCCGTCGCCGGGCCCTTCCGTCTTTCCGGACCCGTCCCGAAGCGAAAAGAGTTCCCTGTACCGGTCGTTTACCCATTGAATCCTCAAAGAGCGGTTCACGTAGCAGGCGGGATGGGGAAGGTCCGCGCCGGACGGTTCCGCCGCCGCAGGCCCCACCGCCGGAGGCTCCGCCGCAGGAACGGGGGGCTTCCTCGGCGGCGGGACCGGCGCCGCCTTTTTTTCCTCCCGTTGCGCCGGGGCGGACCCCCGGGACAGGATCCCGGCGATCTCCTCCATGGACCGGCCGTTGTCCTTCAGCCTCCGGATCTCCTCCATCCGTCCGAGCGATTCGGGAGGGAAATACCCGATCTTCTTCGTCCCCTTCATCCCCTCCCGGGCGCCTCCAACGGCGGGGCGGGGGAGAAGGCCGGCCTTGATGTAGTTGTTCAGCGTCGCCCTGGAAATTCCATGGCGCTCCATGAGATCCCTGCTGGAAATCCAGTCGTCGCCGGGGATTCTTTCTTCCATGCGTGCACCTCGGAGGCGGTTTGACAGTATTATTATACTGTACAAGACACATGGGCAAGCTAATTGTACAGTTTAAGTTGTCTACCTGTGTTTTCAATGACTTATACTGTATAAACACTATCATTTATACTGTATAAATGGCTTCGTTCCTTCGAACGCCCCCTCTCCGGCCGGAAAAGGCGGGGACAAAAAAAGTCCCCTCCCCCGCTACGGCGGGAGAGAGGACTTTTGTACCGGTGACCTACTTTTTTATTTGCCCTGACCTTCGAAAAAGCGTCGTTTCGACTTCCCCCGGGTTCGTCAGGTGTGACTCGGGCCTTCCTTCTTTTCCTCCCGGAGGATCACTCCCTCGTATTTCTTGATCAGTTCGAACTGTTTCGGATGGGAACCGAGCCAGGACACCTTCCCCGATTCGATGTCGTAAAGGGCGCCCACGACTTCCAGCTTCGCCGCCTTGACCCGCTTTCTCGTGACCTCGCTCAACCGGAGCAGGTCGTCGATGCTCTGCCACACGTTGGCCACGACGGCCTCCTCCACGAGGGCGCTTCCGGAAAGTTCGGGATGGGCTTCCTTCGCCGTTTTCACGGCGGTCCCGATGTTCTTCACCAGCGCCCCGATGTTCCCGTGGATCTCCCCGCCGCCCGCCACCGCCGTGACTGCGCCGCAGTGGGTGTGGCCGAGAACGACCAGAAGGGGCGTTTCGAGATGGTCCACGCCGTACTCGATCGATCCCGCCTCGTCGGTGTTGACCACGTTCCCGGCGACTCGGACCACGAAGACGTCCCCTACCCCGCAGTCGAAAAGGATTTCAACGGGAACCCGGGAGTCGGAGCAGGTCAGTACGGTCGCGAAAGGCTGCTGCCCCCTGTCGGCCGTCGCCGCCCTTCTCTCGGAACCCTGATTGGGGTGAAGGGCCTCGCTCGCCACGAAACGGCCGTTTCCCTGTTCAAGAAGTTCCCCGGCTTTTCCCGGGTTCGTCACCCTGCCCTCGGGAAGCCAGAAATTCTGGGCGAGATAAAACACGAAATAGACGATTGCCACGATCCCAATGAAAATCAAGACCTTCTTCAGACTATTCATTCCATCCGTCCTCCTCGACGCGGTTTTTCACAGGATTTCTGCGGGAGCGGGTCCCCCATCGGGCTCTCATAGCATCCGCCGTCCGAATGGTCAATTCAAAAGGGCGGTTGCAGCGGGGCGCCGGCGGGTTCCCCTGTTCCGGGGATTGCAAAAACCGGTGTCCTGTGTCATGGAGGTAGCCTGAAGGAAAGGACCGCGACGATGAAGGCATCTCTTGTCCTGAAACCGGGACGGGAAAAATCGATCCTGCGCCGCCACCCATGGGTTTTCTCGGGGGCCGTGAGAGAAGTCCGGGGAAACCCGGAACCGGGGGGAACCGTGGAGATTCTCGGAAGCGGCGGGGAATGGCTCGGCCTGGGCGCCTGCTCCCCCCATTCCCAGATCACCGCCCGCCTGTGGACCACCGAACCGGGCGAGAGGATCGACCGGGACTTCTTCCACCGGCGCCTCTCCGGGGCCCTGGCCCTCCGGAGGGCCCTCCCCTGCCTCGGGGACCGGACGGCATGGCGCCTCGTGAACGCCGAATCGGACGGACTTCCGGGAATCATCGTCGACTGGTACGAACCCTTTCTCGTCTGCCAGTTCCTCTCCGCGGGGGCCGAATTCTTCCGGGACACCCTTATCGATTGCCTCATGGATATTATGCCATGTAACGGAATATACGAACGATCCGACTCGGACGCCAGGCTCAGGGAAGGCCTGCCCAAAAGAAAGGGCCCTCTCCGGGGAGAAGGACCCTCCGGCCCCGTTCCGATCGTGGAAGGCCCCTGCCGGTTCCTGGCCGACATCGAGGAAGGGCAAAAAACGGGCTTTTATCTCGATCAGGGGGAAAACCGCCGGGCATTCCGGGACTTCGTGAAGGACCGCGCCGTCCTGAACGCCTTTTCCTACACCGGGGGGTTTTCCGTGTGGGCCCTCGCGGGCGGGGCGGCGGCGGTGACCAACGTGGACAGTTCCCTTCCCGCCCTCGAACTGGCCGGACGCCACGGGGACATGAACGGTTTCGGCGGGTCCCCCATGGAAGCGGTCCGGGGAAACGTCTTTCACGTGCTTCGGGAATTCAGGGACAGGAAGCGGACGTTCGGCGCCATCGTCCTCGACCCGCCCAAGTTCGCCGAGTCGAAGGGACAGGTGGAACGGGCGGCCAGGGGGTACAAGGACATCAACTTCCTGGCCTTTCAACTGCTGGAGCCGGGAGGGGTGCTCTTCACCTTCTCCTGCTCCGAGCACATTTCCCGGGAGCTTTTCCAGAAAATCGTGGCCGACGCCGCCCTCGACGCGGGAAGGAGGGCAAGGATCCTCCATTTCCTCACCCAGGGGCCGGATCACGTGACAGACCTCTCCTTCCCCGAAGGCCTCTACCTCAAGGGCCTCGCGGTCCGGGCGGACTGAGGGGCGGCCGGGAGGCGGCGATGGCACCACCGGACCCTCCGGTTTTTTCCTACGGATTCGCCCTCATCTCCCTGGTCCTGCTGGGCATCCAGCGGTTTCTCTACAAGGTGTCCGCGGAACTTCGCTGCGACACGGCCCCGGTGACCTTCGCCTTCATGGGCACCGTCACCGCGCTGGCCGTTCTTTCCTTCCTCCTCCGGGGGGCGCCCGTCGAAAACGGGTGCTTCCTGCTCATCGTGGGCGCCGTGAACGGCTTTGCCTTCTTCGCGGCGACAACGACCACCATGGAGGCCCTGAAACACCTTCTGGCGGCCGTGGTCTATCCCGTCGCCCGCCTGAATGTGCTTGTCGTGGTTATCTTTTCCGTCATTTATTTCAAGGACCGCTTCACCCTGCTCCAGGCCGCCGGCATTCTTACGGCCGTCGCGGTGATCGCGCTTCTTACCCGGCGCGAGGCGTCCGACACGGGCGGGGAATCGAGAAACCGGAGGAAGGGGTTCGCCTTCCTGGCGGTCTCCCTCGTTTCCGGGGCCGCCGCGGCGATCTCGAGCAAGTTCGCCGCCGGGGACACGGACCTGTTCGCCTTCATGGCCCTGTCCTACGGGTTCGGGACCCTCCTCTCCATCCTTCCGGGGGGGGTGTTCCGGCGGACGGGACCTGCGGGGATGCGCCGGCGGTCGCTGGCCCTCGGGTTCGCCATGGGAATCTTCAATTTTGCGGGATTTTTCAGCTTCCTGAAAGCCCTCCAGGGGGGGCCCCTTTCCCTGGTGGCCCCCATCACGGGGCTTCATTTCGTCGTGTCCATCGTGCTATCGGCGCTCCTGTTCCGGGAAAGTCTCACCCCGTTCCGGGTCGCCGGCATACTCCTGACGATTGCCGCCGTCTTCCTCCTCCAGTTCTAGCGGCTTCGTCAAAAGCCCATATGCCGCGTTGCCCGTCATCCCTCCTCCCTGCGGCGTACAAGCAGGTACGCCTCAGTCGTCGGGATTCGGGCGCCTTGCCTATGGAGCTTTTTACTTTGCCGCCCCTTCCCCCCTCCCCTCTCAGGCCCCGGTCGCCTCCTTCAGGGCTTCGGCGAATCCGGGAAGGGAACGGACGATGGTGGCGTCGTCGGTGCAGTAGGCGATCCGGATGTGGCCGGACCTCCCGAAGGCGCTCCCGGGAACGGCCAGGATGTTTCTTTTCTGCAGGATCCTGACGAACTCCAGGTCGTCCGGGATGGGGGTCCGGGGGAACAGGTAGAAGGCCCCGTCCGGTTTCTCGAACCGGTACCCCGCCGCGGCGAGGCCGTCGCACAGGAGATCCCGCTTTCGCCGGTACTCGGCAACGTTCACGCCGACCCCGTGGATCTTCGCGATGACCCGCTGCATGAGGGCCGGGGCGTTGACATACCCGAGGATGCGGTTGCACAGGACGAGGGCGTCCATGACCTTCCGGAAATCGGTCATGCCGGGGTGGACGGCGAGGAAACCGATCCGCTCCCCGGGAATGGAGATGCTCTTGGAGTAGGACGTGGCGATGACGCTGTTTTCATAGGCGGGAAACACGCTCGGAACGTGGATCTTGTCATAGACGATCTCCCGGTAGGGTTCGTCCGACAGGAGGTAGACGATCTTCCCGTATTCCCTGCTCTTTTTCCGGAGAATGTCGCCCAGGGCGGCGATGGATTTTCCGTCGTAGATCTTTCCCGTGGGATTGTTGGGATAATTGATGAGGACGGCCTTGGTCCTTTCCGTGAGGGCCCCCTCCAGCGCGTCCAGGTCGAGGGAGAAATCCTCCCGGGTCTCCACGGTCTTCGTAACCCCGCCGTGGTTGTCCACGTAAAACCGGTATTCCACGAAAAAGGGAGCGGGAATGAGGACTTCGTCGCCGGGATCGAGAAGGGTCTTCAACACCACGTTCAGGGCCCCGCCGGCGCCGCAGGTCATGACGATGTGGTCCGCCGTGAGATCGGGGGAATGCTCCTTCGCCAGGGCCTTCGCCACCGCCGACCGCGTCTCGATAAATCCCGCGTTGGGCATGTAGCCGTGGAGACCCTCCGCCTCCTCCTTCGCCGCCTCGACGAGGGCGTGGCGGAACGCCGCCGGGGGTTTGAGGTTCGGGTTGCCCAGGCTGAAATCATACACGTTTTCGGCACCGTACTTCTTCTTCCTCTCGATCCCTTCCTCGAACATCCGGCGGATGAGCGACGACTGGGAAACAAATCCCTCGATCTTCCTGGAAATCGCCATGATCTCTCTTCTCCTTCAGTGACGGCTTCGTAAAAGTCCCTGCGCCGCGCTGCCCTTCATCCTCCGTCCCCGCGGCGCAGCGGCAACGCCTTTAACCCGAAAATCCTGCCAGTTCGATATCCCCCCACGCGCCGAGCCGGTCGCCGAAAATGACGATGATGCCGGCAACCCCGGGGATGTCCCCCCCCCACTCCAGTGCCCCGGGGATGTCCTCCTTCCTCACGATCCGGTTGCACACCGCCGTGGCGGCGGCGTCGGCCAGCGCCGCCGACGGCGCGGTGACGCACACGGCGTCCGCCTTTCCGAAACTGATGGAGTGTCCCACGGTCCCCGAGGACGTGCACACGCCCAGCGGGGTCTGCCCGGCCCGGATCCTCAGCGCCACCTTCTCGTTCAGGGGGGACCGGGGGCCCGCGAAGATCCCCACGGAGGTCTCCCCCTCGTCGATCCGAAGGAAGATGTCCCCCCCGTTCTCCACGATCACGCTGCGGGAACGCTGCAGGAGGTCCCGTCCCACCGCCTCGGCGATGGCGCCCGCCACCGCCGCCATGGGCCCCACGCCCGCGGCCGCGGACCCGCGGAGCATTTCCCGGATGAGGACCGGCGCCAGGGGGTCCTCCCCGATGGGTTCGAGGGCAGTGAGGAACTCCGGCCGGAGCCGGATGTACTCCTCGACAACCGACCGCCACCGCAGAACGGAGCGGCAGGCCTCCTCCCGGTCCTCCCGGTCCGCCCGGATCAGGAGATCCGTTTCCTTCACCTGCACCTGAAACGTGGCCAGGTCCCGCCGGTACGGCCGGTTCCGGTACACCCGTTCCACCGTCTCCCCCGCTCAGGAAATGCGGGTCGATCCGGCGCCGAGAAGGAACTCCCCTTCCCTGCGGATCTCCTCGCAGATCCGGACGCCGTATCGCTCCCCCAGGGAAACCACCGTCTCGGACCGGCCGGGATGGACCAGATGGAGAAAGGCCTTGTGCTTCCCCGGAAACTTCCGGCACAGGGCGGCCAGGGAGATCAGGATCCCCTCCTCGAGGGAGGTCACGTCGGCGGTGAAATGGACGGACGTGTAGGATTTTCCGATGGCTTCCTCGAGGGGGGCGATCTCGGTGGCCTTCACCTTCACGCTTTCCTCCGACGCGTCCACCGTTCCCGTCACGAGCAGGGGATCGTCGCCCTGGAGAAGGTCCACGCTCTTCCGGAACAGCTCGGGGAACACGATGACCGTGAAATTCCCTTTCCGGTCCTCCATGGTGGCATAGGCCATGGTTTCCTTTTTCTTCGTGGACACCTGGCGGATATGGCTGACGATCCCGGCAAGGGCGACGTCCGACTCGTCGGGCCTTCCGGCCAGCCCCTCCGAATCGCAGTCCGCCAGCACCCGGTAACGGTCGCCGAAACGGTCCATGGGATGGCCGGTCACGTAGAACCCGAGCATCTCCTTCTCGAACAGGAGCTGGCTCCGGGAATCCCAGGGGGGCACGTCGGGAATTTCGGGCTCGGGCTCCGCCGTTTCCGGGCCCAGGTCGAACAGGCTCATCTGGCGGCTCGCCTTCGCCCGCAGCCGCCGCTGGACCGTCTCCACCACCCGTTCGCAGCCCTCGAACAGCCGGGCCCGGTTCCTTTCCAGGCCGTCGAAGGCCCCGCACTTGATCAGGCTTTCCAGGACCTTCCGGTTCACCCGGCGGAAGTCGAGGCGGCAGCAGAAATCGTAGAACGACGTGAAGGGGCCCTCGTCCCGGGCCTCCAGGATGGCGTCCACCGCCCCTTCGCCCACGTTCTTCACCGCCGTCAGGCCGAACCGGATGCGGTCCCCGTGCACGGAGAAGTCCCGGTCCGATTCGTTGATCCCCGGCGGCAGGACCTCGATCCCCATCTCCCGGCAAGACGCGATGTACTTGATGATGTTGTCCCGGTTGTTCTTCTCGCTGGTGAGAAGGGCCGCCATGAACTCCACCGGGTAGTGGGCCTTGAGATAGGCCGTCTGGTAGGAGATGACCGCGTAGGCCGTGCCGTGGGACTTGTTGAAGCCGTACCCCGCGAACGTCTCCATCTGGCCCCAGATCCGTTCCGCCGCCTCGGCGGAAATCCCGTTCTTCCTCGCCCCCTCGAGGAAATGGGGCTTCTCCTTCTCCATCTCCTCCGGCTTCTTCTTGCTCATGAGGCGGCGCAGCGTGTCCGCCTCGGCGAGGGTGTAGTTCCCCACGCGGCTCGCGATCTGCATGACCTGTTCCTGGTAGAGGATGACCCCGTAGGTCTCCTCCAGGACGTCGGCCAGGGCCGGGTGGTCGTAGGCGATCTCCTTCCTCCCCTGCTTCCGGGCGATGAAATCGGGCACCATGTTCATGGGCCCGGGCCGGTACAGGGAGATGAGGGCGATCACGTCCTCCAGGCAGTCGGGCCTCATGTTGACCAGGATGTCCTTCATGCCCGAGCTTTCCAGCTGGAAGACCCCGTCCGTCTGGCCGCGGCACAGGAGCTGGTAGGTCTTCTCGTCCTTCAGGGGCAGGGCGGCCATGTCGATCTCCATCCCCCGCCCTTCCCGGATGAAGTCCAGGGTCTTCCGGATGATGGTGAGCGTCCGCAGCCCCAGAAAATCGAACTTGGTGAGGCCCACGCTCTGGAGATCGTTCATGGAGTACTGGGTCATGACGTCCCCGCCCGTGGTCCTGCACAGGGGGACCCGCTCCACCAGGGGCCGGTCCGAGATGACCACGCCGGCGGCGTGGGTCGACGCGTGGCGGGACAGCCCCTCCAGGGTGAGGGAAAGGTCGATGAGCTTCTTCACGCGCGGGTCCTTGTCCCGCTCCTCCCGGAGCCGGATTTCCCCGTCGATGGCGTCCTGAAGCTTGATGTTCAGCGTCCCGGGGATCATCTTGGCGATCCGGTCCACCTCCCCGTAGGACATGTTGAGGGCTCTTCCCACGTCCCGCACCACCCCCCGGGCCTGCATCTTTCCGAAGGTGATGATCTGGGCCACGTGGTCGTGGCCGTATTTCTCCTGGACGTACCGGATGACGCTTTCCCGGCCCTCCATGTCGAAATCGATGTCGATGTCGGGCATGCTCTTCCGGCTCGGGTTCAGGAAGCGCTCGAAGAACAGGGCGTATCGGATGGGGTCGATGCTGGTGATCCCCAGGGCGTAAGCCACGAGGCTCCCCGCCGCGGAGCCGCGCCCGGGCCCCACGGGGATTCCCTCCTTCTTGGCGTAGTTCACGAAATCGGAGACGATGAGGAAATACCCGGGGAACCCCATGTCCCGGATGATTTCCAGCTCCGACTGGAGACGCTTTTCATAGACCTCCCGGACTTCCGGCCCTTTTTCCCGGACGAGGGGGTCGAGGATCCTTTCGAGGCCCTCCCGGGCGAGCCGGGCGAGATAGGCGTCGGCCGTGAATTCCCGGTCGAGCTCGAAGCGGGGGAGGTAGTTCTCGTCGAACTTGAAGGAGAAATTGCACCGTTCGGCGATGCGGACGGCGTTTTCCAGCGCCTCGGGGCAATACTGGAACTGCTCCTCCATCTCCTCGGGGGATTTGAAGTAGAACTCGTCCGTCTGGAAGCGCATCCGGCCGGGGTCCTCGATGGTCTTTCCCGTCTGGATGCACAGGAGGATCTCGTGGGCCTCCGCGTCCTTCCGCCGCAGGTAATGGCAGTCGTTGGTGGCCACGAGGGGGATGTCGAGTTCCTTCCCCAGGGCGATGAGTTCCCCGTTCACCTCCTTCTGTTCCTGAAGGCCGTTCTCCATGATCTCCAGAAAGAAGTTCTCCGGTCCGACCATGTCGCGGTATTCCAGGGCGGCCTGCTTCGCCCCCTCCCGGTCGCCCCTCCGGAGGCGCCAAGGGATCTCCCCCTGGAGGCAGGCGCTCAGGAAGATGAGGCCCCCCGTGTGAAGACGGAGGAGTTCCTTGTCCACCCGGGGACGGTAGTAGAATCCCTCGAGAAATGCCGTCGAGGTCAGTTTCGTGAGGTTCCGGTACCCCTCGGCATTCTTCACGAGGACGGTGAGATGATGGGCGATTTCCTCCTCCCGGCCCTGCTCCTTGTCGGTCCGGCTTCCGGGGGCCACGTAGAGTTCGCAGCCGATGATGGGCTTCACGCCGTATTTGTAGGCCTTCTGATAGAACTCGACGGCCCCGTAAACGTTCCCGTGGTCCGTCACGGCCACGGCGGGCATCTTGAACTCCCGGGCGGCCTGGAGGAGCTCGTCGATCCGGATGGCCCCGTCGAGCAGGCTGTACTGGCTGTGAAGATGAAGATGTACGAAAGAGGCGTGCTTCATGGTCTGTTTCAGTCGAGCCAGTAGTTGGGGGCTTCCTTGGTGATGATCACGTCATGGACGTGGCTTTCCCTGAGCCCCGCCGAGGTGATCCGGATGAACCGGGCGTTTTTCCTCAGGTCCCCGATGGTCCTGCTTCCCGTGTACCCCATACCCGCCTTGAGGCCGCCGATGAGCTGGTAAACGCTCGCCGAGAGGCTTCCCCGGAAGGGAACCCGTCCCTCGATCCCCTCGGGAACGAGTTTGAGGGGTCCTTCCATTTCGTCCTGGAAATACCGGTCCCGGCTTCCCCCCTTCATGGCCTCCAGGGACCCCATGCCCCGGTAGACCTTGTAGCTCCTCCCCTGGAAGAAGATGGTCTCCCCGGGACTCTCCTCGGTGCCCGCGAAGAGCCCCCCGATCATGATCGAATGGGCGCCCGCGCCCAGGGCCTTCACGATGTCGCCGGAATACTTGATGCCCCCGTCCGCCACCACCGGGATCCCGTGCCGCTCGGCGGTCCGCACACAGTCCCGGATGGCCGACATCTGGGGCACCCCCACGCCGGCGATGATCCGGGTCGTGCAGATCGAGCCGGGCCCGACGCCCACCTTGATGGCGTCCACGCCCGCCCGGATGAGCGCCTCGGCGCCCTCGGCGGTGGCCACGTTCCCCGCGATGAGCTCGCATCCCGGAAAGTTGGCCTTGGTGTCCCGGATCGCGTCGATCACGTTGGCCGAATGGCCGTGGGACGTGTCGATGATAATGACGTCCGCCCCCGCCGCGAGCAGGGCGGCGACCCGCTCCTCCCGGTCCAGGATCCCCACGGCGGCGCCGACCCGCAGCCTCCCCAGGGCGTCCTTGCAGGCCTTGGGATACTTCCGGATCTTCTCGATGTCCTTGATGGTGATGAGCCCTTTCAGATTGTATTCGTCGTCCACGACGAGGAGCTTTTCGATCCTGTGCCTGTGGAGCAGCTTCTTCGATTCCTCGAGGCTGATGTCCGCCGACACGGTGACGAGGTTCTCCCGGGTCATCACGTTCGACACGGGCTGGTCGATGTCCGTTTCGAAGCGCAGGTCCCGGTTCGTCAGGATCCCCACGAGCTTCTTGTTCTTCACCACGGGGACGCCGGAAATCCGGTACTTGCTCATCAGGTCCAGGGCCTCCCGCACCCTCTGCTCCGGCGCGACGGTGATGGGATCCACGATCATGCCGCTTTCCGATTTCTTCACCTTGTCCACTTCAAGGACCTGGCTCCGGATGGGCATGTTCCGGTGGATGATCCCGATTCCCCCCTCCTGGGCCATGCAGATCGCCGTCCGGGACTCGGTCACCGTGTCCATGGCGGCGCTGACCAGGGGAATGTTGATGGGGATCTTATTCGTCAGGATGGTGGACGTGTCCACATCCTTGGGCATGATCCGGGACTCGGCGGGCATGATGAGAAGGTCGTCGAAGGTAAGACCTTCCTTCACTTCATCTTCCAGCATGAAAGCACCTCCATGGCAAAAAAGGGTTGTGAAACGGCTGCGGGGTTCCGGGAACCCTCAGCGCAGATAAAAGGACTCGTCGTTCAGGCGGATGCAGTAGGCATCCCGCTCCTCGTCGTAATCGATCCACTGGGCGAGCTGGTAATAGGCGGGTCTCGAGAATCGGGCGGGAAAGCGCCCCTCCCGGACGTTACAGTACAGGACGTTTTCCTCCCCGATCCTCAAGCCGGACAGATCCAGGGGCTCGCGCTTCCCCGAGTTCAGGAGAACATGGATGGACTCCCCCGTCCCGCCCGGCATGCCGTTCCGGTACACGGCCCGGACCACGTACGGCGTGTCGTCCACCTCGATGAAACACCGGTCGTTCTCCATTTCGATGACGTATTTCCCGATGGACTCGTCGAACCGCAGGTGTTCGTAGAAAAGATCGACGATCTCCTTCCGGAACATTTCCGCCCCCCGGAAGTGCCACACGCCGTCCCTGTCCACCCGGATCTGGCACGGGGGGATGCCGCCGCGGGATTCGCCGGGTTCCGTCATGGCGTTTCCCCTTTCCTTTCGCTTTCCAGAATGATGGTCACCGGGCCGTCGTTCGTCAGGGTCACCTTCATCATCGCCTGGAAGACGCCCGTGGCCACCCGGCCCGCGCGGCGCTTTGCGGCGGCGACGAAATGATCGTAAAGCCGGCGGGCCCGTTCCGGTTCGCCGGCCTCGATGAAGGAGGGCCGCCTTCCCTTCCTGCAGTCCGCAAGCAGGGTGAACTGGGAGATGACGAGCAGGTCTCCCCCCGCGTCGAGGAGGGACAGGTTCATTTTCCCGCCGTCATCCTCGAAGATGCGGAGGTTCACGATCTTGTCCAGGAGGGCGTCGGCTTCCGCCTCCCCGTCCCCCCGGGCCACCCCGAGAAAGACCAGGAGTCCCTTGCCGATGGCGCCCGACGTCTCCCCGCCGACCGCCACTTCCGCTCGTTCCACCCTCTGAATGACCGCTTTCATGGTCCTCTCCCCTTGCCGCCCCCGCCGGGTCGCGGGTTCCTTTCCGGTTCTCCCGTTCCGGCCGCTTTACGTTCCGTCACCGGAACCCGCGGCCCGCTCCTACAGGACGTTCTGGATTTTCATGGCGGCGGAGAGGTCCCCGCCGATCTTCAGCTTTCCCGACATGAACAGCTTTACGGCGTTCGCTTCCTTCGTGGCGAGACCGACGAAATCCTCGGAGGCCATGGTGATGACGCAGTTGGCTCCCGTCTTCTCTCCCTTGCCGACCATCCCCGGTTTGCTCAGGAGATCCACCCACCACTGTCCGCCCCCGTCCCCGGTGAGGACAAACTGGTACACCGCTTTCACCTTGTCCGACAGGTCGGGATTCTCGTTGAATTTTTGCTGCAGTTTTCCAAAAATCGTTTCCGGTGTCATCATTCCCCTCTCACTCCTTTGTAGCGCTCATTTTCGGATTCGCAAAAACCCTGACTCGTCCCTCCGGCGTCCCAAGTGCGTCACTTGTCGCGGTCCCTGAATTCCCGGAGGATCCCCGCGCGCCGGGACAGGTTTTTCCTGAATTCCTCCATTTCCCCGATGGATGCGTCGACCCTCGACTCGGAAAGCGAGACGATCTCGTCACCGATCCGGCCGCTCCACGAAGACACCATCCCGTATACCACTTTTCCGGCCCGGATGTAAGATCGCCATCCCAGAATCCCGTAGACCACCATCAGGCTGCCCAGGGCGGCGAGCCCCCGGGGGCTGAAAAAGGACGCGATCAGGATTCCCGGCACCCGGAGCCACTCCGCGAGTCCCCCCTGGGGCGGCAGCGGGGGAAGCCCGCCCCCCGCCAGGGCGGCGAGGAAGGCCGCAAGGACGATTCCGTAGAGCAGCACCTGAAAGGAACGGAACAGGAACGCCCCCGGCGGCCGGATGCGTTCCAGGGCGGCAAGGACGAAATCCCCGACCGCGTTCCCCTCCTCCGCGCCCGGCGCCGCCGCGCCGGGAAATCCCGCTTCCTCCAGGGGAAGGTTTTCCCGGAGGGCGACGGCCTTCCATTCCCTCCGGACCCGGCCGGCGTGGAATTCGAAGGCCCTCCCGATCTCCCGGAACCAGGCCGAATCCCTTCGCTCCCCGGCGGATCTCCCGCCCCTCCGGAGCCGCTCCCACTCCTCCACGGCGGAGGCGATGCCGTAGCCGGGGCCGACGAGGAGCCGGCGCGCCGGGATCCGCTCCCGGAGCATGTCCCGCCATTCCCGGTTCCCCAGGGCGGCGGCGAGGGACGTTTCGAACTCCTCCCGCCAGGACGTCCTTTTCGACGGAAGGCCCTCCAGATACCCGCCGAGACGCCGTTCCAGCCGTTCCAGCACGGACCGTTCCCTGTCCAGGACCTCCCGGAGGGCGCCCATCTCGGCGTAAAGATTGGCGGCCTTGATCTCCCGGACCTCCTTGAGGCTCCGTTCCTCGAACACCCGCTTCCGGAAATCGGAAAACCGGTTCCACGGGGAGGCCGTCTTCTCCGCCAGGATTTCCCCGGCGGACAGGACGTACACCACGGGATCGGCGATCCCGGCTTTTTCGAGGTGGCCCCGGAACTGCTCGAGGGCCCGCCCCATCCTGCCGTAGCCGTCGCCGGACGGTTCCCCCTGAAAAAAGAGGTCCCCCTTGTTGAGGACGAAATAGAAGTTTTCCCGGGCCCTCCCGGCAAGACGGAGAAAATCGTAGAATCTGCCGTCGCCGTACTTCTCCGGCGACGTGACCCAGAAGAGGACGTCCAGGTGCTCCAGGAACCGGAGGACCTTTTCCCGATGCTCTTCCCGGACGCTGTCGAAATCGGGAAGGTCGCAAAGCAGGATCTGCCCCGCCGGGGCCGCCTTGTGGACAAATTCCCGGAAGGGCACCCCGGACAGGGGCAGGGAGGGGGGCACGGGGGTTCCCTCGTAACGGTAGATGAGAACGTCCTCCGTGTGGGGGCGCCTGTGGCTTGCGGAGGCGATGTCCGACCCCGCCAGGGCGTTCATGAGGGACGACTTTCCCACCCCCGTTCCCCCGAGAAGCCCGACCAGCAGGGTCGCCTTTTCGATCTCCCCCGCCTTTTCCCGGAGGCGGCCCGCCCGCAGCAGGGCGGCGTCCCGTTCCCCGTCGCCCACCGCGACGAGCCTTTCCGACTCGAGGAACCGCACGTACCCGTCGAGATCCTCTTTCAGAACCGTTGCGGGATCCCTTCGATCCGCCGTCATGCCCTCAGATCCTCCAGAAGGTCCTCGAGGCCGGCCAGGGTTTCCGGTCCGGGAAAGAGCCCGTCGAGGCACCGCTCGAAGCGGGCGCTTTGCTCCTCGAAAATGGCCCGTATTCCCGATTCATACCGTCTTTTCATCTCTATGGCAACTTTCCGGACCTCCCGGTAGACGAAAAGCTCCACCGATCCCTTGGTGATGTACGGGGCGAGAAAGGAACCGAGGATCGCGTCGAGGAGGGAGAGCCCGCCGCCGATGACGATCTCGAAGGAAAGAAGGAAGGCGCCCCACAGAACGGAGGTCGTGTAGATGCCCACCTCCTTCGTTTTCGGGATCCCCCGGGAAAGCTCCCGGAAGGTCTCCTCGAGCCACGAAGCGAGCTGGTCCTGTTCCGCCTCCACCCGGGCCTCCACCTCCTCCCTGGCCATGGAGACGCCGGGTTGCCGGAGGGCGTCGAAGAGGGGGGCTTTTTCGTCCCTGGGGGACAGCCGTTCCAGGACCGCAAGCTGGAACTCCTCGACGGCGTTCCAGATGGGACTGTTGTCCACCTTCCGCCGGATTTCCCGAAACTCGTTCCGGCGCTCCCGCTCCCTGGAGAGAATCCCCGTGACCCTCAGTGGAAAGAGCAGGATCTCCCGGATGATCTTTCGCGGTCCCCGGAGAAGGTCGTACCGGGAAAAGCTCTTCCGGATCTCCCGCTGGAGGTCCAGCTTCCGCTCCTCCCCGCCCCGGGTTTCGAGAAGCCCCGCCAGGCCTTCCGAGATCCCGTCGCAAAGGGTCCGGAGCGTCTCCTTCCAGGCCGCCGCCGCCGTTCCCTCCACCCGGAGGAGTTCCAGGAGCCGCGACAGGCGAAGGGCCAGCCTTTCCCTGGTCTTCTTCCCCACTTCCGCCCGCAGCACGGGAAACGCCTCCATGCCGAAACGGCGGGAGAAGTCCTCCCGGAATTCCCGGAAGGACGGCTCGCCGCCCAGCCGTTCCGGCGACGACGGGTGCACCGGGGGAACGAGAAAGACGGGGGACGGGTCGAACATCCGTTTCGCCTCGCCGGGGGTCATCCTCGAATCGGCCTTGTTCAGGACGACCGCGTGCGGTTTGCCCTCCTCCCGGATCCTGCGGAAATAGCGGGAGGGCACCTCGTCGGCGTACTTTTCCTGGCTCGTGAGGTACACCACCCCGTCGGCGAGGAGGAAGAGGTCCTCCGCCATGGACCGGTTGCGCTCCTCCACGCTGTCCACGTCGGGGGTGTCCACCAGGGCCAGGTGTCTCCACTCCTCCCGCTCGTGCGTGACCACCGTGACCGTGCCGGGGTCTCCCCGGAACCCGTTCTCCCTCTCCCCTTCCCGGCGGATCACCCGGACGCCGGGGAAGGGAAAATCCCGCTCCACCGGGATTCCCTCGTGAACGTACACGACGGGACCTTCCGTCTTGGGCCGTTCCACGCCGGCCTCGCTGATTTCCAGGCCGCAAAGGGCGTTCAGGACCGTGGATTTCCCCGTGCCCGTGCCCCCGAGAAAGACCACCCACAGGAGGGGCAGCCCCTCCTTGTAGCGGAACGCGGCGATCTCCCGGGGCAGGGACCGGCGAAGACCGGCGATCTCGCCCGACGTTTCCGTCAGGCCGGGAAACGGGATGGGATCCCCGTGGACGGGGAAGACAAAAGGATTCACCGGATCGTTTCCTTCCCGCCGGCCCGTCGAGGGCGGCCGGCGCTTGATCCCGATGTATCAGAAGGCCCCGAAAACATCAACGAATTCATTTCCGCCTGCGGTCTTGATTTTACGGGGGTTCCCCGTATATGGTAACGGTCATGGAAAAACAGGTTCTCCTGGTCAATCCCTGGATCCACGACTTCGCCGCCTACGATTTCTGGGCGAAGCCCCTGGGGCTCCTCACCCTCGCATCCATCCTGAGGGAAAACGGATTCCCCGTCCGTCTCCTGGACTGCCTGGACCCGCTCCACCGGGGACTGGACGGCCTTCCGGGAAGGGGGAAGCCGAAACGGAAGGAAGGGGGGGCGGGGCATTTCCTCAGGGAACCGATCCCGCGGCCCGCCGTTCTCCGGGACGTCCCGAGGACCTACGGCCGCTACGGCCTCCCGCCGGAGGCCGTCCGGGAGGAGTTGCGGAAAATCCCCCCGCCGGACCTCGTCCTCGTCACCTCCGGGATGACCTACTGGTACCCCGGCGTCGCCGAAACCATCGGCGCCGTCCGGGAGATCTTTCCGGCCGCGCCGGTCGTCCTCGGGGGAAACTACGCCACCCTTTGCCCGGAACACGCCCGGATCATCACGGGGGCGGACCGGGTCCTCCCCGGAAAGGGGGAAGGCCACCTGGAGTCCCTTGCCCGGGAGTTCCTGGGCTCGGACCTCGCCTTCCTTCCGGACCCGGACGATCTGGACGGCCCGCCCTACCCCGCCTTCGATCTCTACCCCGCCCTGGACCAGGTCCCCCTGCGCACGTCCCGGGGCTGTCCCTTCCGGTGCACCTACTGCGCCGCATCCTTCCTGGACGGGCGCTTCCTCGCCCGGGACCCCGTCGCCGCGGTGGACGAGATGGAACACTGGAAAAAGCTGAAAGGGGTGCGGCACTTCTCCTTTTACGACGACGCCCTGCTGGCGGGAAGCCGGGAACGGGCCGTCCCCATGATGGAGGAGATCCTCCGGCGGAACCTGGAGTGCTTCTTCCACTGCCCCAACGGGCTCCACCTCCGGGAGGTGGACGAAAAGACGGCGGGGCTCATGCGGAAAAGCGGGTTTCGGACCCTGCGCTTCGGTTTCGAGACATCGAGCGTCCGGAGGCAACTGGAAACGGGGGGCAAGGTCACCAACGACGAGACGCGGGACGCGGTCCGCCATCTCCGGCGGGCGGGCTACGGGGAGGAGGAGATCGGCATGTATCTCCTGTGCGGACTTCCGGGACAGACGGCGGACGAGATCCGGGCGAGCATTCTCTTCATCCTGGAGTGCGGGGCGCGGCCCATTCTCGCCGAGTATTCCCCCATCCCCCGGACGGCCCTGTGGGAGGAGGCCGTCCGGTCGTCCCCCTTCGACATCGCCGGGGAACCCCTCTTCCAGAACAACACCCTTCTCCCCTGCCGGAACGGGGACCTTTCCCCGGAGCGCTGGCGGGAGCTGAAGGCCCTCGCCCGGAACGGATCCCGGGGAATCCCTCCCCGGTGAGCGGCGTCACTCGCCGATGATCTTCACCAGGACCCTCTTTTTTCTCCTGCCGTCGAACTCGCCGTAGAAGATCTGTTCCCAGGGCCCGAAATCGAGGGCTCCCCCGGTCACCGCGACAACCACCTCCCGGCCCATGACCTGGCGCTTCAGGTGGGCGTCCCCGTTGTCCTCCCCCGTCCGGTTGTGGAGATACCGTGAGACCGGCTCGTGGGGGGCCAGGGTTTCCAGCCACCGTTCATAGTCTTGGTGAAGTCCGGTCTCGTCGTCGTTGATGAAGACGGAGGCGGTGATGTGCATGGCGTTGACGAGGCACAGCCCCTCCCGGATGCCGCTTTCCCGGAGGCAGTCCTCCACGGTCCCGGTGATGTTGACGAACGCCCTCCGCGAGGGGACGTGAAACCACAGTTCCTTCCGATAGCTTTTCACTGCCTGTTCTCCTTCCTTCCGGGACTGCCCCGGCGGTCCGCCGCCGTTTCCCCGGGCCCGGTCCTGCGGTGGCATTGAATTCAACGGCACTTTATGCCATATTTTTCCCGTGGGTGCACAACAAATCGGGAGGCTCCGCGGCGGGCGTCTCTCACCGCCGGCGGAACCGGAAGGACGGAAACCGTGAACATGGCTACCCGGAACGATGCGTTCCACCATGAATTCCTCATCCGGTACCGGATGCCCCGGCCCGTTTCCCGTTCCTTCGAGGCGGTTGCCCTGGCGTTGAACGACGACGACATGCGCCAGAGGTGCCGCTGGTGCGCCCGTGTGGCCGTCCGTTTCCTCGGCGCCCTGTGGCAGCTTGCCGCTCTCGCGGGCGATGCTGAGGAAGTCCCGGGACCGCCGAGCCATTACGATTTCCGGAGGCCCCTCGCCGCGCCCCCCTTTCCCCCGGAACTCGCATCCGGGATTCCGGCGGAACTTCTCCAACTCGCCGGCGTCTACCGCGGCGGGGAACCGGAGGACATCCGATCCTTCCTGTTCGGGGCACTCCGGAAGATCGACTATCTCGCCGCCTGCCGGATCGCCGTCGTCACGGAAAAGGGCTTCAACGTCCTTTTCGGCCCGCGGATCGAATACCCCGTGCACTGCAGCCACGAGGCGTCCTTTCTCGGCCGGTTCCCCCCGGGAACGCCCCTCCTGGTGGACCCCTCGAACGGCCGGTACCTCTCCCTTCAACCGCTCGTCATCTGGTCGAAAAGCCGTTCCAGCCCCTTCGGGTCCCTCTTCGTTCTCCGCCACCTGGAAGGTCTACGGGGCCAGTTCGTGGAAGAGGGCCTCCCGGGGTTTCCCATCGTGAACGCCTTTCTTTCCGGTTCCCCCGCGAGGGGGACCCTTCCCGTGGAACCGGGCGTCCTCGACCGGCTCCAGTCCCCACCTGTCCGGTTCTGCGACGGCGCCTCCGAGGTTCCTTACGACATCCTCGGTCTCATCTGGAGGGGGGGGCTGTCGGACGTCTACGTCGCCCGGAGGAAGGAGGACGGCGGGCGCGTCGTCGTGAAGACCTACGAAGGCGAAAGGGGGCTTCTCGACGAGAGCTACCGGTATTTCCGGGACGAGGAAAGCCTGGGAAACCGGGTGCGTCACCGGGGCGTGGTCTCCCCCGTGAAGGTTCCCGTCGCCGGGGGCGGCGTCGTGTACGAGCAGGAACTGATCGACAAAGGCTCCCTGAACGACCTGATCCAGTCGAACGGCGTCCTGACAGCCGAGACCGCCCGGAGCATCACCGAACAGCTCCTCGATGCCCTGGAGGCCGTTCACGGGGCTTCGGTGGTCCACAACGACGTCAAACCGGACAACATCCTTTTCAAGGACGACGGGACGATCCGCCTCATCGATTTCGGCATCGCGAAATCCCTTGAACGGGAAAACCGGAACTTTCGTTCCGGCACCGTTACGGGCACCCGGTGCTACATGGCGCCGGAACTGGTCCTGGGACACCCCCCCACCGTCCGGAGCGATCTGTACTCCGTCGGCGTCGTCCTCGCCCAGATGCTCTGCGGGCGGGTGATTTCCTCCTTCCGTGAAGCGGCGGCATCCCGCGAGATCCCCCCGGCGTTTCTTCCCTTTCTCGAGGGCTGCCTCGCCGCCGATGAAAGGGATCGATACCCTTCCGCCCGTGAAGCGCTCCCGGCCATCCGGGGCGTCCCGGCGGAATCCCTTCGGACCATCACCCTGGACGTGGAAGGGACCCTCGTGGACAACGGCTATGAACGGACCCCACGCCCCGGCCTCACCGGATTTCTCGAATTTCTCATGAAGCACTTTCACCGGATCTTCGTTTACACCACCCTGACGGCGGAGGAAACGGAGGAAGTCTTCCGGCACCTCTTCTCCGAGGGCCACGTTCCCCGCCGGTTCATTGAGCGGTACGAGTACATCCCCTGGGGCCGGCGCTCCGAGGACTTCTTCAAGGACCTGCGGCGGTGCAGGGTTCCCCTGGAAAGCAACCGGATCCTCGACGACTCGGAAGCGGTGATCCCGGAGGACCAGGTGCACTGGTGGATCCCCATCGAGGAATTTTACGACCGGAACGCCTTCGACCGCGGTCTTTTCATCGCCGCCGACAGGATTCTCGAAGCGTTCCGGCTGAAAAAAGGCTGAGGACCCCGAAACCGGCACGCCGGCAACCCGGCGGACGGCAACGGTGCAAACGCCATCGGAACAAGCGTTCTGATCGTTTTCCCCGGAGCGTTCTTTTTTACTTGCAAAATTATTTCAGACAGTTCATTGTTTTACGAATTCCATACAGTCTGGAAGGTCCCCCATTACCGGATCGCGATCGGAACTTTATTTCCGTTCGTTACCCCGGGAAAGGGGGAAGCCTCGAAACCACAGGGTTTTCAGACTGGCACATTCCATGCAGAAAACCCCAGCGACAAGAGATTCAGGAGTTCCTTGACAGGTAAGAAAAGGCGAATCTCATTCGCCTGCCACATGAAGCGTGGTAAAATCGAACACCGGAGGAGAAAACATGAAGAAGTTTTTTGCAACCATTCTTGCCATTTTGCTGCTCTTCTCGTTCACGCTGACCGTCGGGTGTCAGAAGACGGAACCGCAGCCCGCTGCGGCGCCGCCGGCTGCCGCTCCTGCGGAACCGGAGAAGAAGGCTGAGGAAGCCAAGCCCGCCGAGGGCGCGGCCCCCGCGGCGCCGGCACAGGCCGCTCCCGCCGCTCCCGCCGCCTCGTCCGAAAGCAAGTAAGGGTGAGGAAAACAAAAAAAACGCCGTGAAATTGAATTTCACGGCGTTTTTCTTTTCCGGCGCGGCCGGACCGTCCGGACTATTTCGACTGAACCTTGAATTCGTCTCTCCGGTTTTTCGCCCAGGCCGCTTCATCATGACCGGGGTCGACCGGTTTCTCTTCCCCGTAACTCACCGTCGAGATCCTTCCGGCGTCGATTCCGAGATCGACGAGGAACTGCTTGGCTCCGTTGGCCCTTCTCTCGCCGAGGGCGAGGTTGTATTCCACGGTGCCGCGCTCATCGCAATTCCCCTCGATGAGAACGGAGGCGGCAGGGTTCGCCTTGAGCCATTCCGCCTTTTTCTGGAGCGCTTCCCGGGCCTCCGGTTTCAAGTCCGCCCGGTCGAAGTCGAAATAGATCTTCTCCGACTCGAAAATTTCGATCTCCGACGGACCTGAGGGCGCGGGGGCCGCTTCCGCTTCCGGAACGGGCGCGGGCTCCGGAGCCGCCACCGCGACCGGTGCGGCCTCGGCGGGCTTTTCCCCTGTCACTATGGCCTTCTTGGGACAGCAGCCAGAGGCAAGACCAACCATGACGGACAACACGATGATGCTCAAACCCCAAAAAACACGTCGAATCACTTTTTCACCCCCAAAGGCTTTTCTTGACCATAAAACGGACCCATCCTCCCGAAAGGCGGGAAGACGGCCCGACACCATCGGGCCACTGGAAAGAAGCGGTGCAGGCGATTCAACCGCCCCTTGTCTCTTTCGTCGATGAAACCTTATACCACATCGAGACCGCATGGGGAGAAAAATATCTCATTGTCCGGCTTTTCTTTTTTTCTCCCGCGGGCACGGCACGGCGTCGCCCCGCCGACCGCTTTTTTTCCGTTTTTCACAAATTCGTCATCTTTTCAAGCGTAAAGGATTCCACGCGGATCGTCATGTTGCCGGCGTCATCCAGGCGGACCGCGCCCGTCGCTTCGACCATGGACCGGACGTGCCTCGGGAGCGACGCGCCGGCGCCGCTCCGGTCGACATGGTACCGCTTCTCCTCCCGGGTGTCGATCGCCACATCCACGACCTCCCCCCCCTCGTTCCAGGAAAAGGGGACGACGATTCCCCGGATGGTCTGTCTTTCTCCTTTTTCGGGATCGCGATCCATATCGGCCTTTCCCGGCGACGGGCGTTCCTTTTCCCCCTTCTTAGCATACCCCGTGCCAGCGGTTAACCCATTAAGATCACGACGGATTGTGCATGAATCGGGAAAAAGGCAGAATTCCATTTCCGGTTTTTCCCGATCAGCCTTCCGCCTTTGGTGAGCAACCATTTGAAATGCATGTTAAAATTATTGAAAAGGAAAGGAGGGATTTTTCCGTTTTTCGTCCGGAAAAAGGGAACCGTCGTTCCGATTTTTTTCAGAATCCCGATTTCTTGTAGGTTTCCTTTCGGAGCCCGTAGCGCATCATCAGTTTGTGGAGCTGGCGGGTGGTGATACCCGCCGCTTCGGCGGTTTCCCGGATCCGTCCCTCGTGCCGGGCAAGGGTCTTTTCCAGATATTTGCGCACCGCCTCGCTTTTCACCTCGCCGAGGGTTCTCCCGTTGTCGGGGGGTTCGGCGCCTTCGTGCCGTCCCTTCTGAAACAGCTCCCCGGGAAAGCTGGCCGGGGTCAGCACGGACGACTTCTCGATGACGTAGGCCCGCTCCATGAGGTTCTTCATTTCCCGGATGTTTCCCGGCCAGGGGTAACGGGCGAAGGCTTCGAGGACCCTGGGATCGATGTCCCGGATCTCCTTGGCGTTCATCCGGTTCAATTCCCTCAGGAAGGAATCGGCGAGAAAGGGAATGTCCTCCCTCCGTTCCCTGAGGGGCGGCACCTCGACGGGAAAGACGCTCAGGCGATAGTACAGATCGTTCCGGAAATCTCCCCGCCCGACCATTTCCTCCAGGTTCGAATTGGTGGCGGCGATCACCCGGACGTCCACGGGCAGTTCCGCCTCCCCCCCCACTCTCTGGATGTTCTGCTCCTGGAGGACCTGCAAAAGCCGGATCTGGGCGGCATGGGTGAGGGTCCCGATCTCGTCGAGAAAGATGGTCCCCTTGTGGGCGATTTCGAACTTCCCGAGCTTCCTCCGGTCCGCCCCGGTGAACGCCCCTTTTTCGTGGCCGAAAAGCTCGCTTTCCAGGAGGGTGTCCTGGATGGCGCCGCAATGGACGTGTATGAGCTGGGCCTTCGCCCTGTTGCTGCAGCGGTGAATGAGTTTCGCCAGGGTGCCCTTCCCCGTCCCCGTTTCCCCCGTCAGCAGGACGGTGGTTTTCATGGACGCGACGGCCTTCACCTTGTCGAAGACTTCCCGCATCACCGGGCTCGACGTGTTTGCGATTTCCAGGGAATCGCTCTGCCAGAGTTTCTCGCGGAGATAATTCAGCTCCGATTTCATGAGGACGGTCTTGTAAACCGTCTCGGTCACGTGACGCAGTTCCTCCCTGCTGATGGGGAAGGTCACGTAATTGCCGGCGCCCGCCTTGACGGCCATGACGGCGTCCCGGATCCTTTCCTGCGACGCCATGACGATGATCTGGACCGTGGGATACACCTGCCAGAGGACGGACAGGGAGAGCCGGTAATCGGCGGCGTCCGCCGTGGGCGGCTGAAGGCGCCGGAGGAGCGTCACGTCGATGAAAAGAAACTCGCACCGCTTTCGCCTGAAGAGTTCGAGGCATTCCTCGGGCCCGCGGGCCACGTCGATCCGGTACTCATGATGAAACGAATCCCGTATGGTGTCCACGGCCGACGGATTTTCCGATGCGACAAGAATGGATTTCATATGTTGCCGTCCACCTCGACCGGTCCTTTTAGTCCCACATCGCTCTTTTTACAAGGATTTTCTCTCGGAGTGTTCTCTCAGGCAAGGATGCCCGCCACGGGGATCCGAAACAGCTTTTTGATCACCTCGTCAAAATAATCGGGAAGATAACGGTTCCAGAGCCTGATGGGCAGTTCCCTGATTTCTCTTTGCCGCGAATAAGGGAAGAGGAAGAGATACTCCATCAGATATTCCACGTTGGCCGCGAGCGGCCCCCGGTACTGGCGGCTCATCCGCTGTTCCAGGATCCGGTCCTCGTGCATGGATCTGCCGATCTCGCTTTCCAGGGTTTCCTGGTAGGTCGAAACGATGATCTCGATGTGGACGCTTCGCTCCCCCGTCACGATGAATTCCCGGAATTCGTCGTTCACCTTCCCGCCGTTCCAGCCCCGGGCCGACAGGAAACGAAGCACGTCGTTCCCGAGGGGTATTCCGGCGATTTCCTTCTTCGGGGGGGTGTACCGGACGATGAAGTTGGTGGCGTTGTAGCGCCCCTTGTGTTTCTCCTCCTCCACGATGTCGAAACGCTCCCCGGCGGTCAGGACTTCCTTCAGCCTCTCCTGGTCGCCCGATTCCATGATGATTTTCACCCCCGCCACGTCGTTGATGACCGGGGCCCCCATGCCGACGAGGGGTTTGCGGTTTTTCAGGTCCTCCAGGATCCGGTTTTCCGCCCGGAGGAACTCGGCCTGCATGTCTTCCGGGGAGGTGACGAGGTGCGACCGGGGAATGCCCAGGTATCGGGCCCGTTCCTCCGCGAGAAGCGCCGCCTGTTCCCGGATGTTCCGGAAAATCTGGTCGACGATCCTTCTCGCCCCCTTTTCCGCCAGCCGCCGGACCCGCTTGATCCGGGAAGATGCCAGGTATCTCGGCCCTCCCTCTTCCTCGCGGAAGTACAGGGTCCCGTGGAAGGGGGTCTCCCGGTAGAACCTTCCCGGATTGTCCCGATAATCGCGCACCAATTCATCGATCCTGGCGTTCCGGTAAGGGGGATGGGCGATCAGGGCATCCTTCAGATCCCCCTTCAGGCTGACCGGCCGGCTTGCCAGACCTTTCCCGTAGAGGGCTTCGAGGATCTCCCGGGAAAACCGGTCGAGATACCGGGACACATAGGCGTTGTTGAAGTGGACCAGGCGGGTTACCGAATCCCCGTCCGCGGGCCGGAGTTCGTTGAACATCCACCGGCGGATGATGTCGCACAGCAGCGATCTGTGGATGTAACTGTTGATGGTGATCATACCGGGGCACCTTCCGTTTCGGTTGCGGGCATCGATCGTTCATCTCCCGGGTACAGCGGGAGGTCGTAACGCTGTTCCCTGAGGGGCCTGCCCCACTGAAAAACCTCCTTTTCCGCGGTCAGGCGGAAGCCGGCGTCGCGGTAGATCCGGGCCGCCATGGGAAGGATATGGACGGTC
Organism: Syntrophaceae bacterium UBA6252; assembly: GCA_002441265.1. Lineage (GTDB taxonomy): Bacteria > Desulfobacterota > Syntrophia > Syntrophales > UBA6807 > UBA6807. The sequence continues at coordinate 32,449 of DJVQ01000034.1, forward strand.
CACAGAAAAATGGACCGGTATCCCGTTTCCCTTGCGAACCGGACCGCTTCCTCCACGAGGCGGCGCCCGATGCCCATGCCCCTGGCGGCGGGGTCCAGGAGCAGCCAGCGAAGCTGTGCTTCCTCCCGGGAATGCTCCGCAACGGCCGCCGATCCCAGGAAGGAATCCTTTTGTTCGACGATCCAGATCCGCTGCCGGTCTCCACGGTTTCCGGCAAAAACCGACAGGGGACCCGCCACGTAGATTTCTATGGAAACGTCGAATCCGCACTCCTTCGAATACAGCACCCCGTGCTGGCGGATGATGGACCCGAGATCGCCCGGCCTGAGGTCGTTTCGCACGGTGACGGTCGACCCGTCTTCGCAGGCAAACGCCATGGACATCGAACAGCGCCCCGAAATCCCCCCGCCCGGCGGTACGGGTTTTTTCTTCCCGTTCAAGAGATCCCCTGTCGGGAACCGTACTGCGAAGGGACCGGCACCCCCTCCAGCACCTCCCGGATCGTCCGGGCGAGGTCGGCCAGCATGATCGGCTTCTGCAGGAAAGCGCGGCATCCTCCCTCCATGATCCTGCCGACCTGTCCGTTCCTGCTGTACCCGCTGGACAGGATGACCTTCACGTCCCCGTCGATTTCCTTCAGCCTTTCGAACGTTTCCTCGCCGCTCATGCCGGGCATGACCATGTCCAGAATGACGAGGGCGATCCCGTCTCTTCCGGCTTCGTAGATACCGATCGCCTCCGTTCCCGACCGGGCGGCCAGGACCCGGTATCCCAGGCTTTCGAGCATTTCCTTCGTCACGGTGACGACCATTTCCTCGTCATCCACGACCAGGAGGGTTTCCGTCCCGCGGAGCGGCACCTCGGAAACCCTGGTGGTCTTGAGAACTTCCTTCTGAGAGGCGGGAAGGTAGAAATGGAAGGTCGCTCCGTGTCCCTTCTCGCTGTATACGTTGACGATGCCGTTGTGATTCCGGATGATTCCGTAGACAATGGACAGGCCGAGCCCGGTCCCGCGGCCGACCTCCCGGGTGGTGAAAAAGGGCTCGAAGAGCCGTTCCTTCGTCTTTTCGTCCATTCCCACTCCCGTGTCGGTCACGGAAATCCTCACGTACTTGCCGGGGGCGATGCGGTACGGCTCGACGTACCTCTCGTCGAGAACCGCGTTGGCCGTTTCCAGATACAGGTCCCCGCCGGCCGGCATGGCCTGCCACGCGTTCACGAAGAGATTCATCAGGACCTGCTCGATCTGTCCCCGATCGGCTTCCACGGTCCACAGATCCTCTTCGTATTTCTTGTGAATGGTGATGTCCTTCTTCGCCCGGCCGAACAGGGTGGTGGTCTTTTCCACGATCTCATTGAGATCGGCGGGCTTGAAATCCTGCGACCCTCCCCGGGCGAATCCGAGCAGTTGCCGGGTCAGATGAGACCCGCTCTGCACCAGGGCCTCGATCCCCTTCACACGGTCGGACCGGGGCTGGTCCATCCCGTCTTCCATGGACATCAGGGAGGCATGTCCGAGAATGCCCATGAGGATATTGTTGAAGTCATGGGCGANNGTTCCGATGGCCTCCATTTTCTGGGCCTGGAGAAGCTGGGATTCGAGACGCTTCCGGTTCGTAATGTCTTCCGCGATTCCTTCGTAACGCAGGGCGTTTCCCCGGCCGTCCCTGACGCACCTGGCGCTGAGGACCACGAATACCGTTCCCCCGCCCCTCTTGCGGTACTCGGTCTCGAAGCCCGCAACGGTGCCTTCCCGCTCGATGATTTCCCTGAACTTCGAACGGTCCTCCGGCCGCATGTAGAGTTCCCTGCCGATGTCGGCGATGGAGGAGACCATTTCCTCCGGGGACCCGTATCCGGTCATCCGCGCCATGGCGGGATTGACGGTGATGAACCTGCCTTCCGGCGTGGACTGGTAGATTCCCTCGATGGCCTCCTCGAAAATCTCCCTGTACTTCGCCTCCGACTCCCGGAGCGCCTGCTCCGCGATCACCTTCTCGGTGACGTCGGTGGCGATGTGGATGACCTTTTCCAGGTTTCCCTCCTCGTCGAAAACGGGAGTGGTCGAAACGAGGCAGTACCCCCCGAGCGTTTCCAGTCTCATCTCCACGGTCTGGGACCGGCCCGTGGACAGCGCCTTTTCCAGCGGGCACCCGGGGGAAGGGGCACCGGTCAGGTGGAACAGCTCGTAACACTTCTTTCCGACGATCTCCCCGGTGGATTGCTTCAACACGCCGGCCGTCGCCCGGTTCGCGGCCAGAATGGTGTGATCGGGAGCGAGGATCAGCGTGGGGTGGCTTACGGCCTGGAAAATGTCCTCCCATTCCTTCGAAACCTTCCGAAGCCTCTCCTCCACCTGCTTCCGGTCGGTGATGTCCCGGATGAACCCTCCCACGCCGAGGTTCCCCCCGAACAGTTCGACGGGGAACTTGAGGGTTTCGAAACAGCGTTCCCCCGTCCCCTGCTCCCGGATACTGACCGATCTCGACGAAAGGGCCTCGGCGTCCGACTGGTGGCACTGGACGGCGACGGATTCCGGCATCAGCTCGAAATCGGTCCGCCCGATGACTTCCGATTCGTCCCTCCCGAAAAAGGAGCACAGCGCCCTGTTGGCGATGAGGTGCCGGAAGCGGTCGTCCTTGAGAAAAACCATTTCCGTGGTCGAATCGATGAAGGTGCGGTACCTTCTTTCGCTCTCGAGGAGTTTTTCCTCGGCCCGTCTCCGTTCGCTGATGTCCCTGCAGACGTGGACGACCCCGTAGGGCGATCCGTTCCGGTCCCGGAGAACGTCCCCGTTGACTTCGAAAAGGACCTTTCCGCCGTCCTTCATCACCAGATGGTATTCCCTGGGTCCCAGCCTCCCCTGGAGCATGAGGTCCGCATTCTCCAGGGCCTTTTGCCGGTCTTCCGGCGCGATGAATTCGAGCATGTTCCTGCCCTCGATTTCCGAACGGTCGTAGCCTCCGGTACGCAGGGCGGATTCGCTGACGAACAGAACCGTGCCGTCCATATCGGTGCGGATCATCACGTCGGGAATCGTGGCGATCAGGCTGGTGTTCAGTTCCTCGCTCCTGCGCAGGGACTCCTCCGCTTCCCTGCGTTTCTTTTCCTCCCGGACGATTCCCCAGGCCTTCGAGCCCAGGTAGGAAAAAAGGGCGGTGCCCAGGAACACGACGGCCAGGACCCCGGCGAGACGGTTGCGGAAGCCCGTCATGTACGCCAGGACCTCGTCCTCCGGAGTGGCCACGACGATGGACCAGAAGGTGTTCCCGAGACGGATGGGCATGTAGACGGCATGCTTCGTCACGGTCTCGACGACATTTTCCCTGATCCTGTTGAACGTATAGGTCGTGACCCCCTCCCTGCCCTCGAGCATCTCCCGGGCCATGGCGAGGATGGACGGATAATCCCTGCAGTTGTCAAAAACCGAATTCCCTACATGGCCGGGAACGGGACAGTACAACTCGATCCCCTTTTCGCTGAGCACCCAGGCATAGCCTGTTTCGCCGATCCGGATGTTCGCCAGGTAGCGTTTCGCGATGACGTCGAACGGGATGATGAAGGCGACGGACCCGTCGAACCGCTCCCCCCTGAAAACGGGAACGTGAATGGCGATCGCATCGAATTCCCTGATGGTCCGGATGACGTCGCTCACCACGGTCCGGTGGCCCGATCTCAACCGTTTCATGTGATCCAGATGGCTCAGATCGGTACCCGGCGTCGACGCTTCCGGCACGCTGTAGACAATGCGCCCGTCGCCGTCGACGCGGCTCACGATGGCGACGGTGTCCCGGTACCGGCTGAAGACTTCCCTGAGGAGCATCCTGCCGCTTTCGTCGAGGTCCACGACGTGGGAATAGGGGGAAAGGGTGGTGAGGTTGGCGATCAGGTTCTCGAAGGTGCTCTCGATCCCCGCAGCCGCCTGCCGGGCGTGCATGCGCTGGCCGGCGTTCATGCCGTCGATGGCCTTCCGTTTCGCATCCTCGTAAAAGTTGAAAAAAAGATAGAGGCACAATGCCAGGAGAAGGAGCAGAAGCGCAAACTGGAATTTGTACTTCATCTCGGTCCTCGCAGCCGTCTTGGTCAAGGTGGGAAAAAATACAGCGACATCCACGCCAATTATGAATGCGGACCGGCCCGTTGTCAATGACAAACCGGCAAAGGACGGCCGGAATGCGAAAGGGAGAGCGGTAGAACCGGCGGAATTCCGGAAGGGGAGGACCGGCGTTTCGCCGGACCGGGGATTCCGCCGCCGGCCTCGGCAGGCGCATCCCCGGTGAATCCTTCCCGATTCTCACCCTTTTTTTATGGTTAAACGGGTTTTTTTTTGTTATAGGTTTTTGTTTCGATCACAACAGCAATAAGAGGCAGATCCCATGGCAAAGAAAGCACAGCTCATCGTCGAAGGCAAGACCTTCGAACTTCCCATCATCGAGGCGACGGAGGGAAATTACGCCATCGACATTTCCCACCTCAGGGAACAGACCGGCCTCGTCACGCTCGACCCCGGCTATCACAACACGGGAAGCTGTATCAGCGGCATTACCTTCATGGACGGGGAACAAGGCATCCTCCGCTACCGGGGGATCCCCATCGAACAGCTGGCGGAGCATTCCACCTTCGTCGAAACGGCGTATCTTCTCATCACGGGGGAACTCCCCACGCGGGAGGAACTCACGGCCTTTTCCTCCAAGTTGAACGACCATTCCCTCGTCCACGAGGACATGCGCCACTTCTTCGAGCGGTACCCGAAAGGCGCCCATCCCATGGGGATTCTCGCCTCCATGGTGAACGCGCTTCGGGCTTTCTATCCCGAGCTTCCCGAACGCACCGAAGAGGAGGAAATCCGGATCACCTTCGCCCGGCTTCTTTCCAAGCTGCGGACCCTCGCCGCCCTGTCCTACCGGATCTCCATGGGGCTCCCCATCAACTACCCGTCGATCCACCTGAGCTACTGCGCCAACTTCCTGAACCTGATGTTCGACTCGCCGGTGAAGCCGTACATCATCGACGAAGACCTCGTCCACGCCCTGAACGTGTTCTGGATTCTCCACGCCGATCACGAGCAGAATTGCTCCACCTCGGCCGTCCGCCTCGTCGGCAGCGCCCGGGTCAACCTCTACGCAGCCATCTCGGCGGGGATCAGCGCTCTCTGGGGGCCCCTCCACGGCGGCGCGAACCAGTCGGTCGTGGAAATGCTCCAGGCCATCCATGACGGGGGCGGCGACCTGAAGCCCTTCCTCGAACGGGCGAAGGACCGGGAAGACTCGTTCCGGCTTATGGGATTCGGCCACAGCGTCTACAAGAACTACGATCCCCGGGGCAAGATCATGAAGGAGATGTGCGACAAGGTCCTGGCCAAGGTGGACCGGCAGGATCCGCTCCTCGACCTCGCCAAACGGCTGGAGGAGGTCGCCCTGAACGACCCCTACTTCGTCGATCACAAGCTGTATCCGAACGTGGACTTCTACAGCGGAATCATTCTGAGGGCCCTGGGAATCCCCCTCGACATGTTCACCGTCATGTTCGCCATCGGACGCCTGCCCGGATGGATCAGCCAGTGGAAGGAAAGCCTGGGGGACAGCCGGAGCAAGCTCCACAGGCCCCGCCAGGTCTATATCGGCCGCGGCAGGAGGGACTACGTTCCCATAGACAAAAGGAAGCCCACCGACGGGCTGCCGGGGAACATTCTCGTCTTCTGACGTCAGGGCCGCCGGTCGCCGCTCAGCCCTCTTCCAGATCGGAGTGGTGGTGCGGCCGCCCCCCCGCCCGGTGCGCATGGGCATGGGCGTGGAGGACGTCCTCCTTGGCGGGGATGAGGCGCCCGTCCGCGAGAACCCAGGTTTCGCCGGTGACGCGGTCAAGAAAATCGAAATCGTGGGACGCGATGATCGCCGGAAGCCCGAGTCCGAGGAGGACCTGGGCGATCCGTTCCGTCGTGTCCCTGTCGAGTCCTGCCGTCGGCTCGTCGAGAAGAAGCAGCCGTGGACCCATGGCGAGCACCGTGGCCAGGGCGACGAGTTTCTTTTCCCCGTGGGAGAGGCGATAGCTCACCCGGTTCTCGAAACGCTCCATCCCGAGCAGCGACAGGGTTTCCCGGACGATCCGGAGCGCCTCGCCCGGACTTTTCCCGAGGTTCAAAGGGCCGAAGGCCACGTCCTCCCGAACGGTGGGACAGAAAAGCTGGTCATCGGAATTCTGAAAAAGATACCCCACCCGCTCCCGGACAAAGAAAAAATCGTCCTCGCTCCTGACGGTCCTCCCGAAAACCCGCAGGCTCCCCGAATCGGGGGCAAGAAGTCCCATGAGGATGTGAAACAGGGTCGTTTTGCCGCTCCCGTTGTGACCGATCAGGGCGATCCGCTGGTCGTCGCTAAGCGTGAACGACGTCTCCCGGAGCACGGGGTCTCCGCACCCGTATCGAAAGGAAACGGACTGGAATTCAACGGCCGGATCAGCCATGGACGGTCACCACGACGACGAGGACGCACGCCAGGACACCCAGGGCGAACGCGTCGGACGTTTTTACCGACGGCGCTTCCAGGAGAGGGATTCTGCCCCGGAATCCCCGGCAGACCATGGCGGAGCGCACCCGAAGTCCCCTCTCGTAACCGTTCACGAGCATCATGCCCACGAGAAAGGCCAGGTGCCGGTACGTGTGAAAATTTGTCCGGGGACGGAAACAGCGGATCCGCATGGCGTTCAGGATCCTCGTATATTCTTTCCCGATTTCGACGGCGTAACGGTACGTGAAGAAAAAAAGGGAGACGAGCTTTTCCGGGACGCCGAGCCCCTCCAGCCCCCGGGCGATGGCGGCCATGGGCGTGGAAGCCACGAAGGCGGCTGTGAAGAAGAAGATCGCATTGGAGCGCACCGTCAGGACCAGGGCCCGGTCGATTCCTTCCCGGGTGGCATGGAAGGGGCCCACGGCGAAGAGGGTCTCTCCGGGCACGGAGAACGGCAGGAATACCCACAGGAACAGCACGAATCCGTTCGCGGCGGCGAGGAGCGCCGCCGTTCTCCCCGGAGGCGGTTGCGCCAGGAACAGAACGGACAGGGCAAAGAGAAACGCGACACCCGCCGCCGGGAGGTTCTGGATCAGGGCCGCGGAGAAGGAAAAAACCAGGGACCCGAGAATTTTCGTCCTCGGGTCCAGCCGGTATAGAAACGTCTGTTTCCGTTCACCCGCCAGGGGTTCATCAATCATTTATTCTCTTTACGCCCCTTTATGAAAAAAAAGACCCCGAAAAGACCGACAATATATCCTACCCCGCCGACAATTTCAACGACGGAAGGGGCTTCCTTGTTCAGGGAAAGAACGGCCTCCACCAGGGGCTTCATCCGGGCGTCGAAGACCTCGTTGACCACGGCGCGAAGCCGTTCCTCGGAGATCCCGGCGAGGGGGGCCTCGTTTCCGGCGACGCCTGCGTCCGGCGCGGTTTTCTCTTCCGCCGCCGTCCCGCCACCCGCCTCTTCCGCAGCGGACAGGGGCAGGACGAATTCCGTCCGGTGCCCCATGGAGGCGGTAAGGACGATGATCACTTCCTTTCCGCCGGGCGACGGAAACCGGAACTCCCCGTTGTCGTCGGTCTTCGTTTCCAGGAGCTTCGCCCTTTCCCCGGTGAAGACTTCCACTTTGGAGTTCTTGATTTTGCTGCCATCGGCGAAGTATCCTTCGCCGCAGACCTGCCCCCCCTCCTCGAAGGCGAAGACCTTGACGCTGTGGGCCGACGCCGTGGAAAAGCCGGCAAGAAGGATTGCCGCCGCGAGCAACCCCGCCAGGCGCATGGGAAAATGAAAACGCATGTCGTCATACCTCCCGAATCAACGAGTTCGTAAAAAGTCTGAAAAACGCTTCAGACGGTAAGGCGAAAAAGCTCCGCAGGCGCCGTGCCCGAATCCCTGGGACCGGGGCATATCGGGATGTACGCCGCGGAGACAAGGGATCAGGGGCAACCTATCCCAGGGACTTTTTACGAAGCCGTCAGAATCTCCCGTTTCACCCTGCGAAGAAAGAGAATGCAGACGGAAGTGACGATTCCCTCGATCACCATGACGGGGAGGTGTGCGAGGAAGATCACCTTCGCCGCATCGAGAAAAGCCCCTTCCGACAGGGCCAGGGTGACGGCCACGAACAGTCCGCTCAGGGCCACGGAAAGAAACCCCGCCCCGAATCCCGCCAGGGCTGCGGTGCGGTTCGTCCCTCCTTCCGCGGCCCCGTGAAAGAAATAAAAACAGAGAACGGCCGGAAGGGCCATGTTCACCGTGTTGATGCCGAGCGTCGTCCATCCCCCGAATTGAAACAACATGGCCTGGAGGAACAGGGCGACGAGAATCGCCGGAAAGGCCGACCACCCGAGAAGAATCCCCAGGAGGCCGTTCAGGACGAGATGGACGCTCGTCGGACCGATGGGAACGTGGACGAGCGACGCCACGAAGAAGGCCGACGAAAGAACGGCCACCTTCGGGATGGAATCGCCGCCCATTTTCTTCATCCCGACGGCGACGCCGGCCGCCGCGACGGCGACGCCGGCCGCCAGGATGGGCATGGAAAGAACACCTTCGGAGATATGCATGGGCCTCCGCTCTACTTCATTTCGATGAACTGGACCCAGATGACCGCTCCGATCTCGACATCCTTGCCCTCGATTTTGCGGTCATCGGTGTTCAGGGCGGCGAATCCCCACCACCCCGCCTTGGGAACGCCGTAAGTGAAGACGCCGTTCCCGTCGGCCTTCACGACCTGGGTCACCATGTACTCGTTGGGTTTTTCCCCGCCTTTCGCTCTGTCGGGATCGTAGAATTCCACTTCGACCTCGGCATAGGGAACGGGCTTGCCCTGGACTTTCACGATTCCCTGGAAAACGTTCCCGCCGTAGAGACCGTAAGGCCTGGCAAGGGGAACGATTTCCGTGCGGAGCCCCACTTCCTCGTCCCAGCCCTCCTCCAGACCGAAGGCCGCCACGACGACCTTGGTATAATGAACGATGTAGATGTCCTCGGCAGGCTCGAAATAGGGTTTCGGTTCCATGCAGAACGCATAGACTCCCGGCTTCCTGATCTGGTATTTCGTTTCCCAGGCCTTCATGTCCATGATCTTGGCCGGTTTCAGCGTGTTCAGCAGGTCCGTCATTTTCCCGTCATGGAAAACACCGAAAACCGTTGGCTTTTCAAGGTTGAGCCCCACCAGTTCCACGGGATGGGCGAACATCACCTTCAGATCGACGGTATTGCTCTGCCCGGCGACGATCATCTGTTTCGAGGGGATGATCATGCCGAAATGGGCCATGGCGCTTCCCCAGGACGACAACACCAACAGTACGGACAAGACGACGAGACAAAGATGTTTCTTCAAGATCCTTTCCTCCCACAGGTTGGAATGAAGCCTGTTTCCGAAGGGAAACAGTCGGCAGATGACGTTGACGAACGTGCAAATAGCCAAATCGACGCTTTTTCGAACGGCAAAGGAAAAAGCTCCGGAAGCAAAGCGCCCGAATCCCGGGGACTGCGGCGTACGAACGCTGCGTCGCAGTGACGGGGGGACAACGGGCGGCATGGGAACTTTTTTACGAAGCCGTCAATGCTATGTTCCTGATATTCGTGCTACCATGCGGCCAAAAAAATTTCGAGGGCGGGCCTATTCCGTGCTCGACATGCTGAGCGTCCCGTGCCGGACCCCTTTCACCGCCCGGAGTTGATCGGCAAGATGCAGGATGTCGCTCGCCTTTCCCTTTACCGCCACGATTTCCAGGCAATGATCATGGTCCAGGTGGACATGCTGGGTGGAGAGAATCAGTTTCTGGAAATCGTGCTGGAGGTCGACCACCCGGTTCAGAAGGTCCCGCTGGTGATGATCGTAAATGTACGTGATCGCCCCGGCCACTTCGCGGTCCTCCCCCCATTCCCGCCGGACGATTTCCTGGCGGATCAGATCGCGAATCGCCTCGGATCGGCTTGTGTATTTCTTCCCTCTCAGCAGGGCGTCGAACTGATCCAGAAGCCCCTTTTCGAGGGATACGCCGAATCGCACGAGACCGCTCATGGCGCCTCCTGTGTTACATATTTCAGCTTGGTAGCACAATCGGTCCCCCCCCGTCAATGAAAAAGGTTTTTTCCTTGACAACATCCGCCCGGATACAGTACCAGTGACCCGGGGGGCCGTGAGATGTATTTCAGGACCATGTCCTGCGTGCCTGCAGACGCGTGTTGGGGAATGCCCCGATGACGCCTTCGGACGAAATCCTGTCTCCACCCCTGAAAGCAAGCCCATGACATTTCCCGGACGGACTGAAAATTCCGCGGCAGACGCCCATTTCTATTTTCCCTACCGTTCCGCCCACGATCTACCGGCACGACTCCTGTCCCTGTTCCATGAAGGTCCGGCCCGGGGATTGTTCGTCGCCGCGCCGGACACGGAAAACCTTCTTCGGCCCCTTTTCCGGGAAGGGGAAAGAGCGGATCGCTTCATACCCGAGGCAAAAGACTTCCGGTTTCTCTCTCCCGGACCGCTCGAGGAAAGGGGGACCGATTCCTTTCTCCGGCGCATGCTGCAGACCCTGGAAGAGCAGACGGATCGCGAAGCGGGCGACAAATGGATTCTTCTCGAGGGAGCGGCCCTGTTTACACCCCGCAGCGATCCGGAGCTTCTTGCCCGGTTCGAGGGGGAATTGGACAGCCTTTCCCGGGAACGGTCTCTCACGATCGCCTGCCTCTATGACGAGGAGTTCTTCCCGTTCCCTTTTCTTCAAAGGGCCCTTCTTTCCCACCAGTCGTTTTTCAGGAAGGGATCCCTCATCCCGAACCCCCTTTACGAGCTTCCTCCCCGTTTCAACATCGGGGAAACCCCCGCCAGGGCGATCCGCCGTTTCCAGGAGCTTCTTTTCCGGCAGGAGGAATCCACCCGCCTCCACAGGATCCTTGCGGAAAAGTCCTTCGCCGGCGTTTACGTCGTCCAGCACGGCCGTTTCCGGTACATCAATCCCAATGCGGCGTCCTACGCAGGCTACAGCCCGGAGGAAATGATCGGGATGGATTCGATGAGCATCGTCCTCCCGGAAGACCGGGAAATCCTCAAAATCAACGCCCTGGGAATGATGCGGGGCACCCGGACCTCTCCTTACGAGTTCCGCATTCTCCGGAAGGACGGGAAAGTCCGCTGGATCCTGGAAACGCTGACGCCGATCTTGTTCGAGGGAAAGCCCGCCATCCTGGGGAACTCCATGGACATCACGGAGAGGAACGCGGACCGGGAGGCCCTACGGGATTCGGAGCAGCGGATGCGGGAAATCGTCAACTTCCTCCCCGACGCCACCCTGGTGATCGACCGGGAAGGGAACGTCATCGCGTGGAACCGGGCCATCGAGGAAATGACGGAGATCCCGGCCGGTGAGATGCTCGGCAGGAAAGACAGGGAGTATTCCCTCCCCTTCCACGGAAGGGTCCAGCCGATTCTCATCGACTTCGCCCTGGCCCCGGACTCCATCCGGGAGAGTGCCTACACGAAGTTCGAAAAAAAGGGGTCCCTGCTCCTCGCGGAGATGGACTACCTCTCGCCCCAGGCTGAGAAGCGGTTTCTCTGGCTCAAGGCCTCGCCGATCTACGACCGCGCCGGGGCCGTCTCCGGAGCCATCGAAACCATCCGGGACATTACGGAACTGAAAAGGACGGAAACCCTCCTCCGGATCGAAAAGGCCCGTATGGAGGAGCTTTTCGAGGGTTCACCGGAGGCCATCGCCCTCACCGATCCAAAGGGACAGGTCCTCCGGATCAACCAGCACTTCACGAAGCTCTTCGGTTACACCGCCGCCGAGGCCGGCGGCCGGCCCGTGGACGAACTCATCGTGCCGCCGGATCTTCCGGAAGAGGCCGCCGAACTCACCCGGCTGGTCGCCGGAGGGACGCACCTGTCCGTCGAAACGGTGCGGCAGAAGAAGAACGGCGTCCCCGTCCAGGTGTCCATCCTGGCGACGCCGATCCGGATCGACGAGGACCAGATCGGCATTTATGCCATCTATCGGGACATCTCCGAGCGGAAAAGGATCGAAACGGCGCTCCGGGAGAGCGAGGAACGATACCGGACGATCATCGAGAACATCGAGGACGGTTACTACGAAACGGACCTTCACGGGCGGATCAGCTTCGCCAACGACTCCCTCCTCCGGATCCTCGCCTGCCCCAGGGAGGAACTGATCGGAACCAGCTTCCGCATCTTCGCCGACCGGGAAAGCGCCCAGAGGATCTGGCTCGCCTGCCGCAAGGTCTTCGACACGGGAACCCCCTGCATGGGCCTCGAGTGGGTCATCACCCGGAAGGGAGGGGAAATCCGGTCCCTGGAGATCTCCATTTCCCTCATCCGCGACGCCCGGGAAATGCCCACGGGATTCCGGGGAATCCTGAGAGACATCACCGAGCGGATCCGCTCGGAGGAAACAATCCGGAAGCTCGCCTATCACGACGCGCTTACGGGACTTCCCAACAGGTTCCTCTTTCACGATCGCCTTTCCATGGCCATGGCCCGCGCCGCACGGTCGGGAACCTCCGTGGCCGTCATCATGCTGGACCTGGACAAGTTCAAGGAAGTGAACGACTCCCTGGGGCACACCGTGGGAGACCTTCTCCTCAAGGCCGTGTCGGAACGGCTTGTGCGCATCATGCGCAGGGGCGACACGGTCGCCCGGATGGGAGGGGACGAGTTCATGATCATCGCCACGGACATCAAGAACATCGACGGGGCGGGCGTCGTGGGGAAAAAGATCGTCGAGGCCGTCCGGAACCCCTTCGACTGCGAGGGACGCCGATTGAGCATCACAACGAGCCTTGGCATCGCCCTCTTCTCCGAACACGGCACGAATCCGGAAGCCCTCGTGCAGCGGGCCGACATCGCCATGTACCGGGCGAAGCACCTGGGCAGAGACCGCTGGAAATTCTACGAGGAAGACTGACGAACTCGTAAAAAAGCCAAGTCAACACCTTTTCGAACGGCAAGGTAAAAAAGCTCCGGAGGCAAGGCGCCCGAATCCCGAGGAATGAGGCGTACGGATGGTACGCCGAAGGATCGAGGTAAGAAGGGGCGGCACAGGAACTTTTAACGAAGCCGTCAAGACCGACGGGGGACGGGTTCGGGGGGTACCGCCCGGGCCAGTTCCCGGTACAGTTCCGGGGTCACCCGCTTCTTTTCGAATACGAGGATATCCCAGATGCGGCATTCCCGTTCCGCCGCGCGGCGGGCCATTCCCTCGATTCCGCGGGGCAGGCCGGCGACGTCCCCTCTCCCCGGAACGGGGCGGGTTCCCGAGGGATTCCGGAAGGCCCCGGGACCGAACCGTTCATACCAAAGGAGAGTGTGGGCCGTGGAAAGGGACCCCGCCCAGGGATAGGGGGAGAGCCTCCAGAACCGGGAAAGCCGGTCGATCTCCCCGTCGATTCGTTCCTTCTCCCCGCCGGTTTTCCACGGCGCCGCGGCTTCGTAGTACAGGCCGGTTTTCAGCCGGTCCCCTTCCACATGCCAGATCCTGCCGATCCCGAAGGCCGCCGGGTCCCGGGCCACCGGGGAACCGCTCACCAGTTCGAAAACCCCGCAGATGAAAAGGGAGAGCCGCTCCCGGTTCCTTCCGATGAAACGGAGGGTCTCCATGGCCTCGTCGAATGTCTCCGTGGGGAAATCGGTGAAGCACATGGCCTCCACGGCGATCCCCTCCCCCGAAGCGTCCCGGACGGCCCGCTCCATTGCGGCCGGGTCGATCCCCTTGCGGATCCTGCGAAGCACCCGGGGCGACGCCGACTCGATGCCGAAGGAAAAGGCAAGCGCCCCTCCTCCGGCAAGTTTCCCGCAGGCCCTCCCGTCGAGCGACCGCTCCGGCCGGATGTCGGTGGCCCACTTCCAGCGGCTTCCCCGCTCCCGCACCGCCCCGGCGAAACGGAGGGCCGTCGCCGGCGACACCGTGTCCTGGGAGAGGTAGAAGACCGTACCCCCGTGCCGTTTCGAAAGGTCCTCCAGGTGGTCCACCGCCGTCTCGACGGGCCGTTCCCGGTAACGGGCCGTCCCGTAGTCCGCGAGGCCGTAGTGGCAGAAGGCGCACTTTCCCCAGTAGCACCCCCGGGTCAGGTCGTAGGGAAGGACCGGGGCGGGGGAAAAGTAGCGTTTCAGGGGAAGCCCGTCGAAATCCGGCGGGGGAAGGGCGGAGAGGTCCGCCGTTTCCTCCCCCCGGAGGACCCCCGAGGGGCGCTCCCCCCTTTCCACGGCGCCGGCAAGATCGACGAGGGTCTTTTCCCCCTCGAAAAGGACGACCGTGTGGAAGGGGCCCAGGGCCTTCGACCGTTCTCCCGGATCGAGGCGGAGCATGAACTGGGTCATGGCGGGACCTCCCGCCGTGATATGAAGGCGGGGAAACCGTTTTTTCAGGATGCCGGCGATGGTGTAGGCCTGCTGGATCTGGGCGGTGAAGGCGACGGAGATGCCCACCATGGAGGGTTCCTCCTCCCCGATCCGGCGGACGAGATCCGCGGCGTAATAACCGTGGAAGGGATTCCGGTCCCGCCGGGCGTCCTCCTCCACGTTCCGCATGGAGAGGAGCGAGAAGGGGGTCCGGTACCGGACGAAATCCACCTGGAGGGGGGTGTAGGCGGCGGAAACCATTTCCAGGGCCCGTTCCAGGGCCGTCACGGCCTTTCGATACGCGTCGTGGCCGAAAAACGCCGCACCTCCCGGTTCCCGCAGCAGGGAAAGGGACTCCTCCACCCGGGCCGGGCATCCCCGGGCGATCTCCCCGCCCCGGCGGAGCGCGGCGAGGAACAGGGGTTCGGGATGTCTCAGAAAGGCCTTTTTTTCGAGATTTTTCCTGCGCCTCTCGATCCGGTCGGCCGCATCGAGAAGCGTTTCCCTTCGGAAAAGCCATTCGAAGGCCTCCACGTTGACATCCACCGGCACGGCCTCGATGCCGCTGCGCCGGAGAACGGCGGTCAGGAGGGGAAGGGCGATATAGGGTGCCGTCGGATCCGCCGCGGGCGGATAGATGAGAACGATTTTCACGGCTTTCTCACGGGCGGGCGGGCCGGCCGTCTTCCGGGAGCGCCGCCGCGGCGCTCCCTTCCGAGAAACCGCTTCTCCAGGTGACGGGCGTCGAGCTTCTCCAGGGCCTCCCTCACGAGGGTCCGGTTCGACGCGTTTCCCGGCTGGAGGAGCGCCCGCTGGAGTTTCCGTTCCCGGAAAGTCCGGGGGACATGCAGGGGTTCGCCGGTCACGGGGTGCCGGCCCGTGCGGTACATGGCCGACGAAAGGGTCATGGGCAGGGGGATGAAGTCCTGGACCTGCTCGGGGTGGATTCCCCGGTCGAGGCAGTGGCATCCCAGGTCGAGGGCCTCCGGGAGGCCCGCTCCCGGGTGGGCGGTCATGAAATAGCGCACCAGGTGGCGCTTCACCGAAATCCCCTCGTTGAGACGCTCGAAGATCCGGAGGAATTCCTCGAAGGTTTCCCGTCCCGGCTTTCCCATGGCCGAGAGAACGGCGCCGGAGACGTGCTCCGGGGCGACCTTCATCCGGCCGCTCACGTGATGCCGGAGCACCTCCTCGAAATAGGACCGGGCCTCCGGCCGGACGAGGAGATCGTGACGGAATCCGCTGGACAGGAAGACGTGCTTCACGCCGGGGATCCGCTTCATTTTTCCGAGGAGATCGAGGGACGCCTCGTATCCCGGGCGAAGGCTCCCGCACGTTTCCGGAAAGAGGCACTTCCGGTCCGCGCAGGCCCCCTTCCCGTTCCACCGGGAACAGGCCGCCCCGTACAGGTTCACCGTGGGGCCGCCCACGTCGCTGATGGTCCCCCGGAAGTCCTTCCTCCCGCTCAGGGCTTCCGCCTCCCTGAGAAGGGAACCGGCGCTCCGGCTCTGGACGATCCTTCCCTGATGGAGGGTGAGGGAGCAGAAACTGCACTCCCCGCAGCATCCCCGGTGGGAAACGAGGGAAAACCGGACCGTCTCCAGGGCCTTCACGCCCCCCCGCCGGTCATAGGAGGGATGCCACGCCCGGCTGTAAGGAAGTTCGTAGATCCGGTCCAGCTCCTCCGGCCTCAGGGGAAAGGGCGGTGGATACTGGACCACGTACCGGTCCCCGTGCCGCTGCGCCACCGTCCGGCCCCGGAACGGGTCCTGTTCCCCGTGGTACAGGCGGACCGCCTCGTTGAAGGCGTCCCCGCCGTCCCGGACGGCCTCGTAGGAGGGGAGGAAGACCGTGTTTCCGGGGTCCGCCACCTCTTTCCGGATCACCGCCGTGCCCCGGATCCCGTCGAGTTGGGAGGCCCCGCCGCCGGCATCGAGCCGCCGGGCGATTTCGACGGCCGCCCGCTCCCCCATGCCGTACACCAGCACATCCCCCCGGGCGTCGAGAAGGAGCGACCGGCGGACATTGTCCTCCCAATAATCGTAATGGGCGAGCCTCCTCAAGCTCGCCTCGATCCCGCCGAGGACAAGGGGAATTCCCGGGAAGGCCTCCCGGAGGCGGTTGGCGTACACGACGGTCGCCCGGTCCGGCCGCATGCCCGTCCGTCCCCCGGGACTGAAGTCGTCCGTCTTCCGGGGTCGCCGGTTCGCCGTGTAGTTCGCCACGAGGGAGTCCACGTTCCCCGCGGTGATTCCCGCGAAGAGCCGCGGACGGCCGAGTTTCATGAAATCCTCCAGGCTCCGCCAGTCGGGCTGGGCGACCACCCCCACCCGGAATCCTTCCGCCTCCAGAACCCTGGCGATGACGGCGGTCCCGAAGGCGGGATGGTCCACGAAGGCGTCGCCGGTCACGAGGAGAACGTCCACGTCGCTCCAGCCGCGGGCATCGAGTTCGCTGCGTGTGACCGGGGGAAATGTTTCCGTCTTCTTCGCCTCTATTTCAGGGCGCCCGCAAGGAGCCCTGCCACGGCTTCACCGCCCGAGGATTTCACGTAGGACACGATGACAGGGACGAATTTCCCGATCATGTCCGAACCGAGGCCGAGTTCGGCGAACTGGCCGGACAGCGACAGGAGCCCGCCCCCTTCCTTCTTTCCTCCGAGGAGGGAGGAGGCCCCGCTGACGGCCCCGGCCACGCCGCCGGCTTTCGGCGCCGCATCCAGATATTCCCCCACTCCGGGAATCGCCTGGGCCACCTTGGCGAAATCGGCTTCACTCAGTTTGTCCCTGGCATAGTTCAAAATCGATCCCGTTCCGCCCTTCGCCTGTTTTTCCGTAACGCCCAGCTGGCTCGTCAGAAGGCCGACGAGCCCCCCTTCCGCGGCCCACGCCGCGGCGGAACAGAGAGCAAAAGCCACGTACAGAACGGTTGCTGCAAGCAGGATTCTTCTCCGAACCATCGCGGTTTCCTCCTCCCCGAAAAAAAAGCGGCCGGAACACGTCCCTCCGGCGGGATTACGCGCCGCCCCCCTGGCTGACCGCGAAACCACTCGGCGTAAGCCCGGTTGCCGACGGGGTGCCGGCGATCCGGGCGAGGAAGGCGGCCCCGAGGTTCTCGATGTGGCTCCTGATGTTGTCGAAATAGTTGAAATGAATCTGTTCCTCGTCGATGACGGTCTCGAAGATCTTCGCGGTCGTGCTGTCCCCGCTTTCCTGGCACACGCGGAGAAATTCGTTGTAGACCTCCATGGTGTGGTCCTCCAGGTTCGAGTCGAACTTGAAAATGACCTCCACCTTCTGTCCCTTGTCCACCTTGCCCGCCGGATCCGTCGTCGGCTCCCCTTCGAGTTCCTTGATGCGCTCGGCGAACATCTCGGCGTGGCGCATCTCGTCGATGGCGATGAGCTTGACTTTCGCCGCCAGTTCGCCGTAATCCATGGCATCCAGGTTGTAATGCTGGTTCATGTATTGATGGATGGCCTGGATCTCCATGGCCCGGGCCTTGTTCAGGGCTTCGATCACTTTCTGCTTCTTCGTCGTTCTAACCTTCTTTACCGCCATGGCGGACCTCCTTATTTTTTCTTGAGGCTAACTCTACCATACTTTCCGCGGGTTGAAAAACGGGACTTCGACAAAAAACAGCCCTCCCCCCGTGCGGGGCGGCGGTGCGGGGGAACGAGGATCGTCCGGCGCCCGGAGGGGGCGGTGGGGCCGGTTCTTGACAGGCCGGGGAAATCTGATAGTTTTTTAATGTTGAGATGTTGTGATGGAGGGGACGGCGGGCCGGGACGCGGCGTGATGAAACGTATCGTTCCGGAAGGAGGGAATTCTATGAAAAAGACGATCATTGCAGTCAGCGTGGTCCTTCTCCTGGCCGGGTCCGCCATGGCGGCCGGTTCGGGGGGGACGCCCGATGAAGCGAAGGCGCTCGTCGAAAAAGCCGTCGCCCTGATCCAGTCGGACGGCCGGGACAGGGCCTTCGCCGCCTTCAACGACCCCAAGGGGGCTTTCGTCATGAAGGATCTCTACATTTTCGTGGTCGACATGCAGGGAAACATCCTCGCCCATGGCGCCAATGCCGCCCTCATCGGGAAAAACCTGATGGGATTGAAGGACATGATGGGGAAACGCATCATCAAGGACATGCTGGACATGGCGGGAAAATCCCCGGAAGGCTGGATTGATTACAAGTGGATGAACCCGGTGACCCAGGCCATCGGGGACAAATCGACCTATTACCGGAAAGCCGGAGATATCCTTGTCTGCTGCGGCGTGTACAAGTAAATCCGTCCGCGCCCCGTGAAACCGGTTTCCGTCCCCGCGGGAAACCTCCCGCCTGCGGCCCTTTCAGGCCCCGGCGGGAGTTTTTTTTGCGATCGCCCCTTTCCCGGACCGGTCCCGGTCAGGAACCGCCGGAGAGAAGGCCGTCCAGACAGGAAAGTTCGTGGTAGGTTTTCCGGGCCTCGAAAAGGGCGCTTCCGCCGTGGGCGTCCCGGGCCATCTCCCTCGCCCGGGCGCACAGTCCCAGGATCCGCTCCAGGTTCAGGCCCTCGTAGGACTCGAAATAATACACCCCTTCCGATTCCCTGTACCGCCCGTCCCGGATCAGCGTTTCCCGGATCGCGGTCCCAGGGAAGGGATTCAGCGTTTCCCCGTAGACGATCTCCCCCCCCTGTTCGAAGACCCGCTTCGCCAGGGCGATGGTCTCCCGGATCGTCCCGACGGTATCCCTCGGTCCGAACAGGATGAAGTTCACCACCGGCGTCAGGTTCTGCTGGACGCAGCAGTCCACCGCCCTCAGGATGTCCCCGGGACCGATCCCCTTTCCGTAATACTCCAGGACGGCGGGGGAGCCCGACTCGGCGCCCATGTAGAGCGCCCGGAACCCTGCGTCGCTCAGCACCTGTGCGGTGAGGGGATTCCTGCAGATGTCGTCGGCCCTCCCCTCGGCGAAGAATTCAACCGCCCGGGGCAGGTTCAGGCGAAGGATCCCGGCGCACAGTTCCCGGACCCTTTTGGGGCTGAAGGTGAAATTCTCGTCGGTGAAGAGGATGCGCCCCGCGCCGGCGGCGGCGAGCCGGCGGATCTCCTCGAGGAGGGACCCGGCGCTCCTCGTCCGCACCGTCCGGCGGTACAGGGCCTGGATGGAGCAGAAGGTACACCGGTGAAAGCACCCCCGGCTGGAGGAAACGCTCCGGGTCCGGTACCCGAAGGAGTCCCACAGATGGTGGGCGGGCAGGGGAAATTCGTCCAGATCGGCCCTCAGGGGGCGGTCCGCGTTGCGAAAGACCTCCCCGCCGCTCCTGCCGCTGATCCCCTCGACGGCATCGACGGGAAGACCGTTCAGGACCCTTTCCGCCAGTTCCAGGAAGGTGTCCTCGCCCTCGCCGCGGACGACGACGTCCACCTCGGGATGGGCCCTCAGGATTTCTCCGGAAAGGACGGTGGCGTGCATCCCCCCCATGACGGTGAGAACGCCGGGATTCCGGTCTTTCACGACCCGGCAGGCTTCGAGGGCCGACGGGAAGCTGTCGGACAGGGCCGTGACGCCGGCGATCCGGGGCCTTCCGGAGGCCACGAGGTCCCCCAGGAACGACGGGATGTCCTCCCGGGGGAGGGTGTCGAGATCGACGGTGGAAACGGAAATTCCCCGCTCCAGAAGCGGCGCGGCGATGCAGGCAAGCCCGAGGGAGGGAATCTCCGATCTGCCGTTGTAACGGGGGTTGACGAGAAGAACCTCCGCCCCCTCCTGGGGCGGCCCCCCCTCGCCGCCGCGGGCGTCCCGCCGGTTTCGAGCCGGTTTCATCCTTCCCCTTTCGCTCCTTTCAGGATATAATGATGACGGCTTCGTAAAAAGCCCATNNTCGGGCGCCTTGCCTATGGAGCTTTTTCCTTTGCCGTTCGAAAAAGTGTTGACGTGGCCTTTTTACGAGTTCGTCAATTATAGGTGAGGAATCACCTAATTTCCCCGGACGGTTCCCCCCGTCCAGCCGCCATATCATCACGGGGACCTTCCGGATGCAAGGATTTTCATCGGTCCCGAACCCGGGGAGTCGAAACCCCGCCGCCCGGCAAGGAGCCCGGAGAAAAGGCTGCGCCCATGGAGAGGATCACGACAAAATCGTCCCCGCGAAATCCCGGCCCCCGGGGCAAAAGGGAGCGCGGGGCACAGGCGCGGGAACTGCGCGACGTCGAACAGGCCCTCCGGGTGTCCGAGGGGAAGTACGAGAGCGTCGTGGAAAACATCGGCATCGGAGTCGCTCTCATCAGCCCCGGGATGGAAATCCTCGCCCTGAACCGGAAAATGCGGGAGTGGTTTCCCTGGATCGATCCTTCCGAACGGCCTGTCTGTTACCGGAGCTTCAACGATCCGCCAAGGGATGCCGTCTGCGGGTACTGCCCCACCCACCGCACCCTCCGGGACGGCGGCGTCCATGAGGCGATCACCGAAACCCCCGTGAAGGGCGTCATCCGGAACTACCGGATCGTATCGTCGCCGGTCATCCGGGAAACCGGGGAAATCGAGGCGGCCATCGAGATGGTGGAAGACATCACGGAAAACCTGGATCTCCGGGAACGGCTGTCCCAGTCCGAAAATCTTTACCAGACGATCTTCGAGACCACGGGAACGGGCATGGTCATCGTCGAGGAGGACATGACCGTGTCCCTGGTCAACAGGGAGTTCGAACGCATGTCGGGATACCGGAGCGGGGAGTTGGCCGGGAAAAACATGAGCTTCCTCATTTCGCCGTCCGACGTCGAACGGATGAGGGCATATCACCGCGAGCGGCGCGGGGACCCCGGCACCCCCCCCGCTTCCTACGACTTCACCCTCATCGACCGGGAGGGTCGGGAGAAAGACATCTTCATCACCGTCTCCATGATCCCCGGGACGGCGAAAAGCGTCGCCTCCTTTCTGGACGTTTCGGAAACAAGGCGCCTGCACAAAAGACTGTCGGAGCGGAACCGGAAATACCGCCTCCTCGCCGACAACGTCTCCGACGTGATCTGGACCATGGACATGAACCTCCGGTTCACCTACGTGAGCCCCTCGGTGGAGCAGCAGCGAGGGTACCGCCCACGGGAGACGATGCGCCAGTCCCTCCGGGAAATACTCACCCCCCAGTCCTTCGACCTGGCCATGGAGGCCTTCAGGGAGGAACTCGCCCTGGAGCAATCCCCGGAAAGGCAGATGGACAGAACCCGGGTCATGGAACTCGAGATGATCCGGAAGGACGGGTCCACCGTGTGGGTGGAAGTCAAGCTGTCCTTTCTCCGGGACGGCGCGGGCCGTGCCGCGGGCATCGTCGGCGTTTCCCGGGACATCTCCGACCGCATCCACGCCACCCGGGAGATCGAAAAGACCGGCCGTGAGCTGAAGGCCAAGTCCCTCTATCTCGAGGAGACCAACACGGCCTTGAGGGTGCTCCTGAGAAACATGGAAGAGGAAAAGATGAAGGTCCAGGGGAACGTGCTGGCCAACGCGAGGGAACTCCTGCTGCCCCTGGTGGCGAAGCTCAGGGGAAGCCGTCCCGAGAGCGAAAGGAATTCGCTGCTCGACGCCCTGGAAACCAACATCGTCGGAATCATTTCCCCTTTCGCGAAAAACCTGACCCTGAGGGAGTTCCACCTGACGCCGACGGAACTTCGAATCGCCGACCTGATCCGCCAGGGGAGATCGACGAAGGAAGCGGCGGAACTGATGAACCTGTCCATCCGTTCCGTCGAGTTCCACCGGGACAACCTCAGGCAGAAACTAGGCCTCAAGGGGAAGAAGGTCAACCTCCAGTCCTTTCTCGCGTCCCTGTCGTAGGATCCGTTCCGACGAACCCGCACGGAACCTCAAAAAATCCTTCTTCCAGCGGCAAGGGAAAAAGCTCCACAGGCAAGACGACCGATCCCCGATGACGAAGCGTACTTCTGCGTACGCCGCGGGGATGGGGCATGAAGGGGCGGCATGGCGGCCTTTTCCGAGGCTATCAGGTTTTTCCCCGTAGTATGACCGTATTGGATTGTCCTGTTTCTCCATCGTCCCGTCCCGTATAATTCATCCAGAAAGGCCGGCGATCCGAGGACAGGCTCCCATCGAGCGAATCCCGTTTATTTTCCGGGAATCGCGAATTTTTCACGAAACCTTCACAGGACGGAAACCTTTCCATGGGAGGATCGGTTCCGAAGAAGGATGTCCCCCGTCGCGGCGACGGGTACATGGATCCTCGCGGCCGCCGGCGTCGATTCCGTCGTTGTCCGGCAACGGGAACGGACGATTGGAAATACGAATTGCCGCGCCGGCCCGGAGTTTCCCCGACGCTCGTTCCGGGACCGGGGCCGCGGATGGAAAAAAGGTTATCGAAAGGAGAACGCCATGGGAAGGTCGATCGACGATGGCAATCGTTTTCCCGCGAAACAGGGCGCCGTCGCGGCGTTCGTGGAACCGGGCAACCGCTCCTATACGAGTCTCGGGGAAATCGTGGACATGAACATGGAGGGCCTCTCGCTCAAGTACCTTTCGAAGGAGGGAGGCTACGGAGACCGGGAATCGGTGGTGGTCGACATTTTCGGCATCCACCGCCCCCTTCTCGGCGCCGGGAAGGTCCTGTGCAGGGTCGTCAAGGACGTCTCCCTGACGCACCACCGCCCGGATTCCCTGAACATCCGGCTTTGCACCCTTGAATTCCAGGATCTGTCCAGGGAGCAGGCCTTCAACATCAGCCATTTCGTGGACGTCTATTCGATTCACGGGAAGAACGGGCCGGCAGGGTCCGCGGGGTGATCAGAACCATCGCCACGCGAAGCCGAGGACGATGCCGAGGACGATCCACAGGGGGATGGAGATGAGGAGGGCCCACATGACGCCGCTCACCTTCCGGAAGGACGAATCCATCCTTCTCGCCTCGGCCGCCCGGTCGATCTTGATTTTCAGGTCTTCGAACCGGAACGGCTTGGTGATGTAATCGTACGCCCCGTTCTGGATGGCGCGGACGGCGTCCTCGATATTCGGATGGCCCGTGATCAGGATGAAAACGATATTCTCATCCTGGCTTTTGATCCTGCGAAAGAGATCGATGCCGTTGATCCCGGGCATCACGATGTCGGAAAGGACGACTTCGAACTTTCCGGGAACGAACCGCTTCAGGGCCTCCTCCCCGTTCGCGGCATCGACGACGGAATAGCCGATCCGCTCCAGGCATTCCCTCAGCATTTCGCGGCTGCCCCTGTCATCGTCGACGACAAGTATGAACTTTTGCTCCATATAGGTCTTACCCGGCCACCGGGTTCCGGCCGCCCCGTCGAAAGAGGATCCGGACAGCGGGACCGCCCCATTCTGTTTTGCCCCCTTTCCGGCCGGATGCTGCTGGCTTCCGGCACGGACGATTGCGGGCGGCTGTTCAGGCTTTCACGGACGGAATGTTTCCGCCCGCCGGGTCCGAAACGAACCCCCATTTTTTCATAGACGTTCATCTTTTCCGAAAGCCCCCCCGATGTCAAGCTTTTCGTTGGCGACAGTCTCCCGCCGGTTCCGGTCCGCCGGCGTTCCCCGTTTCCTCCATGAAAAACTCCCGTCCCCCATCCTTGACGGCTTCGTAAAAAGCCCATATGCTGCGTTCCCCTTCTTCCCTCCTCCCTGCGGCGTACCAAAAGTACGCCTCGGTCCTCGGGATTCGGGCGCCTTGCCTCTGGAACTTTTTACTTTGCCGTTCGAAAAAGTGTTGCTCTGACCGTTCATGCGTTCGTAAAACCTGACGGCTTCGTAAAAAGCCCATATGCTGCGTTCCCCTTCTTCCCTCCTCCCTGCGGCGTACCAAAAGTACGCCTCGGTCCTCGGGAATCGGGCGCCTTGCCTCTGGAGCTTTTTACTTTGNNTGTTGAAGCGGCCTTTTTACGACTTCATCATCCTTTCTTTTTTGTGGTATGTTCTCCCGGCAGGGGAAAGCGACGGTCTCACCCGAGACCGGATTCCTGCAAGGGGGCGACGATGACACACCGGCCAGAAGTAAAGTTCATCCTGACAGACCGCCTGCGGATGCATTACCTGGAATGGAGCGGCG
The DNA here is from genome assembly GCA_002441265.1 of Syntrophaceae bacterium UBA6252. Lineage (GTDB taxonomy): Bacteria > Desulfobacterota > Syntrophia > Syntrophales > UBA6807 > UBA6807. The sequence goes on from DJVQ01000034.1 coordinate 56,871, forward strand.
ATCCCCGGCGCACCCTGGTTCTTCTCCACGGAATCGGCGACAGCGCCCATGTCTGGGACGATTTCGCCGGAAAGGCGGCGGGCCGCCACCGGGTCCTCTGCCTCGACCAGAGGGGTCACGGCCTGAGCCAGTGGGCCGTCCCGCCGGCCTACGGCTGCGACGATTACGTGTGCGATCTGGAGGTCTTCGTCGACGCCCTCGGGCTGGAGGGATTCGTTCTCATGGGACACTCCATGGGCGCCCTCCACGCAACCCGTTACGCCGCGCTGCGGCCGGAAAAGGTCCGCGGCCTCATTCATGCCGATATCGAACCCCGCCCGCCGGACTGGAACCGGAAATACCTCCTCAACCTTTACAGGGACCTTCCCTTTTTCTACGACACCCTGGACGACGTCGTCCGGGAGGCCCGGAAAAACAGTCCCTACGCCGACCCGGAAATGCTCTCCCGCATCGCTTCCGCCACCCTCGCCCGGGGGGAGGACGGGAAATTCCGGCACCGTTTCGACCGGGAGGTTCTTTCCCACTTCGACCGGTACGATCTCGAGCCCTGTCTTCGGAACATCCGATGCCCCGTACTGATCGTCCGGGGCGAGGAAAGCCGGGTCATGGGAACGGAGGCGGCCCGGGACATGAAAAACGCCATCCCCGGAAGCCGCGTCGCCGAGATCGGAAAGGCGGCCCACCCCGTCCACACGGACAACCCCGGGGAGTTCTACCGGACCGTTTCCCTGTATCTGGAGGAAACGGGCCTCACGGTCCGGCCCGAAGGGAAGGATTCACCATGAAACGTCAGGACGGAACGAGAGGAAAAACCAGGACCCCCGCGGCCCGTGAAAAAGTCACCCCCCACGGCAGGGGCCTTCTGTTCCTTCTGCTGACCCTGGGCGTTCAGACGATGATCGTGGAAGTCACGATTCCAAGGATTCTCGCGCCCGCCTTCGGCAACACCCTGTTCTGCTGGACGGCGATCATCACCACCGTCCTCGTCGCCCTGTCCCTGGGATACTACGCCGGCGGAATCCTTTCCTCCAGGGCGAAGGTCCGGCGGTCCATCGTCCTTTTCGCCGTTTTTTCCTCTCTGTGGGTCCTGCTGCTCGGGCTCTTCGGCGAAAGGACGGTCCTGCACCTCGCCTGGTTCGGGATCATGTTCGGCCCCCTCGTCGCGTCCTTCCTTCTCGCCGCCGTGCCCGCCTTTCTCGGCGCCGCGGTCCTCCCCATGGTCGTCGAACTCCACAGCGACCGTCCGGGCAGGTCTTCCGGCGACTGCTACGCCCTGTCCACCGTGGGAAGCGTCCTGGGGGTCCTCGTCACCGGCTACTTTCTCCTTCCGAACCTGGGAATCCGGGGAACCCTGATCGTGGCGTCGGTCCTCGTTTTCCTTTCCCTGATGCTGCTCGGCAGGTTTTTCACGGGCACGGCCGGTCTCGCCGTCTGCCTGGCGATCCATTTCATTCCCGTTCCCGGCGGCGCCGGGGTGATCTTCGACCGAAGCAACGGCTATCACCGGATCAAGATCCTGGAAACCAGCGGGGCAGGGAAGATCCGATGGCTTTTCCTCGACAACTCCCTCGAAGGGGCGGTCAAAGTCGGAAGCGTCGTTCCCGTTCTCAGCTACCAGAAACAGATCGACGAAATCCTGCTCCAGGTTCCCGGGGCGAAGAACGTTTTCTTCATCGGAGGAGGGTCTTTCAGCATGCCTTCCTACGTGAAGGACAGGCACCCGGACATCCGGGCAGACGTGGCGGAAATCGATCCGGACGTGGTCCGCGCGGCGGAGGAGCATCTCGACCTGAAGCCCGGGTTCAACCTCTACCTCGACGACGGGAGGAGGGTCCTCCGGGAACGGGGGGAACGATACGACCTCATCGTCAATGACGCGTTCAAGGGGTTGAAGGACATCCCCTTTCATCTCGTGACAAGGGAATTCCTGGACATCGTCCTCGACAGGCTCACCCCGGAGGGGATCTACGCGGTGAACGTCGTCGGACGTCCCGGAGAAAGCCCGCTTGCGGAAAGCATCCTCGCCACCATCGCCCGGGCGGTCCCGGAGGTCTCGATCCTCGACAACCGGGAGGGTTGCGTGGAGAACGTGTGGATCCTGGCGAGCAGATCCCCCCGGGGACTGACGGCGGGAAGGAAGCCGGCGCCCGGGGAAACGGGGGGACGGATCCTGACGGACGACGATTCCCCCGTAGAATATCTGGTCGCCCGGGAACTTCTCGGGAAGTGACGCTTGACGAAGTCGGAAAAAGGTCAATTCAACACTTTTTCGAACGGCAAAGGAAAAAGCTCCATAGGCAAGGCGCCCGATTCCCGAGGACTGAGGCGTACTTTGGGTACGCCGCAGGGACGAGGGATGAAGGGCAACGCAGCATATGGGCTTTTTACGAAGCCGTCAACGCTTCAGACAGGAGACGACCATGGAGAACAGGCCGCCGGCGGATGAGCACGCCGGGAAAGAGATGGATCTCAGGGAACTCGTCTCGTATCAGAAGGGATCGATCGTAAGCCGGGAGATCCTGAAAACGGAGAAAGGGACGGTCACCATTTTCGCCTTCGACGGGGGGCAGGGACTGAGCGAACACTCCGCTCCCTTCGATGCCATGGTCCAGATCCTGGACGGGACCGCCGTGATCACCATTTCGGGCGTTCCCCACACCGTGAAGGCCGGCGAAACGATCATCATGCCCGCGAACAGGCCGCACGCGCTGCACGCGGAGACGCCGTTCAAGATGCTCCTGACCATGATCAGGGGTTGATCAGAGGGATCGGAGTTCCTCCTCGCCGCCGGCGACGAACCGTTTCGGTTCCAGAAGCGCCCGGCTGACCAGGTGCTCCCGCATCTCCCTGCGCTTCCGGAATGCGTCCGCCGTGAGGACATGGGGACGGATCTCCCGTCCCGTCCGGCCGGAAAGGCCGGCAAGGAGCGCGGCGACACGATCCGGGCCGGCGTTCCCCACGATCATGAGATCCACGGCGTCTTGCGCCTTCTCCACATCCCCGGCGAACGTGCCGAAAACGAACGCGACCCGGATCCCGGGAGTTTTCCGGAGGGCCTCTCCGAGAAGGTCCGCCAGCCCGACCGTTTTGAGGACCATGTTTGAGATCTCTGGAAACAGGGGGTGCTCCCTGTTCGCATGGTAGTACAGACGGTTTCCGTCCCGCCTCTGAACGATCAGATCCAGTCTGTGGAGCTTCCTCAGCTCCTGCTGCACCGTCCCCGCCGAAAATCCCGAGCGGCGTTCGATCTCGCGCAGGTACAGGGAGGCGTCGCCCGTTCCGAATAGAATCCGGAAGATTTCCGCCCGCGCCTTCGATGAAAGCAATTCCGCCAGGAGGTTCATATTGTATGTTTATAACATACAATCGTATGTCTATACAATACAATTTTTGATGTCCCGGAATGCCTCCGCTCTCCCGTCCCCTTCCCTTCCATGAAAACCGGATTCCCTTTCCGCCGAAACCGTAATGTCGTCCGTCGGACGGCGATGGAAGAAGATCGAAAGGCGGTGTGGCGCGGGTGCCGCCCGCAAGGCCGTGATCCTTGCCTTCGGCCTTCAGTTGTGTCAAGGTGAACACATCGACGGCATTCCGGTTCAGGGGGCGTTCGCCCCGCGGGAACGCGCCCGGGTCGGACATCACGCAACCGCTCCTGCCCCTTTCCCGGTCACGGAACGGGGCCGCGGCGCGATGGAGAAGAAAAAGCCCCCATCGAAAAGAGGAAAGGCTTCCAGTTGGAACCGACAGGCGACAGGCAGGACCATGAGAGAAGAAGGCGCGGCGGCGGCCTCCGCGGAAAGCCGTTTTTCGCCGTTTTCTTCGACGTGGTCAAGTTCTTCCTTTTCGGGTTCCTCCTTCTGTGGCTTCTCGCCGGCGGGATGGAACGGCTGGGGTACCACTGGCAATGGTACCGGGTTCCCCGGTATCTCCTTTCGATCGAGGACGGTCGATGGATCGCCGGTCCCCTGCTCCGGGGGCTTCTCGTCACCCTGGAGATCACCGCCGTCAGCCTTCTTTGCGCGTTCGCCGTAGGGCTCGTGACGGCCCTGTTCCGGCTTTCCGGCGCCCCCGTGGCCCGGGCCGCCGCCCGGGTCTATCTCGAACTGATCCGCAACACGCCCCTTCTCATACAGATCTTCTTCATCTACTTCGTCGTTTCCCCCGTTCTCGGATGGTCCCCCTTCTTCTCCGCCGTCCTGGCGCTCAGCCTCTTCGAAGGGGCCTACGCGTCCGAGATCATCCGGGCGGGCATTGTCGCCATCCCCCGGGGACAGTGGGAGGCCGCCCGGAGCCTCGGTATCGGCCCATGGGGAGTCTACCGGCACGTCATCCTCCCCCAGGCCCTCCGGAACACCCTTCCGCCGCTCACCGGCCAGGCGGTATCCCTGATCAAGGATTCCGCCCTGGTCAGCACCATCGCCATCTACGATCTGACCATGGAAGCACAGGCGATCGTCGCCGACACCTTCCTGACCTTTGAAATATGGTTCACCGTGGCCGCCGTTTACCTGGTGCTCACCCTCGGATTTTCGTCCATTGCCGGACTCCTCGAGGCCCGGCTCCGGCCGGGCGGGTGAACGCCGGGGCGGCCGTGCGGCCGTCCCCGGAGACGGGATGCCCCGTAGAGCAAACGCCATCCATTCCGAACAAAGGAGGGAAAAATGAAGAAAAGCGCCGTCCTGCCCGCAGCGGTCCTTGCCGTCCTCCTGTTCCTGACCCTGGCACCGGCCCAGGCAAGAGACCTCCGGGAAGAACTGGTCCGGGAAAGCACGGTCGAACAGATCCTGAAGCGGGGGGTTCTCCGGGTGGGCATGTCCACTTTCGTCCCGTGGGCCATGCGGGACAGGAACGGGAACCTGATCGGATTCGAAATCGACGTGGCCACGAGGCTCGCCGCCGACATGGGGGTCAAGGTGGAGTTCATCCCCACCAAATGGTCCGGGATCATCCCGGCGCTCCTCACGGGAAAATTCGACGTCATCATCGGCGGCATGGGCATCCGCCCCGACCGGAACCTGAAGGTGAACTTCACCATCCCCTACGACTACGGCGGAATGTCCATCGTCGCCCACAGGCAGACGGCCGCCGGATTCGACAAGCTGGAGGATTTCAACAAGCCGGAAGTGAAGATCGCGGCCCGGATCGGAACGACGGCGGTGACTGCGATCCGGAAGCACATGCCGCTCGCGCAGACGCGGCTTTTCGACGATGAGGCCCAGGCGGTCCAGGAGCTCCTGAACGGAAGGGTGCACGCCATGGTGTCCCAGGAACCGCTTCCGGCCTTTCAGGCCCTCCGGAACCCCGACCGCCTGTTCCTTCCCCTGAAGGGAAGCTTTACGAAGGAGCCGAACGGGTTCGCCGTCAGAAAGGGGGACGTGGACACCCTCAATTTCTTCGACAACTGGATCCGGGTCGTCGAATCGGAGGGATGGCTTGTGGAAACCAGGCACTACTGGTTCGAAACCCGCGACTGGGAAAGCCGGATCCAGTAGCGCGCCGGGAGGAAACCGCTTGGGGAAAGGAAAGACGCGGTTCGGACTGCTCGACGTGATCGTCCTCGCCGGCATCGGCCTCGCCGTGTGCTACGGGGCCTACAAATGGGAAACGGGGATCCCCTACCGGTGGGACTGGGGGGTCATCCCCCCCTACCTGTTCCGCTACGACCCGGAGCGGGGACGGTGGGCGGCCAATCTCCTCATGGAGGGGTTCTTCACCACCATCCGGCTGAGCCTGTGGGTGATGGTCTTCGCGACGATCCTGGGGACCGCCATGGCGCTCTTCCGGGTCAGCGGAAGCCTTTTCCGGCGGATGATCGCCACCTCCTACGTGGAACTGATCCGGAACACCCCGCCGCTCGTTCTCGTGTTTCTTTTCTATTTTTTCATCGGAGACCGGATTCTCACGGCCGTCGGCGCGGACGACCTCGTCCGGTCGTTTTCGGAGGGAACCCGGGAAATCGTCTCGTTCCTCCTGGCACCGCCCGCCCGTTTCTCCGCCTTCGTCTCCGGCATCATCACCCTCGTCCTGTACGAGGGGGCCTACATCACCGAGATCGTCCGGGCGGGGATCCTGTCCGTCGACAGGGGCCAGTGGGAAGCCGCCGACGCCCTGGGATTCTCGTGGCGGCAGAAAATGCGCCACGTCATCCTGCCCCAGGCGTTCCGTAAAATCCTCCCGCCGCTCGCGGGCCAGCTCATCTCGACGATCAAGGACTCGGCCATCCTGTCGGTCATCTCCATCCAGGAACTCACCTTCCAGGGGCTGGAACTCATGGCCGCCACCTACCGCACCTTCGAGATATGGATCACCATTTCGGTCCTGTATTTCGTGCTGACCTTTTCCTGCTCGCTGGCGGTACGGAGACTGGAACTTTACGTGAACCGGCACGAGGTCCTGCCGGCGGCGGGCGTGGAAAGATGAACGGATGCTACACGAACTGGATTTCCAGGCCGGGAAAGGCCGCCCGGAATTCCTCCTCCAGGTTCTTCTGAATCGTGGCGGACAGGGCCATGGCTACGGCGGCGCAGGTGGGGCAGCGGGGCCAGTGGCTTCCGAAATCGGTAAAGACGTAAAGCACCCCGTGGTCCGCGCTGTACCGGATCTTTTTGACGACCCCCAGCGCGGCGACGGGCATACCGCTTTCCGGGTCCTTCACTTTTTCCAGGACGGCGTCGATCCGTTGCTTCATTTCCGTGTCCATGGCAATCTCCCCGCGCCGCCGTTCCCTCGAAGGTTCCCGGAGGGCCGCCCGGGTTACCGGCACCCGGACGGCCCGCAATCGGGTCAGTCTTCCCAGGGAAGGCCTTTTCTTCCGAAATGACCGTAATTGGTCGTCATCCGGTAAATCGGGCGGATCAGCCCGAGGGTCCGGATCATGCTGGCGGGACGGAAATTGAAGGTCTTCACGAAGGCCTCCGCGCTGCCGTTGTCCCCCGTTCCGAAGCTGTCCACCTTGATGGATACGGGATCGGCCATTCCGATGGCATAGGATACCTGGATTTCCACGCGATCGGCAAGACCCTTCTTCACCGCCTCGCGGGCGGCGTAGCGGCAGAAATACGCTGCGCTCCGGTCCACCTTGGAGGGGTCCTTCCCGCTGAATGCGCCGCCCCCGTGATGGGCCGCGCCCCCGTACGTGTCGACGATGATTTTCCTTCCCGTCACACCGCAGTCCGCCGAGGGTCCGCCGACGACGAACGACCCCGTCGGGTTGACGAAAAAGCGGATGTCCGGGTGGTTCCAGTCCCCGAGAATCCGGGGGGCCAGGTCGGTGAGGACGTACTGCCGGATCTCCGCCTGTTTGACCTCGCCGGCATGGTGGGTCGAAACGACCACGTCGGTGATCTTCTTCGGTTTTCCGTTTTCATAGAGGACAGACACCTGGCTCTTGCCGTCCGGACGGAGCCACTGGATCCGGCCGGACTTCCTGTCCGCCGCGAGTCCCAGGGCGAGCCGGTGGGCCATGAGAATGGGAAGGGGCATCAGTTCCGGGGTTTCGTTCGTCGCATAGCCGAACATCATTCCCTGGTCTCCCGCGCCCTGGTCGCCGCTCTGGCTTGTCTCCTGGTTGACGCCGAGGGCGATGTCCGGCGACTGTCTCGTGATGAGGGATACGATTTTCACCTTGTTCCAGCAGAAAGGCATCGAGGGATCGGTGTATCCCACGTCGCGAATGGCTTCCCGGGCGACGGCCTCGAAATCTACCGGGGCGGCCGTCGTGATTTCCCCTGCGAGGACGACGTTGTCTTCCTTGCAGAGCACCTCACAGGCAACCCGGCTGGCAGGGTCTCCGGAGATACAGGCATCCAGAATGGAGTCGGCGATGTAGTCGCAGACCTTGTCGGGATGGCCTTCGGTAACCGATTCGGACGTGAGAATGTACGCGTGATTCATTGAAAAACCTCCACGGTTGTATTTTTCTGTGAACCGAACGGCGCGGGCCGCGGTGCTGCGCGCCATGGCCGGCGCCCGCAACAAAAAAGCCCCGTGCCGGGGCACGGGGCTGAAAAACAACTCAGGCCAGCGCTTTAGCACATTTTTATAGCGGAGCAATTTGCCGATCAAATCACCGCTTCACTGAGAACCCATATAAATCAACTGTCACAAAAATGCAACCATGATTTTTTTATCGGGAGAAAGGGCAATGCACCACCGCCGGCCCTGAAGGGCCGGACTACATGAAACCCGTATCGGCCGGCACAGGCTCCGCCTCCGTAAATCTGAAATGTAGTCCGGGGCTTCAGCCCCGGCGGAATCGAAAAGACACGAACGGAGGAATTGCCGGCCCTGAAGGGCCGGACTACTTTTTCAAACGCCCTCATGTGCGGCGAATTCGTGGAACTCTTTTAAGGCATCCCTTCGGGACGGCTTCGAAAAAAGCTTTAGAGGCAAGGCGCCCGAATCCCGACGACCGAGACGTACTCGTTCGTATGTCGCAGGGAGGAGGGATGAAGGGCAACGCAGCATATGAAGCTTTTTCCGGAGCCGTCATCGGAGCCGTCACAGGTAGGGGACGTCGATGGGCGACAACACCCGAAACGACACGATCCGGTCCAGCAGCGACCCTTTTCCCGTACCCCGGCCCAGGGTGAGATCGGAAAGGACGACCCGCCCCGTCACGCGGACCCGGTCGCGCCACAGGGACCGTTCCCTGTAGCCCCAAAGCCCGTGAACGGCGTAAGGCTTCCCGTCCACCTGCCCGGTGTAGAGGAGGATGTGCCCTTTCATGTAAAGGAGGGTGATCCCCCCGACGGCAAGGCCGGTGATGATCCGTTCCTTTTCCCCCGCCGGCACGTCTTCCTCGAACTTGTCCAGGAGAAGGCCAACCTCGGACTGTCTGGACGAATTCCTCGGGAGGTCGATCCCCGCGGTGGCGAAGATTTCCTGGACGAACCGGGAGCAGTCCTGTTCGCCGTACATTCCCCCCCACCCGTAGGGGGCGTCCAGAAGCCGGAAGGCCTGCTCGAGCATGTTCCGCGGCGTCAGGGGGAGAACCCCCCGGCGGGCCGCACCGGCGGACACGAACCCTTCCCGGAAGGAAACGGTGCCGTCCTCACGGCGTAGGGGAAGGAGAACGGGCAGGGTCCCGTCTTCCCCGGGATCCCCCGCAAGGGGGAAGCGGACGCCCATCCGGGCGTATTCGTGGTGCTTCGTACGGCGGGCATCGAGATAGAGGTCCGCCTTCGCCGCGGTGACGACGGCGCGTTCCGCCGGCCGCATGTACCGTTCCATCTCATCCCGGGTGCACCAGGCGATGTTCTCCTTTTTCACCCACCCCCGGTAGAGGGGATCCAGGACATACACCCAGTCGCCGTCCAGACTTTCAAGCACCGCGAGAAGGGGGGTCCCCACGTCGAGGGAACTCATCTGCAGTTCGTCGAAATTCAGATCGCCCCTTTTCGCATAGAGGGGGTCCGCCGAGGGGAACACCCTTTGTTCCGCGAACCGGACGACCAGGGCCGGACGCGGGACGACCCGCTCCGGGAGTCCGCCTGCGTTTCGGTTCCGGTCCAGGGAGTCGAGGCAGGAGGGTTCCGCCTCGTCGCCGTCCCTCCCGTAGTACGTTCCCTGCCCGAACGGTCTTGCGTCCTCATCGAGGAGGGAAAGCAGGTCTTCCCGGGGAAACGCCTCCGGCGCGGAAAGAAGGTCGCGGGTGAGTTTCAGCTCCTCCGTCACGTAACGGTTGAGTCTTTCGATCTGCGAGGGGTCGAGGAACAGCCGGTCAGGGGCGGGATGGCGTCCGATCCAGTACCCCGCCGTCTTCATCTGCCGATCCGTACCCGGCAGGAGGGATGGGGCCCGTTCGTACCGGACTTCCGGGGCGCCGCAGGAAAAGAGGAAAAACAAAAGGGCGGGGAGGAAAACGGCTTTCCCGGTCATCTTTTTCAGAACGGCCACAGGCAGCACCCCCGTTTGCGGATGAACTCGGACTCGCAGGCTGCAAGCTGGCTTTGATACATTTTCGCCCGGGACTGGACCTTCCGCGCCACGGCGAGAAGCCAGGGTTTCGAGGCATGGGTTTTCCTGCTGAAGCCCCCCCATCCCTCGTGATAGCCGAGGTAGAGGTTGTACGCGTCCCCCCCGTCGATGCCGCAGCGGCTGCGGCCCTGGGCGCAATACCAGCCGATGAAGTCGACGGCGTCGTCGAAGTCGTTCCGGTCCGCCCCGGAATTCCCGGTGTCCCGGATGTAGGCGTCCCAGGTTTCATCCAGGGCCTGGGCGTACCCGTAGGCCGAAGAGGGCCTGGGCCCGGGAAAAATGCACAGGCACGTCGTCCTGGGCGGCTTCGCCCTGGATTCGAACCGCGATTCCTGGTGCATGAAGGCCATCAGGACCGGAATGGGAACCCCCCAGCGGTCCCGGGCCGCGGCGGCTCCCCGGTACCAGTCCCTTTCTCCGCGAAAGATTTCACAGAGGTTGTCCATGTTGCCCGGCACGTAGGGAGTCCGGCAGCACCCCGAAAGGAAGAGGCACGGCAGAAGAAGGGCGCAAAGAATGACGGCTTTGTAAAAAGTCCATATNNTCGGGCGCCTTGCCTATGGAGCTTTTTCCTTTGCCGTTCGAAAAAGTGTTGATTCGGCTTTTTTACAAGTTCGCAAAGAACGAGAAGCGGTCGCTGAGATTTGCCCGGCATGTCCCCCTTTCCTTTTCGGCGTCGTTATCTTTTCTTTTTCCCGCCCGATCCCTGGAGTTTCTGCCGGAACAGGTCCCCGAAGGTCCCCAGGGAACCCGTCTGGGCGGTCTTGAGGGAAAGATAATCGTCCTTTTCCCGTTCCCCGGCCAGGCTTTCCTCCTCAGACGGGACCAGGGAGATCTGTTTCGCCGTCTTGTCGATTCTTTCGATCCGCACGTCGAGGACCTGTCCGCGGCTCAGGACGTCCCCGGGGTGCTTGATTTTCTTGCCGCCGCCGATACGGGAGATGTGGAGAAGGCCCTCGATCCCGGGTTCCAGCTCGATGAAGGCGCCGAAGCGGGCGAACCGGGTCACCTTGCCCTGGCGGATCGAACCTTCCGCATGGCGCTCGTCCACCGTCAGCCACGGGTCGGGCTGGGTTCCCCGAAGGCTCAGGGAGAGCCGGTCCTTTTCCCGGTCCACTTTCAGGAGGAGAAGGTCCAGTTCCTGTCCCGGTGAGAGATACTCGCGGATGTCCTCCACGTGGCCCCAGGAAACCTCGGAAATGGGAAGCAGGCCGTCGACGCCGCCCAGATCGACGAAGGCCCCGTATTTCTGGAAGGAGACGATCTTCCCGCGAACGGTCATCCCTTCCTTGAGGGAGTTCATGAGGGCTTCCCTCCGCTCCTTCCGTTCCGCTTCCAGGAGGGGTTTCCTGGTGACGACGATGTTTCGTCCCTTGCCGTCGAACTCCATGAGAAGGAACAGAAGTTTCTGACCGATCAGGGATTCGGGGGCATGGATCCGTTCGAGGGACATCTGGGAAAACGGGCAGAAGGCCCGGAACGAGCCGGCGATTTTGATGGAAAAGCCGCCTTTCACCTCCTCTTCCACGACGCCTTCCACGGGAATCCTGTTTCTCCAGGCCTCCTCGAGATGGGCCCTTCCGGCCTCGGTTTTCCCGATCCGGGTGGTGAATCGCTTCTCGTTGCGCGCGGAAGACAGGAAGTAGGCCTCGATGGTGTCCCCTTCCGCGTACTTCAAGGATCCGTCCTCCCCGACCAGTTCGGACCGGTCGATGATCCCCTCCGTTTTGCCCCCGAGATCGACGAACACCCATTCCGGCGTGATCTTCACGATCCGGACGGACTGCTTCTCGCCGGGCCTGAGACGACGCCGCTCGCCGGCGAGGCTCTGCTCCAGCATTTCCCGAAATCCCTCGTTTTCCTTGTTTTCCTTTTCTTCCATGTTCTCCATAAAGACATCCGATCCTCAAAAATTTTATCAATGCTCCCGCGCATTCCCGTCGCCGCGCCGGCGGAGGGCCGGGCGGGGACCGCCGCGGGACGGAAAATCAGTGAAACCGGCGGTCCGCCTCCCCGCGGGGGGTCTGCCACTCGTAACAGGCCCGAAGGTCGAGAAAATCCGCCCACAGATCCACCATCCGCACGTCCCCCTCATGACTGTCCAGACGGTTCTCCTCGGTGATTTTCACCAGTCCCTCCCCCTTCTCCCGGTACAGGGTTCCCAGGTAGGGGTTGACGTAATTCACGCCGAAATGGTCTCCGAGGACCCGGAAATACACGTAATTCATGAGGTGGGAGGCGTCGAAGATCCTGCCGGGCATGACCTTCCGGATCCTGTCGGAAAGGGAGAGAACGGCCGTCTCCCGTTGCTGGAGAATGGCTTTCAACTGAAGGGGCCGGAATTCCGGGAATTCCGTGAAGAGCCATTTCTCCACCATGATGTCCGTGGGCATCCGGGTCAGTTGAAAAACGATTCCGTCGTACCAGACGACGAGAAGCTGCCGAACCTTGTCCGCCCCGAGGGCGACGACGATTTCATCGATTTCCTCCTTCATCTCCCGCATGAAACGGACCATGGTAAGCTGGTTCGCGATGGGAATCCGCCGTTCTTCCTCTCCGGCGCGGAACATGCGAAGGAAGAAACCGCACGCGTTGGCGATGAGATGGTTCACCCCCTCGCCGGCGTCCCGGCGGTAGGAGAGGACGTGGCATTGCACGGCCTCCCCGGCGAAGGCGACGTTCGCCGCCACGGGAAGATGCTCGTTTTCCCGATATTCGATGGGTTTTCCCGTGATGGATTGAACTTCCGCGAGAATGGATTGAACCGTTTTGTCAAGCCGGAGTTCCATGACGACACGCTGAAGGGGCGATCCCTCACTCAAGCCTCAGGACGGCCGACCGGATCCGCCGCAGGCCCTCCTCGATGTTTTTCGTCGATGTGGCATAGGACAGCCGGACGTACCGGTCGTCGCCGAAGGCCGATCCGGGAACGACGGCCACGTCCGCATCGTCGAGCAGGTAGGCGGCGAAATCGACCGAACTCCCGATCACCCGGTCCCCTTTTTTCCTTCCGTAGAGACCGGCCACATTGGGAAACACGTAAAAGGCCCCCTCGGGAAGCCGGCAGGTCACCCCCGGGATTCCGTTCAGGGCGGAAACGATGAAGTCCCTTCGTTTCCGGAATTCCTCGACCATCCGTTCCGTGGGTTCCTGGGTTCCGTTGAGGGCTTCCACCGACGCCTTCTGGGAAATGGACGTGGGGTTTGAAGTGTTCTGGCTTTGAATGTTCGAAACGGCGCTCATGAGCGCCTCCGGTCCCGCGGCATAGCCGATCCGCCACCCCGTCATGGAATAGGCCTTGGAAACGCCGTTCACCACCACCGTCCGCTTCTTCATGTCCTCCCCGGTGTTGGCCATGTTGGAGAACCGGAACCCGTCGTACAGCACTTTTTCGTAAATGTCGTCGGAGATCGCGAGGATCTCCGTATCCTTCAACACGTCCGCCAGGGCCTTCAGCTCTTCCGGGGTGTAGGTCGCCCCCGTCGGGTTCGAGGGGCTGTTCACGATGACCGCCCGGGTGTTCGCGGTGACGGCCTTCTTCAGCGCCTCCGCCGTCATCTTGAAACCGTCCTCCTCCCGGGTCGGGAGAATGACCGGCGTCGCGCCGGCGAGGACGACGATGTCGGGGTAGGAAACCCAGTAGGGCGCCGGCACGATGACCTCGTCCCCCTCCTCGAAAAGGGCCTGGGCGATGTTGTACAGGCTGTGCTTCGCTCCGCAGGACACGACGATTTCCTTCCGGCGGTAGGAAAGCCCGTTTTCCCGTTCCAGCTTCCCGATGATGGCGTCCTTGAGTTCGTCCGTTCCCCCCACGGGCGTGTACTTGGTGAACCCGCTCTCGATGGCGCGGATTCCCGCATTCTTGATGTGGCTCGGCGTGTCGAAGTCGGGCTCACCGGCACCGAAGCCGATGATGTCCCGGCCCTCGGCCTTCAGGGCGTTGGCCTTCGCCGTGATGGCCAGGGTGGGGGACGGTTTGATCAGGCCGACCCGCTTGGCAAGTTTCATGAATGGATTCCTTTCTATGAAAAATATTCTCTTCCGCTCACTTCAGGTTCGGAAACTTCTCCCTCAGTTTCTGCAGGATCGAATCGGGAACGAGACCGCGGACGGCCCCCCCGAAACTGGCCGCTTCCTTGACGATGCTGGAATTGCAGTAGAACCACCTCGATCCGGTCATGAGAAAAATGGTTTCGATCCCCCGGTCGAGACGCCGGTTCATGAGGGCCATCTGGAACTCGTACTCGAAATCGGACATGGCCCGAAGACCCCGGAGGATGGCACAGGCCCCCGCTTTGCGCACGTACTCCACGATGAGCCCCGAGTCGGAGTCCACCGAGAGCCGGTCATTGGACCCGATGACCTCCCCGATCATGGACACCCTCTCGTCCACCGTGAAAAGCGATTTTTTCGCCGGGTTGTAAGACACGAGAATGATGATCCGGTCGAATACGCGGAGTCCCCTGTTGATGATGTCGATGTGACCGTTGGTGATGGGATCGAAAGAGCCGGGATAAACCGCTGTCTTTTCCATAATCACCTCTGTTCGTCTTTTTCCATGCCATATAGCGAAAGAACGGTGTCACCGTATTTTTTGCGGTCCCGGAGAACCAGGGAACCGTACCGGTCTCCCACGGCCTCCCTGAATGAGTGCTCCACGACGACCACGGCCCCCGGTGCAAGCAGGGACTCCAGCCCGGGCAGGCAAAGCGTTTTTTCGGCCAGGCCCTTTTCATAAGGCGGATCGGCGAAGACGACGTCGAACAATTCCTCCTTTTCCGCTATGAACGGAAGAATCGTTTCGACGGGCGCCGAAATCACCCCCGCCCGCAGTCCCACTCCGCAGGCCGCCAGGTTTTCCGAAATGAGATCCACGAGTTTCGCGTCCTTCTCCACGAGGACCGCCCGCCTCGCCCCCCTGCTCAGGGCCTCGATGGCGACGTTCCCCGTTCCCGCGAAGAGTTCCAGGAAAACCGTTCCGGCGGGATCGGGAAGAAGATCGAACAACGCCCCCTTGACCCGGTCCGCCGTCAAGCGCATCGATTTTCCGGAAGGCGTTCGGAGTTTGCGTCCCTTTGCAGTGCCTCCGGTCACCTTCATGGTGCACCGGGCCGCGGGAGGGAAATTCGGTTCCGTGCGTGCTCGGCATCAAAGGATCTTTGACGGTTCAACCTTATTGACCTCTTTTTTTTTCCATACTTTCCTGAAGCACTTGAGGATGTACCAGCCGGGACCGGAAAGGGCGTATCCCGCGGCCAGCGAGAAAAAGACGATCTGCGGCTCGAGGACGAGAACGATGCCTGCAAGAATGATCCCCACCAGGGTCATGAAGGGTTTTCTCGAGAAGACGTTGAGGTCCTTGAAGCTGTAATACTTGATGTTGCTCACCATGAGGAGGGACAGGAACACCATGACGAAAACGAAGAAGGGTTCGTTCAGGGTGGTCCCGGCTCCCCGGAGATACCCGTGGAACAGGACGGACGAGGATACGACGATGGCCGCCGCGGGAATGGGGAGTCCGTTGAAAAGGTGGCTTTCGATGATGCCGATCTGGATGTTGAACCGGGCGAGCCGGAGGGCCCCGCAGGTGACGAAGAGGAAGGCGGCCAGCCATCCGTAACGCCCGAACGGCGCAAGGGTCCAGGTGTAGGCGAGGATGGCCGGGGCCACGCCGAACGCCACGAGGTCCACCAGGGAATCGTATTCGCTTCCGAATTTGCTCGTCGTGCCCGTCATCCGGGCGATCCTTCCGTCCAGGCCGTCCAGGAACCAGGAAAAAATGATGGACACGGCCGCGGGGACGAACATCTCCCGCATGGAAGCGATGACGGCGTAGAAACCGCAGAAAAGACTGGCCGTCGTGAACAGGTTGGGGAGAATGTAAATCCCCTTCTTCATTCGGTTCTTCTTTTCGGGCTCGTTCGGATTCATGGCAGATATCCTATGATCGTCTCTCCCGCCCGCACGGCGTCGCCTTTTTCCACGGCGACCCGGGCATCGGGGGGCATGAACACCTCCAGACGGGAACCGAAACGGATCATCCCGAACCGCTCGCCCCTCTTCACCGACATTCCTTCCTCCACCCAGCAGACGATCCTCCGGGCGATCAGGCCGGCGATCTGGGTCGTCAGGATCTTCAATCCGCCGTCCGTTTCGAGGAGAACGGCGTTCCGCTCGTTCAGCCGGGAGGCCTTGTCGAGATTCGCCGACAGAAATTTACCCGGAGTATAGCGGATCTTCCGGATCGTCCCCGAAAAGGGCATGCGGTTCACGTGAACATTGAAGACATTCATGAAAATGCTGATTTTTCTGACCGGTTCCCCGAGGATCTCGTCCTCGACCAGATCTTCCACCTTGAGGACCCTTCCGTCCGCGGGGGAAATCACGGCCTTTTCATCCTCCGGCACCTTCCGCTCCGGATTCCGGAAGAACCAGACCGTGAAGACCGTGGGGACGAGAAAGACAAGGGCCGCGCGGGGAAAACCGAAGAATGCGAACATAAGAACGAGGACGGTGAGGGAGAGGATGAACGGCATTCCCTCCAGTGCAACGGGAAAGTGTTTTTTATGCATCGGGGGATTCCTCCGCCGCCTCCATCGCTTTCCTTTTCTCCGCCTCGGAAAAACGAAGATACCGGGGTGTAAACGCCGGCAGGTCCAAGATATCACCCTCATGGAATTTTTTCAATCCGAGAAGGCCCACCGATGAAGCCCTGACCTTGTGTTCCGAGGGCGGGGGGAACAGGGCGGTCCCCCGGAAAAGGGAACGGATCGCCGGTTCGTAGCGCACGGCGCCGTCGCCGACGAAAACGACCTCCCCTTCCAGCTCCCCGAGAAACGTTTCAAGGGCGACGACCCGCTCCGCCGAAATCCCGCGGACCCCGCCCCGGTCCTCGACCCGGAAAAGCCCCGTGTACACTTCTTCCTTTCTGGCATCCAGCATGGGGCACACCGGCCGTTCCCCCGGCCCCCCGTTCAGGGCCAGTGCGGCCAGGGTCGACACGCCCGCAACGGGGATTCCCCAGGTGAAGGCCAGCCCCTTCGCCACGCTCGCCCCGATCCGGAGTCCCGTGAAGGAGCCGGGGCCGGTGGTGAGGGCGATCAGGTCCGTTTCCCCGGGCTTCCGTCCCGCGATCCGGTAGAGGTCGTCGATCACGGGCAGGAGGGTCTCCCCGTGGTGCCTGTCCAGGTTCCACCCGATTTCCAGAAGGACCTCCTCGTCCCGGAGGAGGGCCGCACCCGCCGACTTCGACGCTGAATCGATGGCTAACGTAATCATTCCGAAGGGGTCAATATCCTTATGATGTCGTTATAAAACACAAAGATCATGAGCAGGATGAGAAGAAAAAACCCGACCTGCTGCGCCCGCTCCCTCCAGCGGATGTTCACTTCCTTCCCGGTCACGAGTTCGATGACATAGAACAGGAGATGCCCCCCGTCGAGGATCGGGATGGGGAGGAGATTGAGCACGCCCAGGTTGATGCTGAGAATGGCCATGAAAAAGATGAACGGCAGAATGCCCTGCCGGACCTGGGTGCCCGCCATCTGGGCGATCAGGATGGGGCCGCCGAGATTCTTCGGGGAAACCACGCCCTCGATCATCTTCACGACGCTGAGGACGGTGAGCTTCGTCATGCTCCACGTGTACGCCCCCGCCGAAACAACGGCCCGGAAGGGGCCTTCACGATGGGTCACCGTCTCCGTGGACGCCATGATGCCGATCTTGTAGGACTCCACCTCCTCGCCGAAGAGGTTCTGCGATTTCATGGCCTCGGGAAGAACGGAGAAACGGAGTTCCCGGTCGCCCCGGCGGACGGCGATGGCGAGTTCCCGGCCCTTGCTCCCGTGGACGTGTTCCACGATGTCGGCCCACAGGGACACAGGACGGTCGTTGATGGAAACGATGAGATCGCCCTTCTGGATGCCGGCCCGGGAAGCGGGCGTTCCCTCCGGCACGTCCCCGACCCGGGAGGTCAGCTCAGGGACTCCCGCCATGAAAATCAGGATCAGGACCAGGAAGGCGAACAGGAAATTGAAAAAGGGACCCGCCGCGACGATCCCGATCCTTTTCAGGACCGGCTGTTTCTGAAAGGAGCGCTTCTCGTCCCCGGGAAGGAGCCCTTCGTCGCCGGACTCGCCGAAAAGCCGGACATACCCCCCCAGGGGAATGGCGGAAATGCGGTATTCCGTCTCCCCCACCTTTTTGCCGATGAGACGGGGCCCGAAGCCGAGGGAAAACTTGAGGACGCCGACGCCGCTCGCCTTGGCGGCGAGAAAGTGCCCGAGTTCATGGACAAAAATGAGAATTCCCAGGAGAATGATTACGGAAACGATATCGATGCCCATCAGGAATGTTCTCTCTTCTCTTCAATCAGCCTGAGCGCCTCTTCCCGGCTCCACCGGTCCGCCGCCAGGACCTCCCCGATCGTCCGCGGCTCGAAGGATTCATGGGCGTCCAGCGTTTTTTCGATGACCGCCGGGATGGCGGTGAACGAGATCCTGCCGGACAGAAAGGCCTCCACGGCGATCTCGTTGGCCCCGTTCAGGACGGCGGGGAGCGACCCGCCTTTCCGGACCGCCCGGAAGGCAAGCTCCAGACAGGGAAACCTGTCCCGGTCGGGGGGGAGGAATTCGAGGGGCCCCGTTTTCAGGAAATCCGGGGCGAAGCGGTCGTCTTCGAGCCGGTCGGGATACCCGAGGGCGTAGGAAATGGGGACCCGCATGTCCGGGACGCCGAGCTGGGCGAGCACCGAACCGTCATGAAATTCCACCATGGAGTGAACGATGCTCTGGGGATGGATGATCACCTCGATCCGCCCGGCGTCGACACCGAAGAGCCATCGCGCCTCGATCACTTCAAGCCCCTTGTTCATCATCGTGGCCGAGTCGATGGAAATCTTGCGGCCCATCGAGAAGTTGGGATGCGCGCAGGCCTGCGCCGGCGTCACGTCGCGCAGCGTGGCCGNNGCCTCGATGACTTCCAGCCCCTTGTTCATCATGGTGGCGGAGTCGATGGTGATCTTCCTGCCCATGACCCAGTTGGGGTGGCGGAGGGCGTCCGCGGCCGTGATCTTCCCGAACTCCTCCCGGGGAAGCCTGAAAAACGGCCCTCCCGAGGCGGTGAGCAGGATCCGTTTCAGGTGCCTTGGGTCGCGCCCCTCCAGGCATTGAAAGATCGCGCTGTGTTCGCTGTCCACGGGAATCAGCCGGACGCCCCTCCCGGCGGCCCGTTCCATGACGATGGCACCCGCCGTCACCAGCGTTTCCTTGTTCGCCAGCGCGACGTCCTTTCCCGCTTCGACGGCCGCCATGGTCGGGACAAGCCCCGCGGCGCCCACCATGGCCGAAAGGACGAGGTCCGCCTCCTTCAGAGACGCCGTTTCCCCGTATCCCTCCGGTCCCCACAAAATCGCCGTTCCCGATCCCTCACGGCCGAGAGCGTCCCGGAGCCGCAGGGCGTGTTCCTCGTCGATCACCGCCGCCACGGCGGGCCTGAATGCGAGGATCTGCTCCTTCAGGAGGCCGACGTTCCGTCCCGCGGCGAGCGCCGCCACCCGGAACCGGTCGCGGTGTCTCCCGATCACGTCGAGAGCCCCCGTTCCGATGGAGCCCGTGGAACCGAGGAGAACGAGGTTCTTCAAGAGATCACCAGGGTTTGGTAATAGTACACGAAGGGAATCATGAAAACAAGGGAGTCCAGCCTGTCCAGAACCCCGCCGTGTCCCGGAAACAGGAATCCCGAATCCTTCACCTGGGCGCTTCGCTTGATGGCCGATTCGAAGAGGTCGCCGAGCTGGCAGAGGAGGCTGCCCAGGAAAGCGAGGACGACCGTGTCGACCGCGGACAGCTCCGGCAGAAAGAAGGTGCGGTAGATCAGGCACCCGATGATGGTTCCCGCGATGAGCCCCAGCGTCCCCTCGACGGTCTTGCCCGCGCTCACCAGGGGCATGAGCTTCCTTCTCCCCCATTTTCTCCCCACGTAAAAGGCCGTGATGTCGCCGGAAAAAGCAAGGATGACGACGAAAAAAATCCAGGCGATGCCGTTGTCCAGGGAACGGATCAGAACGGCATGGCCGAAGAGAAAGGGCAGGTAGACGATGCCGGACACGACCTTCATGAGATCGGCGATCTCGGGAAGCGACTCGCCCGCCCGGAAGAGATACAGGAGAAAGACGACGATGAAGGAAAGGACCGCCGACGCCGCCAGAAGCCCGGCGCCGCCGACAAGGGCCGCCATGGGGAAGAGGATTGCGGCGCAGATCCCCTCCGCCATTTCCAGGGGCCGGCCCTTTCCGAAAACCATCCTGTGGTACTCGAACATCCCCCCCGCAAGAAGCAGGGCGATGAGGGCGGCGAACAGGAAAGGCCCCCCGAAACAGACGAGATAGAAGAGAATGGGGACGGCGACGATGCCCGTGATCCATCTTTTCAGGTGCCCGGTCATGAGTCCCGCCGTTCGATCTGGTCGCTTGTCATTCCAAACCGCCTTTCCCGGTGCTGGTAGTCGGAAATGGCGCGAAGGAGGTGCTCCCGATTGAAATCGGGCCACAGGACTTCCGTGAAGTAAAGTTCCGTGTAGGCCAGCTGCCACAGGAGAAAATTGCTGATCCGGAATTCCCCGCTTGTCCGGATGAGGATGTCCGGGTCGGGCATGCCTGCGGTGTAAAGGAACCGCGGGAAGGACTCCTTCGTGACATCCGATTCCGACAATTCACCTGCGGCCGCTTTCCCGACGATTTTCCGGACCGCCGAAACGATCTCGTCCCTCCCCCCGTAACTCAGGGCCAGGCTGAGGATCATCCCGTCGTTCCGCGAGGTTCTCTCCTCGATGTCCCTCAGGGTGTCCCGGATGACGTCGGGAAGGATCCCGATGTCCCCGATGCTTCGAAGACGGATGCCGTTTTGCACGAGTTCGTCGAGCGTGGAAAGGAGATAGTCCTTGAGAAGAATCATCAGGGCGGACACTTCTTCCTTCGGCCGCTGCCAGTTTTCCACGGAGAAGGCGAACAGGGTCAGGTAGCGGACGCCGATCTCCCGGCAGGCCCTGACGATTTCCCGGACCGCCTCGGCACCTTTCCTGTGTCCCTCGATCCGCATGAGGGAACGCTGTTTCGCCCAGCGGCCGTTACCGTCCATGATTACGGCGATATGAGCGGGAACCCTCGTCTTGTCGACCTCCGCGTGCATCACGAAAATCCCTCCCCCCGTTCGGGTTTGCGATGTACCACAGCCCCCTTACATTTTCAAGGCATCTTTTCCGGGGTAGCATGGGAATCTTTTTGACGATTTCATCGTTTGACGGCTCCCTTCGACGTCCCCGCGCCGCGTAACGCGCCGTCCCTTCCCGCGGCCGGATTCGCCGTAGAAAGGAAGGGGGATTTGTGGTAGGATGGCCGCCATGGACAAGGACAGGTTTTCCGATTTTCTGTGGTGGGTCCGGCAGCTTGCAATCGCTTCCCTCACCCTGTTTTTCTTCGTGGAGGGCATCTTCGTTCTCATACGGGCCTACGGGTCGGACAACCCGCTCGTTTTCATCATGCTTTTCTTTTCCTCCAATCTCATCATCCTGATCAGCGCCATCGGCTTCCTTTATCCCGTTCAGAAGGTGTTCCGGAGACTGAGGGGGAAAGACGTCCTCGCCGTCCTTCTCCTGCTCGTCCCGCTGCTGTGTCCTCCGGCGGGGCAGGGTGCGGCCGGGGCGATCGATCTCGAAAGGACGGTCCACCGGTACACCCTCCCGAACGGGCTTCGGCTCCTCGTCGCCGAACGGCGGATCAGTCCCACCGTTTCCTGTTACATCCGCTACAAGGTCGGCTCCGTCGACGAACGGGAGGAATTCTCCGGGACGGCCCATTTCCTGGAGCATCTTCTCTTCAAGGGAACGGAAACCATCGGAACGACGGACTGGAGCAGGGAACAAAAGCTTCTCGCCGCCGTCGAGGATCTGAGCGGCAGGCTGGACGACGAACGGCAACGCGGCGCCGCCGCGGACCGGAAGAAGATAGAAGACCTGGAGGAACGCCTCCGCGCCCTAGAGGAGGAGTCGGCCCTGCTGGTGAAGGCCAACGAGATCGACCGGCTGTACACGGAAAGCGGGGCGGTGGCCCTGAACGCGTCCACCGGATGCGACCTCACCACCTACCACGTGAGCCTGCCGGCGAACCGGCTCGAACTGTGGGCGCGGATCGAGGCGGACCGCATGGCGAACGCCGTCTTCCGGGAATTCTACAAGGAACGGCAGGTGATCGAGGAGGAACGGCGCCAGACCGTCGAATCCGTTCCGGAGAGGATGCTCACGGAACTGTTTCTCGAAACGGCCTTTGTTTCGCACCCCTACAGGCGGCCCATCATCGGCTGGCCGTCCCGGATCCCCTTTCTCGACATCCGCTACGTCCGTGATTTCTACAGGACGTACCACGTTCCCAACAACGCCGTCGTGGTCGTCGTCGGGAACGTCGACCCCGACGAGGTCCTGAGCATCGTGACCCGGTATTTCGGCGCCATCCCGGCCAGGGAACTCCCGCCCGCGGAAATGGCCGGCGAACCCGCCCAGGCGGGGGAGCGCCGGGCCGAATACCGGGGCGGCGCCAACGGGAAGGTGATCGTCGGGTTCCACAAGCCGACCCTTCCCTCGCCCGACGACACCGTGTTCGACCTCGTCGACCTGATCCTCACCGGCGGACGGACCTCGCGGCTTCACCGCATCCTCGTGGAGGAAAAGGCGATCGCTTCGTCTGTCGAGTCGGGGAGCAGTTTCCCCGGCGTGCGGTATCCCAATCTTTTCGTCTTTTTCGCATCCCCCCGGGCCCCCCATGGAACGGCGGAACTGGAAACGGCCCTCCTGGAGGAACTGGAACGGCTTCGAAGGGAGCCCGTCTCCGACCGGGAAATCGAAAAGGCGAAGAACATCTACCGGGCGCAGCTCCTCCGGGAAATGAGTTCCAACGAAGGATTTGCGAGTCTTCTGTCCTACTTCGAAATCGTCGCCGGCGATTTCCGTTACCTGTCGAAGCAGCTGGAGGCGATGGAGAAGGTCACCCCGGACGACATCCGGAGAGCGGCGGCGGTTTATTTTGTCGAAAAGAACCGCACCGTAGCCGTCCTGAACGGAAAGGAGGCGCCGTGAAAAAGCCCGCCCTGCTCCTCTGCCTCGTCTCCTTTCTTCTGCTGTCCTGCCGGCCCGCCCTGCTTCAGCCCCCCGGGGATCTTCCCTCCCCTCCCCTGGAGGTCAGGATTCCCTCCCTCGACAAAACGGTCCTGGCGAACGGCATCACGCTGTACCACCTGGAGGACGGGGAGCTGCCCCTCGTTTCGGTGTCCGTCCTGATCGGAGCCGGTTCGGCTTTCGATCCCAAGGGAAAGGAAGGGGTGGCGGAACTCACCGGAGGGCTTCTCCGGACGGGCGGAACCCTGGGCATGGCAAGCGCCGCGTTGGACGAGGAACTCGATTTCATGGCCGCGGAAGTGAACGTGGAGGTGGAACGGGAGGTCACCTGGATGGGAGCCTCCTTCCTGAAGGAGGATTTCGCCCGGGGGCTCTACCTTCTTTCGCGGATGATCCAGGAGCCCGCCTTCGAAAAGGAAAAGTTCGCCCTGGCGAAAAACCTGAAAAGGGACGCCCTCCTGAGGATCCCGGACAACCCCTCCCGTCTGGCCTTCCGGGAGTTCTTCGGAATTCTCTACGGGGACGATCCCCGGGGCCGTCTGGAGACGATGAGCTCCGTCGAAGGCATCCGCCGGGAGGATCTGGTCCGGTTCTACGAATCCTCCTTTTTCCCCGGGAACGTCCGAATCGCCGTGACGGGGGACATCGACGCCAAGGACGCCCTGAAGCAGGTGGAGCAGGCCTTCGGCTCCTGGCGGCGACAGGGGTCGATCCCCGTTCTGCCCTTGCCGAAACCCCACGGCGAAGGGGTTTATCTCCTCAGAAAGGATCTTCCCCAGTCCGTGATCGTCACCGGCCAGATCGTCTCCGGAAGCCTGGACGAGGACCACTATGCCTTCGAAGTGCTCGATTTCATCCTGGGAAGCGGCGGCTTCCGCTCCCGCATCTTCGGCAGGGTGAGGAACACCCTCGGGCTCGCATACAGCGCGGGAAGCTTCTACGTGCCCCGCGGGGGCTACGGGGTCTTCGCCGCGTACGCCATGACGAAAAGCGGCGCCACCGCCAGGGTGGCCGGGGAAATCGCCGTCATTTTGAAACAGTCGGGGATTCAGCTCATGGAAGGGGAGGAAATCGACTGGGCGAAGGAATCCCTTGTGAACCAGTTCGTTTTCTCCCTCTCCAGCGTCGGGAAAATCGCGAGGCAGCAGATGCTCATCGACTACCAGGAGCTCCCGGGGGATTATCTCTCCCGCTACCGGGAAAACATCCGCCGCGTCACGGCGGAGGACGTCGAGCGGGCGTCCCGCAGCCGGCTCGGCCTGGGGGACGACCTGCCCATGCTGGTACTCGGGGACGACAGCGCCTTTGACGGTTCCCTCGATGTCTTCGGCCCCGTCCGCGTCATCCAGGCCACCGGTCTCCAGGAAAAGGAATGACAAAGCGCTTTCGCAGGCGCCCAGAAAACAGGAAAGGAACCCATGACCGTCGACAGTCCCCTTTTTGACAGAATTTCGAAACGAATCGACTCCTACCGGGAACAGATGATCACACTCCAGGTCGACCTCACCGCCATCCCCGCCCTGGGGCCGGAAAACGGGGGGGACGGCGAGTTGGAAAAAGCCGTCTTCCTGGAATCCTTTCTCCGCGGCGCGGGCTTCGGGGAGCTTACCCGGTGCGATGCGCCCGATTCCCGGGTTTCGTCGGGCATCCGCCCGAACCTGATCGTCCGGCTCCCCGGGAAAAATCCGGAGAGAACCATCTGGATCCTGACCCACACGGACATCGTGCCTCCCGGGGAAAGCGGCCTGTGGGAAGGAGACCCTTACGGCGCCTTCGTCAGGGACGGCAGGATCTACGGGCGGGGGACGGAAGACAACCAGCAGGACCTCGTGGCCTCCCTTTTCGCCGCAAAGGCCTTTCTCGACGAGGGGATTTCCCCGGAGTCCGGCGTCGCGCTTGCCTTCGTCGCCGACGAAGAGACGGCCAGCATCTACGGCCTTCCCCATGTCCTCCGGTCGATGCGGTCCGTTTTCCGGACGACCGACTGGATTCTCGTGCCCGATTTCGGAAACCGGGAGGGAACGCTCATCGAGGTCGCGGAGAAAAGTCTTCTCTGGCTGAAGATCAGAACCCGGGGGAAACAGTGCCACGCCAGCACGCCGGGCGAGGGGATCAACGCCTTCGTCGCCGCCTCGCACCTGGTCGTCCGTCTCCGCGAACTGTACCGGCGCTATCCCCTGTCGGACCCCGTATTCGTCCCGCCTGAAAGCACCTTCGAGGCGACCCGGAAGGAGGCCAACATCCCCAACGTCAACACCGTCCCCGGGGACGACGTGTTCTATCTCGACTGCCGCATCCTGCCCGCCTACCCCGTGGCCAAGGTCAAGGAGACCATCCGGGAAATCGCCGCCGGGGTGGAAAAGGAATTCGGGGTGTCGGTGGAGATCTCGCCCGTTCAGGAGCACCAGGCACCGGAAGCGACGGCGCCCGACGCGCCGGCGGTCCGCGCCCTCAAGTCGGCCCTGAAGGATGTCTACGGGATCGAAGGAAGGCCCACGGGGATCGGCGGCGGGACGGTGGCCGCCTTTTTCCGGAGGGAGGGACTGCCCGCGGTGGTCTGGTCAAAGACCAACAACACGTTTCACCAGGCGAACGAGAACTGCATCATAGACAACATGATGGGCAACGCGAAGGTCTATGCCCACCTCTTTCTCCAGAAGGCATGACCCGCCCTTTTTTTCAGAATCGCCAGGCCGCCCTGCCCTCGAAGAGGAACCCGGAGAAATCGGCTTCGGCGTCCGGATGCCCGGGAGACACGAATCGAACCGTGCCGGTCCCGTTTTCATAATCGTCGAACCGGAGGAACCGGTAGGAAGCGCCGGCATGAACCATGAGATGTTCCGTGCATTCGACGACGATCCCCAGCCCCCCCCGGAACCCCGGCGCCCAGCAGTTCCCGGAGACATCGTACCCGTTCTCCTTTTCCCGGTAACGTGAACGGTACCAGCCGGCCCCCGCCAGGGCTTCGAGGCCGACGGGTCCGGCGAGCCGGAACCACCGTTTCCCCCCGTACAATTCCAGCCCCCCCGCGTCGATGTCGATGCGAAACGCGGAGGTCTTGCCCGAAAAAACGGTGGAGCCCTTCACTCCCGAGTCGATCCACTGAAAACCCATGCCGGCGAAAAAACCCGCCGGCCCCCGCCACTCCACTCCGAACCCGATCTGGCTGTAGTGATGGACATGGCTCACCGTTCCGGAAAAATGGCCGTTGATGTAATCCACGTACCGGTCGAGTTCTTCCATGTCGGGAAGGCCGTATCCGCCGGAGAGAAAGACGGCCAGGTTCGTCCCGGGGACGGGGGCCTCCTTTTCCCCTTCGAAGGCCGTGAAGGCAAGCCGGGTGGGAGGAGGCTGCTCCTTTGCCGGGGCCGCCTCCACGGCCGCGGCAAAGGAAGAAAGAAGGGCGGCGGCCGCAAGGACCGCGACCCCCATGAAAAGAGCTTTCATGTTCATTTTTCCTCCACTGTCACGACCACGTCGAGGCCCTGGGGTCCCGGCGTGACGACCCGGAGGGTCGCCACCGGTGCCGGTGTGACCAGGGCCGCGGCGGGCAGGGTCACCGTGACCGGCTCGATCACCTGACCGGGGCCGGGGATGAACCGGAAGGTGACCTTCCGGTCCGGTTCGAGCCCGACCACTTCCGCGGTGACGGGCACCGGGACGCGGGTCTTCACTGCCCGGGGGAGGTAGAGATTGTACCCCCAGGAGGGACAGGCGCCGGACAGGACCGTACCGGTGGGGGAGGTCATCGTAACCGGAATGTTTCCCGCAGGCGACGGGGCGAGACCGGTTCCGGTGACGGCCACCTGGTCGGGCCGCACGGCGATGACGGTGACCGGTGCGCCGGCCACCGTGACGGCATGCTCCGCAGGGGACCAGGCCATTCCGGGCGACCCCGGGGCCACCTGGAAGGTCTCCGCGATCGCCCCGTTATGGATTTCGACGGTCCCGTCCTTCGGAGCGATTCCCGAGAAACCGGCCGGCGTTCCGCCCGCGCCGTCCTGGATCAGGGTGACGATCCCCGCCGTTCCCGTGAGGACGATGCTTGCGATCCCCGCGGCCTTCCCCACCGAGATCGTGTGGTGATCCCCGTGGTCCGTCACGTCAGGCTTCACCTTTTCCGGCGGCACTTCCTTCCCGTCGAGGGCGATGAAGCGCACGGTTTCCACGTTCCCCACAAAGTCCCTGTTGATGTTCGTGTTCCCGTCGAGGGCGGTGAACCGGACGGTGGCCGTCGGTTTCGGTGCCGCCCGTTCCGGCACCTTCCCTTCTTTTTCCTCTTCCGCCTCGTATTTCGCCCGTCGCGCCCGTCCGGTCCGTGCCCCTTCCTCATCCAGAAATTTCTTGATCTCTTCGGCGAGCTTCACAATCTCGTCGGGAGGAGCGCCTTTCCTCTTCAGTTTGTAAAGCCGTTCCACCATTTCCTTGGCCTTCCGGCACCCTTCCGGGGAGATGTCCGGAATGCCCGAAAGGTCCCCGTGTTTCGCAAGGTAATCCAGGAGGTCGTCGATGAGCTTCTGGACGTCCTCGCAGGACGCAGCTGCATTCAGATACCATTTCAGGGCCTTCTCGGGTTCGAAGCCGTCAATGTCGCCCGTGTCGATGATTTCGAAAAGGGCGAGAAGGATGCAGTTCATCGCCATTCCCTGGTAAATGGGAAGGTCCGATTTCTCCTTGCTCTCCTTTGCACGCACCATGATCTTCAGGAGGTCCCTGAACCGGGAGATCCCGTTTTCGCGCATCCGCCCTTCCTCTTTCAGGGCCTCGACAATCTTCTCGCCCGCACCGCCGGGCGTCATGCATTCCCGGACGGCCTGGACATACCATTTCAACGCCTTCTTCTTGTTCTTCGCCGCTTCTTTTCCGTCCCCCTTCGCCAGGGCCTCCCCGGCGGCCTTCAGGGCCGCCTCGGCATTCCTGAGGGACAGTTTCTGCGGGAGATTCTCCGTTTTATCCATGTTCGACCCGATCTCTTCCGCAGCCTGGTCCAGAAGGGCTTTCTCCCCCGCCGCGGCGGAAGGTGAAAGAACAAGGACGACGAAAAAACACAAGAGGGTGCCCAGAAACCGCTTCATGGCCCACCTCCCCCGGCACACGGACGGTGCCTCGTTTACGTGTAGGTGATCCCTCAGGCCGCCTCACCTTTTCCGGCGGCGGTCTGCCATCGGTACCTTGTTGCAGGAAAAAAATGAATGCGCCGTGAATTGCGTTTCTTCGGGAAAGAAGGGCCACGGCTCCGTACGGGCGGGAACGGTCGCGGGAAGGTCCACCAACCCTTCGATGTAAAAGGATCTTTTGAAAAGTTTAAGAAAAACGGAGGTCTTTGTCAACGGAATCCTGTCCCGGGGGGAAAACAAAAGAATGCATTGCCGGGCCGTATTGGCGGGATCATGGCCGGGGCCCGAATATCGGGGATAAGGCCCCGGATTACATGAACAAGACGAAATGGATTGCGTCGGCCGGTCGTTGATGGTACGATGAGCGCCGACAAAATAACCGATCGCCAAGGGGTAAACCATGAAAGGGTGCGAGGGGGCACCGCTTCCGGAACCCGTGTTGCGGGTCCCGACCTCCGGCGGTTGTTCCGGGAATTTTGCTGCTTGAGAGAACAACGGGATGATACAATCTCGAGGGAAATCCAGGTTCCAGACTCCGGAATCATGAGGAGCCTTCTGGGGGACCAGGATGCCAATCTCCGTCTCATGGAACGCCGGACGGACACCCGAATTTTCGTTCGGGGCTCGAAGATCACCATAAAGGGCGAGAAGGAGAGCGTCGCTCTCGCGGAGAACCTGATCCTTCAGATCTCCGGCCTGGTGAAAAAGGGCTACCCCGTTTATTCGTCCGACATGGATTACGCCTGCCGGATCCTTCAGGAAAACCGTTCCGCCAGCCTGGAAAAGATCTTCCTCGACGCCGTCTACATCTCGTCGACCAAGAAGATGATCGCGCCCAAGAGCGTCGCCCAGAAGCATTACGTCGACGCCATCCGGCACCATGACATCGTTTTCGCCATCGGCCCGGCGGGCACGGGAAAAACCTACCTGGCCANNCCCGCCCGGCGGTCGAGGCGGGGGAAAAACTCGGATTCCTTCCCGGGGATCTCGCGGAAAAGGTGAATCCCTATCTCCGTCCCGTTTACGATGCCCTTTACGACATGATCCCGTTCGAACGGGCGTCTTCCTTCCTGACCAAGGGGATCATCGAGGTCGCCCCGCTCGCCTTCATGNNTCATTCTCGACGAAGCCCAGAACACCACCTCCGAACAGATGAAGATGTTTCTCACCCGTCTCGGATTCGGTTCCAGGGCCGTGATCACCGGGGACGTCACCCAGACGGACCTTCCCCCGGACAAGATTTCGGGGCTCGTCGAGGCGGAGACCATTCTTTCGAAAACGCCCGGCATCGAATTCGTCTACTTTACCGAAATCGATGTCGTCCGACATCCCCTTGTCCAGGAAATCATCCGTGCATACAACCACCTGGACCGGAAGAAAAAGGAGAACCGGTGAGGGAAGCCGGAACGGTATGCAGATGAAATGGACCCTTTCAAAACGGAAGAAAAAAACCGGAGGAGGCCGCCGGTCCCTCCGATCCTGGTTTGAAAATTCCCAATCCTTCCGGATCGTTCTCTTCATCGTATCGGGAATCGTCCTGACCTACTTCCTGATCCCCTCCATTCCCTGGTCCGTCCCCAATTTCAAGGAGGGCATGATCGCCGTCAAGGACGTCAAGGCGGACCGCGATTACCTCGTCGTGGACCGCGCCATGACGGAAAAGAAACGCCTGGAGGCGGCCGATGCCGCCAGTTCCGTGTACGATTACGACCGGTCCGTCCCGGCCAGGATCGGGATGGCCGTAGCCGGCGCCTTCCTGGAGGCTTCCGGACGGAGCTCCGGGACGCCCGGGAAGGAAACGGCAGCGACCGGCGGAAACGAGGGGCCCGCCGGATTCCGGAAGGACTTCGAGGCGGCCCTGGGCGTCCCCGTCGGGGACGGCGAATTCGGGATTCTGTCCCGCCGGGGCTTTTCCTTCGAAACGATGAACGATCTGGCCCGGGTCGCCTATGTTCCCTATCTCACGGGACCCGTAAGCAGGGACGCTCTCCCCGCCGGCCGGGCAATCACCATCCGGGAGATCCGGACGGGGGTGGAGCAGCTCCGGGAAAAACCGGAGGGGATTCTCTCGCTGGAACAGGCCCGAAGCCGTGTCCGGGAATACGTGGACGGCGCTTTCCGCGATCTCCCCCCCGACCTCCGGGAAGTCTACATCGCCCTCGGCGGAAGAATGATCCGGCCGAACCTGACCTTCGCGGGGGCTCAGACCGAAAAGAGGAAGATGCTCGCCATGGAAGAGGTCAAGCCCGTCCTGTTCAGGGTCCAGGCGGGTGAGATGATCGTCCGTGAGGGAGAGAAGATCACGGCGGGCCAGATGGACAAACTCCAGGCCCTGCACGCCGGCCGCGAGGGACACCTGACCGTGAGAATCTCCAAGGCTTCGGGCACGTTCCTGGCGATCCTCCTTTCCATCCTCCTTCTTTACCTGTTCCTCAGAACGCGGCTGAAACCCTCGACGGCCGTGAACATCGACCTTCTGACCCTCGCGCTCGTCGCCCTGCTGATGGTCATTCTCGCGAAAATCGGGATTTTCGTCTCCCGTCCCCTCGTGTCGGCCTTCCCTCTCATTCCCCTGGAAGGGGCCCATTACGCCATCCCCTTCATGGCGGGAACCATGATCGTCGTCGTGCTCCTGAAGCGGGACGCGGGATTCGTGTTTTCCCTGTTCCTCGCCTTCCTGGTCTCCTTCCTGTTCGAGGCGCGGTTCTCCATGTTTCTCTACGTCCTCGCGGGCGGCATCGTGTCCACCTTCCGGCTGTCGGAATGCAGGGAACGATCCGCGTTTTACCGGACCGGCTTCATCGTCGGCATCGTCAACATGGTGGTCATCCTCTGTCTTTCCCTTCTTTCGAACACGGTCCTATCCCTGTCGACGCTGATAGAGGTCGCCTTCGGGCTCCTGTCCGGGCTGTTTTCGGGAATCCTCGCGGGAAGCCTGATGCCCCTTTTCGAGTTCCTGCTCGGATACACGACGGACATCAAGCTCCTGGAACTGGCCAACCTGAACCGGCCCGTTTTCCGACAGATGATCTTTTCCACGCCCGGCACCTACCACCACAGCATCGTCGTCGGTTCCATGGTGGAAGCGGCCGCCGAGGCGATCCGCGCCAATCCGCTCCTGGCAAAGGTAAGCGCCTACTATCACGACATCGGGAAGATGAAGAAACCCCTCTATTACGTGGAAAATCAGCAGAAGTGGGAGGACCGCCACCAGAAGCTTTCACCGAAAATGAGCAGTCTCGTCATCATCTCCCACGTCAAGGAAGGCTGCGAACTGGCCGCCGAATACCGGCTCGGCCGGCAGATCGTCGACATCATCCGCCAGCACCACGGCACCCGTCTCGTCACCTATTTTTACGACAAGGCGAAGAAGGACAGGGACCCCTCGATCCGGTCCATACCGGAAAGCGATTTCCGGTATCCCGGGCCGAAGCCGCGGACCCGCGAGGCCGCCCTGGTCCTGCTCGGGGACGTCGTCGAGGCGTCCTCCCGGGCGCTGACGAACCCCACGCCCTCCCGGATCAGGAACCTCGTGGAGGATCGGATCATGGAAGTCCTCCATGAAGGGCAGCTGGACGAATCGGACCTGACCTTCCAGGAACTCCACATCGTACAGGAAAGCTTCGTTCGGATTCTCATGGGCATCTTCCACCACCGGATCGATTACCCCAACCAGCCGCCGCTGCGGCTCCAGAACGGCAAAAAGGAAAGGAATGGCGATTCATCTCGTCAACCGCCGGGGAAGGATTCCCGCATCTTTACGGACGCTCCGTCGGGACCTCACTGAAATCCTCCGTTCCCTCGACCTCGAAGACCGGGAGGTAACGGTGGTCCTCACCGGCGACGGCGAGATCCGGGATCTGAACGCCCGCTTTCTCGGAAGGGACCGGCCGACCAATGTCCTGTCCTTTTCCGTGGACGAGGGCGGCCCGGAGGAATCTCCGCACCGGGTTCTGGGGGATGTCGTCATTTCCGTCGATACCGCGGCGCGGGACGCCCTGGAAGGGGAAATCTCCCTGGAGGACGAACTGGTTTTTCTGATGATTCACGGACTGCTTCACCTCGCCGGCTACGACCATGAACGGGGCGGAAGCGACGAAGCGTCGATGAAAGCCCTGGAAAGGGAACTCTTCCGGAAACTGAAGGGATACGAGATCGATTGAGACGGGTTTCCCCGGGCGGGGTTCAGCGGGTGATCCGGATCGTCTGGCCGGGGAAAATCTGCCCGTCGGGACCGAGACGGTTCAAATCGAGAAGGTCCTCCACCGTCGTGCGATAGGTGCGGGCGATCTGAGAGAGGCAGTCCCCCTTCCTGACCGTATGAACCGTCCCCCCGCCGCCGGAAGACAGCCGGGCGGTGTCTCCCACGCCGATGCGGATCACCTGGCCGATCTGGAGACGGTCGTCGGAAAGCCCGTTCTTCTTCCTGATTTCGGAAACGGTCATCCCGAACCGCTGCGCGATGTTCCAGAGGGAATCCCCCTTCCGGACCGTGTAGAAACCGGGTTTCCGGGAGGACCGTCCCGTTCCCTTCGCATCCACCGCGACCGTCCCGACCTCATCGGAAGCTCTGTACCCCCGGGTGGGGATCAGGAGGGTCTTTCCCGCTCCGATCATGTGCTTGCTGGCCAGATGGTTCATCCGCGCGATGGAATCCATTGACGTTGCATACTTGCGGGCGATCGTGGAAAGAGATTCCCCCGGCTTCACCCGATGCATCACGACGGCCGTGGACACCGGTCTGTGGGCGGGGGGAACGGAGGCAAGCACCTCCAGGAGCCGGTCCGCCGACCCCGTTGGAACCTTCAGCTTGTGGGCGCCTTCCGGCGTCATCTTGTAGCGGAGTTCCGGGTTCAGCTGATTGAGATGATCCTCGGGAATCTCCAGGACCTTCGCGATGTCCTTCAACTGCATCGACCGGGCCACCGGCACCGTCTCGAAGGGGCAGGATTTTTCCGGTTCGGGAAGATCCATCCCGTACTTTTCCGGTTCCCGGACGATCCGGACGGCGGCGAGAAAGCGGGGCACATAGTGCGCCGTTTCGTACGGCAGCTGGTGGTAGAGATCCCAGAAATTGTCCAGGTAGTTCGTATGCTGCCGCGAAATCACCCGGAGCACCCTCCCCTCGCCGCAGTTGTAGGCGGCAAGCACGGTCAGCCAGTCGCCGAAGATCCCGTGCAGCTCTTTCAGATAGGCGATGGCCGCGTCCGTGGATTTTTCCACGTCCATCCTCTCGTCGATGAACTGGTCCCGCTTCAGACCGAACTTGCAGCCGGTGGAGGGAATGATCTGCCACAGGCCCAGCGCCCTGGCGGAAGAGAGGGCCTGCACCCAGAAACCGCTTTCCACGAGGGGCAGCCAGGACAGCTCTTCCGGAAGTCCCGCTTCCTTGAGTTTCTCGACGATCATCGGACGGTATCGTCCCGACCGCGCGTAGGACCGCTTGAAAAAGGCCCGGTCCGACTTCAGGAAAATGTCGATTTCCTTTTGAACGTCGGCGTTCATGGTCATGGGGATCTCGCTGCGGTACCCCGAGGTGGCCACGTACCGGGAAGCGTAAATCTCCAGGATCCGCTTGGAGATCATGTACCTGAGATCGTCCTTCTGCCAGGCCGCGTCGGGATTGCCGTTCACGCTGAGAATGCAGGCATAGGCCTGGTCCAGGAATTCCAGGGCATTTTCCAGTTCCCCCTTCTCCCAGGATTCCTGGGAGCGGTTGATCAGATCCATGGCCTGGTCGATGGTTTCCTGTTCCTCCGTCCGGGGTCCTTCCTCGCCTTCCTGTGCCGGGGCGGACTCGCCGTTCTCGCCGGAGGAGAGGGCCGTTTCGGGCGCAACCCGTTCCGTGCACTCCGCCGCCTGTGTGGAGGGACCTTCCGCGACGGAGGCCGCCGGCGCTTTTTCCGCTGCGGGCTGGGAAACGGTTTCCGGAACGGCGACGGCCACGGTCCGCGGGGGCTGATGCGTGGCGCCGCAGGAGGTCAGGAAAACGACCAGTGCAACGAAGAAGAACGGCATAAGGAATGCGTCGAAGATTTTTTTCCCGGTCACCTGATCCCCCGTTTGATTGAATGGCGCTGTCGGAGGGTATTACCTAGTTTTCCCCGAAAAAGCAACCCCGGCGGCTTCGTAAAAAGTGCCATATGCCGCGTTGCCCTTCCCCCCTCCTCACTGCGGCGTACCCCACGTACGCCTCATTCGTCGGGACTCGGGCGCCTTGCCTCTGACACTTTTTCCCTTGCCGCTCGAAGAAGTGTTGCTTGCACCCCTTGCGGCATCGCTTTCCCCGGCGGCTTCGTAAAAAGTGCCATATGCCGCGCTCCCCTCGACACCGCCGGTGAACTCAGTGGCGCAGCAGGTACCCCTCGATGAGATCGTCGATGTCGCCGTCCAGCACGCGGTTGACGTTCCCGATTTCCATGTTGGTCCGGTGGTCCTTCACCAGCCTGTAGGGATGGAGGACGTAGGACCGGATCTGGCTGCCGAAGGCGATGGCCTGTTTCGACTTGTTCAGCTCGTCGAGCTTTTCGTTCTGTTCCAGAAGCTTCCGTTCATAAAGCCGGGAGCGGAGGACCTTCATCGCCACGGCCCGGTTCTTGTGCTGCGATCTTTCGTTCTGGCACTGGACGACGATGCCCGTGGGAATGTGGGTGATCCGGACCGCCGAGTCGGTCTTGTTCACGTGCTGACCGCCCGCTCCCGTGGACCGGTAGGTGTCGATCCTCAGATCCTTTTCATTGATTTCGACTACGATCTCGTCGGTGACCTCGGGCCAGACGAAGACGGACGCGAAGGATGTATGCCGCCTTGCCCCTGCGTCGAACGGGGAAATCCGGACGAGCCGGTGGATCCCCACCTCGGCCTTGGCAAAACCGAAGGCGTATTCCCCCTCCAGCGTCAGGGTGGCGCTCTTGATCCCCGCCTCCTCCCCGAACTGCTGGTCGATGATGCTCACCCGGAACCCCTTCCGCTCCGCCCACCGGAGATACATGCGGAGGATCATGTCCGCCCAGTCCTGGGCTTCCGTGCCGCCCGCCCCCGCGTGGATCATGAGGATCGCGTTCTTCCGGTCATCCTCCCCCGAAAGCATGGACTTGAGTTCTTCATCCCGGATGGAGCGCTTCAGGTCGTAAATTCCCTGCTCCACCTCCTGCCGGGTTTCCTCGTCCTCCTCCTCGCGGGCAAGGTCGTAAAGCACCTTCAGGTCTTCCAGGCTCTTATGCTGGCTGTTCCAGCTTTCAATGGCCTGTTCGTAATCCCGTTTCTCCTTCAGGACGCTCTTCGCCGTCTCCGGGTCGTTCCAGAAATCCTCCCTCGCGATGGCCGCGTCGAGCTTCCGGATCGCATCCCTCTTGCCGTCGATGTCAAAGAAAACCTCGAAGGTGCTGAACGCGCTCCGTGAGATCCTGAAAAAGTTCGGGAATGTTTTCAATCATGAACCATCTTCCTCCTTCGCGGATAAAGTAAAAGTATAACAAAAAAGACAAAACAGAAACAGACAAAATAATCGCCGTACCGGGAATAGAGGGTTTCCATCGGGAAAATCCGCACCGTGCCCCGGAGGGTCGTCCGTTCGAAAAGGTCCGTCCTTCCCTCGATTTTCCCCGTGGGGGAGACGATGGCGCTGATCCCCGTGTTTGCCGCCCGGACGAGGTACATCCGGTTCTCCACGGCACGGAAGGCGGCCATGCTCAGGTGCTGCCAGGGCGCGGAAGTCCGGCCGTACCACCCGTCGTTGGTGATGTTGACGAGAAGGTCCGCCCCCGCCCTCTTGTACGCCCTCCCGATTTCGGGGAAGATCCCCTCGTAACAGATGAGAACGCCGAGCTTGTCTCCCCTCTCCGTGGGCAGCGGCACGAAACCGGTCCCCGGAACGAAGTCGCCGGCGCCGGCGACGAGCTTCTCCGCGAAGGAGAAGAACCGTTTCAGGGGAACGTATTCGCCGAAGGGAACGAGGTGCACCTTGTCGTAACGGCCCGAGACGGCGCCGTCCTGCGTGATCAGGAAGGCGCTGTTTCCGTAGACGATCCGGCCCCCCTTCTCCCGGTAGCCCGGGCTTCCCGCGACCAGATCGACCCTGTTGTCCCGGGCGAGGGCCCGCACCCGCCGCTGCTTTTCGTCGCCGTCCTGCAGGAAGAAGGGCATGGCCGTTTCGGGCCAGACCAGGAGATCCGCCCTTTCCCTCAGAATTTCCCTGGAGAGCGTTTCATACACCTCCAGCGTGCGGAGCTGATACGCCGGGTTCCACTTGACCGCCTGTTCGATGTTGCCCTGCACCACGGCCACTTCGAGGGCCCGGCCGTCCTTCCCCATCCGTTCCACCTGCTCGATCCGGTAATGTCCGTAAAAAAAGAGAAGAAGGACGGAGATGGAGGTGAAAACGATGGCGATGCTCACCCTTCTGCGGTTCGTCCTGTTCAGGCGGAAGATGTCGAAAAGAACGGCATTGACGAAAACGATGAGGAAACTGAGCCCGAACACGCCCGCCACGTCGGCGAACTGAAGGATGGGAACGTTGTCATGGAGGGCATAACCCAGGTTCTCCCAGGGAAAACCGGAAAAGAGGCGGCTCTTCCCGAACTCGATGAGCGTCCACAGGGGAGGGGCGGCGAGAATCTCCGGGATCCCCCTGCCGGTGAGAACCGCCAGGACCGCGGCGAAAAGGGCGACGTACAGGCTCATGACGAGAACGAGAAGGAGAAGGACGGAATATCCGGTGACGGTGGAAAGATATCCGTAACGGATCACCGCGCCGGCCACCCAGTAGAGGATCCCCAGATTCGCGGCGAAGCCGGCGATTCCCCCTATGGAAAAGGCCATTCCCGGACTTTTCCCCCGGAGCGCGAAGAACAGCGGGATCAGGGCGAACCAGACGACCCACCCATGTCCGAACTTGGGAAAGGAAAAGAAAAGAAGTACTCCCGTGAGGAGGGAAAGGCCGAGGTCCTTTCGATCCATGTCTGCCACTCTCCGACCTTTTCAGTGCTGTTCGTCGCGGTCGGGGCCTCCGGGGCGTTCCTCCCCCCCGGCACGGCGGATCCTCACCTTCTGGATGCTCCGCTCGCTGGCCGACTCGATCACCATCTCCAGGTTCCCGAAGGGAATCACTTCCCCGGGAACGGGAATTTTCTTGATGATGTGCAGGATCATTCCCCCGAGGGTTTCGAACTTCCCCTCCGGGGCCTCCATATGGAAGTATTCCTCGAAATCCTCGATATCGACGCGGCTGTCCACGAGAACGTCGCCGTTGGGCTGGGGGAGAAAGGACTCTTCGTCCTCGTCGTGCTCGTCATGAATCTCCCCCACGATTTCCTCGATCAGGTCCTCCAGCGTGACGATCCCCGACGTACCCCCGTACTCGTCGATGACCACCGCCATGTGGCACTTTTTTTCCTTCAACTCGTGGAGGAGCTGGTGGATGTTCTTCGTCTCCGGAATATAGTAGGCCTCCCGCATGATGGAGGCCACCGTCCATTTTTCAGGCCTGGCGGACCACAGGTCGAAGAGGTCTTTCACGTTGAGGATGCCGATGATGTTGTCCACGTTTCCCTCGCAGACGGGCATCCTGCTGTAGCCGTGCTTCCGGACCAGGGCGATGATTTCCTCCGGAGTGGATTCGGTGCCGACGGCGATGATTTCCGTCCGGGGAACCATGATTTCCCGGGCGACGGTATCCCTGAGATCGAGGATGTTCTCGATCATCTCCGCGGACTGCTGATCGATGACCCCCTTCTCGATCCATCGTTCCAGAGAGGAAAGGACCTTCTTTTCAGGCCCGCCGGCATCGCCGGGCGCCTCCCCTTCGGAATCGAGCCAGTGTCTCCATAACGAACCGAACTTCTTCAGTGTCCCCCCTCCTTCAAAGCGCCCTCAGAAACTCGGGTTTCAGAACTTTGCGGTTCCGGTCTTCCACCACGCTGCGGATCAGCCGGACCGCTTCCTCCTTCTGCTCCGGAAGCCGGACGCGTAGCGGCAGGTAGTTGGAGGCGTGGTTCGCCGTGAAGAAACAGTTGCTGAGATCGGACTGCCCGATCATGATCCCCAGTTCCTCCAGGAACCCGAAGGTATCGGGAAGGAGGAACGCGCCCTGCCGGGAAAGCTCGTGAAGAGGGGTTCCCGGAACGATCATGACGGTCAGGGCGCCGACGTAATCGGGATCGATCCGGGTGAGGATTTTCGCCGTGTCGGCGGCATGAAGGCCGCTTCGCTCCCTCCCGCCGATCCCCAGGAGCACCGTCACCGAAAGGACCATCCCCGCGTCCTTGATCCGTCGTCCCGCCTGAACCATGTCCTCGGCGGTCGCCCCTTTTTTCATCCACGACAGAAGCTCCTCGTTGCCGGACTCGACGCCGAGATACACCATGGAAAGCCCGAGCCGGCGCAGTTCCACGAGTTCCTCCGGGGTCTTCCGGAGAATGCTCTTCGCGTTGGCATAGGTGGCGATCCGATTCACCCTCGGGAGGTTCTTTCCGACGGCCTCGAGGATCGGAACGAGTTTTCGCTGCGGAATGATCAGGGCGTCGCCGTCGCAAAGAAAAACTTTTTCGATGGCGCCGTACCGGGAAGCCTCGATCAGGTCTTCCTCGATCTCGGAATATTCCTTGATCCGAAAACGCTTGTCCTTGAAACTCGGGCAGAAGATGCACCGATTGTGGGAGCACCCCACCGTCACCTGCACCAGGAGGCTCCGGGCTTCGCTCGGGGGCCGGATGATCATGCCCTCGTATTTCATGACGGAATCCTGACGAACTCGTAAAAAGGCAAATCAACACTTTTTTCGAGCGGCAAAGTTAAAAAAGCTCCTCAGCCGGGGCACCCGAATCGCGACGCCCGGCGCGCACTCCCGGTACGCCGCGGCACTGAGGGATGAAAGGCAGCGCGGCGTATGGACCTTTCACGAAACCGTCAATCCTCAGGGCCTCTTTCCGCCGTATGGATTGACGTTGATGTCGTCGTAACAGGTGAGACAGAATACCTTGCCGTCCACGTGGCCGCAACCGTATCCCCAAAGCTCGAATTTCCTGCAACTGTCGCAAAGCGGAATCTGGCAGCCGTCGCACAGAATGACGGACACCCTCTTCCTGCAGACATGGCACAGTTCCTTTCCATCGGACAGAACCATGGGAAACGTACCTCCTTCCCGGATTCACTGGAAAACAAACCGAAGGTGGTTTTATATCATAGAGGGAAATGCATTGCAAAAGCTCTTTCCGGCTTCGGAAAAAGTCCATATGCAGCGTTCCCTTTCGCCTCTCCTCACTGCGGCGTACCATATGTACGTCTCATTCGTCGCGGCTCGGGCGCCTNNCCTATGGAGCTTTTTCCTTTGCCGCCTGTAAAATGTTGTTTCGACCGTTTATGCATTTGCTCTTTCCGGATCAAATGGTGTGGCCTTTCCGGAACGGATATGTTATGTCAATTATGACATTTTGGGACCGCCGGCCGCGGACGGTCCCATGGATGTTTCCGGAAAGGAGAACCCCGTTCCATGACAGACGACGTTCGCTGGGAAAAAACGCACTGCGCCCGCATGGACC